>CAJMNM010000015.1 GCA_905214795.1 uncultured bacterium
CGTAGTGACGGTTAGCTGTTTCATACTCAACGTGTGAAGTATTGATAGTAATACCACGCTCTTTTTCTTCAGGAGCATTATCAATCTGATCGAAAGACTTAACTTCAGACAAACCTTTCTTTGCCAATACTGTAGTGATAGCAGCAGTCAAAGTAGTCTTACCGTGGTCTACGTGACCGATGGTACCAATGTTCACATGCGGTTTGGTACGCTCGAACTTCTCTTTTGCCATAGTGTTTACTTTTTATATTATTAATGAATAATCAATATCACTTCCTGAGCTGTTACCGAGACTTGAACTCGGGACCTCTTCCTTACCAAGGAAGTGCTCTACCGCTGAGCTATAACAGCAAAATTAAGAGCGGAAAACGGGGCTCAAACCCGCGACCCCCAGCTTGGAAGGCTAGTGCTCTATCAACTGAGCTATTTCCGCATTGTTTTTATTTTCGAGTGCAAAGGTAATATAAAAAAATCAATCTGCAAATTTATTCTTATATTATTTTATGTAGACATGTTGTTGGGATCACATCGTAAGCGTGATGTTTCTAGAAGAATGTAAAATATATGCTATAGAAGAATTTTAATTTTGTTAGATTCCTAAATATTATGTCTATTCATATTGAAATATAGTATAGGTACATCTTTCTGTTATAATTATAGAAAGATATATTTATGATTTTTTTAGTAAACAAACCAAGAAATACATAAGAATTCTGCTATTTTTGTTAAAACATAATCAAACGAGTTAACAAAATACAAATGGCGTGTAATTTAAAATATTTGTTTATATCTTCGCACCGCAAAATTTGGCTGAGTAGCCATGTTTTTTTGATTAAAGGTTTAGAAAAAGATTGTTTAATGTTTAATTTTTAGGTAGATGAAAAGATTTTTAACTTCGCTTGCAGTTGTTTTGTCTTTTGTGTGGAATGTATCGGCTCAGCAGGAATTGTTGTTCAGCACGAATACAAATATTCAACAGAAAGGAGAATACAATGACGTTTTGCAAAAAGTTGAGCAAAAGGATTATCCTATGGGGTGTATGGCAACGGCCATGACGATAATGATGGATTATCACAAGGCTCCAAAAAATTACAATTATGGGACAGTGACAGAAAATAACGGTTTGGCACAACTGATGTATGATGCTGCAAAGAGCATTAACACGCAATTTGGCGAAATCGAAAGTTCTGCAGCATTGTCAGAAGTTGCTTTGCAGTTGGTTAAAAAGTTTGGTTATGATGTTACAACGCTTAAATATCGCTTGAAAGCGCAATCAGGACTGGGTGACAATGATTGGGTTGCTTTGATTGTCAGAGATATAAATAATGGTATGCCGGTAATATACAGTGCCGGTACGGTGCCTGCATCTACGGTAAATAAGGAAGGTGTTAAAGACATTCAAGAGGTTACTGAACGTCATGCTTTTGTGATTGACGGTATTCGTATGAACGTTGCATCTCCCAACGGGTATGACTTCCATATTAATGCCGGACAAGGTACCGGTATATCTTCGGACGAGAATAGTAAATGGGTCTCAGATATATTTAGCGTAACAATTAATGGTAAAACTTATAGTGATACGCCTGAGATGATAACAGGAATCCGCACCCCGGAAGAAGCAGAGGCAGGAACCTCTTCATTGAAAATTATGTCTTATGAAGGTTCACGTGGACTTTCTATGTCTGTAAATTCCATTTCTGTGAACACACCATTTGATGTGTCTGTCTCATCATTACAGAATTGGGATGAGGATGGGAAAGAATTCGTAGGCTATGTATTTCCGGTACTTGTGCGCACGGAAGGTGGTAAGGCTGTGGTGACGACGCCCAGCAATACAGCAAGCATTGCCAAACGTTATGTGAGCGGAAGTGGTTTTACATACCGACAGATTCTTGCGTCTTTGACATTTAGCAATGTGGTGTTCGGAACAGCTGAGGATGCAGGAAAGAATTTACAGGATTATGTGTTGCGATTAGCAACGGCTGATAAAGTGGATGGAAGTTATCAGTTGAAATTGATTGAAACTTTGGCCGGTGAAAGTTCAGATGTAATCGGTGCCGTGCCGGCGGTGAATAATAATACAGTGAAACTAACCTTTACAAATACTAATGGAGGTTTGATTTTCAAATATCGTAAAATTGCGAGCAGCGGCATGAGTTTTCCGGAAATAAACGGTACCATTGAAGTACCTTATGGACAGCCATTTCTGTTTTTTGCCCAAAGAGCTACTACAGCTGGTGGCGAAGGTACAGTAATACTTACAGCGGAGAACAAATATCTGATGAAGGATTATTTTGCGAGTCAGAACTTCTCTAACTTTGATGGTGCGTTTTATATCACTCCCACAAAGGATATGACAATTGACGGACAGTTTGTTCTTACAAGCAATTTGATATCTAAAGACGTGGATCTGGCAACGGCTGGCAACCTCAGCACCTGGTTTGCAACTAATAGCGTAAATCCGTGTTTGGTTGGTAATATGAAAATTACGGGATGTATCAATGCGGAAGACATTTATTATATTCGTGATAATATGCCAATGTTGGAGGAACTGGATTTGAGTGGTGCGGACATTATGCCTGTAGGTGTTCATCCTGCCAATACCATACCTGAAGCCGCTTTTTATAAGGAAGTTTATAACAAGGATGGTTATGCACTTGCATTGAAGAAAGTTATTTTACCGGAAAATTGTGTCATGATAGGAAGCAATGCTTTCATGTACTGTTCAAAACTAGAGGAGATTAAATTGCCCAAGAATGTGAAGCAGATTAATTATAATGCTTTTTTCGGATGTCGTAATTTAAAAGATGTATATATATATAATCCTGTACCTTATTATATAAGTTGGTGTGTATTTAAGAATATAAGTAGTTATTCTACTTTACATGTGGTAAAAGGTGCGAAGGACCTGTTTGTAGGAGAAGCAAACAAAAATAAATTGCCCGGCACGTACTATAGTACAAATGAATGGTATAACCGTTGGCATGAGGGAAGTTCGCAAGGAGAATGCGTGGAGATGGACGAGACTGCCGTTGCAGGACAGATTCAGTTGCAGTTGATGCGTACCAATTACGTTTCATTCAAGTCTGACGGAAAACAGCCCGGAACCCAGACCTGGAATGGGGGAGACTTTACTGTGAAACCTTCAATATCAACTCCGGTATCCTATACCATGTGGAAACTTCGTGCCGCTGTTTCTTACACTCGGAATGGCGAAGACAAAACGGATTATGTCTATAATCCAAGCTCAACAGCCGATTATTCTTTCAATCTGAAGGATAAGTTGTCTGAACTTAAGACGGCCGGCGTAACTGCCGTTACGGTCAAGATGGATGTCTATCTGGATGTGACAGAGGCTGTAGAGGAAAGAAGTAATAAGGGGCAAAATTATTTCTATCCTTACATATACGATGGTATGGAGGTGACTCTTATCAACGGATGGAAGGACAGTAAAGGTGGTATATTAAATCTTGATGAATTCTATTTTGGCTTGCGCAGCGGTTTTGCGACAAATTTAGTGAAAGCCAAAGCGGTGATTACACTTGACAATGCTCGTATCGGTTCCATACAGACCGGACTTGTTGATTTTGACGTGGTGCTGAAAGGCGATAATGAAATGGCCGGATTATATTATAGTAAGTTTGAGACCTTCCTGATAGACAACAGCCATACCGTGTCTATAAAAGGTGACGGTACACTGACCTTGGCCAACGATTCTCATGATGGAGAATGCGGCCCGCGCGCTTATTCATCTGCCGGTGGTGTGCTCAACTTGCAGCATGGCATTACGGTAAAGAACCTTGAGAATATGACTTTTGAGAATATTAAGACGACTTATACACGTACCTTTAACCGGGTCATCAAGAATGACAATGGGGAGAAGGGTATCGGTTGGGAGACACTTTCTTTACCGTTCGATGTCTATCGTGTGGAAAAAGCTAATGGCAAGCCGCTCAACTGGTCAACTCCGAACAAGACCGGTGATTTCTGGTTGCGCGAGATGGTGGATGGGGTGGAAAGCCTGACCTTCACTTCAAATGTTGACATGATCAAGGCCGGAAAGAGTTATATCATCTCGGTTCCGGATGAGGGTACTTATAATCTTGTGGGACAGCCTCTCACTTTTGTCGGACCCACTTTGGTCAATGGCGAAAAACTGATTGGTGAAGATAGCTTTGAAACTCCTGTTTATAATGATGGAAAAATTCATGTGGAGATGACCCCTTATCCTTATTATAAAGATATGAGTGCCGATACCTATTTTATCATGAACCGTACCGGTAATTCTTTCTATCGTTGGAATAGTGAGACTGTAGAGGATGAGAATCATGTTGCTTTGCGTCAGTTCGAAGCTTATTTCAATCCGGTGAACGATGCTTCTGCAAACTTTGCTGCTTTCTCTCTCTTTGGTGAGGTTATCGGTAATGAGACGACAGATGTTTCTGAAGTGGGTGCCGCTACAGATGGTGTGATTGTTCGAGGTGGAAATAGCACGTTGATGGTGACTTCTGACCATTCTCAGATTGTAAATGTGGTGTCAGTAGACGGACGTGTTAGTGTTTATAATGTGAAAGCAGGTACGACACACATCAGTGTTCCGGCCGGAGTCTATATCGTAAACGGTAAGAAGGTGTTGGTAAAATAAAGTGATTATAGTAATTAAGAACAAAGATGAGAATGAAAAGATATATCAAACCGGAGATTCAAGTAATAAATGTTGTTCAGACCGAACAGATTATGGCTGTGTCTGGAGAGGATAGTTTTGTGTCATCTGATGTCGGAGTGTCAGACGATGATATGTTTTCTCCTGGTGGTTTTGAAGGTTGGTAATGGAGTTGGATTTTAAATTGAAGTAAATAATAGTTGTACTGCCGGTAGTGCTTTCTTTTGATAGAAGCTAGCCGGCAGTACTTTTATATGTTGTGTGGAACTTTTGAATATATTAGAGGTAAGTGAGCAGACAGAAAGATAAAAACGGATGTGTCACAGTTATGTGATACATCCGTTTTTTGAGACATAGATAACGAACTATCCTAAGAAAGAGATTAGCACACCGGCCGCTACAGCAGAACCGATAACGCCGGAAATGTTAGATGCCATGCAATAGTTCAATACGTGGTTTTTCACGTCGTATTTTGTCGCTATTTCATTGCATACACGGCTGGCCATAGGAACTGCACTTAATCCGGTTGCGCCAATAAGTGGATTAATCTTCTTCTTGCTGAATAGATTGAAGATTTTAACCATGATAATTCCTGATGCTATGGATAATGCGAATGCCAGAAAGCCGCCTATTACAATGCCGATGGTTTGCATGTTCAAGAATGCTTCTGATGTCATTGTTCCGCCAACACATAAGCCTAAAAATATGGTGGCAGCATTCATAATGGAATTTGAGGCTGCGTCAAGAAGGCGTGAGGTATCAGCACCTATTTCTTTAAGCAGGTTACCGAACATTAGCATTCCAATCAGCGGAACTGCCGTAGGAACGAATAATGCTACGATTGTAGTAACGGCAATAGGGAAAATAATTTTAAGTACTTTTAGATTCTTGATTTCTGTACTGGAAGGATATTTCTTTTCCTGTTCCTTCATGTTAATCATGAGCTCTTTCTTTGTACAGGTGAGTTTTACAACAAGAGGTATGATGACAGGAACAAGTGCCATATAAGAATAGGCTGCGATTGCAATCGGGCCAAGTAAATGTGGTGCCAGTTTGATGGTGGTGAAAATGGCGGTCGGGCCGTCTGCGCCACCAATGATACCTAGTGAGGCTGCCTCACGTGGAGTAAATCCCATCAGTATGGCAACAAGCAATACTGCGAATATACCGAATTGGGCTGCTGCGCCGAATATTGATAATCGTAGATTGCGAAGCATTGGGCCGAAATCAGTTAATGCACCGACACCCATAAAGATGACAGGTGGAAGAAATCCTGTCTTAATGAGCATGTAATAAAGGAAGTTCATTAATCCGAATTCATGCGCGATATCATGAAGGGGCATTTCCCAGATGATTTTACGCGTTCCGTCTGCACAAGTTACAAAACCGTCTGAGTCGGCTTGAATGACTCCCATTTCACCACCGGGAAAGTTGGCGAGTAATACACCGAATGCGATGGGTACCAACAAAAGTGGTTCGTAATGTTTTACGATACCTAAATAAAGCAATACGAAAGCCAAGGCATACATAATGAGAAATTGTGGTTCCTCTATAATGTTGCTGAAGGCTGTCATTTCATATAGCTTTTCCAAAATATTCATTATTTCATTCATGGCTATTTGGCTATTTTCATGATTACATCGTCTTCTTCAACATTATCACCGGAGTTAACAATAATGGCTGTTATGGTTCCGTCAAATTCGGCCCGGATGGCATTGTAGGTTTTCATTGCTTCGATATATCCGAGTATATCGCCAGCCTTGACTTTGTCTCCTACATTTTTAGGTGTTTCCTGTGCGTTTTTTACACGATAGAATTTACCTTCAAGTGGTGCTGTGATATCTTCGCCTTCACCCTCAGTGCTTGTTGCTTGTGGAGTTGTTGCGTTTGTTTGCATTGTAGGCTCACCATAGGCAATATCAACTTTGTAACGTTGGCCGTTAAGAGTAACTGTAATTGTAGAAGGTGCTTCCGGATGATCGGAGGTTTTGTTCTGTATTGCAGCTTTTTTATTGGCGAGGTCAGCTTCAAAGTTTGCTTTAGCCTGACCGTTTTTGTAAGCTTCATATTGGGACGGATGCATGGCATATTCGAATAGTTCCTCGTCATCTTCTCCGGTTTCCCATCCTTTTTCGGCCATCATTTTACGATATTTA
Organism: uncultured bacterium; assembly: GCA_905214795.1. Lineage (GTDB taxonomy): Bacteria > Bacteroidota > Bacteroidia > Bacteroidales > Bacteroidaceae > Paraprevotella. The sequence goes on from CAJMNM010000015.1 coordinate 6,820, forward strand.
TCCAGTTCGTCCGGATAATTTGCTTGTGGGTCTGTATCCGTAAATTCCCGTCCTTGTTCGGCAGCCATCTTCTTCAGTTCTGGAGCTACTTCTCCCGGCAAACGTCCTGCTTTACCTAAAATCATGTCCCAAATGTCATCTGCTATCATACTCCAACGCTCTTTGCCTTTTTCCATTTGGATAACATTCATAAGTGCCAGATTCTTGACATATTGGCTGAATGGGGTAACAAGGCAGGGGTAACCTACTTTAGGCCAGATATAGGCTACCTCATCAAACAGTTTAATGAGTAATTCGTCTTGTGTCAGTTCCGGTTCGCCATGTTTTACTTTCCATTTGTTGAGTGAGTCAAGGTTTGTTTCAAGATCAGCCATTAAAGACCCCATCATGCCTCCCGGTAGTCCCGGCGCAATAAGTAATGAATTATTAATGCGGTTAAGCGGATTGCAATAGTAGCCAAGAAAATCATCCATCATAGCCTGAATCTGTGAGCGAACTTCCATATAAGCGGCCATATTAACCTCTTTTACTTTAAATCCGGCATCTTTCAGCATGGCCTGAACAGCTAAAATATCAGCGTGACCGGTACCCCATGCTAATGGTGCTACTGCCGTATCTACATAGTCGCAACCGTTTTTGCATACTTCCAGAATTGACGCCATGTTAAATCCGGGGCCGGAGTGAGAATGATATTGTACGATAATATCTTTTTTATAAGCTTTTATTCCTGCGCAAATCTTACCCAGGGTTTCAGGGCGTCCTATTCCGGCCATGTCTTTCAGACAGATTTCATCGCATTCTAAATCAATGAGTTGTTTGGCCATGTTGACATAATATTCAACTGTATGAATAGGAGAGTGTGTGATGCAAAGGCTGCATTGTGAAATCATGCCGGCTTCTTTTGCGTATTTGATGCTGGGGGCAATATTGCGGATGTCATTAAGGCCACAGAATGTCCGGGTGATATCTGTACCTTGAGCCTTTTTGACTTTATAGAAGAGACGGCGTACGTCTGCGGGTACAGGACTCATCCGAAGACCGTTAAGAGCCCGGTCCAGCATGTGGGTTTGAATGCCTGCTTCATGGAATGGTTTGGTCCATAATCGGACTGCTTTGTTGGGATTTTCACCAAAAAGGAGATTGACTTGTTCAAAACCGCCACCGTTGGTTTCTACACGGTCGAAACATCCCATTTTTATTATGGCCGGAGCTATTTTTACCAGTTGGTCTACACGTGGCACATATTTTCCGGCGCTTTGCCACATATCGCGAAATACCAAACTGAATTTTACTTCTTTTTGTTTCATTCTTATATTGATTTTAATGTTTTCAAGATTTTGGTTGATGGTCTATACTATAGACGTTCAATATGTTTTACTTGTCCTTTTCCAGAAGTGATTTGGTCTACTGCAGAGCGGATGATTGCTATAGTCTGTGAGTCAATGTCTGATTGTTGCGGTTGTTTGGTGACTTGATGTGTAGCAGGAGATTCTGCCGGTGCGAACTTATTCACTAAAGCAATCAACCATTTGCCCAATTGAATAACAATCAGCAGAATGATAAACACAGTTGCCATTCCTACAACCATCAGTTGTAACGCTAATCCTATATTTTCCATATATAAATAGATAAAATGTTAGTTATATATTGTTTGTAGTTATATTTTGTCGGTTTTTCATGGCTAAATTACGCTTTTTTTTATAAACAGAAAAGTCGGAATAAAGTATTTTAGCTTTTCTTATCTTAAAGATTTTCGTTTGAGAACAAAAAAGGTGTGTTTTGTAACAAAAAAATAAAAAACGGATGGAAAACTTTATTTTTAAAAAGAATTCCATCCGTTCTTAAGGTATTATTTTTGATAACAGTATCTACTGCATTTATCAGCTTATCGTACGCTTTCTATTATTATGCCTGCTCCTTTGCAATCAGCTCCCATCGGAGGATTTTCTTTGGTTAGAATCAGTTTGATATGACTGATACTTGGAAATTGGCTGTATAGACGGTTGAGTATCCGTCCGGCTACATGTTCAATCAGTTTTGACGGAATAGCCATTTCTTTTTTTACACAGTCATATAAGTCTGCATAACTTACGGTTCCGGATAAATCGTCAGTATATATTGCAGCTGAAATGTCCGTTGTAACTTCAAGCGTGACAAAAAAGTAAGCACCAACATCTTGTTCTTGCGGCAAAACACCATGTCGTGCGTAAAATTTAGCACGATCAAGCTTAACAATACTGTTTACGATTTGCATAGACTATCCGCATCTTGAAGCGCCACAGTGTTTGCATATTAGGCAGCCCTCCTGGTAAACCAATGTTTCGTGACCGCAATTCGGACATTTCTGTCCCTTGGCCTCTGTGCCGTCTGTGATATATTTTTTAAGAGCACGTTCAACACCATTCTTCCATGTATTGATGCTTTCGCTTTCGAGTTGTAATGAGCTGACAAGTTTGATAACATGATCAAGCGGCATACGATAACGGAGCACACCGGAAATCAGTTTGGCATAGTTCCAATATTCTTTGTTGAACTTTTCCGATAGACCTTCAACGGTTGTTTTATATCCCTTCTTGTTTTCAAATTGAAAATCGTAGCGCTTTGTGCCGTCTTCATTTACATTTTTGATGATACGTCCTTTTATAACGCTTTTGGGTAATACGATGCCCTCGTCATCGTCTTGAAGACCCGTGAAGATTTCATAAGGATGTCCATCCAGAAGACCTACAAAAGCAACCCATTTTTCTTTGTTGTTTTGGAAACGAACAACGTCGCAATCTAATACCTGAGGACGTGTTTCTGTGACTTCCGGACGTTTGCAAGGCATTTCTTCTTTTTTGTTCTCTTTTACAGATACCATTACGCCGGAACGTGAACCGTCACGATAGATTGTGCATCCTTTGCAGCCGGAACGCCATGCTTCTACATAGAGCTTGTTTACTAACTCCTCATCTACATTATTCGGTAAGTTGACAGTTACGCTGATAGAATGATCAACCCATTTCTGGATTGCACCTTGCATTCTGACCTTCATTAGCCAGTCAACATCGTTTGCTGTAGCCTTATAATAAGGTGATTTGGCTACAAGTTCGTTAATTTCTTCTTGTGTATAATTCTTTTGAGTATCGTAACCGTTAATTTTCATCCATGTTAAAAATTTGTGATGGTAAACGATATACTCTTCAAAAGCGTCTCCTGTTTCGTCGATAAAATCGATGCGGACTTCAGGGTCGTTAGGATTAACTTTTCTGCGGCGTTTATATACTGGTAGGAATACTGGTTCGATACCTGAAGTTGTTTGTGTCATTAAACTTGTTGTTCCTGTAGGAGCGATAGTCAGACAGGCAATATTGCGTCGTCCAAAAGTTTTCATGTCCTCATATAGTTGGGGATCTGCTTCTTTGATACGAAGAATAAACGGATTGTTTTTCTCGCGTTCTGCATCAAAGATTTCAAAAGCACCACGTTCCTTAGCCATTTGAACAGAAGAACCGTAAGCTTGCAGAGCCACAGTTTTTTGTACTTCTACAGCAAAGTCTGTAGCTTCTTGAGTGCCATAGCGTAGTCCCATTGCAGCCAACATGTCACCTTCTGCTGTGATACCGACACCCGTACGACGTCCCATACCACTCTTCTTATAAATTTTTTCCCATAAGTGGCGTTCTGCTCCTTTGACTTCTTCTGATTCTGGATCGGAATCTATTTTTTCTATGATTTGCTCTATCTTTTCCAATTCAAGATCAATGATGTCATCCATCATGCGCATGGCTATTCTCACATGCTTTCTGAACAAATCGAAATCAAAATAGGCTTCAGGTGTAAAAGGATTGACTACATATGAATATAGATTGATTGCTAACAAACGACAACTGTCATAAGGACAAAGTGGAATTTCGCCACACGGATTTGTACTTACAGTGCGAAAACCAAGATCTGCGTAGCAGTCTGGTACAGATTCACGAATAATAGTGTCCCAAAATAAGACTCCTGGTTCTGCGCTTTTCCATGCATTGTGTACGATTTTTTTCCAAAGATCTTGTGCGTTTATATTTTTAGATACGATGGGATTATTACTGTCAATTGGATATTGTTGTCTGTAAGGCTTGTCTTCAATGGCTGCTTCCATAAAAGCATCGTCAATCTTTACAGAAACATTCGCACCGGTTACTTTGCCTTCAGTCATTTTGGCATCAATGAATGATTCAGCGTCAGGATGCTTAATGCTTACAGAAAGCATGAGTGCACCGCGTCGGCCATCTTGTGCAACTTCACGTGTAGAGTTACTGTAACGCTCCATGAACGGAACAAGACCGGTTGATGTCAGTGCTGAGTTCTTGACGGGTGAACCTTTGGGGCGGATATGTGAAAGGTCGTGTCCTACGCCACCGCGACGTTTCATCAATTGAACCTGTTCCTCGTCAATACGGATAATACCTCCATAAGAATCTGCGTTGCCGTCTAAGCCAATAACAAAGCAATTGGATAGTGAAGCTATCTGATTGGTATTGCCAATTCCTGTCATTGGACTTCCGGCAGGGATAATATAACGGAAATGATCCAGCAAGTCAAAAATTTCCTGAGCTGTAAGAGGATTTTCGTATTTGTTTTCTATGCGCGCAATTTCATTTGCAATGCGCCAATGCATATCTGTCGGGGTCTGTTCGTAGATGTTACCATACGAATCTTTCATTGCATACTTGTTGACCCAGACTCTGGCGGCCAATTCGTCACCATTGAAGTATTTAAGCGTTTGCTCAAAAGCTTCATCGTAGCTGTAGACTTTCCGTTCCACTTTGTTGATATTTTTAAAAATTTATTACTCTGTTTTCTTAGTAGAATGTAGAAAAGAGAAGTTGTTGTCACAAAGGTTTTGCAAAGCTAGTCATGTTTTTCCTAAAAACCAAATATAAATCCATAAAACTTTGTCTAAATAATAAGTTTTCCATTTTTAATATTTAATGCCTTGATAATTAATTTATTATATGTTTTGTTTGTCGGGTGAAGTTTTCCAAAAAGAAAATGTGTATTAAAATTGTTTCTTTCTTGATTTTGTCTTTTTGTCAACCGGAAATAATTTAATTTGTTTTTAAAATAGAATGTTTGAGATAAAAATGAAAGGATTCTTGTTGCTCCTTCTGATTTTTGTTATCTTTGCTGTATATAAAAAATATAAAGCAGATGGATTCAATTAAGAATAGAAAAACAATTAGAAAATATGCCGATCGTCCGGTTGACGATGTTTTGTTGAATATGTTGCTGGAGGAAGCTGAGCGTACTCAGACAATGGGTAATTTGCAACTGTATAGTGTTGTGGTGACACGTAGCCAGGAAATGAAACAGAAGTTGGCTCCGGCACATTTTAATCAACCCATGGTGACAAATGCTCCGGTTGTATTAACCGTATGTGCAGATTTTAATCGTACCGTAAAATGGTGCGAAGCACGTAATGCTGTTCCCGGTTATGATAATTTTCTTTCATTCATCAATGCAGCGTCTGACGCGTTGTTATATACGCAGACATTTTGTAATCTGGCAGAAGAGGCCGGACTTGGAGTGTGCTATCTTGGTACGACTGTATATATGCCACAAACAATTATAGAAGTCCTCCAACTTCCTCAGTTGGTTATGCCTATAGCAACCCTTACAGTTGGCTATCCGGATGAAGATCCGAAGCAGACAGACCGTTTGCCGTTACAGTCTTTGATTCACCAAGAAACTTATCAAAATTATACATCTGCGGATATTGATCAGTATTATGGAACGAAGGAACAGCTTCCGGAGAATAAACATTTTGTAGAGCTGAATAAAAAAGAAACTTTGGCTCAAATATTTACAGATATCCGTTATACCAAAAAGGATAATGAAGCGATGAGTGAGGGCTTTTTGCTCGCTTTGAAGCGTCAGGGCTTTTTAAAACAAGCGGATAATTAGTAAGAGGCAGTGAGGTAAAAGAATATGAATGTATATTTTTATTACCGCTAGGTGTGATACTTATAATAAGTGCCTGCTGTTTTTATTTCCAGTTATCGTATACAAGCTGTTCTTATGGTAGACATTAAAGATAGTGAGTGATGAGTTACACAATATAAATAGAGATATATAAGAATGGCGTTTTGGAATCCCAAAACGCCATTCTTATTTGAGTATGATTTTATAATACTATTTATCTTTTTGCATTTCTGATTAAAGTTTCAATTTCATCAACTTTACTTTTGAACGCTTTGTCCACTTTAATTCTTCCTTCAACCAGATTGCAAGAATGAAGGACTGTGGCATGATTACGTTTGCCAATAAGCGCGCCAATACGGGCAGAAGATAGTTCTGTGTATTTCTGTGCCAGAAACATTGCTATTTGACGAACTTGCACAATGGCTTGTTTTCTACTTTTAGTAAATATGTCTTCTTGTTTAACCTTGAAATAAGAACATACATTCTCTAAAATCAAATCAACAGTGATAGGCTTATTTTCGACTTTTACGGCTCTTCTTACGATTTGTTCAGCTAAAGGCATATCCACATCACGGTTGTAGACTACGGAATAAGCCATTAATGAATTGACAATACCTTCCAGTTCACGTACACTGTTATCAACATTCTTTGATACAAAGTTAATCACTTCATCAGGGATTTTCAATCCGTCATGCCTGATTTTGTTTTTCAGAATGTCTCTTCGTAATTGTTCGTTTGGCTTTTCCAATTCAGCTAACAGTCCCCATTTGAAACGTGTAAGCAGACGATCTTCCATTCCTTGCAGTGCTGTGGGCGGACGGTCTGATGTCAGAATGAGTTGTTTGCCACTCTGGTGAAGATGATTGAAGATATGGAAGAATGTGTTTTGCGTCTTTGTTAGACTCGCAAATTCCTGAATATCATCAATGATCAGCACATCAATACTTTGATACCACGTAATAAAATCATTTACAGTATTGTGGCGTACAGAGTCTGTATATTGAACCTGAAATAAGTGTGCTGAAACGTAGAGAACACGTTTTTGAGGGTACAATTCTTTTATACGCGTACCTATGGCGTTAACAAGATGAGTCTTGCCAACACCGGAAGCACCGTAGATGAACAGTGGGTTGAAGGTAGTTTGTTTTGGATGTTCTGCAATAGCCTGACCCACAGAGCGTGGTAATTTATTGCTTAAGCCTTCAATAAAGTTCTCAAAGTTATAGTTCGGGTTTAACTGTGAATCCAAATCTTGAGGCATGGTAGCCTGCAAGGGTTGAGGCGATTTGTTAAGTTCCCGTCCTGAATCCTTTGGAATATTGACTGATGTCGGTCTGGTTGTTCCTTCCACATCGACTGTCAGGTTGTTGGTCTTGTCGGCTTCAATACGATACATAAGCCTAGTGCCTGCGCCGTATACTCTGTTGAGTACCATGCGCAGTAAACCTACATAATGTTCTTCCAGAAATTCATAAAAGTACTGACTTGGAACTTGAATTGTCAGTGTATGATCCTGGAATGACAGACATCGTATAGGCTCGAACCAAGTCTTAAATAGCTGCTCTGTAACGTTGTTTCGTATGATAGATAAACATTGTTCCCATTGCAGTCTTGATGAACCTTTCATTGGTAAGTTTCCTTTGTGATTAAAAACTGTTCTCTACTTCTACATGTGCAAAGTTCGTAATATTCGCTGATAAAACCAAACTCCGGATTCTCCTTATATTATGGATTTAAGACTTAATTTGCTTTCCATCAGCAAAATATGGTGTTTGTGTATTTGAAACATTAATTACGCTGTTGCATTTGTGCATGTGCTTGTTTTAGAGGTGTTTACTTGATGCTTCAATAGGTGTTGTCTTATTTTTGAAATACCGGAAATCCTTTTGTTAATCTCCTATAAACAAGCCTTTGGCGAAACCTGTTTATAAAGAAGGAAAAGATTTCCGGTATTTAGAATGAGTCTGAATAAGTTATTTCTATTTTCGTCCGAAGACAGAAAAATGAACATAGCGTTTTGGATTTTCTTTCAAATCGATAAGCAGATTGTTGGCGCTGCCAATCGTCTGATTAATGGAATAATACATTGTCGTATCATTCAGAAGTAATCCAAGGCTGTTATCTTTACGGTTTAATTTTGCGGTCATGAGTTGAAGATAATTCAGTGTAGAGTCTGCTTTAGCAATAGGGCTCTTTAAATCCAGTGTATTTAAATTATCAGTCAACGTAATGACATTGTCTCCGATTCTGTTGATCTTACCGGTCATCACAGGAACATCCTTTTGAAGAAGTCTTTTTAACTCAGCACTGCTCGTGTTCAAGTTTGCTGTAATGTTTTTTGTGTCTTCAAGTATTCCTGGAATATTGGGGTCCGATGTCAATGTATTCAGGTTATTAAGTAAAGTATCTACTTTTCCCATGATGCCCTCTATTTTGGGAACCAGTGTCTCTGCTTTTTCCATCAAACCGTTGCTGTCATTTCCTTTAATGGTGTCACCGGGTTGGTAGTATTCAGTTGTATTGGCTGCCAGATTCAGGTGTAGTGTGCATCCGCCAAGCATTTCCGTCACCAGATTGGCTGAAGTTCCTTTTCCGATACGGAGCTGTTCGTCAGCGTCAATGACTACAAGCACATTACCGGGGTTTGTGTAATCGTATATAATCTCTCTTACAATACCGATGTTATAACCATTGGCATATACCGGACTGGATTGGGTCAATCCTTTTGCGTCAGAGAATGAGATATAGTAAGAATTGGTTGATTTAAAAAGATTGATTCCTTTAAGGAAATTAAGTCCCAAAAACAGTACTGCAATAGCAATGATTCCGGTCAGTCCTATTTTGACTTCTTTTGTAAAATATTTCATAGGTAGTATAGTTATTTGTTTTTGTTTGCTATATTAATGGCTTCTTTTAATTCTATCTTGATTCCACCCAAGAATGCGACGATGAAAGCATCGCCGAATTTATCTTTGATTTTGTTTTTTATTTTTTTTGCTTCCTGATAGTCTGTTGTTTCTCCGTAGGTATATTTATAAATGTTGTCTTCTTTATAATAATCTACCGGAGAGAGGCCTTTTAACTGTGAACTTCCACTATGTAGCTGTCTGCTGCTTGTGAGCAATTGTATCTTAAATACAGGTTGGGATGTATTGGTCTTCGTTGCTGATTCAGATGATTGAATTACAGGGGTGGTAGTTTTCTCTTCCCGAACCAAGGTCGCTATATCAGATATATTATTTGAGTCTGATTTTTTAACCGTTGATGTATCAGTAGTAATAGCTTGTGCTTCAGGTACTACTGTGGCTTTTGGGGGGCGTTTCGAACTCTCATTCTCGTGTGCGGATTTTGTCTTGCCGTCCTGTGCCTTATAATAAGAAACGAAAGCGTTGAATATGCTTTGACTGAGTTTGGAGATTCCATTCTGTGAATTAAGGAACGCTTCTTCATCATGAGTAGATATATAACCAAGCTCAACTAATACACTTGGCATGCTGGTTTGTCTCAATACAAGGAAACCTGCTTGATGTACGCCTTTGTCCTGACGTCCTGCTGTTGTTCGGAATTCTTTCTGTATCTCTTTGGCCAGATCAACACTTTGAGCCATGTATTTATCTTGCATGAACTCAAAAATAATATAGCTTTCAGCTGAATTCGGATCAAAGCCTTCGTATCGTTGTTTGTAGTCATTTTCAATGAGGATAACGGAGTTCTCTCGCTTGGCTACTTCAAGATTGGCGTCGGCTCTTGCCATACCTAAGGTATAGGTTTCCGCGCCACGGGCGATTTTCCGTCCAGGCATGGCATTGGTATGAATGGAAATAAAAAGATCGGCATTTGCTTTGTTGGCAATGTCTGCCCGTTTATCCAATGGAACAAATATGTCGGATTTACGTGTATATATGACTTTTACATCCGGACAATTTTGTTCAACCAGCTGGCCGAATTTCTTGGCGACAGATAAATTGATGTTTTTTTCTCTGGAAAAACGTCCTATGGCTCCGGGGTCTTTTCCGCCATGGCCTGCGTCAATGACTAAAACAAATTTATTATTGTTTACAGAGGCGGTCAAGGCTAAAACTTCTGTTCTCTGGCCGGAAAACAGAAAAAGTAGTGTGAACGCCGTAGCAATGATGATATTTCTTTTCATAAGTTTCTTATTCCATGCAAATATAATGGATTTTTTCTTATAAAAAGGGTTATTTATGCTTTGTTAATACAGATAACCCATAGCTTTTTATTTATAAAGACATATTTACAGCTTGCTGAAGTGTATTGTATATTTAATGGTGGGATGGGGAAAAATATGATTTGATGAATGTATGGCATACGCTTGTATTGCAGCTGTGCGGATTATAAATTCAGAACATACATAACAATACCGCCCTGTTTCGCGGAGGCATTGTGTCTTATATCCGACGAAACGGGGCGGTTAAGAATTAACTCAGACAGGACTGATTGTTTTATCAGTACAAACGTCTGTTTACATACAGGCAGACCGAACGGTCTATTGTAACATGAATGTTATCGGCAGAGTGATGCTGGTGGCAACCGCTTTTCCATCCTTCATTGCCGGTTGCCATTGTGGCATTCCGGATATTATCCGTTCGGATTCTCCGGCCAGCTGTTGAAACATTTCTACAGGAGCGGTACCGTTTGTTGTTTTAGCCTCGCTTGATTCTGAGAAAATCTCAACGCTGCATACGTTTCCTTCTGCATCTATTACTACATGGCAAAGCATGCGTCCGGTTACGCCGTTTTCCAGACACTTGGCGGGATATTGCATTTTTTGCGCCACATAGGCTGCCAGGGCGGCATCGCCGCCCGGAAACGAAGGCTTGACATCTGTTACGGTGTATATTTGATCCTTATTGGGATATTCCTTCTTCCATCTCCAAAAGAAATGCGCCGTATATTCTTGTTCCTTGGGTTCAGTATTCTCTTTCGTCAGGTCTTGTTCCGGCTGGCGGGATTCCGTCCTGAGGGCAGATGGGGTTTTTGAAGCCAAATTGTTTTGCTCTGCCGAATGCTCCTCGGTTAGATTCTGTTTTTCAATTTTTAAATGTTCCGTGTTCACTTTTTCTGTTATCGCAACTTTAGAAGCTGCGGATAAATTTGTAACTTTGACCGCAGATAGTTGTTCCAACCGGCAGTCGGCTCCGTTTGCAGATTCCGGACGGGCAAATGCCACAGCCGCAAATGCTCCAAGGGGTAGCAGATACATATACTTCACTGCGGCCCATTTTTTTGATTTTTTGTCGCACATCATAGTAATACGTTTTTTAAGTGTACTTTGATTCAGACCGTTGGCAAAAGAGTGCAGTCGGCTGCCAACGGCCTTTTTTATCAGATATAATTGATAGTTTTTTGCTTTAATTCCATGGTTGAGTACGTAGCCGTCAGCCTGATATTCGTGAATGCAGTGTAAGTCTTTTTCTATCATCCAGATAATAGGGTTGAACCATAATATGGTTTCTGCAATCAGAATCAGCAGTGTATCGTAAGAGTGCCCATATATTACGTGAGCTTTTTCGTGCATGAGAATGGCTTTTCCGCCATCGCTGTTAAGGTCTTCTTCACTGATTGCTATACTGTGCATCCAGCTGCACGGTGGTATGGAACGTGCATGACAATAGAGTGTAATGCCGTCGGTAAGGTTTTCTTGCCACAGACATCCGCGTAACATGGTATGGCGCATGCGGATGAACTGGCAGATACGGACAAATACAGACACCGTCAGTCCGGTGAAATAAATACATGCGCATACCAGAATCCAGAAAGGAGTGTTTGTATCATTCGTAATGACGATTTCAGGCATGAGAATTTCGGACGGTTCCGGGGTGGTTACCGAACCGACATAGTTTGCTTCTGCTGTATGCAGTGAATCCCACATTCCATCAAACCATTTTTCTTGTGAGAGCGGAAAAAGAAATGAAACGATAATGAGAGCAAGCAAGAATATACGGTTCTGTTGGTGCCATTGTTCATTACGTAATAAAATGGTATAAGGAAAATAAAGTAATGCAAGGCATAAAGCCGATTTAATAAGATAAATCAAAAAGATTCCCATACTCACGTTTTCAAATCAATTCGTCAATTAAATATTATGCATGCTAAAGATTTGCCTGTCGGGGCTCATCGTCTTGTCGTTCCACCATTTCGAGTATCTCTTTCAGTTCCTTATCCGATATATGTTCTTCTTTAACAAAGAAACGTACTAAAGAAGACAAAGAGCCTCCAAACAGATCATTTTTTACTTCGTTTAATACTTTTCGGGTATATTCCTGTTTCGTAACGAGAGGGTAATAACACTGGGCTTTTGTTCCTTTTATTTTTTCAAATCCCACATATCCTTTATTGAGCAAGATTTTCATGAATGTGGCAACAGTTGTATAAACCGGTTTGTCATCGCCATATCCTTCAATTATTTCAGAAATAGTTCCCTTCATAGAAGGTAAACTCCAAAGAATATTCATGATTTTCATTTCTGCTTTAGTCAGTGTGCCTTGCTTTTTCATATATCTATAATATTAGTAATCACATAAGGCAAATGTATATTTAAAGATTTGGAAAAACAAACCAAGTGAGCATTTCTTTTCTCAGGAACTTTCTTTTTAACTTCTATTATTAGTAATTGGCTGCTCAGTCTCGTTCAGAAGCGTTACATAATTTATTTTAAAGGAAAATTGGTTCTGACAAAATGAGCTTTATTATTATGATGACGGAAATCAGCAAATTTATGGTGCGTGGTTGTCTGTTAAGGTAATATTTCATAAATTTGTAAAGTGTTGTTAACCGGAAGTTGGTCTGTTGTAGTATGAGAAACAGAGTTGATGATATTTTCTGTTGGTAATCAGCCGTAATTTGAATACGTCGCAGTGTCCTGTCTCCGGAAAACTCCTTGTGGGCATCTCCTTTCACGATAAGAATATATTATTATTTGAATTATATTAAATTGATTGGTTTATGAAAATGAATGTGTTTTTTTGCGGTTGGTCGGCAAGACTGTTGGCTGCGGCCGTAGGCGTGATGTCAGTATGGTCGTCGGAGCTGGCTGCACAGAAAGAACTGGTGACGAGTCCCGATGGACAGACCTTTTTGAAGGTTGAATTGAATGACGGAAAATTAAGCTATACGGCAGGATATTACGAGACCGTAAAAAAAGAGAAAAAAGAGGTCGTTATGTTGGAGAAATCTCCGTTGGGTATAATTACCAATATTGGCGATTTTAGTCAGAACATGACCTGGACTGCGGCTGATAAAGGCGAAACAGCACGTAGCTTTTCGTTGACACGCAGTAAGGTGAGTCATGTAGATTATAAGGCCAATACTTTGGCGGTCTCATTAAAGAATTCAAAGAAACAAGATTTAACGGTAAGATTTTCTGTGAGTGATAATAATATTGCTTTCAGATATGAGGTGCCTCAACAGGGAGAAACCGCTTGTTTGATCGTTGAAAAAGAAGTTACCGGTTTTGATTTCCCTGTTACAACAACAACTTTTATTTGTCCCCAGTCGGATGCTCAAATCGGATGGAAAAGAACCAAGCCGAGCTACGAGGAAGAATATAAGGCAGACGAACCGGTAGGAACACCATCTAAATATGGCCAAGGTTATACTTTCCCGTGTTTGTTCCATGAAGGAGACAATGGCTGGGTCTTAGTAAGTGAGACCGGTGTGACGGGAGATTATTGTGCTTCTCATCTGAGTGATGCTACATCAGATGGACTTTATACAATTGCTTTCCCTATGCCGGGAGAAAACAACGGCTTCGGCAGTACCGGTGCGCAGATGGGATTGCCGGGCGCGACTCCATGGCGTACGATTACATTGGGTAAGACTTTGAAGCCGATAGTTGAAACCACTGTACAGTTTGCGGTGGTTGATCAGCTTTATGAGCCTTCTGTTGAATATAAGCCGGGACGTGCAAGTTGGTCATGGATTGTATGGCAGGATGCCAGCATGTGTTATGACGACCAGATTGCGTTTATCGATTTGGCTGCGAACATGGGCTGGGAGTACATCCTGATGGATGCTTTGTGGGAAACCCAGGTAGGACGTGACAGAATGGAAAAGCTTTTCAGTTATGCGCAGAGTAAAGGTATTGATGTCTTCTTGTGGTATAACTCAAACGGAGGGTGGAATGATGCTCCGCAGGATGTAAAACACAGAATGGATAATCCTATTGTGAGAAAAGAAGAAATGAAATGGCTGAAGAAGCATAACATAAAAGGTTTGAAGGTTGATTTCTTTGGAGGCGACAAACAGGAAACCATGCGTTTGTATGAAGCTATATTGAGTGACGCGAATGATTATGGGCTGCAAATTATTTTCCACGGATGTACGTTGCCGCGTGGTTGGGAGATGATGTATCCTAATTATTGTGCAAGCGAGGCAGTATTGGCAAGTGAGAATATCGTATTCCAACAGCATTTCTGTGATGAAGAGGCATTTAATGCCTGTCTGCATCCTTTTATCAGAAATACAGTCGGCAGCATGGATTTTGGCGGTACCTTCCTTAACAAGCGTTTGAATAGAAATAACGACGGAGGAACAACACGTCGTACTACAGATATTTTTGAATTGGCTACAGCAATCGTCTTCCAGAGTAGCGTGCAGAATTTTGCGCTTACTCCCAATAATCTGACAGAGCAGCCGGCATTTGAGATTGATTTCATGAAAAATGTACCTACCACATGGGACGAAGTACGCTTCATTGACGGTTACCCGGGCAAGTATGTGGTAATAGCCCGCCGTCATGGCAGCGACTGGTATGTGGCTGCATTGAATGCTGAGAAAACCACGAAAGTCATTGAAGTAGAATTGCCGATGTTTGCCGGTCAGAAAGTGAAGTATTATCATGACGGAAAAGATGGTAAAACACCTTCTTTGGATGAAATTACAATTAAAAAGAATGGACGTTTAAAAATGACTATACCAACTAATGGCGGAGCTATTGTTTGCAAGTAGGTGATTCCGAAAAAAGACAATGTCATTGTAAATGGCTTAAACCATAAGCATGACATTATATTGTAAGCGTATTACTCAACTGTTGACTGTTCAACAGTTGAGTAATATTTTTTTATGCGATTAAAAGAGAAAAAGAAGCGGTAGAGTTTTAATAAGAATATTCATAATCCTTTGTATCCCGGTAAGGCGGTTGATGCATACGGAAGTCACATCTTATTTTACCCTCAGAAAGGTCATTATAAGCCACAATTAATAATTTCCTGAAAAACTCCTTCACTCCTTCACATCGCTCCTTAACGTGCTTGTTATCTGTATGATATGTGTGAAGGGTTGTCCTTCACATCCTTCACCGATATACTTGTGAGATGTAAATCGGCTTTTTTGAGACCATAACGTAGAAATTCAGTCAGAAAATCAGGATTTTTTATCCCGAAATTCATGATTTTCCGTCCGTTTTTTTCAGTCATCCCCGTAACCGTGCAGAAAAATATTCCGGTACGGTAACGGGCATCACCGTAACAGTGCGGAAAAATATTTGTAAAGTGCAGGATTGAATTCGTAACCGTACAGAAAAAAACTCGTAACCGTATGCGTTTTATAAAACCGGAGGTGAATGTGAAGGACCGGTGAAGGAGATGTGAAGGATACCCCTTCACACTTAACATGCTGTCTGTCTGTTGTTTGAATGGCATTGTGAAGGAGTAAGGGCAAAAAGTGAAAAAATACCTTTATAGGGAAAACGCGTGGGCGCGCGTGCGTGATATTTCCTTTCTATTCAACTCAGTACGTATGGCCAGGAAGAGGGAAAACGGTACGGAAAACTGCAAGATGTGACCGTATGCCTCCGAAATCAACCGAATGTTACCGAAAGTAACTATGATAGGTTCTGCTCTGTTGTATATTTGTATGAAAAATCAGGTTGTCATGGAGAAAATCAGCAAACAAAAAACTGAGGACAAACTTTTTGAAGTTTGGTCCTCAGTTTTCAGGTTATTTCAATTCTTTATTGCCGCTATAATTTTATGAATAACGGATTGTGTTTGTCAATCACACTTTATTGAACATGTACTTTCTTTCCGTTGATAATATAAATGCCGTCGGGCAACTTGTCAGTTATTTCTGCAGGAGAAACATGATGACGGATAAGCATGCCGTTTATATTGTGAATATCGGTATTGGCGTTGTCTGCCGAAACCGTATTGACTCCGGTTACCTCACCAATATGTGGCTTTAATGTGACAATACCTTCGGCATCGGCCGGTGCGGTAATATAACAGCGGAATGGAGACAGTTTGGTGTTTTCTGAGTCGGTTGCAATGAATTTGTCCGCATCAAGAATAAAATCGCCTTGTCTGATAGATGAGATTGGTTGGTATGTACCGTATAAGGTATAGCCGTCTTGGGTGATGACTGTTTTCATCTCCTGAGGAGTCGCGCTGATATTTATATCGTTTGCTGTAATGTGGAGGTCTTCTCCTTGGGTTCCGGTTTGAAAGATGACAGGGGTGTTTGCCGGTAGTGATGATGATAGGGGCTGCACGGAAAGGTAAGCTTCATCTTTTGCGAAATTATCATTTACAACAGTTGCGGGTTGATATAAAATCACATCTTCCTCATTAATCATTGTCGCATTCAAGGCAAATGGTACAACAAGCGCTCCCCATGTGCAGTCGTAGTCATGAGAGTAACGGTAACTGATTTTTGAAGCGGTAAAATCAGTCGGTGCGTAAAATGCTTTCTTGTCTGTCAATGTGAGATTCTGGCAAACGTATGTACCGTTCTCCTGTTTTACGATAATATTTTGCGCGTCCGGTGACGGTGTGAATTCCGGTGACTCAACGTATGCGATGGCATTATCCTCAAGTTCCATATTGCCGTTTTGCGTAATGAGAACTTTTGTCGGGGTTTCTGTACCGTTGTATACAGAGGCTTCAAATGTTTTGACTTCTTCCTTGCTGTATAAGCGCACGTTGTCAATATACAGACGGGTATTGTTGGCCGCACCGACAGAGGCAGTTGTCTTTAATCCCATGCTGATTGTTACCTCAGTAGGTTCGTCAAGAGTGAACGGGCAAACGATTTCTTCCCAGTTGTTGGCATATTGCGGATAGCGGTAGTCGCTCTTGCCGTTATAACTGATGCCGCAATAAGAATAATTGATGTTATCGCTGGTTGTGGTGATGATATCGTTTCCGGTATGTCTCATTTCGTTTGGGCAGACATATTGCATCAAAAACTTCAGCTTATATTCTCCGGCGGGGAGTGTTACTTTCTGAGTGATGCGGTTCAGTCCCGAATCCCAGGAGTTGAGAACGCTAAGGCAGCGTTCTCCGCAATTCTCGTTAATGGCCGGTTCGGCCATTATGCTGGCAGAGTTTCCCACATTCGATGGAGAGACACAATACATGGTGGTGCTGTATGGCATGGAGTAGAGTACACAAAAGTTTGACCCTCCGGTGCTTACCAGTTCATTGCCGTTGGTCCATCCTTCTATGGGAAGGATTTGTGCCCATTTACTGTTTACGGCAGGTACATCATTGATGTAACAAGGGTTGTAAGTTGTGCTGCCTAATGTAACAGAACCGGTTTTACCGTAAGTCTTGTCTTCTTCAAAACTGGGATTTTTCAGAAAAAGAGCGGTGACGTCGCGAAAGGATTCTTCGTCTTCTTTTATTTCGGTGTCCTCATATACGATGACACCGTTTTTTACGCTGACCAACACACATGAAGCCGATTTGACAGGTATTTCAGCATTTAAATTCTGACCATTATATAAGATTGTGACATTGGCGGTCTGTTCGCTGCTTCCGGCATTGTTGATGTAAGCCGCGCATGAGTCGTTTTCAGCCTGCCATGCCTGAAGGTCATTACCTTTGACAAACACACGCAATGAATTGGCTACACTATGATTAGCGTCACAGCGGAAGGTTGCTGAGGCTTTGTCTTCTTTAATGGTTGTGATGGCTGTGAATACGGGTGCGCCGTTTTCTGTAGAAATGTCATTCAATGTGCATGAGATGTCTCCACAATAATTACTCATTAACAGATAGAGCGCGTTATCGGTATCTGTTACAATAACACCATTCCATCCCTCGGGAACTTTATTTGTCAAAGAGTAAATCTTTCCGGAAAGTTCTTTTGTCTGGTCTGCGTTGATGTTGCTGTAATATACGATGTGGCGACGGTCTACAATCTGATCTTTGGTGAAGTTTTGTATCTGGCTGTTGTATGAAGGGTAAATCTTTGCCAGATAAATAGAACTGTTAAGTTCACGGTTACCAAAGGCCATATTGTTTTCTGCGTCACTGGTAATGATACCTACCTGATTGTCAATGTTTACCCATTGACTCTTGAAATCTTTCAGTTGCTTGCCGTCACTTTGAAAACGTCCGTTGTCGTAATACAATGTTCTCTGTTCCTTTGTAAACGGATCGACACTGATTGCCATCAAGCCTCCCTGTTCTGAGGTAATTGTACCGCTGGTCTTTCCGACAACATAATCCATATAGATGAAGGCGTTGCCGGGAGTAGAGTAGAGCGTAAAGTTGTTTTCCAGACTGTTGTCGTTGGTTGACAGCTTGCCGTTCATGGTATAACTGTTACCTTCCAGATTATAGATTCCGCTGACAAGAGGTGAGGCGTTTGTGCCTTTACCGTTGACTGTGTACCATCCTATGATGTTACCGGTGTTGTTTGCCTTGTACGGCACAATGATTTTATTTTTGTCCGGATTGTTTGCTGCGATATATCCGGTATAGCTTTTCAGACCATTACTCCATGAGAATACACTGAAACGGTCTTTTGTGTTGGCCCGTACAATATTCTGGCTGGTAAATAGTTTGGCGGCCTCGTATTTTTTGCTGAAATCACTCCATGTTGTTGGTTGCAAATCGTTGGTTGAAGCCAGCTCATGCATCAGGTAGGTCATCATGACACGATGGCCTTCTACACCCATACGGCGCGGACCTATGTCACTGTTAAGCAACCAGCTTCCGTCGGACGTTGTTGTTTGTCTTGCCTTGATGTTTTTGTATGCCAGATTTTCCAGAAGCAAGGCATTGGGGTCGCGCAAGAAGCAGGCCGCTGTTGTATAACTTGTTATCTGGTCATAAAGGAACATACTCCAGTCGTTACCGTTTGGCATGGCCAGTTCACCGTCGGCAAGTGCCAACTGGCAGAGTACTTCGTCCATGACGTTTTGGTTATTATGCATCAGGGCATTTGTTTTCCATTTTTCGTTTTCACCTTGGAACAGTTTGAGCGCCAGATAGGATTCGCCAAGTTCCTGCATAACCACATTCTGGTATGAGGTGTGGAAATAGTTATGGTTCTGAAGTGTATAATCATCGTATAGGTTTTTGCCTTTGTATAAATCCTTTACGGTAGTCTGGTCGTATTCCGGATCTATAACGGTATTGTTGTTGGCATCGTCAATTTGAGAGTAGCAGTTAATCGCAAATTCGCGCAGACGTGCAAACCACTGCGGAGCTAACGCATCATTGGGGTACAGGCCGAGTGCGCATGCCAGGATATTGGTTTCCCATCCGTTTTCCTCGGCTTTTGTGTCGCCGTTGTAACCTGTAGGAATGCTGCGCTGAAGTTCATAATTACATTCGGCTTTAATCATGTTGTACACGTATGTTTTTTGTGCTTCGCTCAATTCGTCGCTGAGGAAATGTGAAGCGTATGCCAAAGACATGGCCCACAGTGAGCTTTCCCATACATGATCGTTTGAGCTGACAGAACCCCAGTAAGCGTTGTTGGATGTAATTTTAAACTTGTTAGCCTTATGGGTGGAATAGCCGAATACAAGAGATTTCATGGCCATATCCTTTACCTCGTCCCATGTCATGCCGGCGGGCAGAGTTACCTTATCCTTTCCATATTTGTATACAAATGCGCAAATCATGGAGAAATCGGCGTTTGTACGTACACCGTCTTCATTGTTTTGGCCGGCGCTGTTAGCCTTGAAGTAGCCACAGACTTCATTTTTGCTGTTAGGTGCCTCGCAGTTGTACCAAATGTTTTTTGCATATTGCATTGAGTTTGCAAGCATCTGGAGCAAATCTTTCTGCATGTCTGTTTCTGAAACGAAATCATGTGTGATGACGCCTTCTGTAGGTGATGAAACTTTGTCTTCTGTATCCCCTTCAATGACAGGTGCGTCCGGGTCATAACTACCGTCCGGTAATTTGGTCAGTTTGAAATTGTCATAAGCAATCTGACTGCCCCCGTTACCCCATGACACCTCAGCTGTAATGGTGATTTGGGTATCAGCGTCAACGATGAATTTAACGCTGTGTGTAGTCCATTCGGAGTTGGTCATGACATTACTGCTTCCTGCTTCGCAGATAAATGACGTATTGCCCAAAGATTTATCGGCTTCATCGTAAATATTGATGTTTGCAGAAGTTATGGCGTTGTTTACGGCAAAAGCTTTTGTGACGAATGTTAGTTCGTATTCGCCGGCCGCAAGTGTCTTGGTTGTGGTCTGTGACAATACAGATGATGCGCTTCCCCAGCCAAAACGTTGATAGTAAGCATAATCTCCATCTGCTATGGCTGTTTTTCCGAGATTATTGTCTGTATTGCATGCGGAGTTTATCAGTAATGATTTTCCTTCGCTTGGCGGAGTAATATTCCAACCGCTTGGTTTAATATTCCAACCGCGTAAATCTTCTTCTCCGTTGTTTGTAGGTTCTGTTACTTTGTCTTCTGAATCTTGGGTGCACAAACCGGCATCAGCTTCAAAAGACGGATTGTTGAGATAGGTTGCTGTCACATCTTCCTGAGCATACGACAATCCTGTGAGGCTGAGTGTACAACACAGCCCGATAAGTTTTGTAAATGATTGTTTCATGATTATAGATTAATAAAAGATATATTAGATGTTAGGTTATATAGTTGCAACTGCAAAGATATGATTTTTTTAGGAAAAAAACTTCTCAATTTAAATTTTTGTGAATCTTTACGATTAGTTCGGACAAATATGATTTGTCTGTTGCGAAAATCAGGCATTATGCTTAATTTTACGCTAATTTTAAATGCAAATGTTATGCGATTGATAGAAAGATTTCTGAAGTATGTACAGTTTGACACACAGTCAGACGATAACAGTAATGCGTGTCCCAGTACACAGGGACAAATGGTTTTTGCCCGTTATTTAAAAGACGAATTGGAGGCTATTGGTATGCAGGATATAGTATTGGATGACAATGGATATCTTTATGCCACGTTGCCTTCGAATACGGAAAAGGATGTGCCGGTTATCGGTTTCATAGCACATATGGATACGTCACCTGATTGTTCCGGGGCAAATGTTCATCCACGGATTGTTGAAAGTTATGATGGCGGAGATATTGTATTGTCAGAAGCTGACGGGATAGTGACTTCGCCGCAATATTTCCCGGAATTGAAAGAGCATGTCGGTGAGGATTTGATTGTTACGGACGGGCATACTTTATTGGGTGCTGACGATAAGGCCGGTGTTGCCGAAATAGTTGAGGCGATGGCTTATCTGACAGAACATCCTGAAATTAAACATGGTAAAATAAGGGTCGGGTTCAATCCCGATGAAGAGCTTGGTCGTGGCGCTCATTTATTTAATGTGGCACATTTTGGCTGTGATTGGGCTTATACCATGGATGGAGGTGAGATTGGAGAACTGGAGTTTGAGAATTTTAATGCAGCCTCTGCGAAAATAACCATTAAGGGATTGAGCGTTCATCCGGGATATGCAAAAAATAAGATGCGTAATGCCGCACTGTTGGCTGCTGAATTTATCAGTATGATGCCGAAAGGACAGACTCCTCAGGAAACGGAAGGTTATGAAGGATTTTATCATTTGACGGATTTACAGGGAACTGTTGAACATGCAAGCATTTCTTTTATTATCCGCGATCATGACCGTATCAAGTTTGAAGACCGTAAGGCAACGGTGTGCCAGATTGCAGAAAAAATGAATGCTCATTATGGTAAAGGTGTTGTGACAGTTGAGTTGCACGATCAATATTATAATATGCGCGAAAAAGTAGAGCCAATGATGCATATTATTGACATAGCGTCTGAAGCTATGGAGAAGGCTGGTGTAACCTGTAAGATTAAGGCTATTCGTGGAGGTACAGACGGTGCACAACTGTCGTTTATGGGATTGCCCTGCCCAAATATATTTGCGGGTGGACTTAATTTTCACGGCCCTCATGAGTTTGTTTCTGTACAGAGCATGGATAAAGCTATGCGTACGATTGTGCAGATTGCCGCATTAACGGCAGAAAGGGCTGAATAAGAATGGAATCAATACCAACATTGATACAGGATCTGGCGCTGATACTGGCTGTTGCCGGTGTGGTGACAATTGTGTTTAAAAAGTTGAAGCAACCTTTGGTGTTGGGATATATTGTGGCCGGCTTTATAGCCGGTCCACATTTTGTTTATACACCATCTGTCCACGATGTGAATAATATAGATGTTTGGGCGCAAATAGGTATTATTGTACTGTTGTTTACACTGGGGTTGGAGTTCAGTTTCAAAAAAATCATCAAAATGGGAGGCGCGCCGGTTATAGCAGCGTTGACTATCATTTTCTGTATGATGTTTTTGGGTAGTTCGGTTGGACACCTTTTTGGATGGAAACGGATGGATAGCATCTATCTGGGCGGTATGCTGGCAATGTCTTCTACTACTATTATATATAAGGCTTTTCAGGATTCGGGAGTATTAAAGCAACGTTTTGCCGGTTTGGTGTTAAGCGTGCTGATACTTGAAGATATATTGGCCATTGTGTTGATGGTTGTGCTTTCTACTTTGGCTGTCAGTCATAGTATAGAAGGAGGGGAGTTGTTATATGCGTTATTGCGTTTGGCTTTTTTCCTGGTGCTGTGGTTTGTCGTGGGCATGTATTTCCTGCCTTTGATATTACGGCGTTTCAAACGATTTTTAAATAATGAGACGTTACTTATCTTGTCTTTGGCGCTGTGTTTTGGGATGGCCGTTGTTGCTGTATATTCGGGATTCAGTGCGGCGTTCGGCGCTTTTGTAGTAGGGTCTATTCTGGCTGAAACAGTAGAGGCGGAACATATAGAACATCTGGTTTCGCCAATTAAAGATTTGTTTGGTGCCATATTCTTTGTGTCCGTAGGCATGCTTGTCGATCCGGATGTATTGTTGGAGTATACGGTGCCGGTACTGGTTATTGTATTGACCATTATTTTGGGGCAGGCGATATTTGGTTCTGCCGGTTTTATTCTGGCCGGTCAGCCTTTGAAGGAAGCAATGAAGTGTGGTTTCAGCATGTCGCAGATTGGTGAGTTTGCTTTTATCATAGCATCGTTGGGTACGTCGCTTGGAGTGACTAGTAGTTTCCTTTATCCGATAGTGGTTGCTGTCTCGGTAATTACGACTTTCACGACACCTTATATGCTTAAATTATCCGGTCCGGCCTATACGGCGGTATGTAAGGTCATGCCTAAACCTTGGATTGCAGCGTTAGACCGTGTGGCTTCCGGTGGATTTACTGTAGGACATCCCGGAATGTGGAAGGCGTTGATAACTGCAATGATCAGACAAATCGTTATTTTTTCCATACTTTGTACATCAATTATTACGATTTCCTTCCAGTTCTTTTTACCGTTTATGAGAGGTGTGTTACCTCACTGGTGGGCTAACGCTGTATGTGGCGTGGTGACGCTTTTGGCTTTATCGCCTTTTTTACGGGGTATCATGGCACGTGGACGACGCTCTTCTTTATTTATTCAATTATGGAAAGAAAGTCGTAGTAATCGATTGCCCTTGATATTTACACTGATTGTCAGAGGTGTTGTGGTTTGTGCATTCGTGTTTTATATAGTCCGCTTTTTAGTACCGTTTGCCGATGCTTTGTTGTTGGTTGTGGCAATGTTTATAGTTGTAGCTATTTTGCTGTCCCGTCGTTTGAAGCGTAATTCCATACAGATGGAAAAGGTCTTTATGGAGAATCTGCGTAGCCGTGAATTATATGACAGGCAAACCGGGAAAATCAAGCCGGGATATGCAGATAGATTGTTGAGTAGAGATTTGCATTTGGCAGATTTTGAGGTGCCGGCCGAATCTATTTGGGGAGGGCGGTTATTGAAGGATTTGAACTTAGGCCATCGCTTTAACGTGAATATTGCTTCTATAATCAGAGGAGAAAGACGTATCAATATACCACGTGGAGATGACCGTTTATATCCGGGTGATCATCTTCAGGTTATCGGTACCGATCAGCAAATTGGTCTGTTTGGTCAGGCTTTGGATCAGACTAGAATCTTAGAGACTGATGAATCTGGGCATGACGATGTTGAGCGTGAGATGCTTTTAAAGCAGCTGGTAATAGAAGACGGATCGGAATTTGTCGGTGAGAAACTGAAGGATAGCGGATTGAGAAACCGTTATCATTGTATGATTGTGGGTTATGAGACGCCAGACGGTATATTGGAAAAGCCGGATGCCGAACGTGTGTTTCAAGTGGGTGATATCGTTTGGGTGGTAGGAGAGAGAAAAGCCTTACATGAGTTGATGGCTCTTTCACCGGTCTCTAAATCGTGAGATTGCTGTATAGTAAATAAAAAAAGAAGCGCTTTAAGCGCTTCTTTTTTATTATAATAGAATCATGAATAGACTGATGGCATTTATTGCTTATTCTTCGTTGTCAGTCAGTTCGTCGTCATCTTCGTCATTCATGTCAAAATCAAAGAGAAGATCGTCAAGATATTCAGGCGTAGTAAACTGTTCCAGACTTCGCCTGTCTTTTTTGGTCGGTCGTCCTGTGCCACGTGCGCGATTTACAAATCCGCTTATCCGGTTCATTTCCAGTAGCTCGTATTGTTCCGGAGGTGTTACATTCTCCAGAATTTCGGGAATAAGTTTGGCACCGACACGTTTTTCTATACACTGTTTGACTTTGAATGAATAAGTGACAGGTGGTTTCCTGACGTTGATAATATCGCCGGCTTTTATTGTGCGTGAAGGCTTAAGTTGCGCGCCGTTCATGCTGATCTGTCCTTTTTTGCAGGCAGCCGCCGCCATGGAACGGGTTTTGAATATGCGGGCTGCCCATAACCATTTGTCAATTCTTGCTTCGCTCATAAATGGGTTACGCTATTATTTTTTATTGAATTGGTTCATGGTGATCTGAATACCTGCCAGGCAGAAACTTTTAATCATTTCGCCAGCCATGGTGACACGTTCGTCCATGGTCTTGAGGTCTTCTTCAGTGAATTGTCCCAATACATAGTCAACTTGTCCGCCGCGGGGAAATTCATTGCCGATACCGAATCGTAATCTGGCATAGGCTTGGGTCGCCAGTACTGAAGCGATATTTTTAAGTCCGTTGTGGCCTCCATCGCTTCCGCCCGGTTTCAGACGCAAGGCTCCAAATGGTAAAGATAAATCATCAACAACAATAAGAATACGCTCCAAAGGAATGTTTTCTTTATTCATCCAATATCTTACGGCATTTCCACTTAGATTCATGTATGTAGAAGGCTTGAGGAGAAGCAGCTGTTGGCCTTTGACAGAGAGGGTGGTGACCGCTCCGTATCGCTTATCCTCAAAAACGAGATTGGACGCCTTAGCTAAGGCGTCCAATACTCTGAATCCTATATTGTGGCGGGTACCATCGTATTCGCTACCAATGTTGCCCAAGCCGACAATTAAATATTTCATCTAAGCGTAGATTACTTATCGCTTGTTGCAGCTGCCTTAGCACCACGAGTCATCTTAACCTGGCAAACTACAACTTCTTTGCTTGTAATCAGTTCCAAACCGTCGAAATGCAACTCGCCAACTTTGATTGTCTTACCAAGACCCAAGTTGGTTACATCAATTTCCAAACGTTCAGGGATGCTGGTATAAACAGCTTTTACTTTCAATTTACGAACAGATGCAGCCAGACGACCACCGGCTTTAACACCAGCTGCCAAACCTGTTAACTTGATAGGAACTTCCATTACGATAGGTTTAGTATCGGTAATTTCGTAGAAGTCAACATGCATTACAGTATCCTTTACTGGGTGGAACTGTATTTCTTTCAAAATAGCTTTGCAAGTTTTGCCGTCGATGTTCAGGTTTACACTGTAGATATCCGGAGAGTAAATCAAGTTACGCAATTCGTCATTTGTAGCTGTGAATGACAATGCTACAGGAAGACCTTTTTCGTCTTTAGCTTCACCATACAAGTTACATGGAACTGCATTTGCCTTACGGATTTCGCGAGTGGCTTTTTTGCCTGTTGCGGTTCTAATCGTACCGTTTACGTTAATTTCTTTCATTTTTGATAATTTTTTGTGTTACTCTAAATTAAGTGATTTTGCTTAATTCGCCATCACACGATGCGCAGCATCAGGTGCGTGCCTCTAAAAGCGGTGCAAAGGTACGCTTTTTTATGTTAATCTGCAAGTCTTAGGGCTTGTTTTCTCAGAAATCAAGGTCTATTTTAATGTCTCCGCGTTCTTCCTGCTGTGTCCTTGCCTGAGGATGGCCTTGTTCTTTTTCTATGAATCCGATAGCTTCTTGCAATCCCTTCATGAAATTGTCGAAATCTTCCTGGTACAAGAATATTTTGTGTTTCTCAAAATTTACGGTCGGCATGTCGCTGTCGCCGCTGATTACTTTCTTACTTTCAGTAATTGCCAGAAACATTTCATCTTTCCTGTTCTTTTTAACATCCACATAGTAAATCCGTTTTCCGGCCTTGACAGCCTTGGAAAAGACGATGTCTTTGTCGGTTTCATTGTTTTTCATAATCTCCTCCATGGTATAAATTCGGTTATGGTATTACTTAATTATTCGCCAAAATTGACGATATTTTTTAAAACTTCCAAAAAAAAAAGGCAAAAGATTCGCTTTTCTATATAAAATGAGTAATTTTGCACTATTAATTATTGTAGGGGCCGAGTTATGATTAACAGAGAAATCATTCGATTAAAGATTGTTCAGATAACATACGCTTATTATCAGAATGACGGGAAAAATATTGATACAGCGGAGAAGGAATTATTTTTCAGCCTGGCTAAGGCTTATGATCTTTATAACTATCTGTTGTTGTTGATGGTTGAAATAAATCGGATTGCCGTCCGAGGAGTTGAAACTGCGCAGAATCGTTATAATAGAATTCATGAAGGTGAAATTCCTAGCCGCAAGTTTATAGAAAACCGTTTCATTAATCAGTTGGAAGTAAACAAACAGTTACTTGACTTTCAGGAAACCCAGAAGAAGAATTGGGTAGACGAGGAAAGTCTGGTGCGTTCCTTGTATAAGGAAATTGAAGCTACTGATTATTATAAGGAATATATGGCTTCGTCGGAATCTTCTTATGCAGAAGATAGGGAATTATGGCGTAAGATATATAAGAATATTATTTGCAATAACGAGAAACTTGACAGCGTTTTGGAGGATATGAGTCTCTATTGGAACGATGACAAGGATATTGTAGATACGTTCGTGCTTAAAACCATTAAGCGTTTTGATGAAAGTAAAGGCGCAAATCAGGAACTACTTCCCGAATTTAAGGATGAAGAAGACCGTGAGTTTGCACATCGCTTGTTCCGCAATTCTTTGTTGAATGCGGATTATTATCGTAAATTAATCGGTGAGCATACCAAAAACTGGGAGTTTAACCGTATTGCGTTGATGGATTTGATTATCATGCAGATTGCATTGGCTGAAATCCAAAGCTTTCCTGATATACCGTTGAACGTGACGCTTAACGAATATGTGGATATAGCTAAAATGTACAGCACACCAAAGAGCGGTGCTTACGTTAATGGTCTGCTGGATAATATCGCCAAAAAACTGATTGCAGAAAATAAAATAACCAAAAAATAATCTATAAACCGAAAACAACATGAATGTACTGACAATTTTATTGCAAGCACAGCAAGGAGGTAGCGGAATGTCAATGATTATCATGATGGTAGTGATTTTTGCCATTATGTATTTCTTTATGATACGTCCGCAGAACAAGAAACAGAAAGAAATTCAGAATTTCCGTAATAGCATTGCACCTGGTCAGGATATTGTTACTGCAGGAGGAATCTATGGTAAAGTGAAGGAAGTAAACGATGCAGACAACACTCTGATGGTAGAGATTGCTTCCGGAGTGAAAATTAAAATATCAAAGAATTCTGTTTATGCCGGTGCACCTGCCGAAACGCCCGGTAAGTAACCGTATTGATGGATACGCTGAAATATAAGAAATATCTGTTAAAGATCAGAAACGCCTTGTTAAGTCAGAAATTCAGGGAGTTTCTGTTCTTTTTGTTTTTTATGCTTGTATCTGCCTCATTTTGGTTGTTACAGGCTTTAAACGATACGTTTGATGTGGAACTGCGTTTTCCGCTCAAACTAACAGAGGTACCCTCAAATGTTGTAATTACTTCGGATTTACCAACAGAATTAGGTGTTGTTGTCAGAGATAAGGGACTTGTAATGGTGCGTTATCTTTATGGTCATAAGATGGCACCGTTGACTGTTGATTATAAAGATTTTGATGACGGTATGATATCAGGTCGCGTATTGGTGCCAATGAAGGATATTCAAAACCGTGTTCAAAGTCAGTTGGCTTCTTCCACTAAGATTGTGTCTCTCCGTCCTGATACATTGGAGTTTTATTTTAATCGGGGAGCAAAGAAAAAAATTCCGGTACGTTTGGCCGGAGTGATAGAAACGTCTCCGGAATATTATGTTGACAGAATTAAATGTTCACCAGATTCTGTGACAGTTTTTGCTCCGCTTGATATATTGGATACAATAACGGCGGCTGTGGTGACTCCGTTTCATGTTACCAATCTTTCTGCCAATACAAAATATCAGCGTAGCTTACAGAAAGTAAGAGGTGCCAAATTTGTACCTTCACAAGTGGATGTGGATTTAAGGGTAGATTTATATACGGAGAAAACAGTTGAAGTGCCTGTTGTCGGTATAAATTTCCCGGCTAGTAAGGATTTACGTACATTCCCGTCTAAGGTTACGGTTAAGTTTAGAGTCGGAATGAGTCAGTTTAAGAATGTTACAGCCGATGATTTTGTGATAGCCGTTTCTTATGAAGAGTTGATGGAAAACAAAATGTCTAAGGTGGCGCTTCATCTGAAGTCAATGCCCGAAGGGGTTTCTAATGTCAGCATACAGCCTGAAGAGGTGGATTATCTTATTGAGCAGATTGATGATGAAGAGTAAACAGGTTATAATCGGTCTTACGGGAGGTATAGGTAGCGGAAAAAGTTATGTGGCCCGTTTGTTGGAACAGAAAGGTTATCCGGTTTATTATACTGATGACGAGGCAAAACGTCTGATGTTGCAGAGTGATGATATTAAAACGCAACTCAAAGGCTTATTGGGCGATGATGTTTATTTGCCGGATGGGCAATTAAATAAAAAAAAGCTTGCAGCTTATTTGTTTTGTGAAAAATCCCATGCAGATAAAATCAATGCGATTGTGCATCCGGTTGTCAGAAAAGATTTTCTTGGTTGGGTAGAACGTCAGCAGGCACCGGTTCTAATAATGGAATGTGCGATACTTTTCGAGTCGGGATTTAATGATTTGGTAACGGTTGTTGTTGCTGTTTCTGCGCCCGAAAATATTCGACTGTTGCGGATTATGTCGCGTGACCATTGTTCGTCAGAGCAGGCTTTGGCGCGGATAAATTCACAATATGATGAGGCAGAAAGATGTCGTCGGGCCGACTTTGTTTTGCTAAACGATGGGGAGCAAGACGTATATACGGCAACAGATAAAATCCTTAAACAGATAAATCCTTAAGTTTTTTTAGAAATAAGATTTTGAAGATAAGGTTATGAAGGCTTATCTTTGTGTTTGTTTTTGAATTACAACAATAGATATATATTAAAATGTTAGAAACGATTTTAGCTATTTCCGGAAAACCGGGATTGTACAGATTAGTGTCTCGCGGCAACAGAAGCCTGATTGTAGAGACTATTGATGAGGCAAAAAAGAGAATGCCGGCATTTGCTGCTGACAAGGTGATTTCACTGGCTGATATTGCTATGTATACCGATGATGAAGAAGTGCCTTTGCGACAGGTGCTCAAATCAGTAAAAGAAAAAGAAGGTGGCCAGCCTGTATCTTTTGATTATAAGAAAGCAAATCGCGATGAGCTTGCTGCTTATTTTGCAGAAATACTTCCTAATTATGATCGCGATCGTGTGTATCCTACAGATATTAAGAAGTTGCTCAGTTGGTATAATATTCTGGTAAAGGCCGGTCTTGATAATTTTGACGAGACCTTGGCACCGACGGATGGTGACAATATAGCAGATAGGGCAGAGTAAACATTAATGTATATATAAAGATTCTGGAATTTTTATAAACAGAGGGTATTCCCTCTGTTTTTTATTCTTTATTATAAGATAAGAAAAGACACAATAAAAATGTATTTGTTTGCAAAATATCAGATATAAAATGTTTTTTCTATATTCCTAAACTTTGTTTTATAACATAAAAAGGGTGTTTAACATTCACTTTTTTTTTTGAAATGTTGTAAGTATAAAAAAAAAGTTATTTATTTGCAATATCAAAACCTAATCGAATTATAAACCTTAAAAACAGAATTGCCTATCGGAACAAGCTTACTTCATTATAAAGAAGAATAAATATGGAGAGTATAAACCGTATGACTGATGATGCATTGGTCAGACTCTATGCCGAAGGCAATAATAGCGCGTTTGATGTCTTGTTAGATAGATACGAGCAACGTATTTTTTCATATATCAGTTTTATTGTACACAATCAGGAAGTTGCTGAAGATATTTTTCAGGAAACCTTTATGAAGGCTATTGTTACAATTCAGCAGGGTAGATATACAGAAAACGGACGTTTTCAAGCATGGTTGACCCGTATAGCTCATAATCTTATTATTGATTTTTTCCGTCAGTGTAAGAATGAGAATTGTGTGTCAAACGACGATGTAGAGTATGATTTGTTTAATGACGTAAAGCTTTCAGAAACAACCATTGAAATGAAAATGGTGAAAGATCAGACTCTTGATGATGTGAGATTACTCGTTGAGAACTTGCCGCAAAATCAGAAGGAAGTTGTTTATATGCGGTATTATCAAGAACTTTCATTTAAAGAAATTGCAGAAGCTACGGGGGTAAGTATCAATACAGCACTTGGCCGGATGCGCTATGCCTTATTGAATTTACGTCGTATGGCGGTTTCTCATAATGTTTATTTGGCAATATCTTAAAAAAACGTTCTGCATATATACTAAACAAAGGATTATGGCGTTATAAAGGTAACAAATAATGAAGAGCCTATGGACGCATTGTTACCTGACACCATGTTGCATCCTTCAAGAAAGACCATTGCCTTTCTGAAATTGTTTGCCCGTAATTATCGTGAAGTAGAAACGCCGGACGGTGAATTTGCCCGTATGATTTTAAAGTAGTATTCTGTATTTGTTCGATGTGGTTTTGTGCATGTCGGATGAATTCATTACATTTGCATATTATAATGTGCAAAAAATGCAGGGTACTATGAGAACAATGGTAGCGCCTTCGTTGTTATCGGCTAATTTTGCCGATTTGAAGGCTGAAATGGATATGATCAACCGCAGCGAGTGTGACTGGCTGCATATTGACATCATGGACGGAGTTTTTGTTCCTAATATTTCATTTGGTTTTCCGGTATTGAAATATGTGGCACAGCTTTGCCGTAAGCCGCTTGATGTGCATTTGATGATCGTACAGCCTGAAAAGTTTATCAACGAAGTAAAGGCATTGGGTGCCTATACCATGAATGTACATTATGAAGCTTGTCCGCATCTTCATCGTGTGATTCAGCAAATAAAGGAAGCAGGGATGAAGGCTGGAGTTACATTGAATCCTTCTACACCGGTATGCTTGCTGGAGGATATTATTCGTGATGTAGACCTTGTGATGTTGATGTCTGTCAATCCCGGATTCGGTGGTCAGAAGTTTATTCCACATACTTTAGATAAAGTTCGTGCGTTGCGAGAAATGATAAAGCGTACGGGTTCGCATGCCTTGATAGAGGTTGATGGTGGAGTAAATCGTGAGACCGGAGAACAATTGCGAAAAGCCGGAGTTGATATTCTTGTGGCGGGTAGTGCGGTGTTTAAGGCTGCTGATCCGACAGAGGAAATTCACGTTTTGAAAAACATTTGAATGCCAAGCTGACATTTGCCGAGCGTATTGGCAGGTATCCGTTCCTGCGTTTAGCCATACCGTTGATAGTCGGTATGACGAGTGCTGCTGTTTGTTCCGATTGGGGCGGAATATTATTGTCATGGTCATTTTTGATTGTTGGTTTTATATGCCTTTTTCTCCTGTTTGGAGTTTTGTTTTTTATTCGTTGTCGTTTGCAGCTAGTCGAAAGATGTAATTTTTTCGGTGAAGGCATCATATTATTCTTTTTTCTGTTTGGTTTTTTGCATTATCAGCTGGCTTGTCGACGTATGACAGTAGATTGGCCAGAATGCAAGGAAACATATAGGGCTTTATTGGTTGCTTCTCCAGAAATAAAGCCACGCAGCGTTTCGTGTGAAGCTTTGGTTTTACCGGATGGGAATGAACGGTTGGATTGGCGGTCAGCGCCAAAGGTAATGTTGGTCTTTCGGAAGAGCGAGCATACAGAGTTATTGTATGTTGGTAAAGAATTGGTTTTTAAAGAACAAATAAAAGTTCCGGTCAATCGTGGGAATCCTGATGAATTTGATTATGCCCGTTTCCTTTTCAATCGAGGGGTCTCCGGACAGGTCTTGCTTTGGGATACAACTTGGCAGATTTGTTCTTCTGATGAGATAGTTAGTGATATTCCTTTAACTGTCAGACTGAAGATAAAAGCACAACAATGGCGTGACAGATTGTTGTCACGATATAAATCGGCGGGCCTTTCGGGGGATGAATTCGCCTTGTATTCGGCCATGACATTAGGTGACCGTTCAGAAATGCCTCAATCTTTGAGACAGATTTATGCTGCTGCCGGCGTCAGTCATGTGTTGGCTTTGTCAGGATTACATCTATGCTATCTGGTTGCTTTATTTGGTTATGTGTTAAAACGTTTTGTTCGTCAGCGGGTGATTTATATAGTAGGTAATCTGGTGGCTATCGCATTGGTGTGGTGCTTCTGTCTGTTGGCCGGTATGCCGTCATCATTAGTAAGAGCTTCATTGATGTATAGCTTGATGCTGTTGGGAACATTGGCTGAACGGAAAGGATTCTCTGTTAATTCCTTGGCCGCATCGGCTTTTCTGATGTTATGCCTTTGTCCGCTGTGGCTTTTTGATGTTAGTTTTCAGCTTTCTTTTCTGGCCATGTGTGGTATATTAGGATTAGGAGATGTAAGATTACCGCTGTTTATACAACGTTACAAACCTTTACGTTTTATATCAGAAAGCTTGTTAATGTCATTTAAAGCCCAGTTGGCAACATCGCCTTTGGTTGCTGGTCTTTTTCATACTTTCTCGCCTTATTCGGCTTTGTCCACTTTGTTATTAACTCCGTTTACTGCAATATTATTGTTCAGCATGCCGTTTTCCATGTTGCTGACGATTTTACCTGCCGATTGGTCCGTAATATGGTTTTCTGGTTTGACCCATGTAATACAGATACAGCATGCAATCCTGGAAGAGCTGGCTGGATGGCCGTTAGCAGTGGTGCAACTTTATCCTTCAAAGGTCATGCTTATTGTAATTTATTTGTTTTTGATATTATGGTTGTGCCGGCATAATTTAAAATTTACATTTTTTATTTGGAGCGCAGTGTTGTTGTCTGTTGTGTTTATCGGGGCTTCATGGTATAATGTGGTGTGGAGAATAAAACCGGCATTGATATTTTATAATTGCCCTTCTTGTCCATCTGTTCATTTTGTATTGTCTTCAAATAAGTCTTATTTGTTACCTGTATGGCCAGACAGTGTTTTTTGTCGTATGTCTGATATTCGTCGTACATTTTGGGAACGGCGACTTACAACTCCTCCGAATATTGTGAGTCAGTGTTATGATGATGGCATTTTGCAGGCAGATAATGGTCTTGTGGGATGTTTGGGACGAACTGTATTGCTTGCCTTTGATGGACGTTGGAGCGGAGGGTACGCAAAAAAGCCATATCCAATAGATTATTTGTTTATTTGCCGTGGAATGTGTACGTCGCTTAAGGATTTGTCTCGATTGTTTGTACCTCAAATGGTTGTTTTGGATGCGTCGCTCAGATGGAGTGATCGCAAGTTATATGTTCGGGAATGTGAAACATTGGGTTGGCCGGTTTATGATATGTCTGTACATGGAGCGTTAAAAGTTCCTTTAAAATGATGGAAACTTAAGTTTTTTCGTATATTTGTACGCTAAAACCAAAACTTCCGTATATGCTGGATTTCTTGTTGTCTGACGAAGAATCTCAGACTTTGAGTATGATGATAGACAAGTCCGCCCATGTGTTGGTGACTTGTCATGTGTCACCTGATGGCGATGCTTTGGGATCAATGTTGGCTTTTTATCATTTTTTGCATCGCAGGGGCAAGAAAGTTACAGCTGTGACACCTAATATTTTTCCTGAGTTTTTAAAATGGATGCCTGGAGCTGATGAAATTCTGACGTTTGACAAACAGGCTGATGAGGTGAAAGCTGCTATTTCAGATGTAAATCTCGTTGTGTGTTTGGATTTTAATTCACCTGAGCGTCTTGAAGAACTTACAGAAACGGTGGTAGCATTGGATGTACCGATGATTATGATAGACCATCATCCATTTCCGGCTACAGAACGGTTCAGTTTGTCTATCTCTCATCCGGAAATGTGTGCCACATGTGAATTGCTTTATCGTATATTGGTTCAGATTGATGCACGTGAGCGTATTTCTTATGATGAGGCTGTTTGTCTTTATACGGGTATGATGACCGATACGGGATGTTTTTCATATAATTCAAATCGGAGTGAAGTATATTGTGTAATAGCCGAATTGTTGGAAAAAGGCATAGATAAGGACAAAATTTATCGTCAGATTTATTATAGTTATCCGGCTGACCGTTTTCGTTTAATGGGGTATTTGCTTTATGTTAAGATGGAAACTTTTCCGGAATACCATGCAGCATTGATAACTTTGGAACGTGATGAACAGAAACGTTTTTCATATAAAAAAGGCGATACAGAGGGATTTGTTAATATTCCATTACAGATAAAAGGAAATAAATTGTCCATATTTATGCGTGAGAATGCCGAAAATGGAACGATTAGAGTTTCATTGCGTTCAGTTGATGATTTTCCATGTAATAAAATGGCAGAAGATTTTTTCCATGGAGGTGGACATCTTAATGCGGCAGGAGGTACATTGGAATGTTCAATGCAGGAAGCCGTAAAACAGGTGCATGAGGCATTGAAGAAATATGCGCCATTATTGAAATCAGAAGAGTAATAAATAAAAAAATGATAAGATATAAGTTATGAAAAAAATCATATTTATGTTGTTTGCAATAGGTTGTCTTTGTGGATTACAAAGTTGTAACGACGATGAAACCTATGCGGAAAAGCGTGAGAAAGAACGTGATGCAATCAGTGCGTTTCTGAAAAGAGATGTAGCTATTGTTATGAATGGCGATACATTGATTGATGTGGGAGCGATTAATGTGATAAGCGAAGATCAGTTCTATCGTCAGGATAGTATGACCAATGTGGCCAATAACGAGTATGTATTGTTCGAAAATACAGGCATATATATGCAGATTGTAAGAAAAGGTACAGGCAGTAAATTGCTTAACGGACAGACAAAAAGTATTATTTGCCGTTATGTGGAATATAATATCTTAACAGATGCCATCCAGTCTAACAGTTCTACAGCATATCCCGATATTATGGATGTGACGAATACATACGGAACGTTTCAAGGTTCATTCAATACCTCAATTAACGGAGGTGGTGTAATGTATAATTATTATGGTTCTAAGGCAGTACCTTCCGGTTGGCTCGTACCGCTTACTTATATTTGCATTGGACGCCAGATTGATGAGCGTGAAATAGCAAAGGTTAGAATAATAGTACCACATAATCAAGGACATTCTGATGCTTCATCAAATGTTTATCCGTGTTTTTATGAGATTTCTTATCAGGAGACTGCTTATTGATTAGTCTTCGACATATAGTAAGTCGCTGATGATGCCATCCGAAAGGAATAGACCGCGACGTGTGAGTTTGAGCAAGCCTTCAGGGGCTTGCTCGTTTTGTTTTGTCAGAATCATGTGTCCGGAATCGAGATAAGGTTTAGCCATACGTAAGCAATAGGCCGTCAATTTATCACCGAATTTTTCTTTCATGATATGAATGTCTGCTCCCCAACATGTACGTAGAGAGGTAAGTATAAAGTCATTGTAGCGGGTGGATAGTGAGAGTTCCTCTTTTTCAATCCAGCTGGCGTTAAAAAAATCTGTCGGACTTTGACAAACATTAACCATATTGATATAAGTTGTCAGGTCAGGAGTGTTCCATTGTCTGCTCAGTCCGTCAAAAGAATGTGCCGATGGTCCGCAGCCTAAATAAGGAATATTCATCCAATAACTGGAATTGTGTCGTGAACGGAAACCGGGACGGGCGAAATTGGATATTTCGTAATGTTCAAAACCGTCTGATGTAAGACGGTCGATAAGTAGGCTGTACATTGCAAGGCTGGTTTCATCTTCAATCTCCTTTACGAGTTCTTTTTCTTTCATTTTCCACAGTGGAGTTCCTTCTTCATAAATGAGCGCGTAGCCTGAGATGTGAGGGGTATGAAGTGAGATGGCCTGGGTAATATCTTCTTCCCATTCAGACAATGTTTCTTGAGGAAGTCCGTAAATAAGATCAATACTGATATTGGTCAGCCCCGCATCCTGGCATCGTTTGACTGCTTCAATGGCTTCTTTTCCGTTGTGTCTTCTTTTGAGAAAATGCAGACGTTTGTCATCAAAAGTCTGTATGCCCATACTGAGCCGGTTAAAAGGGAGTTTTCTAAGTTCTTTTATACGCTGCTCTGATAAATCGTCAGGATTAGCCTCAAGAGTGATTTCAGCGTCATTGCTGACATCATATTCCTTATATATAGTATTTAAAATCTGTTCCAGTTGACAACAATTCAGTTGTGAGGGTGTTCCTCCTCCGAAATAAATTGTATGGATGGGCGGTAAATGACCGGCAGAGTGGGGAAGATAGCCGGCACGGAATTTTAATTCACGGATAAGTGCATTGACATATGATGTCCGATCTTTAAGTCGGGTAGTAGAATAGAAGTCACAGTAAATACAACGGCTTTCGCAGAATGGAATATGAATATACAAACCGGCCATAAAAAGTATTTTTATTTTCTTATCAGCAAAGTTACGATAAAAAAGTTTGTTGTACTTCATGTTGAATAACATAAGTAACTAAAGACAGATAAAATTGTATTTATGGTCTATTTTTATTAAATTTCGTCCCGAATTTTTGTAATCTTAAAAAGTAATACAATGAAAGTTTATCAAACTAATGAGATTAAAAACATAGCCCTTTTGGGAAATGACGGTTCTGGTAAAACTACGTTAACAGAGGCTATGTTGTTTGAAAGTGGCCTTATCAAGCGTCGTGGACGCATTACAGCAAAAAATACGGTGAGTGATTATTTTCCGGTGGAGCAGGAGTATGGATATTCTGTATTTTCAACTGTATTTCATGTAGAATGGAATAATAAGAAACTCAATATTATAGATTGTCCGGGATCGGATGATTTCGTAGGTAGTGCGCTGACTGCCCTTAACGTTACAGATACTGCTATTCTTTTATTGAATGGTCAGTATGGTCCGGAAGTTGGTACGCAGAATCATTTCAGATATACCGAGAAATTAGGTAAGCCGGTGATTTTCTTGGTCAACCAGTTGGATGACGAAAAATGCGATTATGATTCAATTCTGGAACAACTGATTTCTATTTATGGCAATAAAGTAGTACCAGTGCAATATCCGATTGAAACAGGTCCTAATTTCAATGCATTGATTGACGTTCTGTTAATGAAGAAATATTCGTGGGGACCGGATGGCGGTGCGCCTACAATCGAAGACATTCCGGCTGATCAGATGGAAAAGGCTATGGAAATGCATAAGGCTTTGGTTGAGGCCGCTGCTGAGAATGATGAATCTTTGATGGAGAAGTTCTTTGAAAGTGAGACCTTGACAGAAGATGAGATGCGTGAAGGTATCCGTAAAGGATTGGCTGCCCGTAGTATGTTCCCTGTATTTTGTGTTTGTGCCGGAAAAGATATGGGTGTAAGACGCCTGATGGAATTCTTGGGTAATGTTGTACCTTTTGTTGATGAAATGCCAAAAGTACACAATACACGTGGTATGGAAGTCGTTCCGGATTCTAATGGTCCTACTTCTTTGTACTTTTTTAAGACCGGAGTAGAACCTCATATTGGAGAGGTACAATATTTCAAGGTAATGAGTGGTAAGGTTCATGAGGGTGATGATTTGAATAATGCAGACCGTGGCTCAAAGGAAAGAATGTCACAATTGTTTGTTTGTGCTGGTGCGAATCGTATAAAGGTTGAGGAACTTGTTGCCGGTGATATCGGTTGTACAGTTAAACTGAAAGACGTAAAGACCGGTAATACCTTGAATGATAAGAATTGTGAGAATCGTTTTAACTTCATCAAATATCCGAATCCTAAATATACACGTGCCGTGAAGGCTGCCAACGAGGCTGAGACGGAGAAGATGATGAATGCTTTGAATCGTATGCGCGAAGAAGATCCTACGTGGGTTGTGGAGCAAAGCAAAGAATTGCGTCAGATTTTGGTTCATGGTCAGGGTGAATTCCATTTGCGTACGTTGAAATGGCGTATGGAAAACAATGAGAAAATAAATATTGTTTTCTATGAGCCGCGTATACCTTATCGTGAAACCATTACAAAGGCAGCCCGTGCAGATTACCGTCATAAAAAGCAGTCTGGTGGTGCAGGACAGTTTGGTGAGGTGCATTTGATTGTAGAACCCTATTATGAAGGAATGCCCGATCCGGACGTTTATAAATTCAATGGTCAGGAATACCGTATTAATGTGAAGAATAAAGAGGAAGTACCATTGGAGTGGGGTGGTAAGTTAGTCTTTATCAATGCGGTTGTCGGCGGTGCGATTGATGCCCGTTTCATGCCGGCTATTTTGAAGGGTGTTATGCAACGCATGGAGCAAGGACCGTTGACCGGAAGTTATGCGCGTGATGTGCGTGTGATTGTTTATGACGGAAAGATGCATCCTGTAGATTCTAATGAATTGTCATTTATGTTGGCTGGTAGAAATGCGTTCAGTATGGCGTTTAAAGATGCCGGTCCAAAGATTCTTGAACCGATTTATGACGTAGAAGTATTTGTGCCGAGCGACAAGATGGGAGATGTGATGAGTGACCTGCAGGGACGTCGAGGTATGATTATGGGTATGACCAGTGAGAATGGTTATGAGAAGCTGGTTGCAAAGGTGCCGTTGAAGGAGCTTTCAAACTATAGTACTTCGTTGAGTTCAATTACAGGTGGACGGGCTTCTTTCATTATGAAGTTTGCAAGTTATGAGCTTGTTCCGTCTGATGTACAAGAAAAACTGATGAAAGACTTTGAAGCTGCTCAGGCTAAGGACGAATAAGATTTCCGGGATTAATAAATAAATGTGATAGGAGAGTGGATATGCCAATGGAGTATATCCACTCTTTTGTTGTTTTTAATAGATATGTCTGCTATAATATGAGATCTGTTTTAAAAAGACTACCCTTATTGCTTTTTGAGAAGTTGTCTTTTATCCAAAGAAAGTATATTAAAAGTCAGCGGACCATATCATCTAAAAATGATATGGTCCGCTGGTGAGAAAACTCTTTTATATTTTTATAAGAGTGTGATTTTATTCAGGTTTATTTTTGTTCGGATTCAGAAGTCGTCTGAGCTGGTTTGAACAGCAACTCAACAGAATTTGTGTTTTTGAAGAATTTTGCTGCAAATTTCTGAATGTCTTTCGGCTTGATTTTCTTAAGCAGTTCATCACTGTTCTTTGGAGCGTCAAAGTTAATTCCTGTTTTGTAATATGACATGAGCATATCTAGCCAGTAACCATTGTGCTGTTTCTCCTGTGCTGACTCTTTAAGCATATTCTTTATAACGTTATCCAGTTCTTCTTCTGTAACACCGTTTTTGATAATGTTGTCAATTTCTTGATAAACAATTGGCTTCAGAACTTCAGCCTTTTCAGGATCACAGTCGAAATTAATCACTATGTTGTAACGTGAATACGGTTCCTTTACTCCTATACCGCTTACACCAACACCATATGTACCGCCTTGTTCTTCACGTATGGATTTCAGGTAACGGATACTCATAATCTCACTCAATATACCAACTATCGTATTGTCTTTAATGTCGAACTTCTCCGGATAGTTGCATGAGATGATTACTGTTGCTTTTGGAACAGACATTTTGACCTCTATTTCCTTGGCTGTTTTGCCGTCTTTCATTCTGACGTTGCGGTCAATCCATTTTTCTTTACGATGAAGAGACGGGATGTTACCGATATAACGTTGGGCCAGATTCATGGCAGAGTCTCTTTCGATATTTCCGACAATGAAGAATGTAAAGTCCGAAGCGTCTGCAATTCGGTCTTTATAGATTTCTTCAACACGGTCTATGGTTATTTTGTTGATATAATCTTCGTTGAACAGCAATGTACGCGGATTGTAGTTTGTACTGATTTGTGCAAATGAATCTCTCATTACCGTTTGTGGCTGATTGGCCATCTGTTTCACATAGATAAGATTCTTATCGATCAGGATGCGGTGGGCAAGCGTGTCAAAACGCGGTTCGCAGAAGCGCATGTAAAGCAGCTGCATCATGGTTTCCGCATCTTTCGGTGTAGAATATCCGTTAATGTTTTCGTATAAATCATTAATAGAAACGTTACATTCTGCTTTTTTACCGGTTAAGACCTTATTCAGAGTTACCAGATCATATTTGCCGAGACCATAAGCAGACGCGAAACCACCGGCATTGCTTGCTGCCGGCAAGAGATTTATATCATCAATTAAAGAATAGCCTCCGGGACTGTATGCAGCCAAAAGAACCTGGTCTTTTTCATAATCAGCCTTACGGTATACAACTTTGGCACCGTTACTTAAAGTCCATTCCTCAGCATTGAAAGCTTTCAGGCGTTTAACCGATTTGACCGGTTGAGGTTCAAGAACTTTATCAATAAGTGTATTGTCAATAGCTTCTTCCTGATAGCGTTCGGGCTTTTCCAGTTCAGATTTTGTCACGATGTCACGTGCTTCTTGTTCAGTAAGATGAGTAACACCCTCACTGGGGCCTGTAATGAGGATATTCCTGTTGTCTGTTTTCCACCAGTGTTTGATTTGGTTAAGGATATCTTCATTTGTAATGGCAGCGATAACCTCACGTGCTGCATTTACATACGCTTCAGTATCAACAAATGGAGACTTCTCCAAAAAGTTGTCCTGCATTTCTGTGGCGTATTGGTCATTGTCTATTTTATCCTTATTTTTAAGGAATGACTCTAATGAAGTCAGAATGTTGGCTTTTGCACGATCAAGTTCAGTCTGAGTGAATCCCCATACATAGATTCTGTTGTTTTCTCTCATAATGGCTTCAAGCGCTTCTTTTTCCATGTTGGGTTTGGCATTGGCTTGAATGTAATAGGCATGATAGCCGCGACACCATTTTGTGAATCCGATTCCTGCACTTACAAAAGGCATATTGCCTTTCATCGTTAGTTCATGAATACGGTCGTTTGCCATGCTGTTGAATAAGCGCAACATATAGCTGTTTTTCAAGTCATTGTATGTCAGTACATTGTTTTGATCATATTCGGGTGTACGGAACAGACGAATGACACTGACCTCAGATCTGGTTGCTTCCTTATCTGTGGCCAGACAGAAATAAGTTTCGTCATGAGACGGAATCTCAAAGAACGGACGCTTTTCCGGATTTGGGATAGCCGGTATGGTTGAGAATATTTTTTTGATTTTCTCTTCCATGACTTTTACGTCAAAGTCTCCTGAGATAGCAATGGCTTCAAGATCTGTGCGGTACCATTTGTGATAAAAATTGCGTATGGTTTCCGGTTTGAAGTTTTGTATCACATTCAAATCACCGATAACATTACGTTTGGCATATTGTGAGCCTTTGCATATAACGGCAGAAGTCTGGTTACGCAGGCGCATGCCGCTGTTGTTGCGTGTACGCCATTCTTCGGTGATGACTCCACGTTCGGCTTCAATATCTTCATCCGTGAGTGAAAGATAATATGACCAGTCATGAAGAATAAGCAGGCAAGTATCAAGTAGGCTCTCGTCTGTGGTTGGTACATCGCTGATATTATACACGGTTTCATTTTGTGTTGTATATGCGTTCAGATTACCGCCGAAAGAGATACCGTGGCGTTGTAAGGTGGAAATCATGCTGTTTTCGGGAAAATTTTTGCTACCGTTGAAAGCCATGTGTTCCAAAAAGTGTGCCAGACCGTTTTCCTCGTCTGTTTCCAATAGGGCGCCTGCGTCACGTATGATAAAGAATGTGGCACGGTCTTTTGGCTCTTCGTTATGTCTGAGGTAATAAGTAATGCCGTTGGGCAACTTTCCGATTACTACGCCTGTGTCGGCTTTTACAACCTTGTTCCAGTCTATTGGCTGGGCATGGCAGACGAGTGCCGACAGTGCAAAAAGTAAGAAAAAGATTTTAGTTTTCATGCTCTGATATTTTATAATGATTCTAATTAATTTGCAAAAATACAATTTGTTTATGTGACATGATTGATTTTAGAAAAAATTAATGTATTGTTGGGGGAGAGGTTTTTATAAAATAATCCGATAACAGGTCGTTACATTGTCTTGTTATCGGATTATTTAGAATATGCAGCTAAATCATAAAATTATTGTTTAGCTTTCTGATTATCCTTTTCACGGATTTCCACACGTCTGATTTTTCCGCTGATTGTTTTCGGAAGTTCATCGACAAATTCTATGACGCGAGGGTATTTATAAGGTGCTGTCACTTGTTTAACATGGTCTTGAAGGTTTTTAATCAAAACCTCTTTTGTCATGTCTCTATATTCTTTGTTTAATACAATCGTCGCTTTGACAACCTGACCGCGGATTTCATCCGGAACACCGGTAATGGCACATTCCAGAACAGCCGGATGAGTCATCAGTGCGCTTTCAACTTCAAACGGGCCGATTCGGTAACCGGAACTTTTTATGACATCATCGGTTCGCCCTACAAACCAGTAGTAACCGTCTTCGTCACGCCATGCCACATCGCCCGTATAATAGATATTATCGTGCCAAGCCTGTCGGGTCAGTTCCGGATCGCGGTAATATTCTTTAAACAGGCCAAGTGGTTTGCCACGGTCTGTACGGATGACAATCTGTCCCTGTTCATTTACACCTGCCGGCGTGCCGTCAGCTTTCAGCAGGTCTATGTCATATTGTGGATTGGGGACTCCCATTGAACCCGGTTTAGGTGTCATCCAAGGGAATGTGGCAATGGTCAGTGTGGTTTCAGTCTGTCCGAACCCTTCCATGAGTTTTATTCCGGTTTGTTGATAGAACAGTTCGTATACAGCCGGATTAAGTGCTTCGCCCGCAATTGTGCAATATTTCAGTGAAGACAAGTCATATTTGCTCAAATCTTCGCGTATAAGGAATCTGAATACGGTTGGAGGAGCACATAATGAAGTGATGCGATATTCCTGAATACGTTGAAGGATGTCTGTCGCATGAAACTTTTCGTGGTCGTATACAAACACTGTTGCTCCGGCTATCCATTGACCGTACAGTTTACCCCATACGGCTTTTCCCCAACCAGTATCGGCAACGGTCAGATGAAGACTGTCTTTATGCAGATTATGCCAGAAGCAACCTGTGACGATATGGCCCAACGGATAGGTAAAATCGTGTGCGACCATTTTAGGGCCGCCTGTTGTACCGGATGTAAAATACATCAGCATGATATCGTCATTGGTATTCGGATGTTCAGGACGTACAAATGTCGCGGCTTTTTCAATACCTTTATGAAAATCTTTAAAGCCTTCGGGAATCATAGGCCCTACTGACATAACAGTTTTGACGGTAGGCGATTCCGTTAAGGAGTCTTGCACATGTTTCAGGATAATCTCGTCGCCGGCACACACTATCATTTTAATACCGGCGGCATTGTTTCTGTATACAATATCCTTTTTAGTCAGAAGGTGGGTTGCCGGTATAACGATGGCGCCTAATTTGTGGAGCGCGATGATTGCAAACCAGAATTCATACCTTCTTTTGAGGATTAGCATAACCCTGTCGCCATGTCCGATGCCGAGTGAGCGGAAATAAGAGGCGGTACGGTCTGTATAGTCTTTTATTTCTGAAAAAGTAAAATCGTGGTGAACACCATGATCGTTTGTCCAGCAAAGGGCAATCTTGTCAGGTGCTTCTTCTGCCCAGGCGTCTACTACATCATAACCGAAATTAAAGTTTTCGGGGACCTTTACATGAAAATTTTTCTTAAAATCTTCTTGTGATGTAAATTTTGTTTGATCGAGAAATTTTTCGAGCATATTTGTCATTAATGAGCCTTTCTTACTTACTCTTTATAAGTTTTTCCGCTTCAAAGGTAATAAAAATAACTGTGATGAAGCGGA
This sequence comes from uncultured bacterium, assembly GCA_905214795.1. Classification (GTDB taxonomy): domain Bacteria; phylum Bacteroidota; class Bacteroidia; order Bacteroidales; family Bacteroidaceae; genus Paraprevotella. Next base: position 51,399 of record CAJMNM010000015.1, read on the forward strand.
TAATTTCATTTAAAATTATTGCAATGCGATAGGTTTCTTTTCTTTATTGTTCTTCAAAAGGCATTTTTTTGTTTGTTAAGGAGATGAAAATTAGATATGTTTTCATCCGATATCTACCACTGTAATACCGGCACCGCCAAATTGTACATGCTCGTCACGATAGTTACTTACAGCTCTCACCGTCTGTAAATATTGTCTCACCAATGTGCGTAAAATACCGTTACCAGTACCATGAAGAATGCGTACACGGGATATGCCGAGTAAGATGGCGTCGTCTATGAAATAAGTGACGGCCTGTATGGCCTCGTCTCCTCTCATTCCTCTGATGTCAATGTCCTGTTTAAAGCTCAGTTTCTTTTCGTAAACGGCATCCTGAGTTTGCTTGCTGATGTAGGTGTTGGCTTTCAGTATAGGTTTTTCCGGTGGGGTGGCCCGTTCCAGACGGTCGGCTTTGACGTTGGTGCGCATCATACCAAAAGTGACAATGGCGTTTTTACCGTCGATTTCTTCAATTTCACCAACTGTTGTCTGGCCTTTTATGCGCACCGTGTCACCCACGGCCAATGGCTTGTTTCGTAGGGCCGCTTCGCGTGCGGCTTGTTCGTTGCGCAACTGTTCGTCCGCTTTTTTATTGGCGGCCTCGGTGGCTTTTCTTTCTTTCCTTTCGGCCTGACGCTTTTTGCGCTCCATGAGTTGCTGCATTTTACGGGCAATCTTATCCTCCTGGTGCTTTTGTTCTATTTCGTCTATTTTTGCTTTGAAGTCATCAAGTTCCTGGCGGGCGTGGCGTGTCTTTTCTTTTTCGGCCTGTACCTCGCGTATCATTTTGATGGTATTCTCTATCTTTGCGTTAGATTGTTGCAACAATTGTGCGGCTTCGTCTTTGGCTTGTTTCAGTATGTCCTTACGGCTTTGCTGCAGTTCTGTAATCTCGGCCTCATATCGTGCAATGGTTTTTTCCATCTCTTTTTCACGCTGATGGATAGACTGCCGTTTGTTTTCCCAGTATCGTTTGTCACGCATGATGTCTTGCAGATATTTGTCCGCATTGATATATTCCATGCCGACCAGATTTGAGGCCTCTGCAATCACATCTTCCGGAATGCCGATTTTACGTGCGATTTCCACCGCGAACGAGCTGCCCGGATTACCTATTTCCAGTTGGAAAAGAGCCTGCATGTGTTGTCTGTCATAAAGCATGGCGCCATTGACAACCCCTTCGTGGTTCTCGGCAAAATGTTTCAGGTTCTGGTAGTGTGTCGTGATTACTCCAAAACTTTTTTTCTGGTTGAACCGTTTAAGCACAGCCTCGGCTATGGCACCGCCGATTTGCGGTTCTGTACCTCCTCCGAATTCGTCAATAAGCAGCAGACTGGTGCCTCCGCAATATTTCATCATGTTTTTCATGTTGAGCAGATGGCTGGAGTAGGTACTTAAATCGTTTTCAATACTTTGCTCGTCACCGATGTCAATGAATATGCTGTCGAATATACCCGTTGTCGAACATTCCTTGAGCGGGACCGGAAGTCCGCATTGCAGCATATATTGCAGCAGTCCGACGGTTTTCAGACATACAGATTTTCCGCCGGCATTCGGTCCTGAGATAATCAGAATGCGCTTGTGTCTGTTCAGCATGATGTCTAGCGGCACAACCGTTTTATTGTGCCGTTGCAATGACAGTGCCAGCAACGGATGCACCGCGCCATACCAGTCTATGATGGGGTAGTGCTTTATTTCGGGCGTGATGGCTTTGAACTGCACGGCCATGTGGGCTTTGGCTCTGATAAAGTCAATTTCTGCAAGGAATTCATACGATTTGATGATTTCGCTATAATATGGACGGACTAAAGCTGTGAATTCCTGTAATATACGGATAATCTCACGCCGTTCCTCACTTTCAAGTTCACGTATGCGGTTATTGGCCTCCACAACTTCAGCCGGTTCAATGAAGACTGTTTTTCCTGTAGCCGACTCATCGTGTACAATACCTTTGATTTTCCGTTTCAGCGCCGGTGCTACCGGTATGACCAGACGACCGTCGCGCATGGTTGGGGTGACATCCTTATCCACAACACCATCTTGCTGGGCGCTTCTTAGTATACCATTCAGCGTTCGTGATATGCTGTTTTCAATGCTTGACAGTTCTCTCCGGATGCGAAGCAGTTCGGATGACGCTGTGTCTTTTATTTTCCCGTATTTGTCCAAGATGTCTCCTATACGGCGGATAAGCTGCGGAAAAACCATCACGTGACGTGTCAGCTTGAGAAGCGCCGGATAGCGGACATTAACTTTTTGTTGCGGTTCTTCGTCGTCGGGGTGTGCTTCGTCTTCACTGCAACCTGTTTCATTGTCGTCAACAGACGTTATTGTGTTGCCTTCTTCATCGCGCGTCAGAAAACGAACGATGTCGGCAATGGTTTCAAGCGAACGTTTAAGGTCAAAAAGTTCCTGTTCATCAAGATAGGTACCCTCAACTCTGATACGTTTCACCGCGTCACGCACGTCATAAAAATTCTGTTCCGGAAAATCTTCTTCTCCTTCCATGATGCGAAGAAATTCGCGGGTCTGTGATTGAATTTCTTTCAGTTGTTTGGCATCTTTCAGGAAATGCATTCCGGCTACGCGTTCAACACCGAGCGGACTGAGACAGTGGGTTTCCAGTATATGGCGAACCTCATCAAATCCTATTTTATTTTCAAAATTTTGTGGGTATATCATGATTTCAGTCTGATTTGTCGGCAAAGTTACAAAAAGAAACGTAAAATCAGTCCGGATGCCGGATATAGTATCATTAAAACGTGAATTAACGACAGTGATGTGCTATCTGTAAAAAAGTAAGGAGGCCATCTCAAATTTATTTTGAGACAGCCTCGTCTGTGTGGAACATGTAAAGTTTAATTTATCGTACTGAATACCGGACCCAAATAGTGCCGTTATCTAATTGCTGCACACTTTTCAACTTTAACATGAATGGTTCACTGGATATATTAATCCCATCAAAAGAAGCAGCGAATCCAGCCCGTCCATCGATAGCCGGAGCGAACATCATGCTTACCTCATCAATCAATCCGGCTGTAAGGAAAGCGCCGTTAATATGTCCTCCTCCCACTACAGCCATACGTTCCACGCCAAATTCACATCGCAAGATTTCCATTGCTTTTGAAAGATCTATATGTTGCTCACCCGCAGCAATCCATGAGATATCCATGCTCTCCAGATATTGAAGATATTCTATGCATGCTTGCTGGCTTACAATACAAATTAACGGCAGATTCTCTACAATGCCGGAATTCCAAAGTAACTCTCCTTTTGTATCTACAGACAGAGTATATGCAGATGTTGCCGTCATTTTCTTGAAAGAATCTTTGCCTATGGAAGTTTTGCTGACAGGCTTAAATACACCTTCTTTGGCATTGTGCATCTTCATTGTAATCTTTCCGCTAAGGTGCGACGGTGTTCCTATGGCTTCGAGAGCATCATAATAATTGTTTGTGTCATCAATTTTTTCTGTCATCGAGCAGTCAATCCTGCCGTCAAGACTGGCCATCATGTGGCAGATGATATAAGGTCTATCCATTTTCATTCTCTATTTTAGATCATTTCTGCATATTCTGTTATTTCATAAATAAACCGTCCAGCCAGTCTGTAACGACTTGTTTTGTACGGTCTTTTGACTTTTGAGCAATACTTCCTTTTATGGCGATTCCCTTTAACAAGACACTCCCGGCACAAGCCTTGCTTAGTTTTTTCTCGGTACTTGAAATTCCACTTCCCTCATGGGTACAGAATGGGATAACCGTCTTTCCTTGCCAATTATGTTTTTCAATAAAAGTATATACCGCCATCGGCATATCTCCCCACCAATTAGGATAGCCTATAAAAACCACATCATAGTCTTCAACAGGAACGTCCCCCTTTATTGCAGGGCGGGCATTATCATCTTTTTCCTGCTTGGCTATTTCAATACATTCTTTATAAGTACTGGGATAAGGAGTTGCTGTTTCTATATGAAACAACTTTCCTCCTGTATGCTCTGAAATGATTTCCGCAACGATTTGGGTGTTTCCTTTTTTGATGCACCCTACATTGTAGTTTTCGCCTGCTCTTGAAAAAAATGCGACAAGTATTCTCTTTTCCATTGTATCTGTTACATTTGTTTTATCTTGGGCATATGCTGAAAAACCTATGCCCAAGATTATCATTAAAATAGATATAATTCCTTTTTTCATCTCATATCGATTTATATTTTTCTAATTATTCGTGCCGGATTTCCGGCCACTATGGTATCGGGTTCAACATCATGTGTGACGACACTGCCTGCCCCGACTACACTGTTCTCACCAACCGTTACCCCCGGAAGAATGGTGGCTCCGGCACCTATCCATGCTCTTCGGCAGATGTGTATGGGTTTGCAAGTAATCACCATACGGTTCTCAAGGTCGTGATTATTTGATATGAGTTGCACGTTGGCTGCAATCTGAACATCATCATCGATTGTAATGCCGCCGGCCGACATCATCAGACAGCCATTCATGATAATAACGTTATTCCCAATCTTCACATTATGTGGGCGAATGACGGTAAGCGGAGTATTCACCCTGTTGTTTGCTCCCATGCTTGGGAAAAGCTTGTGTAGCAGATTGTCATATTCTTCCGTCATTGGCATGGTATGGTTAAGCCGGAACACAAGTTGTGCATGTTCTTTGGCTAAGGCAAGTTCTTTTGCGCTCTGATGCGCACAGTCAATTCTGATTTCTTTCATTTTTATTGGGATTAAGGGGTCCATAAAAATAAGATGCAGTTGCTCCACCGTCAATCAAGAAGTCTGATCCGGTAATAAAAGCACCTTTTTCACTTAATATGAGTTCAGCCAAATGCGCTATTTCATCCGCTGTTCCAGGACGGCCGGCAGGACATCGGGCAAACATGTTTTTATAAAATTCACCACGTATCCCATTTAATTCGTCTATCGCAAGCGGAGTGATTATAATACCCGGAGAGATGGAGTTTATCCTTGCTCCACGTTCTCCCCATTTGACTGCTTCCGCCATAACCCGTTTCACATTACATCTTTTAGCCAACTGATATGCATGTAACGTGTCTCTGATATTCTCTTTTTTAAGAATGTCAAGACTCAATAAATCTTCTGCAGGCGTTGTTGCCAATAATTCATCTGTCTCGGGTGACAGTGCCGGTAACCGATGACCTGACTGGCTGGAAATAGTGACGCCACTTCCTCCACTGGCTATGACTTTACCTACTTCTTCTAACAAAACGGCAGTACCATACAGATCCACTTCCAGAATTGTTTCTATGGATGCCTGACTGGGTGATACACCTGCCGAGTTTACCAAACACTTAATCTCCCCGTACTTTAACGCTTCGTCAATCAGAGAAAGAATAGAACTTCTTGATGAAAGGTCGGCCGTTATTGCAACCACATCAAACCCAATGTTTTTCAACTGACAAGCAACGTTCTGTGCCTTTTCCAAACTCTTATCGGCGACAATAATCTGTTTGCCTGTTCCTATACGGCGGATAATGGCAAGACCGATTTCTCCGGCTCCAATCCAAATAATAACTTCCTTTCTCATATTATTTAAATGTTTTCATGTCTATGACATAACGGAATTTTACGTTTTCGTTCAGAACATTCTGATAAGCCTCGTTTGTCTGTTTCCCGTCAGCTTCGATTACTCTGCCTTCCGGATAGATGCAGTTCTTCACCGGATAATCCAACATTTCAGTCTGTATGTCATGGTCGCCCACGGCGTGACGGGTAAACTCGTAAGGCTTGAAATGTCCTTTCTTTTCATAGGCGGCAAATCCCTTTGCTGAGATACGTCCATCATTGTTTTGAGCAAATACTGTCATCGCCTTCAAAATCAATGTCATTGTTAAAATCAAATTCTTTTTCATTGTCGTATCTTCCTTTATTTTGTTCATTGCAATGTCCGCTTAAAAAACTCCGTCAATTTCTTTATTGCTGGATCTACCGCTCCCGGTTTGTCGTAAAGGTCGATATGCGAGTAGCCCGGTACGGTGAACACCTCCTTGTCTTTACCGGGAAGTGCCTTGTAGAAACGTTCTGTCTGCCATTCGGAATCGGCTTTTTCGCCGACCACGAACAAGACTGGTTGCGTCAGCAGATAGATATTTTCGATTGCAGAGAATGCCATTTTTGTGGCTTGACTGCGACGCAGATAAAAATTGTCTGCACGCGGATGCCATGCACGAGAGGTGCGATAGTATTCATAACCCTCGCGGAAAGATGGTGCGGTGTTTTCATTCGGTTCAGGACACATATAGACTTTCATCAGTTCCGCTCCACGGGCTTCACGGGTACGCTGTTCTGAAACATCCTCCAGCAGCGCGATTTGTTCTTCCACGCTTCGGCCTCTTAACCAACTTTCCCTGTTGGCAGCTCCTATGTCCGCTGCGCTGACCCCAGCCACGGCACGGATGCGTCGTTCGGTGGGGGCGGTTGCAATGACATACCCACCTCCGGCACAAAGACCGAGCGCACCGATGCGATGCTCATTTACAAAAGGAAGCGTGACCAGATAGTCTATGGCATAGCGGATGTCTTCCACCCGTTCATACGGAGCTTCCGACCAGTGGGGCGTGCCACTGCTCTCACCGGCATAGGCGGCATCAAATGCGAGAGTGACAAAACCATTTTCCGCTAAGCGGTAGGCATATAGTCCTGCCGATTGTTCCTTGATGCTTCCGGCTGGATGAATACTGAGGACGGCAGGATATTTTTGTGTATTGTCGAACCCTTTAGGCAAGAATAGGTTACCCACCAACACGATGTTGTTGCTCCTCAGAAATAAAACTTTGCGGACGATCACTCCGCTTGTCGTATCTATAGGTGTCACCACATAGCTTTCAGTCTGCGGCACTCCTGGGAGTCTGTTGTTCTGTTGCGCCCTTGCGCCCGATATAACGAACAGCAGGGCTATTGCATATAAGATTTTCTTTTTCATTCTTTTGACCTTTATGTTATTATTAAAACTATCTTACTTTTATTCGTTGATTTCGATTACAAAGTTAAGCTGTCCGCTGTTATCCGATGTTATACAAAACACGGATACACTTCACATATTTACAGATTTTTATCTCTATTACAATCAGTTCATTAGATGGCATGATACAAAACACGGATATGCTTCACAAAAACACGGATTTTATCTGTTCCTGTAAGAAAAAGCCGATAATCTTCCTTACCTTTGTGAGTGTAATCAAAAGAACAGTATGGAAGAGACATTATTGGATATAAAAACGATTGCCGAATATGACGACATGCTCGGCGTGGAAACCCTGCATCCACAAGTCAGTGTGATAGACCTTTCGAAAGTCAGCCCCATGCGCCACATGCGGCACACGTTCAGCTTTTATGTGGTATTCCTGAAAGATGAGAAAAACTGCGAACTGATTTATGGTCGCCAACGGTATGATTATCAGAAAGGCTCGGTGGTCTGTTTGGCTCCGGGGCAGGTTATCGGTATTGAGGACACGGGCGAGGAGTTCCATCCACAGGGTTATGCACTATGTTTTCACCCTGACATTATTCGCGGCACAAATCTAGGGCGTAACATCAAGGAATATACGTTCTTCTCTTACAAAGTGAATGAGGCGTTGCACTTGTCGGAGCGTGAACGCCATATTTTCATAGACTGTCTGATGAAGATACAGGAAGAACTCCAGCATCCCATTGACCGTATGAGCAAGCGGCTGATAGCTAATAATATAGAGCTGCTGCTCAATTATTGCCTGCGTTTCTATGAACGCCAATTTATTACACGGCAGGATGCCAATCTCGATATTCTGACCCGCTTCGAGGCATTGCTTGACAACTATTTCACAGGCGATAATGCCATGCAGAAAGGGCTACCCACTGTGAAGTATTGTGCCGGAGAATTGTGCCTTTCGTCCAACTACTTCGGTGATTTGATTAAGAAAGAGACCGGAAAGACAGCATTGGAGTATATCCAAAATAAAATAATGGGTATTGCCAAAGAAAAATTGCTGGTACCTTCCAATTCCATCAGTCAAATAGCATACAGTCTTGGTTTTCAATATCCACAGCACTTTACTAGGGTGTTCAAGAAACTGACGGGATATACTCCTAATGAATACAGACTTATCGGATAATAGTAATTCTCCATGATGTTCGGTTTTTTCAGACAAATATACAACGGGGTTGAACCTGCCGTGGTAACTTTCGGTTACGTTGGGTAGATTTCGTACACATCCGGTCACATTTTGTTGCTTTCCGTATCGTCTTTCCGCTTTACGGCAATGCGCACAGGGGTGAAGAAAGGAAATATCGCGCACGTGCGCCCATGCATTTTCCCTATATAGGTATTTTTTCACTTTTTGGTCTTACTCCTTCACAATGCCATTCAAACAGCAGACTTCCAGATTGTTAAGTGTGAAGGGTTATCCTTCACATCTCCTTCACCGGTCCTTCACAGCGGATAAATTTTTCCGAAACGCATACGGTTACGAGTTTTTTTCCGTACGGTTACGGATTCAATCCTGCACTTTATGAATTATTTTCCCCACTGTTACGGTGAAACCCGTAACCGTATCGGAATATTTTTCTGCACGGTTGCGGTCCCGACGGTAGGCTTTTTGTCCGGATTTCTTAATGAGAACGAAAAGTATGGTCTGATTTTTTGACTTTTTGGCCGGTCATTCACAGGAAATGAGCAAAAGAAGGACTTTAACCGCTTTGTGAAGGATGACCCTTCACACGTATTGTTCAGAAAATAAGTATGTTATGTGGTAATGTGAAGGGGTGAAGGACTTTTTTTGTGAACTTTAAATGGTTGATATACTGCGTGCTTTCTCTGTCTGAATAAAAGCGTTTTTATTCTGTTTTTATGATTTTACGGGTTATTTCAGTTATTGCTTTTTGTTGCTAAAATATTTACATGTCACTCATAGAAATGTACCCTCAAAAAAATAAAAAATCCCTTCCATACAAGCGAAATATGGAAGGGATGCGAAAATGTCGTTTTGTTATTTTAGTTTTTAATCCAGATAGTCAGCCTCTTTTTCTCCAATCATTTCACGGATTGTTTTCTTGAAGAGTCTCCACTGTGCGAACAGGTCGTGTTCCGGTTCGTGTTCATGGTCGTGCATCGGGCTCTTGCAGAAGAATGACAGCCATGTCTGTATGCCACAACGGTTTGCGCGTGCGGCCAAATCGGCAAACAGAACAAGGTCGAGCGCAATAGGTGCTGCCAGGATGGAGTCGCGGCAGAGGAAGTTAACCTTTATCTGCATAGGATAGTCCATCCAACCAAAAATATCAATATTATCCCAAGCTTCCTTGTTGTCTTTGCGGGGCGGATAATAGTTGATTCGCACTTTATGATAAACGTTACCGTAGAGGTCCGGATATTTTTCCGGCTCGAAGATATTTTCGATAACAGACAGCTTGCTGACTTCTTTGGTCTTGAAGTTGTCCGGGTCGTCTAAAACCTCGCCGTCGCGGTTTCCCAGAATATTGGTAGAGAACCATCCGCTGACACCAAGCATACGGGTCTTGAACATTGGGGCAAGCACAGTCTTCATCAGTGTCTGTCCGCTCTTGAAGTCTTTGCCGGCGATAGGAACATTCTGTTGTTTTGAGAATTCCCACATGGCAGGAATGTCTACGCAAAGGTTGGGCGCACCCATGATGAATGGCGCTCCTTCGGCAATGGCCGCATAGGCATAACACATACTTGGTGAGATGTGAGCGGTGTCGTTGGCTTTCATGGCCTGTTCGAGTGACGCTAACGAAGCGTGAACTTCGCTTTCCGGAATATAGATTTCCGTACTGGCAGCCCATAATACGGCAATACGTTCGCAGTGGTTGGCTGCTTTGAAATTGCGGATATCTTCACGCAATTGTTCAACCATATCCCAGCGGGTGGCTGTGTTTTTGATGTGGGTTCCGTTCAGACGCTTGGCCCAGTTGTGGTCAAAAGCAGCCGGCATGGGTTTGATGGCCTCAAGCTCATCTTTTACTTTACAAATGTCTTTGTCTTTAAGTACTTCGGCGTAGCATGCGGCTTCATAAGCGTTTTCGGGGAAAATGTCCCATCCGCCGAATACAATGTCTTCCAGTTTTGTCAGTGGAACGATGTCTTTAATGAGTTTTTCTACACCGTCTTGTGTTTTCATTTTGGCCATTTGGCTGATTGAACCGATAGGTTTGGCCAGCCCCTTACGAGCTGCTAAAACACCGGTAATCATTGTTGTGGCCACGGCACCACCTACGCCAACTACCAAAATACCTAATTTTCCGTTAGCTTGCGCTATTTGTTTTTCCATAATTTTGATTTCCTTTCCCTTTTTATTTTAATTAAGGCATTTCCGTGGCTGCAAAGATTGTTTTTTATTTTCATTTTTACAAATTGAGAGTGTGTTAATTTTATAAACCATTTGGAAAATAGGTTAAATGGAACATCTTTTAAGAGAAAAAAGCCGTTGGCGAAGCTTTCCCTTTTATAACTTTGCATAATTCTATGTTAGAAATAATTATATGAGACGATCTGAGGAATATACTTTTGAAACTTTAAAAAACTATGCAGATTTTTATGACGATGAATTGGCTATATTGACCCAGGTAAATATTCAGAATAAGCATCCGGTAAAAGTGAATTGGGTTACGATGGTACTTGTCACATCCGGCAATTCTGTCTGTTTAATCAATGATGTGGCTCATCATGTTACAAAGTATGATCTTTTAATATGTATGCCCAATCAGATACTGGATATGATGGATGCAAGTGATGATTTTCAGTTTTCCTGTCTTTGTATTTCGCGTCGTATATTGGAACAGATAGAAACTTATTCATCATATACATGGGATATGATTACTTTTTTGCATAGTCATCCGGTTCTGAAATTGAACGAAAAAGAAAGTAATCATTTCTCTTATTATTATGAGCTGTTTCGTGAAAAGCTTCAATACCAGCGTGCTTATTATCATTACGAGTCAATGCGCTGCCTGCTTCAGGCATTTATGTATGACTTTTATGAGGTGCTGGACCGTTTTGTCGCCATTGATCAGTTACAATATTCTTCGGGGAAGAATTTATTTCGCAATTTCCTTAATATCATGTCTGATATGTATCCCAAGAACAGGTCGGTAAGTTTCTATGCGGATAAATTGCATGTGACATCAAAATATCTTTCGGCCGTATGTAAAGCCAATAGTGGCATGACGGCCTCGGACTTGATAAATAAAGCGGTTATGCGTGATATAGCACAATTGCTGGTTTATTCGACGAAGAGTATCAAGGAAATTATGATAGAACTGGATTTTCCTTCATTATCGTTTTTCGGCAAATACGTGAAAAAACATTTTGGTGTAGGGCCGAAAGAGTTTCGTGCGATACAATCAGCCAAGCATGACGTCGAGAACCATCATTAGTGCGAAGCCTAAAGCGAACCCTATGGTGCCGAGGTTTGAGTGTGAACCTTCGGAGGCTTCGGGTATCAGTTCTTCAACAACCACATAAATCATGGCACCGGCAGAAAATGCCAGCAGATAGGGCAGGATGGGAGTGACATAAGCTGCCAGCATCAGTGTCATGATGGCTCCGACGGGTTCTACGATGCCGCTTAATGTTCCGATAAGAAAAGCGCGCATTTTGCTGTTACCTTCATTAAGCAAAGGCATGGAAACGATGGCGCCTTCAGGAAAGTTTTGAATGGCGATACCCGCAGAAAGGGCTATCGCGCCCGACATTGAAAGGCAGACCTCGTCGGTAAGCGCTCCCGCCAGTGCTACGCCTACCGCCATCCCTTCGGGGAGGTTGTGAAGGGTTACGGCCAGGGTGAGCATGCTGGTACGTGAGAGTTTTGTATGGGGGCCTTCAGGAGATTTATTATCCATGTGCAGATGTGGAATGATACGGTCCATCAGCAGCAAAAACGCTATTCCGCACAGGAAACCTGTGACTGCCGGCAATATGCGTGTCAGTCCGTCTGTTCCGCTCATTTCCATTGATGGAATCAACAACGACCAGACTGATGCCGCCACCATGACTCCGGAGGCAAAGCCCAGCAGTGTTTTCTGTAATAAGGCCGGAATCCTGTTACGCATCAGAAATACGCAGGCCGCTCCCAAGGCCGTGCCCATAAAAGGTAGCATTAGTCCAAGTGTCAGTCCGTTCATGTGAATGTGTTTTTAATGTGTGAATGTTGTTTGTTGAAGTTTTTTAGAGGGCTTTATAGACTTAATATTAATAATCTTCGTCAATTGTTATTTCACCGGCAAGATTAGTATTCATAAGACGGCGTATTTCTTCGGGCGGAAGGTCGTGTCCCAACAGAAACATCAGTTTGGTAAGCGCACATTCCGGCGTACTGTCATATCCGCTTATCACACCGGCATCGAGTAATTGTCGTCCGGTGGTGTATCGTTCCATTTCTACACCGCCGGCCTGGCATTGTGTGATGTTGACAATGATGATGCCGCGTTCTGTAGCTTTCCGGATAAGTTTGATGAGCCATGGCTTTTGTGGTGCGTTACCCGAACCAAAAGTTTTCATAACGACGGCTTTCAAGCCTTCTACCTTAAATACAGAAGTAATGATGCTTTCCTGGATACCCGGGAAAAGAGTTAATACAACCACGTTGGTATCGAACAGGCAATGTGCTTTCAGCGGTTTCGTCGGGTCGGGACGCCGTATGCGCATATTTTCATACTTAATGTGAATGCCGCTATGAGCCAGGCATGGATAATTATATGATCTGAAAGCATTAAAGTTTTCGGCATTGATTTTTGTAGTTCGGTTACCACGCATCAATTCACGCTCAAAGAAAATACAGACCTCGGGTACGGTTGGAGTGCCGTCGGCGTTTTTAGCCAATGCAATTTCAATGGCTGTGATGAGATTTTCTTTTCCGTCAGTACGGAGCATACCCATGGGGAGTTGCGAGCCTGTAAGGATAACCGGCTTTGAAAGATTTTCCAGCATGAAACTCATGGCAGACGCGGTATAGGCCATTGTGTCTGTGCCGTGAAGAATAACGAAACCGTCATATTTGTCATAGTTGTTTTGTATGATGCGCACCAGTCTGGCCCAATGGTGAGGCTCCATGTCTGAAGAGTCGATAGGCGGCTCGAAAGAATAGGTGTTGATATGGCAGTTGAATCGTTTGAGTTCCGGAACCAACTGGAGCAAATGGTCAAAGTTGAAACTTTCTAAAGCACCGGTTTCCGGATTTTCTATCATACCGATAGTTCCGCCCGTATAGACTAATAAAACCGAGGGTATATTATCTTTCATGTGGTAAATCGTCTTGTAGTTTGTACAAATATAGTGAATGGCAAGCGCAGAGACAAACGAAAAACCTTGTTTTTGACGTTTGGATGCGCAGACTCACATCCTATATCTTACAAAAATAATCAAAAAAGCCGAATTATCAATCATTTGTTTTCAAACAACGTTAATGAAACATGTGAACTTTTAATATTTTGTTGATAAATGGGCTGTTTGGAAACTGTCATCTGACAAAAATAAGGTTACTTTTTTTTATAAGAAACATTCCTGTGCAAGAACTATCATTGCACAGGAATGTTTCCGGTTTGTTTGATGTTTTGACAGATTGATTCTTTTAAGCCAGGTATTTAGCGATGAAATAACCGCCAAATACTAACCATATATATAACAGTCCGGCCAGATAAAATGGTTTGGCTCCGGCTTGTTTGAATTTATCGAAACTGGTTTCAGCACCGAGAGCGGTCATGGCCATGGTGAGCAGGAATGTGTCGAAGTTGTTGATGAAACTGATACTGCTTGCCATGATTTCAGACGGAATGAATGTGATGGTCTGTAACCATGAGTTGATACCGATTACGAGTAGAAATCCGAATGCGAACCAAGGTATGGTGATTTTGCTTTTTGCTGTTGTCCCGTCGGCATTCTTACGTTTGCGTGAAAGGAATAAACTCATGATAACAAGTACGGGCGCCAGCAGCATGACGCGAATCATCTTTGTAATTGTAGCTGCATCGGCAACGTGACCTCCGGCCGCATCAATGGCGTTACCTGCTCCTACGACATGGGCAACTTCATGAAGCGTGGAACCGGTGTATATGGCCCAACCCTGATCGTCAAGTCCGGACATAATGCCGGAACGGTAGAGAATGGGGTATAAGAACATTGATAATGTACCGAAAATGACAACTGTTGAGACCGCTACGGCTGTTTTATGTGGAGCACATCTTACAACCGGTTCCGCACCAAGCACAGCAGCGGCTCCGCAAATGGCGCTTCCTGTCGCGGTCATCAGCGCGGTTTCGCCGTCGACCTTGAGCAACCGGCCGAGTATGATACCCAGGATAATCGTACCTGTGACAATGATGAGGTCTGCTGTGATGGCCGGTAAACCAATTGCGACTACTTGTTGGAATGTCAGTTTGAAACCGTAAAGCACAACACCGGCACGTAGAACTTGTTTGGAGCAGAATTTTATACCCGGAACCCATGTCTCAGGTAACTTGTTGCGTAAACTGTTGGCATAGAGCATACCAAGGATTATACCTACAATTAGCGGACTGAATGATAGACTTTTAACAAATTCAAATTCAGCTATATAAAACGCAGAGAATGAAAAAAGTACAATCAACAGAATGCCATGAAGCACATCACCTTTGTTTTCTTTAAACATAATTTTATCAGTTTTTGTTATTTTTTGTTTTCGGAAACAAAGGTATATGTTTTTTATAGATACTGTATATTTAAAATAGTTATTGCGTATAACATAAGTTTATACCTGACAATGAACTGTTTTGGTATCCGGATATGAATCTTACAGGCTGTTTTCACACTTGTGCAGATAGGTCAGGAATTTTTCGGTAAGGCCGCTTTCCTGTCCTTGGCGTTGGACAATATGAAAAACTCTTTGTAGTGGAAGGTCCTTTATTTCAACAATTTTCAGTTGGCCGTTCAGAATTTCCTGATGGACAGATCTGATTGATAATATTCCCATGGCGTCATATCTGGAAATAAAACGTTTTATGCTTTCTGAATTGCCCAACTGAGCTATTACGTGCAAAGTGTTTTCAGGTATACCTTTGTGTTGCAGGGCTGAATGCCATACCGCAAGTGTGCCGGAGCCCGGCTCTCTGAGTACCAATGGGATGGTGGAGAGCTCGTCGGTTGTGATTTCTTCTTTTCGGGCTAGACTGCCGTTGGCTCGTACGACGGCAACCAATTCGTCTTTCAGCCATGCGGTATAATGGAGTGGTAATTGTCTGCTGATACCTTCTACTAATCCCAAATCAATATCGTGTCGTATTAACGCTTCTTCTACTTCCGTGGTATTGCCGTTAAGAAGCAAAAGATTGATGTCCGGATGGCGTGTGGCGAAATCTGCCAATGCGGCGGGCAGTATGTATTGGGCAATTGTTGTACTTGCGCCTATTTTCAGCTCGCCGGCATATTCGCCCCGCAAACGTTTCATTTCGAAATCCAGTGTATCGTATTGTTCCAGTATCCTTTCCGCATGCTCAAGCAATGTGCTTCCTGCTTTTGTCAGAATCAGCCTTCCGTTGGTGCGTTCAAAAACACGTTGGCCGTATTCCGACTCAATTTCTTTGATGTGTCGGGTGACAGCCGGTTGGGAGATACACATTTCGTCGGCCGCTTTGGTAAAACTTAAGTGGCGTGCGGTGGAACGGAAAACTTTCAGGCGGAAATCAGACATGGGCGTGCAGTTTGGATAGGAAAGACCGGGATGGAATGACGGTTGTTTATTTAACGATAAACCAGGGATTCAATAAATCTTTCTTATTATATGATAAAGGTGTTGTCTCATCTGTGTGGTATATGTTCTTACCGGCTGCTCTTGCAATGGCATGTCCTGCGGCTGTATCCCATTCCATTGTCGGTGCGAAGCGTGGATAGATATCGGCACGACCTTCTGCCACACGGCAGATCTTCAAGGAACTGCCGCTTGAAATGGTTCGTATGTTTTTGTGTTCTGTTTCCAGACGGTGAATATAATCCGCTGTTTCGGGTGACAGATGAGAGCGTGACGCAACTACCACAAAATCGTTTTTCTCGGGTTGTGGTAATGGTAGTTTCCGGCTCTTTTTTATCAGTTCGTCAAGTGGAAGGTCCGCGTCGGCTATGGTTGCCTGTTCCATTTTATATGCTCCGATAGTGTAAGATGCGAAATACAATTCACGGGTAACCGGAACGTAAATAACGCCGGATACCGGTACGGCTTTTTCTACGAGCGCGATGTTTACTGTGAATTCACCGTTTTTCTTGATAAATTCTTTTGTGCCGTCCAGTGGGTCTACTATCCAAAGCGTATCCCATGCTTGTCTGACTTCATAATCCATGTGTTTGCCTTCTTCGCTCAGTATCGGATATGGAGTGTCTTTAAGAAAACTCATAATACGCTCGTTTGAACGTTTGTCGGCTATGGTTAAAGGGGAATTGTCCGCTTTTGATTCGATTTCAAAATCGGCATCAGGGTCATTGTAGATATTTAGAATGTCCTGACCTGCGAGAATTGCCGCTTTAATGGCGCAAGATAACATTTTGTCTTCCATATATTATAATTTTATTTTTCTCAGATACATAACCATGTTTGAATTACCATTCTTTCCAGAATGCCGGACTGAAAAGGACAAGTACGCTGAACAGTTCCAGACGACCTATCAGCATGAAGAACGACAGCAGCCATTTTGCAGCGTCAGGCATGGCGTTCCACGAGTAATCGGGGCCGAAATGACCGAGTCCCGGTCCGACATTACCTAGACTGGATACAACTGTGCTGAATGCTTCCATAAAGTCCATGCCCATGACCATTAATGCGGTCCATCCAATAAATGCGCATAACAAATAGACTATGGTAAAGGTTACAACCGCATTTAATGTTGTTTGGGGGAGTACGTGACGGTTGATACGTACAGGTAGTACGGCATTGGGATGAATCAGTCTTTTGAATTCATTTTTTATATTATGAAACAAAATCATGATACGCATGTTTTTGATACCACCACCGGTAGAGCCGGTACATCCGCCGGCCAGCATGGCGAATATAATGAGCATCCATGTGTATTGTGGCCATTCGGTGTAGTCGTCTGTAGCGAATCCACAAGAGGTATGAAGAGACGAGACTTGAAAGAATGCACTTCTAAAAGCCTGTTCCACGCCATAGCCTTTTTGGAAAATCAGTGATAGGGTGATGATGAATGTAATCACAAAAATAGAGCCCAGATACCATCTCAGCTCGCTGTCGAGCAAAATGCGCTTGACTTTGCCTTTCATCAGAAGAAAATATAGCGAAAAGTTGATACATGACAGAATCATGAAAATGGAAATTACATATTCGATGAAAGGTGAGTGCCAATGAGCAATGCTGGCTTGTTTGGTAGAATAACCACCGGTCGCGGTAGTACAAAAAGCATGGCACACGGCATCGAACCAATTCATTCCGCCAAACATCAGCAGTATGATGAGTACGACTGTGAGGCAAGTATAGATGGTCCATATCCATTTTGTCATGATACTGATTTTGGGGTGTATCTTATCGTGTGTCACTCCAGTGGCTTCGGCACTGAAGAGTTGCTGGTTGCTTCCTCCGAAGATGGGAAGTATGGCTATGGTAAAACAAACCATTCCCAAACCGCCGATCCATTGTGTAAGACTGCGCCAGAACAGCATACCGTATGAAAGGGATTCTATGTCGTCAAGAATGGTGGCTCCTGTTGTGGTAAAGCCGGACATGGTTTCAAAAAAGGCGTTTGCAGCAGAGGGGATTTCTCCACTGAAAATGAATGGTAACATGCCGGAGAGAGAAAACAGAATCCACGTAAGGCTTACTATGCAATAGCCGTCCCGGCGGGTAACGCGGTTGTTGGCTCCCTTACCATATGCCATCAATAATCCTCCGGCAACGAGATTGATAATTAATGTATATAGGAATGCTTTATAACTTTCTTCGTGATAATATAGGGAAACGCCCATACTGATAAGAAACATGACACCTTCTACCCAAAGAAGTATACCCAGCACGTAGGCGATTATTTTGGTATTTATGATATGATCTATCTGCTTCTTCGGATGGATAGTTGCAGATGATAATGAATGATTCATTGCCTGTTTTTAATTATATTTTTGCAAATATAGCTATTTTGTCTGATTTACATATATAAGATAATGTTCTTGCTTGTTGATTTATGTTTTCAAGGGGTGTTTTGGAGGCCTTTTAAATGATGATAAGGAGAACCGGATAGATGAGGGGAGCGGTGGTTTTCGTGGAACATGATTTTTGAGAATGAAATAAAATCGCTATTTTTGCCTTTATTGTATGATAAAAAAGAAACTTAAAAACAGATGATATGAGTGACGGAAACTTTAACCGGTGTCTTTTGCCTCATACGCCTTATCACAGTGGACTTCAAGCCGGAAAGTCGATGGCACGTATGAAAGCTATAGAGGCTTTTAAGGATTATCTTATCCAATCCGGTCTGGATATGGACGAGGAAACGATACAATGTGAAATTGAACGGTATAAACGTATTCTTTCGGCCAAATTGTGACGGATGATGGTGAGTAGATTGCATTAATTGGGGAGAAAATGAGCTTTTTTAGTAAAAAAACGCCCTAAAAATTTGTAGAATCAAAATAAAAGCGTACCTTTGCAACGCTTTACAAAACAAAGCCTCTTGCCAAAGAGTTGGA
>CAJMNM010000016.1 GCA_905214795.1 uncultured bacterium
ATACACAACCTTAATGGATATTACCACATTAAACTATAACATTTGAAATGTCAGCTATTTTTTTGAATAGAAAATATGATTATACATATTTTTTTATTACTTTTGCATAGTTAATGAAAAACAAATAAAATATGAAAAAGATTTTTTATTTTTTAACCCTTACATTTATGTCTGTATTGGTTAGTTGTTCAAATGATTCAGAGATTATTATTGAAAATTTAAGTCGAGATCAAACTCATGACTATATTTCCATTGAAGAACTTTTTCAAGAGGACTCCGTAATTTTTAGAGGTTGGGAATCCTCTTCTAAAGAGTCTTTCACACCAAAGACAAGATCTTCAGTAAACACAATTACACTTTACGGATACACGTCTTTGCTTAGTACTGGAAATAGGAAAGTTATACTTGGTAGCCAGTTAGCAGGCCTTATGGGGATTACGAATCAAATATATATAGCAGAAAATATAACGGCATATCAAAACATAAGAATAGAAGGACTTAACGATAATACTTCTTTTTTTGCTACTGTAACTTCACCATTATGTGGTATTGATCCTAATAGTACAAATTTTGAACGAGGATATTCTGCTTCTTCAGCTGATCCAGATGGAAATATTAGATTAGCATCAAAATGTGTTCATGTTATTAGTGATTTGTCTGGTAGGAGTTATGACCTATGGTATCCTTGTAGACCATCAGAATTTCAATGGATATATAGATTGATCAACATAACAGATAATTAATATTATATAATGAGGGGCATTATGTGTAATAAGAATATATGCAAGGTAATATTATTTCTCCTCCTTTTCACATGTTTATCTTGTGGAAAAGAAGAAGTACGCAATACTTCCATTAAAATTCTCGTAAAACATGTTTTTGCCCCTTTTGTTACCAATACGGGGCCTTCGTCACCTATAGATTGGCCTGGTTCTGCATCTTCTGAGATTAAAATAATAAATTCTCAACAAGAATTTATTAATAATATCCCTTCAGAAGTTATTAAAGAAGATTCGTGCATCAGAAATATTAATTATAATAGTAATAGTCTGATTTCCATAAAATACCTCTCTAATTATAAACCAGACAAAATAGAATATAAAATATCAAAAAATGAAGAGAATGATATTTCTATAATGCAAAACATCTATGTTACCGAGCCTTTGTATGTTTATGGCTATTATATTATGTCTAACGTAGTAACTGAAAAATTGGACACTTATAATAAAATAACTATGATGCAATCGTATCGTTTTAATGAAACCGCTGAAACAGAATAATGCTCAACCTATTTCCCAACCAGGAAATAGGTTTTTTAATATAAATAGAATTTGAATTTATGATTTGAATATTTTTAACAATCTTCCCCAAATGTCGTATTGCTCACAATCATAAAAACAGCGACCTGTGCTGCCATAAATTAAAAAAACAAAGACATGCATAGCTGCCGTGATTTCAAATTTAAATGACTGGCAGAGGGTGAAAAAATATTCCATGAAATGATTCACACCTAACTAACTTACTCCAAATAAAACACGCGATACACTGTAAACAAGCATCGATTATTTTATAATAACCTGAATCACATAAGAATATGTGATAAAAATAAGAAACAGATTCTGTCATACTGGTTATAGAATCTGTAATCCGGGTATATGGAAATCGGAAGTTTTGCCATATCTTTGCATTGTAAAAAACACAATTATAATCAGAAAAGAATGAAGAAGACACAACGAATGACCAACATTCTCTTTGTTTGCCTTATCGGTGTGACACCAATAAACATCAACGCACAAGAGAAAAAAGCGGATACAGCGAGAATACATAAAATAGACGAGGTTGTTATCACCGGCACACGTAACGAGACCGACGTGCGCCACCTGTCTCAAACAGTATCCGTTGTCAATCGTCAGCAGATAGAGAACGCCATGCAGCCTTCGCTGCTTCCCATACTCACCGAACAGATTCCCGGACTGTTTGTCACGTCCCGCGGCATAATGGGCTATGGTGTATCCGACGGCGCGGCCGGAGGCATCTCACTACGTGGCCTGGGAGGCGGCTCCGCCCGTCTGATGGTGATGATAGACGGCCATCCGCAATATGCCGGTATCTTCGGCCACCCCATAGCCGACGCATACCAGTCGTTTCTGGCCGAGCGCGTAGAAGTGTTGCGCGGACCGGCATCCGTACTTTACGGTTCAAACGCCATGGGCGGTGTCATCAACATCGTTACCCGCAAAATGCAGCAGGACGGCGTGAGCACCAATCTCCATGCAGGCTACGGCTCATACAATACACTGGAAACAGAGCTGACCAACCGCATCCGTAAAGGTCGTTTCTCCAGCGTCATCTCCGGCTCATATAACCGTACAGACGGCCACCGTGCCGACATGTCTTTTGAGCAATATGGCGGTTATGCCAAACTGGGATATGAAATGACAGACCACTGGAATCTGCGGGGCGATGTCAATGTCACCCATTTCAATGCCTCCTATCCCGGCCCCGTCAGCGCCCCTTTACTCGACGGCGACCAGCGTATCACCCGTGGTATGACTTCAGCCGCCATTGAGAATCACTATAAGAAAACCACCGGAACACTGAGTTTCTTCTATAACTGGGGAAACCACTGGATTAACGACGGATACACCCCCTCAAAAGGTGAAGGACCGCAAGACGACCGTTTCCGTTCACACGACAACATGATGGGTATCTCGCTTTACCAGTGTACCCAATTCTTCAAAGGCAACCACGTCACATTAGGATTTGACTGGTTCCGCTACGGCGGCCACGCATGGAGTGAATATGTCAGCGGCGAGAAAGCCGGCACAGAAGATGAACTGGTAGACAAACGGGAAGACGAGCTGGCCGGCTACATCGACATCCGTCAGGACCTTGCCTCATGGCTTACATTAAACGCCGGACTGCGTGCCGACCATCATTCACGCATCGGTATGGAATGGGTTCCGCAGGCCGGACTGGCATTCCATCTGCCACATGCGCTCGAATTAAAAGCTTCTGCCTCAAAAGGCTTCCGCTACCCTATTCTCCGTGAGATGTATATGTTTCCTCCCCAAAACCCGGATCTTAAACCGGAATCGATGTGGAACTACGAGATTGCCCTCTCACAAAAACTGCTTGACGGACGTCTGTATTATGGTGTCAACGTGTTCTATATAGACGGAAAGAATCTGATTCTCACCCTGCCCAATCCTAACGGTACCGGCAAACTGAACCAGAATTCAGGCAAGATTGACAATACCGGAATAGAAGCGCAGGCCGCATGGCGTATAGACCGCAACTGGTCTGTGGACGGTAATTACAGCTACCTGCACATGGAAAATCCGGTCATTGCCGCACCGGAACACAAACTTTACGCCGGCGGCAATTTCTCACAAGGCCGATGGAACGTATCGACCGGTGTGCTTTACATCGCCGGACTTTACACACAAACCGCTCCGGTACAGAAAGAAAACTTCGTGCTGTGGAACCTGCGCGCATCTGTCCGCGTCACCGACTGGCTCGACATCTGGGCACGCGGAGAGAATCTGCTTGCACAGAAATATGAAATCAACGCCGGCTACCCCATGCCACGCGCAACCGTCATGGCCGGATTCAACGTCCGTTTTTAACCGCGTCCGTTCACCCTCAAACAAAGCATATAAAAATGAAAAGAAATTTTATAACCGTTCTACTGTGCGCGCTGTTCGCATTCACGCTGGGCGCAAGCGCACACAACAACCAAACAAGCGTCAGCGCACAATCATCAAAGACCGGCAGTGAGTCACTGCCCAAAGTGTATATGTTCAAACATATCTCATCTGAAAATCTCGTCAAGATTTACGAGGCCCTCGGACGTGAGGCAAAAGGCAAAGTTGCGGTCAAGCTTTCCACCGGCGAGCCCGGAGGGCACAACTTCCTTCAGCCCGAACTGATTAAGGCACTCGTTCAAAAAGTAAACGGCATCATCGTAGAATGCAATACCGCATACGGAGGCGGCCGCTCAAATACAGAGAGCCATCTGAAAGCGGCCGAAGACCACGGCTTTACCGCTATCGCAAAAGTTGATATTATGGACGCCGAGGGGGAAACCGAACTGCCCGTAAAAGGCGGCAGACATCTGACCCGTGACATAGTGGGTAAGAATTATCTGAACTATGACTTCACCATTATTCTTTCCCATTTCAAAGGTCATGCCATGGGCGGGTTCGGTGGCGCCATAAAAAACATGTCCATAGGCATTGCTTCTTCAAACGGTAAACGTCTGATTCACTCTGCTGGTGCCAGCACCACAAGCTGGGGCAATCCCAAACAGGATGATTTCCTTGAGTCAATGGCCGAGGCCGCCAAAGCCGTAGCCGACCACTGTGGTGAAAACATCCTCTACATCAGTGTAGCCAACAACCTGTCTGTAGACTGCGACTGTGATTCGTCGCCCGAGGACCCTAAAATGGGCGACATCGGCATTCTGGCCTCACTCGACCCCGTTGCTCTCGACCGTGCCTGCACAGACCTGGTCCGTTCTTCAGCCGATCATGGTAAAATCCATCTGATAGAGCGCATAGACTCGCGCCACGGCATGCACACACTGGAACATGCAGAAGCAATCGGACTGGGCAGTCAGAAATACCAACTCATCACGCTCGATTAATCTTAACCTGTCTCACTATATAGAATCTCCGGAAAAGGTCAGTCAAACTTTCTTCCGGAGATTTTTTTAGGTAATTTCTTCATTTTAAAATCTGTAATCGGGGTTATAACATCCGGAATTTGTATACCGTTTGTTCTCGCTTCAAACATTATCTTTGCAAAGTAACCAAGCAGCACAAATAACTCTCACCCCATAAAAACAGACTTATGAAAACACTTGCCTTTTATCTGCTCACACTATTGACGTTTGTATCACTCCCGGCCTGTAGTCCGGGCGAGGAATATACCATCCCTCCCGTTACCGAACAGCAAGGTCAGAACGGCGACAACACGGCCGACGGTCAACCGGAAGACAATGAAAACACCAACAACAGCCAGCCGGACAGTGACAATAACGAAGAAGAAGAAAACAATCAGGAAAATAACGAAGAAAACAATAATAACGAGGATATCATGGAAAACAATAAAATCAAGCTTACGGTAAACGGCCGCTCGTTTACCGCCACACTGGTGGAAAACTCATCAACCGAAGCATTAAAGGAACTGTTAAAAAAGGGCGATTTAGATATCTGCATGAGTGACTACGGAGACATGGAGAAAGTCGGTTCACTCGGTACGTCGCTTCCCAGAAACGACCGTCAGACCACAACCGGCCCCGGTGATTTGATTCTATATCTAGGCAGTTCTTTCGTGATTTACTATGATACGAACTCATGGAACTTCACACGTCTGGGCAAGGTTGACCAGGTAACCACCCGCGAAGAAATGCTCGCGCTTTTAGGCGGAAGAGGTGACGTTACCGTTACGCTGTCTATTAGAAAATAAATTTACATTCCGCTTGCATGGTGTCAGGCGGAATATCTTCATGTTATAAAAAGACGGGCATCGTCACCAGTCCAAGTGGCGATGCAACCACCTTGCACAGCAAGAACAGCACCGTTCACAACGGTTGTCCCATGCTTTTTCCCAAAAGAGTTTATTTTTTCATTTTATCCTTCACCCCTTCACATTCACGATTAAGATGCTGAACTGAAATGTGTTGCGTGTGAAGGATGGTATTCACAAGTCCTTCACATAAGATTCACATTTAAACCGAAAAATGTATTAATTTTTTACTCGTTAATTTTGAAACGCATACGGTTACGAATTTTTTTTCATACGGTTACGAATCCAATCCTGCACTTTACAAATATTTTTCCGCACGGTTACGGTGAAACTCGCAACCGTACCAAAATATATTTCTGCACGGTTACGAAGAAAAAACCAGAGAAAAAATTCATTTTTATAAAAATTTAATACTTTTGTAGTCTGTAAAACCGGTTAAGCGGCATAAAAGGACGGACACTTTCAATAAAGAAAGATGTCGCGGACAGGATGACATCTGTGAAGGATGATGTGAAGGACACTGTGCAGAATGTGAAGGATGTGAAGGACAGCCCTTCACACATAACATATTGATTTAATTTTGATTACATAGCATTGTGAAGGGGTGAAGGATAAAAACAGAATTTTACTTTATAGGGTAAATCCGACCAAATGCCGGCATCAATCTGTTCATTTCTGCCTCTCACAGCAGACACAGTTGCAAATATGCTGTTTTTCCAGAAAAAGCAGTTTTCCTAATATCAGAGATTATGCCCTGTTGCTCATTGCACACCAAGTATAAATATTTACAAAACCAAGTCTGCTATTTGAATAAATGAAACCAAATACTGAAATATCTACTCCGAACACCGATTGCGCCTGTCACTCCGTTACGGCCACATGGTTACCCCGTCTGAAGGGCAGAATATCCAAGGCTCAGATTTCCTATCTTGCCGCCACGCTCCACCATGACGAGGACGGCATATATACACTGTTGAGCATCATGTCGGACAATTCGGACAGCAGAACCGCCTTTAATGCGGCCCGGATACTCTCCAATCTGTCAACCGAGGATAAAGACATTTATCTGTCACCGAAAACAAGCGAACTGACAGAACTGGCTCTCTCGGCACAGGACGCTCAGAACCAGAGGGCATATTTCAGCATACTGGCAGACATGCCGCACACTGACGAAGGCAATATGGCGCTGTTGGACTTCTGTATGACTCACATCACCGACACCAAGATGAGTCTGGCCTGCCGCTCTTACATGATAAAAATTGCGGTCGGTTTGTGCAGACCTTATCCGGAACTGATGAACGAACTGGAAATCTGTCTGGACCTGTTGCCTGCGGGACTGCCTCCCAGCCTGTCGGCTGCCAAGAACAACGCCTTGCGGCATATATGGAAGGCATTGCACAAAAAGGTACGATAATCTTTTTGTGTAATGCCTGTTTCTATTCTTTACTCCGGATTTATTATCGTATAAAAACCCGTCAATAAACGGACAGACAAGACAGAAAGAATATAGTAACCTCTATATCATCGCTTCTGTTGATTTGATTAAATATAGCAACAAGCATGTGCTAAAGAATCCGCTACCCTCATGCGTACAGAAGCGGCAATCATATTCTCCGGTTATGCTTTTTGGTAAAGATACCCCCATCCATAATTCTTCCCTCCTATTCGGCCAACCAAGATAAACCATCTCGTATTCTTCCGGTTTCAATTACCCGAACTGAGATGCCCGTTTTCCAAAACAACACAGAAAACGGCAAACAAAATAAACATTCTGAAAACAAATAAATTCTTGTAGCTCTTTTTGAGAATCATATACCAAAAACGCTTATATTAATAGTTGTTTTACAACAACAAATGTAAGCGTAAAAGGATTGAAAGATTCAACAGCATATCTGCACGGAACAACCCTTGAAATGTAGTCTGCACATATAACTGTTTTGTTATCCATTTTGATTCTTTTATCCCCAATATACCTGAATTTATATCTAATCAGGAAACAATAAAATACAAAAATATGGTATCTATAAAATTAAAATTCAGAGCTTCAACGAAAGAATGTAAAGAAGGAGTATTATTTTTTCAAATCATCCACAATCGAACTGTTCGTCGTATCAAGGCTGGTTATCATATCTATCCTAGGGAATGGGACAACAAAAATAATAACATCCTTATCTCAAATACATCAGATTCTCGTCATGAGTATCTTAATTCTATACAAAACGACATAAAGTGGAAACAGAAACGTTTTGAGAATCTGATAAAAGAGATTGAAACAAAAAAATACACTGTTGATGATATTGTCAATGCCTTTCAGGGAGAGACAGAAGACGGTAAAGGCGTATTTGATTACATGTACAGACAAATACAACATCTTAAGAATCTCGGAAGAGACCGTTGTAGTGAAACGATAGGCAGCACGCTGAGAAGCTTCATGCGTTTCCGCGGAGGCATCGATATCAGTTTTCCGAATCTGTCTAAAGACGTGATGGAACAATATGAAGCTTATATGAAACTTAAAAAGCTGACCCGTAATACCAGTTCTTTTTACATGCGTAATTTACGTACAATATATAAAAAAGCAGTAGATGAAGGACTTACAACAGACAATCAACCATTCCGTAAAGTATATACAGGTGTAGACAAAACTGTAAAACGCGCTATTTCCATAGATTCTATCCGAAAAATCAAGGAATTAGACCTAAGCTTCCGTCCTGCACTTGACTATGCCCGGGACATGCTGCTGTTCAGTTTCTATATGCGAGGGATGAGTTTTGTAGATATGGCATATCTTAGAAAAAAAGATTTATTGAACGGATATATTTGTTATAGACGAAAAAAAACCGGCCAGCAACTCACGGTAAAATTAACGACAGAAGCACAATCAATCATTTCTAAATACAAAAATGGAACCCAATATCTGCTCCCTATCATCACTAAAGAAAACGGCAATGAACGTAAACAGTATCAAGGTCAGCTAATACAAATAAACCGTCATTTGAAAACTATTGGAAACATGGCTGGCTTATCCGTTCCTTTGTCAACTTATGTAATGCGCCATGCATGGGCTACGATAGCACGTGACAAAGGCATAGATTTGGCAATAATAAGTCAAGGATTAGGCCATGAAAACGAAGCCACCACACGTATCTATCTTGATTCAATACGTGCTGCTAAAGTGGATGAAGCCAACCAGTTGATTTTGGACGACCTGTAAATATTATATAAAAAAGCAATTTATTAGATGTTTCTCGAAAATGTTCATCTCTGCGGTAGAGACAATTTCTTTATATTCGCAAATGTAATAAATTATCTACAAACAGAAAAAACTTATAGATATTTATTTTATAAAATCATAGGGATTTTATTGAAATACATTGTTTTTTGCATTTTTGTTATGGTTTTTACAGTTATGATATTACATATATTTTGAGTTCCCACCATTTCAATTTGTAGCGATGTTTTTCATATATTAAAACAAAAAATATATTATCGTCTGATTCTTAATTACTTTCCAATTGTGTATATCTCTACCGCAGAGATATACATATTTATATTTACGACACAAACTTTGTAAATCATAGAATAGTGAAGATTTATATTCATGACATAGAAATAGCCAAAGCTTTAATTAGCCGTGACAATTTAGTCACGAAAAGATATTTGTATGTCCAATGTTATCCTCTTTTCAAATCAATTTACGACCGATATTATACGGATTGTGCCTCCTGTAAGGAATTTATAGATGAAATATATACTGTCATTCTTTCACCAAGTAAAATAACCGGCAAATGCCAGATGGAGAATTTTAAAGGTGAAAGTACTTTGGCAAAATGGTTGAAGTCTGCATGCCTGTATTATTGCTATGCAAAGTTTAACAACAGGCCTCCTGTCACCGATGCTATATCCAATGACCATGATTATAAATCAGATTATAATGATAGGTTTATTGACAATTCTAACTCTATTAACATGGATTTAAGTTCTATAAACCGAGAAGATGTTGAGAAAATCTTATGTTTAATGCCTAATATAAGATACCGTAATCTGATACGTATGCGCTATTTGGAACTGAAGTCAAATGAAGAAACCGCTGATGCCTTAGGTATGAGTATGGACAATTATTATAATAAACATAAATTGGCAAAAGAGCAATATATCCGGGTATGGAGAAAGGAGGTAAAGAATGGATAATCATTTTAATCCTTCCGTAAATATTGAGAAATTTGCGGCTTATCTCGACGGAAATTTGCCAGAGGACGAGATGCAGCGGATTTCGTCATTGATTGAAAACGATAATGCATTAAAATCCATATTGGATGTATCAGAACAGATTGACGCTTCTTTGGAGGAATATTCTTCCAACGGGTTGCAGATTCCTGAAAATATCATCAATTTGGATTTTGAACTACCTGATATGAATGACACTTTTGTTCCTTTGGATACAGCTCCAACAGACGGTATGTTGATGCCGGATATCGCGACATATACAGACGAGCCTTTGTTCACAGAAGGTAATAATCATCTTTATACAGAAAACTCCGATATTAATAATCAGGATTATTCCAATAAAGATAATTCGGATGATTTTTCAGATTTGCATAATGCACAAATATCACTTGATGAATAAATATAAAATATGGACATACCAATAGCATCACATAATATAAACTTTCCCGGCTACGGAATGTTCTGGGTTGCCAACTCGATAAGTTCAACGATTCTTGGTTGGAACAATCGTCGCGTGCAGGAAAAGGCTCATGAACGCTCGATTGAGTTTCAGCGTGAAATGGAACGTGCCAGGATGTTGACCGAGGATAAGAAATTACAGGAAGAAATAGCCTTTAAGCGTCGCATGGTAGCGGTAGCCCGCCAATATCGGCAGGAGGAATCGGCAGCCTCTTTCTGTACACAGATGAAAGCTATAGAGTTGCAGACATATCTCCAGCATTGTTGGCCTCTGGATCCACAGCTTCCGTATGTAATTCTGCAAGAGACGGAACAGAACACGGGGGGTAATCTTCCCCTTAACGTTATATTGTTGCGTACTCCTTTATTGCCTCAGAAGAAATTTGGTGGAGCCAATGATTTGGATTCGGAATTATATAATAAATTAGAGTATAACATTATGCACGATGATGTTCCCTGTATTGGAAATCTTAAATACCGGAAGGATGCCTGTCCCAAAGAAGATTTCAGAGGTGGAAATGCGAGTATAATGAATATTCATTTCCTGATGAGCCAGCTTCCTACCCTCGTTGTCGTTCCGCAATACAGTAACGGAAAGATGAATTTTAAAGGTGCTGTATGGGAGGCGCAGGCTCCACGGCCGCTGATTCGCCCTTTGTTCGGAATTGATTATTCCCCGATAGAGGCTTTGGATAGCAAAGATTATCGGGAAGAGGTAATAGATTCAATTCACACGGCCATATCTATAATAACAGGTGCCGTGCGCGATTCGTATATGTTCCTTACGCAAGGGAAAGTCCCGACAATGCCGCATTGGCTGAATGACAGTTCTCATCAATGGATGAAGGAGATTGTAGACAGACAAGCGGAGATAAAGCGGTTTATCCATCAGGAAAACCAGAATATTTTGGATGCTCTTGATGAAAAGAACATGCCTCATCTGTTGGAGGTCTATACGAAAGAAGATATTGATGGGATTAAAGAACAGGTAAAGTCTAATTTTTAAAATAAATATTATGCCGATAGGAGCAATGACAATGATACTTGCCAATGTTGGACTGCAGATTTACAACAATTGGTGCGGTAGCAGACAAAATAAGCAACTCCAACAAAAACGCGAGGAGTATGAACGTGCGGCGAGGGAGCATAATACCCAACGCATGTGGCAGCTGATGCGTGAAGGGCAGGAAATGACAAGACAACTGGAAGAAGAGCGTCACCGGCAACGTCTGGAGGAACTTAAGAATGATGTCGGTAATCTTTTACAGAAGTTGGCGTATTCGGCAACCATCAATAACTGGCCTTTAAGTGTGTTGCCTATTGTCATGAAGAATCAGGCGTTGGGAAACCTTCTTGCCAATCAGGAGGAGCATATTGCCATGCATTGCATATTGACTCCTTCCAATTATCAGGAGTTCAATAAAATCGTTTTTCCTCGGATAGAGGAAAAAATGGACGAGTATTGTAATCAGTATTGGAGTGTTCTGACGGATCATCCTGTATTATTCTATAGTGGAGCATGGCGGTCAGGACAGGCTCCTACAGAGGTACAGATCGACTCAATGCGTTCGGCTTTAGGAAATTTGCCGACATTGTTGATTACTCCATTTTTCCGTCCAAGTGATGGCAGACTGATATTTCAATTGCGTATATGGGGAGTTGGAACATTGAATGACGGCTTCAATGATTTTAGTGAACTGGAGCCGACAGAATTTCAACGCACCTACACCGATAAGGATGATTATGCTAATGGTGATGGGGTGTTGGATGAAATAATAGAAGATGTTATACCATATCTGCAATGCGTTATCGGCTATATTGCGGACACTTATTTCTGGTCGTCTGAAGGATTAAGCCCTTGTTTGCCAAAACTCCTCACTAATGGCACCATAAATACGGATGGGATGAAATATCTTGTCAATAACAGTCAGGAATATTATGAAAGACTATTATTGACTTGTAATGAGAATGAACAAGAGTTATTCTCAGATTCAAAAGATTTGGATTTGTGCGAAGGAACATCCTGCTTCTGGAACGACGAACTTAAAATTGAAAAATTAGAGAACATCTTTATTTCATATTGTTCAAAGCATACAAGTAGAGAATTTCATTCAATGAAAGAATGTCTGAATCTTGAGAATTTCACGAAGGAAGACTTACCTTTTATCCGGAAATTCAGGAAGGTTTACAATTTTGAAAGATATGACAACGAATTGGATGAAATTCAGAGTGTATTAGAGTCGGTTGATTTTGATTATTCAATATTGGAAGCAACGGACATTCCATATCTTGAAAAGTTGGCTGAAGATGGCAATGCTGTAGCAATGTTTAGATTGGGAGAGATTTATGAGTATTCAATTGGAACTATTTTTGACTCTGATAAATCAATGTCTTATTACAATGAATCTTCAAACTTTATTCTCACCAAAGTTTATAATCTAATTAAAGAAGAAAAAGAAGAAATCGATCCAAATGATATTGAATCTTTAAAACAATTATATTCATTAAATGTTACTCAGGCCGTATTATATGGTGCTATTTTACAATATAAATCAATATATAAGTTTGATAGTAAAAACATATTGGAGATTTTAGATAAAATAGAATATTCAAATCATCCATATGCATATTACTGGGCTGCAAAACTTATACGTAAGCAATATGATAAAAAGTATCTGGCTAGTTATGTAGAATTAATGGGAAAATCTGCTGATTTAGGTTATTTAGAAGCTATTAAATCTTTATCTAATGACTATTTAGAAGGAACATATTTAAATGAAGATGCTCATAAACATATTGAATACTGTAAAAAAGCAGTTGCACAATCCGATATAGATTCTATTGTTGATCTAGGGGTATGTTTTGCTACTGGATATGGAGTTCAGAAATCTAAACAGCGAGCTATAGAATTTTTAAAATTTGCAGCGGAATTAGGGAGTAATGAAGCTGTTGCTTTTTTGAAGAAACTGAAATAAAAGTATAATATGAAACCTAGAATTGTTGTAATAGGAGGTAGAG
The DNA here is from genome assembly GCA_905214795.1 of uncultured bacterium. Taxonomy (GTDB): domain Bacteria; phylum Bacteroidota; class Bacteroidia; order Bacteroidales; family Bacteroidaceae; genus Paraprevotella. The sequence goes on from CAJMNM010000016.1 coordinate 13,237, forward strand.
AGGTTGGTAAAACTTCGACTATTCAAATGACTTGGGCTGATGAAATTGTGAACTATTCCCAATTAGATAATAATTTAATATCCTATGAGATCAGGGAGATGATTCCTGGAAGAGAAATTGTCGACTACGAGATTATTGAGTTACCTCGGATAAGATACACATATGATGATCCCAAAGTTCCCCATGAGATACAAAACAAATATTTGTCTACTGCAGACAGTATTGTTATTCTTTGCTCTGTAAATGATTTATCAATAAACAATCATGCATCGTATATTTATCAATTATTAAGTAATGTAGAATTAAAAAATAATGTCATTATCTCAATAGGATTGACTAAAGGAGATATAATATTAACTCCTATAGCAGCATTAAACAGTGAGATAGATAAAGAAGAGAAAATAGAATTTTCTAATGTTTCTTCTATCCTATCAAAAGCACTTCAAACACATACATACTTTGCTAATTTTAATGATTTTGATAAGACTTTCTCAGCAGAATCCATTATTCCATTTTCGGTTGCTTTACAATGGAATTTGAACCTTTTAAAATATCATGTTTGGAATGGTGTTGTTTTGAATATGAATGATTGTGTTTTTGATGACAATCTACCAACAATTGTTTTGGCTGGTAAAACAGGTTGTGGAAAGACTTCTACAATAAATAAACTATGGAACAAAGAGCTTGCTGTTGATCGAGCTGTTTCGTGTACAAAGTTTCCAGCTGTAATGCATATTGCTGATGTCTTTGAAGGGAAAACAATTCATTTTAATCTTGTAGACCTTCCTGGTATTGCTGAGAGTGTAGAGGCAAATTCTATTTATAGAAATTTTTACTATAAGTATATTAAGAAAGCAGATTTACTTATATGTCTTACACAAGCAGATAGAAGAGCTTATAAGCAAGATGAATTATTTTATAATGAATTAATCTCTAACGAAATTCTTTCACAAAATCAAAAAATCATACTTGGTATCAACCAAGCAGACTTACTTTTTAAAACGAAAGAAAATCCCAATGGAATAGATATGAAAACTATTACTACAGATAATGCTATAGTAAAAGAAAAAATACAAGATTTATTCGATGGCATTTTTAAGGATGTGTTTGCTGATTTTAAGAATGTTACAGTAGATTCTGTAGCAATATATTCCGTTTTAAAAGAATGGAATATTAATGAATTAAAAAATAAAATTTACAAATTAATAAATTAAAATTTATGGCAGGTTTATTTAGCAATTTAAAAACTGGTGGCTTTTCAATTGGAGCTAAAACTATGATTCCTAAACTTGTAGTTTGTATAAATCAAGTTGACAACCTAGGACCATGGGATGATGATATAAATTGTCCTACTGATGAAACTATGAAGATTATTGAGACGCGTGCTAAGGATATTGTAAAGAAATTATCATCTGGTAGTCATTCGGCATCAAAAGATCAAATAGAATATTATTCAGCTTTACGCGGATATAGATTACCCTTTGTTGTAAATCGTATTGCACATTGCACAAAAGCTATATGTCGTTTTAAACCTGTTGATATAAATGATCCAAGAGTTGCATTTAATATGCCAGAAGAAAATAGAGAGTTTATAGGACAAGAGTTGGCAAAAAGAAGAAAGAAATTTGAAAACTTGAATATCGATTCTTTGGTTGCTAAATTAATTGCTGGTTTGCCAAAGGATAAAGCTGAAGAACTTCAAAAGATATATACTGAGAAAAAAGCTCAGCCATTGAAGGTAGGAATCCTAGGACAGGCAGGGGTCGGAAAAACAACAACTGTAAATAATCTATTTAATGCTAATTTTAAAGTTAGTAGAACTGTTGTAGGAACAGACAAGGCACAATATAAGGATTTTGAACTTGAAGATGGTAGCATAATTACTATTGTGGATTTACCAGGTTACGGAAGGAGCATTGCAGAAGATAAAGAGTATCAAGCAATATATATACAAGAACTCAAACAATGTGATATTATCTTGCTTATAGTTCAAGCTAATGAGAAGGGCTTAGCAGATGATCAATATATGATTGAATGTTTGTATGAATGGAGTAAAGAAGGTTTAATTTAAAAAAGAATTTTATTATGGCAATGACGAAAGCTCAACAAGCTAAATTAATAGAGATGATGGATAAGTTATCAGAACAGGAAGTTGATGGAATTCTTGCTAGTATGCATAATTTTGTTGATTTTATTTATTATAAGGCACGCGATATTTATAATGCAATTAAGGATACTATTAGTGCTGTATGGAGTTGGATTAAAAGCATTTTTTCATGACAGAGGCTCAAAAAAATAAGTTCAAACAACTTTGTATTGAACTGGATAAGGCGGAGGCTGCTAAGAATTTAAAGTCATATGATAATATGTGTGACTGGTTACGTAAAGATCATAATTCTTTTTATAATCAGGTTAAAGATAATTTATATGAATTATGGGAAGAAGTAAAGAAAATAGCTTCTGATATACTTGAAGGGATTGGATTAGGGGCTGCCATTGTTATTGCTGCTCCTGTTGTAGGAGTCATTGAGGGTATAAAAGCTATTGGAAAATGGTTAGATGATTAAATAAAGACTAAGATTATTTTGTAATTTTATTACAAATATGAACTTATATTCAGGTTCACTGTCTATATGTTTTCCCTGTAAAGTTAAATCTGGTTTTCCGGTAAGCAGGTTGAATGATAGATGGAATCGTTGGCGGAAACGTCAAATTGATTTCATCCATCATTCGCGTGCTCCGTTGACTGATTTAATGGACAAGAAAAAGAATAGATTCATTAATGAATCATTATTAAAAGTGTTTCAAAAGACTTTGGCTCCCAATCTACCTCTTGATAATCAATATGCCCCTTATGGATTGAAATGTCTTCAATTGGCATATAGAAAAAGAAGGGAAAGTAATATTTTCTCTAAAAACATCCAAATCCTTCTTTCATCCTTTAATTTAGAATATTATCTGAAGAACAAGGAAAAAACATTGAAAAGTGAAGGTGCCTTATTACTGAACGTAAATGCAGATAATTCTGTGGCAACACTAATTGTTGTTTTGAATTTTTCTGATTATCAAGCAATAGATTTGATTTATCTGAAACATATTTTTTATAAAAGACTGCTTGTCTGTATCACTGAAAAAGAAACAGAAACGCAAAATTGCAATTGTGCAAATTGTACGTGGATGGGATGTCGGAAGAAAACTTCTGAAATCCCTTTAATCGAAATGACAATGCAGGATTTTATGAATGTGAAAATCCGAGAGATAAGTTTTTTGAATAAATTGGAATATGATTTTGATTATAGGGCAAGGTATTCATTTGTGGAATTGACTAATCCTCTGGATAAGTTTGTGAACAATCAAGATGAATATTCGAAGTTACAAAAGTTTAAACAGAAAAGAAATGCAATATTGTTAGAAGAACTATATGGAATATTGTATGCGGATGAATGTTATGTCAATTATCCGTTTAGAAAACTATTTGATATATTCAAGACAAATAATTCTACAAGGATTGATTATGATTTATATGTTTCCGGCTTAAATGCCTTAATTATCAGAAATAGATTGTCTGGAATAAAATCATCAGCCATTCAGTTACAAGAAGATTTTATAAAAGAATATAACGAGCATAACGAAAATATCAGAACGGAACAGATTAATGGTTCTTGTATACCCGGTTTGCAGGAAGGTCGTTTCCCTTCTTTCCTTAAAGCTGTAGAGATTCATTATCTCATCAATAAGGTTACTACTAATGAAATAGCAATTCATGAACGCAGTTTTTTGAATCCGGTGATTATATTCAAAAGACTTTGGCTTTTATGGGAAATTCTATATGATGTGGATTCGCATAAATATCATGTGAATAACAATTTCCAAAGAGAATTTGGAATTCTGAAACAATTAGATGATATCAGGAATGAATATAATGGTCTGCTTACTCATTCATTGAGTTACAGTATGGCTATTGTAACGATAATAGCTACCTTCATAACATTCATACAATTATGGAAATAACAAGAATTGATCCTCCTTGTTGGTTTGCAGGACTTAAGTCAAAAGAGTTCAGTCTGCTGATTTATGGAAACGGATTGGAGAATGCCAAAGTATTAACAGACATACCTTATTCTGAAATAAAATATAGTGGAACAGACAAGCATTTGTTTGTAACACTGATTTTATGCGATTTCGTGGAAGAAGGTTATTATGACATCACAATTGTTTCTTCACAAAGTTCTGTACGTCTTCAATATGAATTCAAACAACATCGTGTTTGGAAAGCTATAGAACCCACTATCTCTAATAAAGATGTTGTTTATTTGGTTATGCCCGATCGATTTGCAAAAGGAAATCAGAATACAAAAAATCCAGATGTGGACATCTTAAATCCCAATGCGTGGCATGGAGGTAATATTACTGGGATGATAGATAGTTTGGATTATCTTGAGGATGTAGGTATTACGGCATTATGGCATACTCCTATATTCAAGAGCTCTGCATATCATGGCTATGCAATTGAGGATTTTTATGCTATAGACTGTCATTTCGGAAATCTTGAGATTTACAAAACTTTTGTGGAACAGGCCCATAAAAGAAGAATAAAGGTAGTAATGGATGTTGTGTTCAATCATTGTAGCATCAAACATCCATGGGTTAAGACTCCACCAACAAAAGAATGGTTTAACGATACTGGTAAAAAAAAGAAGTGCATAACAAATTATAAAACAACGACTGTTTTTGATCCTCATGCAGCAAATGTGGATTTGGAACAAACTGTGAATGGATGGTTTACGGAGGAAATGCCGGATCTCAATTTGAAAAGTGATGAGGTCCTGTCTTATATGATCCAAATGACTAAATGGTGGATTGAGACTACAGGTATTGATGCTATAAGAATGGATACTTATTTATATTCAGATTTGGACGCTATGATAAAGTGGCAAAATGAATTGTCTAAAGAATATCCGTATTTTTCAGTTTTAGCAGAAACATGGGTGCCTGATACGGCATATACTTCTAAAATTCAGAGAGAAGTCTGTTCTCAATTAACTAAGGATAGTTCTTTTATTGTAATGGATTTTGCGTTTCAGAAAAAAATGGAACAATACTTAGGACGAAATACTGTTTATGACAAAGAAGCCTCATTGTATCATTATTTCGTTAATGATTTCTTATTCTTTGATTCGCAAAATGTATTGGTGTTCTTAGATAATCACGATTTGCCACGTTGGTTTGATTCTGTAAAAAGTAAAGCAAAGTTAAAGCAGGCGTTAGGTATTCTTTTAACTGTTCCCCGCATACCGCAAATCTATTATGGTACAGAATTCATGATTACTAATGACGGTAAAGGTAAAGGAGATGGAGATTATCGGGTTGACACTTTTGAGTTGATAAAAGAACAAGATGAAAGTGGCATTCTGAATTTCATGAAGAAATTACTGTGTTGGCGTAAAGCTTCTAAACCAATTGCTTATGGTTCCATGAAACATTTTATACCTCAAAACGGAATATATGTATATTTTCGAATCTATGAGGATGAAAAGGTTATGGTTATTTCAAACAGTTTATCAAAATCTTCCACATTGGATTTTGGTCATTATCGCGAAGAACTTAATGGATATGAGTATGGTATTGATGTAGAGACCGGAAAAAAGTTTTGTTTGGAAAGCGATTTGAGTTTAAGAATGAAACGAAATGAAATCAAAATTCTTAATCTTTTTAGAAAATGAATATGATACAAATCTTCTCTGAGAAGTTAGCCGATAATTCTTGTGGCGATTTACTAATAACGTTAACTGTCATTTTGTCCATATCTGTGACATCTTGCATTATTACTTGCTTGATAATTAGATATCTTAAATATAAACGAGAACATGAGAATGAAATAGAAAATCAAATTTTTAGAAATAACAAATTTGATGAGTTGGATAAAAGATTAAAAGCCGTTGAAAAAGAAATACAAGATATGAACGCAAAAGGTATGAACAAAAAAAAGGCTTCTTATCTTGTTTATGGGAAAAGTTATGTAAGTAATATCATTATATAAAACTGTGTAAAGTTAGAATCTATAATGGAAGAACAGAAAAATAAAGATTTGACGGAAGAACAGAGAAAGAAATTCTTAGGAATGATAGAGAAAGAACTAGAAGCGAAAAAGACAGATGTGATACTGGGTGGCCCATTTGAAGAATCACGTCGTTCCGGTTGTATGTTAGTTTTAATTATCCCTTTGATAATTTCCGTTACAATGGTTTGTCTGATAAATTTTAAATAGTTTATTTATGGGAGAAATAAAGTTACCTGAGGATCTTACAGAAGAGGAGAAAAAAAAGATAGAAGAGGATATAAATAATAATATTGGTCAATTGTCAGGATGTATCAAAAGTCCTCGCTCCGGCTGTATGTTAGTTTTTATTATCCCTTTGATAATTTCTATTACAATAGCTTGTCTGATAAATTTTAAATAGTTTATTTATGGTAAAAATTAAGTTACCTGAAAACTTCCTTACAGAAGGGGAGAAAAAGGAATTACAACAGGCGGTGCTGCAAGGTGGTCAAATTGAAAAACCTCGCCGCTCCGGTTGTATGATAATTTTAATTATTCCATTGATAATTTCCATTACAATGGTTTGTCTAATAAATTTTAAATAGTTTATTAATGAGTAAAATAAAAATTAAGTTACCAGACAATCTCACAGATGAAGAGATAGAAGAATTGAGGCGAACTAAAGGAGGGTGCATTGAAGAACCTCGTCGTTCCGGTTGTATGTTGATATTAATACTACCACTAATATTATCACTAACAATGATTTTTTTAATCAGTCTCTAAATTTTCAGATAATGGGAAAATCTATATCAGAAGTAATGGACCTTTTAACCAATAATGATTTTAAGAATATTAGAGGCTTAGACATATATGGGGGACTAATAGATTCTTTTGATATGTTATCTTCAGACATTCTAGATATTTTGTTTACTGAAGATGAAATTAAAAAATTATTAGCAAAAATGACTTCTGAAGAACGCCAAAAGATATACGACATAATAAAAAATAAGTATAATGGATAAGAAACTTACTGAATTGGAGGATTCTATATTTGACAATCTCAACAAAAATAATTATGTAAAGCCTGTGATGTTTGGTATGATTGACCCTTATAGGTCTACACTCTTAACTGGTCTTGAAGATCGAATAAATGATTATAAAAAAGAAAAATTGGGTCTAAATGAAGAATTGAGTCTAAAAGAACAGTTTAAAAAACTATTATCAAAAATGACTCCTGAAGAACGCCAAGAAATATATGATAGAATAAGTAAAAAAATGTAGCATTAATAAAATGGGAAAAACAGTGTCCGAAGTAATGGACCTAATATATAAGATAGGAAAAAACAAGATTCCTATGGTAATGTCAACACTCGGATTTACTCCGTTAATAGGAATCATGCGTCATCGTATATTAACAGATGGTGAAGGTATCACTACTCTAGTCGGTTTTCATCAATGTACGTTGAGATGTAAATACTGTTTGAATCCTCAATCGTTGAAAACCGAAGGAGTTTGGAAATGGTGTACTCCTAAATCTTTATATAGAGAAGTCAAAAAAGACAATCTGTATTTTGGACACAGCAAAGGTGGCATATGTTTTGGAGGCGGTGAACCTCTTTTAAGGAGTAAATTTATTTCTGAGTTTAAAAGTATTTGTAATCCAACATGGCTTATTACCGTAGAAACGAGTCTCAACCTTCCATTTGAGTATTTATTAGAGTGTTATAAAGTGATTGATTGTTTCATCATTGATATTAAGGATATGAATGATGAAATATATCAGCGCTATACAGGAAAATCAAACAGAAGAGTCATTGAGAATCTGAAGTTTCTCATAAACGAGGGATGGAGCGATAGAATATTGGTTCGAGTTCCATTGATTCCAGGATATAATAATGAAACTGATATTGCAAAATCGATACAGAGTCTAAATTCTTTGGGATTATATAATATTGAGCAACTTACTTACGTGACTAAAAGTGACCATAAAACATCTGGAGATTACAAAAATGATGAGTCTGGAAAAGATATCTGCCGCCACCTTAAGAATATAAGGGTGGAAGTTGCTTCAATTCATAACATTTCGTATACTCCTGCTGTGTGCACACATAAAGGTCCTTGTCTTGGAACTTGTCCGGCATGTGAAAAAGAAGTGGAATATATAGAATCCTGGATCCATGAGTATAAATATTAGCATTAAAAAAAATATAGATGTATGAATCGGCTTATTATCAAGTATAGTTTATTTTGGACAGTTCTGACTATTATTGCATCTGGATTAACATGGCTCATTGTTTCTTTTATGCCTGATTCTGGATGGCTTTATTGGACATCGATAGTTTTACTTATAATTGGATGGCTTCTGTATCTTGTTTTATGCATAATTCTATTGGTCGCATATTTTATCGAAGCACATAAGACAGAAATAAATGAATATTTCCGCAATATAGGAAATGGTCTATTGAGCATCTTTAAAGAAGCCTGGAGTAAAGCCGGGGAGATGTATGGGAATTTATTCTGGTTTGGCAGATTCCGATAAGTTAAATTCGCATCATCTCTGTGATAGATTATTACAGATAAAGCTATCATTAAAAATAAAAAGTATTGAATATGGATGGAATAATGGATTTTAATTTATTTGATTTACCTGACGGACTATTGGAAAGCCTTCAAGCTCATTGGGGAAGTGGACTGACAGACGATATGGTTGTACAGTCTATGCACGACGCAAGTGAATTTTTTAACATAACAGACCCGATGCAGATCGTTGAAGGATGGACCACCGGAGTATATAATAATAATCCGTTCATGACGGGAGATGATGTACTGATGATAAGCCGTGATCAATTGGAGAGTATGGGAATAACTGAAAAAGACGGTCTGGATTTAGTCCTTACCCATGAATGTGCACATCGCAGACTTCAGGGATTGCCGACAAACTTTAACTCGCATCAGGAGGAATTGTGTTGTGACTATATGGCCGGAATCAGAGCCGGACTGAACGGGATAGATGTGACACAAATGCAGGAGTCATTGGCTGACAGTCCGGAGTCTGAAACACACCCGGCGGGTGCAAGTCGTGTTGCCGCTATTGAAATGGGAGTAGATTTTGCACAGAACTATTGGGCGGAGCATAATCAGGCTCCTTCATTCAGTGATTGTGTAGAACATTTTTCTAATGAAATACAAAATAACACGGTGTATGCAGACAACGGACAAATAACATTGCGTCCGGATATGGATGACCCTCAGGCTTTTCATGGTTATTCTCAGTCCGAAATTAATTCCAGAATGGACAAGGCGGAAAGTGATATGGGATATTGGAAGTCTGAAATTCGTAGGCATATGGAATTGTCAAAGCATGAATCTTGTAGAGAAACAGAACTGCATCATGCAAGGGTGGCAGAAGGGAAATATAATGATGCGAAGTCTGAATATAATAAATGGAAGAATACAAAGCCTGACGATTTGAAGGGATTTGTGAATGATGCGGACTGGCATCTTAAACAAGCAGACTGGCATGCAGAAAGAGGTGAGTATAGTGATGCAAATGATCATTTGAAAAGTGCCGAGATGTGTTCTGAGTAGATTTTTTAACAATATAATATAAGTTATTATGGCTGCATTTATTATTTCTGCGATTGTTGGTTTTTTCCTTTATTTTTTAGTAAACAACTGGATTGATGGGAATCCGCTTCTTAGTATACTGGCAAGTATCATTCGTCTATTTTGTATTGGAGTTCCGATATATTTTTTTGTGCAATGGATTTCAGAAGATGATGATGAAAAGATAACTCCAAAATATGAATATGTTATTGATTCTGATTACAGTGATCATGAGGCAGAAGAAAGTGAAGAAAACGATGAGTCTTCTTCAAATTCATACAGTAATGAGCCTGTTTATACAGAACCTTCCGGTGGATATTATTCAGCCCCAACATATCAGCAAGAAGAACGAACACCGGCAAGCTATCCTTGCAGAGCTTGCCGGCAAACGGGAAATTGCAGTGTATGTAATGGAAGTGGGCGCACTATTGTTGGTGTAAACTATTATTCGAGTCCCAACGAACCTATAGAAGGAGACTGCACCACTTGTAGAGGAAGTGGCAGGTGTCATTCTTGCGGAGGAGACGGCTTTCTGAATGAAGGCGTTGATTTTTAATTGAATGTTGGATTTTTAATTGTATTTATATTTATTTTTTAAGGTTGCTCCCGACACAAAACCAGGGCTTATAATATGAAAAAGACTATTCTGGCAATTCTACTTTTGAATATGTTTTTGGCTGCATGTGATTCTAAAGGTCCAAAAGGAAATGTATATATTCCAGAGCGGACCTCGGATGAAATAGCAGAAGAAGTCTATAACGCTTATGAGAATAATGATTATTTTTATGAGTATGACACCGATTTATATTACAAAGAAGACGGAGAATGGAAATATTACGGTAAAAGAAGTGTGTATTCGAATCCGGCAGATAAAGACGAGTGCGATAAATGGGTGCAGTTTGGCAATACCAAACAAGATGCGGAATATACGGATATAGGGGGATATACTTTCAGAGTGCAATATCATGGAGTTTATTATTATTTTTAAACAGTATGGGGTTTCTAAATTTTTTGTTTGACCTGTTAGATGATTCTGCATCGAATGGGTATATAGAAACAAGTAAAACTTGGTTTGATCGTACTTGGAACAGTCTGAGATATCCAAACAAAGGAAAAGGAATCTTGATTATTCAAAATGGCAAACTCTACAAAAGATTATACGTAGAGTACGACAACGAGCTATCATATACTATATCTGATGATAGAGACGAAGGATGTGAATTGCGATATATAAAATTAACTCAGGAAGAAAAAGACGAAATTCTTAGAAACGGGTATCTCATTATTAAAAGATACCGTTAAGATATAAGACTATTAATTTAGCTTTAATAAAACCGTATGAATAGAAAGAATATTATAATTACCGGAGCTACAGTTCTATCTGCAATAGGCTTATGTACCGCAATTTGGGAGTTTTTAACATACGAAAAAAATCTGAAAAAATTAAGAGGTTATGCAGTAGGTTATTGTGATTATTTAACCATAGATGATTTAAGTAAAAGAATCAAATATTTAAATAAAATTTACAACTTTAAGGACAATAAAGATAATATCTGTATTTTATCACAAACTCCTAAAAAAATTGCAACTTATATCTATTACCCATATCTATTTTCATTGAAGTTAAGAATAGATACTATTAGAGAAGATAATGTTCCGGCAGATAAACTCTCGAACTTGTTTAAGGATCTATTCTTTACATTTATAACAAGCAGTCTCACATTAATCGTATATTCTAAGAAAGAAAATAAAATAGTGGATCTTCATATAACTTTCTTTGACAAAGCAGATAGTAAAATTTCAGACTTGCTGAAAGGTAAAAAAATGGTTGCTGTTAATCCGGAGCTTTTTATAAATAGTAACTTAGATTTCAAGGATTAATTTAAAGTTATTCATAATGATATGAAAAAAAGTCGCTGGAGCTGATAGCTTTGGCGACTTTTACATATCTATTATATTAAACAAATCTGAGATTATAGAAAACCAAAATAAGAAAAAGAATATGTTAACAGTTATTTGCATTACACTTCTTGCCTATTGTATTATGGGGAAGGATATCCGTTCGTTACTGGAACGGATTAAGGATGTAGATTGGAGTGAGAAATCCAGAAAACTTATGGATAAGTTGAAACCTTATGCGTTGAAAGCCGGCCGAATCACAGCCAGACCCCTACTTCAGTTCTATTATGTAATGACGGATGACAACACTTCTACTTATGACAAAGCATTGGTGTATGCAGCCATTATCTATACTATTTCTCCCGTTAGTCTGATACCAAGTGCTGTGTATAAACTTCTGGGTGTTTTGGATGAAAGTGCAGCCATGGTTTATGTGTATAAGAAAGTTAAAGACAAAATCACACCTGAAATCAATGACAAGGTAGATGCAACACTGGATGAGTGGTTCGGAACAGAATATGCAAATATTGAAGAGGACTATTAAAATAATTGCTATGGACAACTACACTTCATACATTAACGAAAGCGTTGAGCATTTGTTCAACAGCTTGGAGAAAAGGTATTTGAAAATGAACATGAAACGGGTCCGACAAGCATACGATTGGGTTGTAAGGGCTTATAAAGACCAAAAACGCAAGACGGGAGAGCCTTGTATCGTCCACCCGATAGCTGTTGCTTTAATTGTAGGAGAGGATTTTAAATTAGACGCCAATTCAGTAATTGCCGCATTCCTGCATGATGTTACTGAATATACATCATATACCTTTGAAGACATACGTTGTTCGTTTGGAACCGATGTGGGAACTTTGGTCACTTTAATTACAAAACGTAAAAAAGAGAAGTTTGAGGGTTCAACACAGACAGATTATTTACGTCAGATGTTGGAGTCGGTACAATTTAATATTAGGGCAATATTAATCAAGTTGGCGGACAACCTGCATAATATGAGGACACTGGCAAACATAGAACCGGACATGCAGATGAAAATTGTCAGTGAGACAGACTATTTTTATACTCCACTATCCAATCGTCTGGGATTATATAATGTAAAGTCTGAACTGGAGAATCTTTCGTTCCGTTATCGCTATCCGCAAGAATATGCCCGAATAGAGCACTTTTTGACTGCTGAACAGGAATCATCACGTTTAAGAACAGACAAATTCACACATAAAGTGAAGGAGCTGTTGGAGAACAACAATATCAACGCCCGGATAGAGGTATGCCATCGCTCGCCATACAGTATCTGGTGTAAGATGAACGCCAATGAACGTGACTTCAAACAAGTTGGTGAAAAGCATTATATTCATATCATTTATCCTGCGTGGAGCTGGCAAGAAGAGAACAAGCTGGTCTTTCAGATTTACGGAATATTATCCGGTTCTTTTAAAGAGTGTCCGAGCAGTGTGACGAACTATATCAACACGTCTAAAAAGAATGGTTATCAAAGCTTTCACGTCAAATTGCTTAATGACGACGGTGAATGGGAAGTGATACATATTTCTTCAGAACGGATGGCATATAATTCCAAAATGGGATGTATCATCGCAAGCTGTGTGGAATACAAAGCCGAATACGGATGGCAACAGTTGTATAAGTCTGTGCTTAAGGATATAGCCTCAAATGGCTATGGCATGAATGATATGAATAGTGTGTCATCTTCATCCTATGACGACGAGATGCAGGTGTTTGTCTCTAAAGGAAACGGAATTATACTACCCAGAAATGCCACAGCACTTGATTTAGCGTTTGCAGTTCATAGCGAAATAGGTATACATGCTCTCTATGCCCGCATCAACGGCTACCTTTCTTCTGTAAAGACAGTTTTGCATCATGGGGATTGCGTGGAAATCGGTACAGATGATCAGGCTGAACCAGAAGAAGAATGGATTCATCATGTACTTACCAACAAGGCAAAAAGCAGCCTCAGGCATTATTTCAACAGAAAAGAAAAACCTGCATACCAACGCTGTGATAATTGTCATCCTCTGCCTGGTGATGAAGTGGCAGGCTTCAAAAATACAGACGGAACAATTATTTTGCATAAACGGAATTGTACAGAAGCAATCTGTAGAGCATCTAAAGAGGGAGACTCTACAGTAGCTGTAAATTTTGAAGAGAACGATGCATTTCTTTATCCTGTCCGGATTCGTATCCGTGGTGCAGACCGTCATCATCTACTGAACGATATAGTAAGATGTATCACAGAGTGTCAGAACCTGTCCATATCCAAGTTGAATACGGAGACTGCAGACCGAATTGTTGAGATGGCAGTAGATTTCAGTGTTCATTCTGTCAAGGAATTGCAACAGGTTATGGACTCTATTTCTGTTATTGACAATGTAGACGAAGTGTTGAGGGTGAATATTGACCAAAAGAACTTTACTATAAGATCAGACAAAAATGAAAAATAAAAAGAACTCTTATCTTGTTTTTGCATGAACAGACAAATATTTTTGGCCCCCATCCTATTTTATCGGGAAAGATTTGTATCTCTGTAGAAAGAATGATAGCAGTAAAATAATACTGAAAGAAAAAAGGAGAAAAAACAGGATGAAATAATCTGGATGTATAAATATAATGGAAAATGAAAATACGTTATGCCACATTATCAAAGACCGGAAATCGTTTCAATAATGAAGATACATTCCATGTTATCGAAAACAAAAAGAACAACAGATGGTTTGGAATAGTCTGTGACGGCATGGGCGGTCACTCAAGGGGAAAAATTGCCAGTGAAACCGTTGCCAACTGCATTTCGACCTATTGGGCAACTCATGAAGATGAGCAAGATTCCAAAGAAAAGATTTTAACTGTTTGTACTAAGGCATCGAATGCTCTTGATGAGCGTGCCAAAACACTTCATGCTCACGAAATGGGAACCACCATGGTAATGGCAAGCATCGCGGATGATCTGCTTACTATTGCACATATCGGAGACAGCAGATGCTATGTACAACGTCTTGAATCCGGATTATTGCACAGAACAAGAGACCACATCAAATTAAGTTTTGGTTGGGAAGTGATTGACAAATGCTTCTTCTCATTCCGACCGGAAATCGCAGTACCGGATATCACACAAATCAAGATACTGTATGGTGACAGAATACTGCTTTGCTCTGACGGTTTGTATAAAAGCATTTCTCCGGATATTTTAATGGCACGTATGATGGACGACAAATCGCCTGAAGAGATTATGGATGTGTTCAATTTTCTGTACGAGAAATCAGGAGACGATAATTATACAGCCATATTGGTATGTGTGGAATGACATACATTTTTTCGAAAAGGTAATGAAACCACATAATAACAGACAGTTCCATCCGATGCATTCTGTTATAGAAATAATTCATCAATTACGTCACATGGGTTTGGGTATGTACATTAATTAATAAGTGAAGCAAACATGAAAGCACAAAGTGTAATTTTATTGTCACTGGCAGTTTTGACGGGCTGTAGCGGCAAACAGGGTTTAAAAGATATTAACAAGGAATTGGGAGACAGCATTGCAACTATAGACTGTACCACATATTATTGGAAACAACTGGCAGACGACTCGGCACGCATATCAGCAGTCAAGAACAGCAAAGTTATCACGGAATGTATAGTGAAAGGTCCCGTTTATGGAGCTAAACAGTTTGATGACGGAGAAATATATATCCTATGTGACCAAAACGAAATATGTTGGTTTGATGTCAGAAACATACCAAACAAAATTGAACTGTTGATTGAGGATGATGTGGAAAACTATGAACTCTCACAAGAAAAGGCCGATGCCATCATAAATATTGGCTTGTAAGCAAACCCGATAAACGGAATTATATTCTCGAAAGACTGAAAGGCAAAATCTATCTTATATTGGGGAATCATGACGTGGAACATATTTTTGATGATGTTGTACAGACAATAGCCATATATCGCCTTATCGCAAGGCTAATTAAAGAAGACAGCAAACGAATTTTTGCTGAATGACAGAATAGTCTTCCTGTTAACCAAGACTATAGCGTCATATCGGTCTCCTTGATAATGCTGAGAGATTTTTTTGTACATTATAAGCAAAACAATGATAGAAAAAGTAGCTTTCTTTACTCTTTTTCATAAAGAATAAAATAAAGAACACCTATGAAAACAGCAGATACTGAAAAGGAATGGTTACGCCGTATCAGTGGTGATAATAATAAACATGAAAAACAGTCTAGCCAAAACACCAAAGCCAAATCATTTCCAGAGCCAGAAGTTAAAAAATCAGGAAACGGCTTTCAGGATGTGGCAGGAATGGACGAGCTGAAACAACTGGTAAAAGAAGGATTCATCAATGTTCTGAAAAACAGGGAATGTGCATCCGCATATGGTATCAAGCCCCCGGCCATGCTTTTCTATGGCCCTGCCGGCTGTGGGAAAACATTCTTTGCCGAGAAAATGGCAGAGGAGGTCGGCATAGACTTCATCAAGATTGTACCTGACGATCTGGCATGCACATGGATTCACGGTACACAGCAAAAGATTGGAGAAGTGTTCCGTGAAGCAGAAAAGAAAGCACCGGTATTGCTGTTCTTTGATGAATTTGACGCTATGGTACCGCACCGTTCTGCCAATGAAGCCAACCAATTTCTGAACGGAGAAGTCAATGAATTTCTCTGTATGCTCAACAATGCCTCTGACAGGGGGATCTATGTATTGGCAGCCACCAATCATCCTGAACGCATAGACAGAGCTGTTCTGAGGACCGGAAGAATTGATGAAATGATATATATTGACATGCCAGACAATGAGGCGCGCAAGAACCTCTTCAAACTGGCTCTTGCCAAATTACCGGTTGCTGAAAACATTGATTATGACAGACTGGCCTCACTGACTACCGGCTACAACTGCAGTGACATTAACTACATCGTAAAAAAAGCATCGCGTAAGGCTTTCAATGTCAGCATCATGAATACAGACAAACCATATAAGAAGATTACCCAGGATATTCTGGAAGAGATTATCAGCCATCGCTCGCCATCCGTCAACAGCAAGGATTTAAGGGAATACGAGCGGATCCGAAGTGAAATTTCTCCTAAAGACGGGAATTACCGCCCGGCAAAAATAGGATTCAGATAATAAACTTAAAACCATACGATAATGAAAGAGAAAATAATGAAAGCATTCCAAGAGTTGGGATTCCAACTGGAACAAATAGAAGAAACGAAATGGTACGGTTTCAGCTATGAAGGAAACAACTATATGTACTTCTACAACAGTGAAGACGAGGAGTTTCTCAGTATTTCCATACCGGGCATATTTGAGCTGAAAGATGATAATATTAACACATTCATAGTATTGGAAGAGTTGCTTAACTCTACTCCGAAGTATGTGAAGGCATACAAAATGAAGAACAGTCTATGGCTTTTCTATGAACGTGAACTACTGGGTGAGGAAGATCTGAAGCTTGTCATTTCACACATGGTCAATCATCTTGACGCCGCTTTGTTTACAGCCCGTAAATTCATTGCCACCATGGAACTGAAAAATGAAACGGCTAATGACGACAACGACGAACAGCCGGAATATGTTGAGGTTATTAATGAACAGGAAAAACAGGAGTCAATGTCAGGCAATGAAAAACAGGAGTCAGAAAATACGGTATTGGGAAATCTGATGAAAAGGTTATCGGGTATAATGAAAAGAGAAACTGCGGATACAGAAATGACAAAAGAGTAACCACAAAAAAGTATTATGACAAAAAAAGAATTGGTTTATTCAGTCCTTCAAAAAATGGGATACAATCCGATTTTAGACGATGAGGGCGATCTGGTAATCCGTTACCAGCTGAAAAATATATGGGTGATGGTTAGTGGTGATGACGAGCCGTATGTATCGGTGATACTTCCTCAGTTCCACGAAATTGAGGAAGGCAACGAAACACTTGTTCTTGCCAGCTGCAACCGGGTGACACGGGATGTCAAGCAGGTAAAAGTCTACATAGATCAGACATTAAAGAATGTGACAGCCTCGTGTGAGTTCTACTATACGGATGAGGAATCAATCACCCTGGGGCTCAGTAAATCCTTGCGACTTCTCGGTATGATACGTTCCTATTTCCGTAAAACAATGTTGGAACTAAGTGAATAATAAAATAATGAACCATAAAAATATTTATAATAATGAAGACAAACAATCAGCAGGAGAAAATAAAACATTATTCTAGACCGCAGCGGATCTATGGAAGCCATTCGCCGTGCAGCCGTAGACGGTTTCAATGAAACACTCTCCGGTATCAAAAAGGCACAAGAGAAATTTGCGGACACACAGAAGCATTTTATATAACTGTTGGCATTCTGCAGTTGTGAGATGAAACAGATTCTTGATAAAGTGCCGGTTATAGGCAAATCCTCTGAAAATGGAAGACTATCAGCCATGCTGTACCACCCCACTTTATGATGCTATGGGATTTACCATTACCATACTTTGTCACTCTATAACTATAAAACACACAATTATGGGACCATTTAAAAGCAAGAAAGTCATATATGGCAGTCCGTCCAGGATTCCATATATCGCAGAAGAAATACGTAAATCATTCACAGCAGACAAATATGAAGTGCGTATTGTTGACCCTTCTTTAGGAAACGAAATATACATCACCAAAGGTGGTATGTTCAAGGCGGCTTTGGGGCTGCGCTCTGCAATGAAAGTATCAATGAAACCGAGTCGGGATGGCTATATTGACTTTGAAGCCAGTATAAGTATTGTCAAACAGCAGCTCATACCAACGCTCATTACCGTATGCATGTTTTCCCCCGTCGTAATCGCACAAATCTGGGGTATAATCAGGCAGTCCAAACTGGATGAGAAAGCGTTGGAGGTAGCAGAAAATATCGTTTATCGGAACAATAAGAACATTGGCCGTATTTATGAAAGCTATAAAGACTACAGTATCTATAACTGCGGCGAAGATATGCTGTTTCTTCAATCAAGAAGAACGAAACGTAATCTCCTGATGGATGTCAGAAACAACAAGGTTACAGAATTGACCGATGATAAGGGTAAAATGACTGCATTCACAGACATGGATGTCAGCCAGACGGTAAGAGACAAGGATGTGGATACAGGGAATTCACGTTCTCTGACAGCTGACTATAGGTTTTTTGTACATCGGTTCCATAATGGACAGGCCGATGTGGAGTGGACAATATGTCCGGATGGCATGTTCTTTGCCGATGAGGATGGCTTCGGAGCGGAAAATTGTCAGGAACTGACTGTCAAAGGCGTAATTAATCGTAACGGTAAAATCATTGTCCCTTTTCATTAACTATTAAAAATATAACAGAACGAAATGAAAAACAAATTCTATTGGATTGATTTGGCTGTATGCTCAGTATGGATACTTGCCATATTGGGTGACAGGCACACCTGCAACAGTGTCCAGGAACTTATAGCCATCCTGACAGTTGTAATGCGAATGACTTTCACCTTTGCCATCGCAAAAAATGAAAAGCGGGCATGGGTTCCATTGGTCGGAATGATTGTCACGACCATACTAATGCTACAATCTTCTCACTTTATGGGAACTGATAACATGGCATATTATGCATTCCCGATATTAAATATCAAAGGCGACATAAATTCATATAGACTCATAGCGTTTTTCTGTGTACTGTGGGTCTGGATGCTTCCTTTCGTACTATATTTTGTAAGGCTCTTCCGCAGAAAACTGGTCAGAACGGATGTAAAATGGAAGGATATGTTGGGCGCTATCCTGTGGAACGATAAAACAGCAAGGACTTATTCGGCTCTTATGCTTACATGCATCATTACGTTCTATACGGGTCTTGCCATGAGTGCAAAGGCTTGTCGTGTAGTCTGCATTGTCCTCCCGACATTGAGCTATTGGCTGATCTGCCACCATTATCAGGTAAGGCCCAAAAGATTATGGCTGTTGGTGGCCGGAATGGTTGTTTTCTATTATGCGCAGCCTTTTTCCGGATTATGGAGAATCATTATGCTGTCCGTTAGTCTGGCTATAGTCATCTGTATGACAGTCCGATTATATCAGGCTACCGACAAGCTTGTGCTGTCCGTATTGACCGTATTTTATATCGGAATGTTCCTTCCTTCATTGGCTATAGGTTATAACCAATATGCATGTATCAGATATGGAAGACAATACTACTATTCTCACGCTCCTTACAACGGAATTTTCTATATTAAGGATATTTCCGGTGAAAAGCAGGGTTTGAGAGACCGTTATGGAATCCTTGTAGAACCGGAATATGACGGTATTTATCATCCGGACGGCAATGCGGGAATGGGTGATATTGAATTACGAAAAAACGGCCATTCCGTATATTATGACCCATGGACTTGTGAAATCAGAAAAGATGATGAAATAAATGAAGATTTACAAGCGGAAATATGCAAGGATATTAATGCATTTGTGGATAAATACACTACAGACTACGATGACCGCATTGAAGTAAAAGTAACAGAGATTTCCACTTCTAAAGTGCTTTGTCATGTAAAAGTAGCCATGTACGGACTTCCTTTTTACAGTTATAAGGATACGACCTTTTTACCAGAAGATACAGTAGAATTGTTTTCAGGTGAAATGTCTTGTGATACATTAGTCCGTCTTAAACACTCTCAAAAACAGATGATAAGTTATGCGCTTGATCTGAAACGCGATTCTGTTCCGGCGTATCGTATTACTCTGAAAATAGCACAGAATAAACTGCCGGAAAAGTCAATGGCTGAAGAATTAATAAATACAATCTCTCAAAATGAATTTTTCTGCAAAGATAAAAAGAATTAAACTATTATAGTCTGAAACGGAATCCGGTCATACCTTGGTTTTGTCCAAATTTAAAGTTTAGGCTTAACCATATTATATATAGTTCTTTAAACTCAATTGTCTAAACTGACTCAACCTTATAACAGAATAGACTTTTGAGTTTAAAAGTTTATAAACTCACATATATGAAATAACAAACTTGTCTGAAGATTTGTTTGACACTCGTGGCAAAACATATCATGTCATTCTCCAAAAAGGAAAAACCTTAAAAGAAAGTACATACGTCAAGTTTATTGCTAACTTTGCATAAAACAAAAGCAAAGTAAATATATGAACTGGTTTTCACGACTACGACAGCATTGGCTGCATTTTCTGAACAATGATGAACTGAAACAGAAAATCTATACAATCGTATTCGAATCGGATACGCCTAAAGGCAAACTCTTCGACATACTGTTAATAGGCAGCATTCTGTTAAGCGTACTGCTTGTCATTCTGGAAAGCATGAATATCTTTCCTCCATCGGCCAATATGGCTTTAAGAGTGATAGAATATGTGCTGACTTTCTTTTTCACGATAGAATACCTTGCCCGCGTATATTGTCTGAAAAATCCAAGAAAGTATATCTTCAGTTTTTTCGGCATTGTGGACCTGCTGGCCACCTTACCTGTCTATCTCGGCTTTATCTTACACGGCTCACACTATCTGCTCGTCATCCGCGCATTCCGTCTGATACGCATATTTCGTATTTTCAAACTGTTCCAGTTTATCAATGAAGGTAATCTGCTGCTGCGCTCTTTATGGATCAGCGCGCCCAAGATTTTCATTTTTTTCTTTTTCGTATTGATACTGGTCACTTCGATGGGTACAATTATGTACATGATTGAAGGGG
This sequence comes from uncultured bacterium, assembly GCA_905214795.1. Taxonomy (GTDB): domain Bacteria; phylum Bacteroidota; class Bacteroidia; order Bacteroidales; family Bacteroidaceae; genus Paraprevotella. Next base: position 34,501 of record CAJMNM010000016.1, read on the forward strand.
CTGATCCGAACTCCAACTTCAACAACATTCCCAACAGCATATATTGGGCCATAGTCACAATGACTACGGTAGGATATGGCGACATTACCCCTGTTACTCCCGTGGGGCGTTTCTTCTCCGCTGTAATCATGCTTATCGGTTATACCATTATAGCGGTTCCTACCGGTATCGTTTCGGCCACAATGGTTGCCCAGCATAAACGACTTAAAGAAAGACGATGCCCACGTTGTCACCGGAAAGGACATGATGCGGAAGCTGTTTTCTGCAAATACTGTGGTGCCAGATTAAGACCCAGACAGCAAGACAAAACAAAAAACAAACCTCTGGAAGACGAACGTTTCTAAGAACAGTCAGAATTTTTAAGCACCACTAAACTATACCATATCCTCACCTGTACGAATAACCGGTACACGAACTGTTTTATGGAATGGTATAAACCGTGAAACAACAGCTATAATCAACGTCACTACAAACAGCCATCCCAACAGATGTTTTAAAGCCAAAAGTGTGCTTTGCTGTTGCAATACAGTATAAAGCGTATTGGTTGCCAATTGGGTAGCCTCATCCATGCCATGTCCCTGCGATAAACCGGAAGTCAGTGTTGATTGCCAACGTGAAGCAGCCAAAGGATCTGTAGCAGTAACTGTTTCTGAAAGTTTTACCATGTATTTCTGCTGCAGATGATATAACGCATTACTGTAAAAGGCTGAAGCCACAACCGGAGTCAATACAGAACGGAACGTGATGAGAAAGAATGCATTTGACAATAAATATTTAGGAGGCAGGTCTTCTACAGCAAAAAGAGCAAAAGCTATAATCAGAGTCAGCATACCAAGCCCCCGTAAAAACATAGGCAAATAGAGCATTTCATATGTACTGTCTGGAGAAATGCCAAAATAAAGCATACCGAAGAAAAGAACAAAACAGCCCATACTGCCGGCAATAAGAAACCGGAACCGCCACCGCTGCCAACGGAACCACCAGAAACAGATAATGGCTCCCACTACATAGCCGGGCAACAGCCATATATATAAAGTATAATTATGTGTGTTGTCTATACGCAGGATTGTTGTCATGTAACTGGTCAACAGACTTGTAGAAGTACTGAAAAACATAACCAACATCATATAAAAATAACCTACAATAGCTTTCCACTGAAACAACGGTTTCAGGCTGACATAAGGATGTGACGAATGGAACTGCTCCCATATAAACAATGCAATCAACAAGGGCGCTATGACAATATAAATACAGATGCGCGTTGAAGCCATCCAATCCAATGTTTTTCCATAGGTTATAACGTAAATAAGCATTAAAACACCAGTAGCGATAATCAGCATTTCGCGCGGATGTAATTCTTTCCATGGAATATGGCGTGACGGACGATCATTACGGAATAACAAAATAACTGTCAATATGGCCAACAATATCAACAGCATCATAAAATAATACATGTATTTCCAATCATAATGATAAGCCAACAGGGCTGTAATGACCATCGAAAGCTGACCGGCACCGAAAACCAGCGGATAAAAATATGCATAAAACTCACTACGGACATCCTTCGGACTGAACACGAACTTTATGCGCCGGATAAGCCATAACATCAAAAAACCTTTCAGAAAACCGATAATAAAGCTGGCTGCAATAAGCAAATCAATATCAGCCTGACGCGCACAAAAAAAACTGAGAAGAAACTGCAGACTTAAATCGATAAGCAAAAGAGACTTAGAAGAAAGGGCATTCAGAATTTTAGGTACAATGGGATAAGACACGGCCATACCGGCAGAAGCCGCATAATAACCAATTGTAATATCTTCGGTATAAACTCCAAGCGTATTTGACACTTCTACCATACTACCGGTATAAGTACCGTTAAGCATGGCTATGGGAAGCATGATAATGAAAAGTGCGGTTATAGCTACACTGTCAGGCACCCAGGAACGAACCGGGATATCAATTTCTCGAGCTGTTTTCATTTTTTTCTTAAAGCTTCAGTTTCAACCATCATACCGGCCCTTAGCAGACTCATGCTCTTGTCATCCACATCATCGAAATCTATTCGTACCGGAATACGCTGTTGCACTTTTACGAAGTTACCCGCAGAATTATCTGTCGGAACAAGAGAATATTTTGAGCCTGTAGCCTCAGAAATGGCTGTTACATGTCCGTGAAGTACACGACCGGGCAAGCCATCAACCTTAATACGTACAGGTTGACCGATATAGATATTAGCGATTTGGGTTTCCCGGTAATTTGCCGTTACCCATTTTCCCGACTGACGTACAATATATGAAAGTGTCTGTCCTGCACTTACATATTGTCCCGGCTCCAAGGTGCGACGTCCCATATAACCGCTGTAAGGAGCGGTCACTACCGTATATGAAAGATTCAAATCGGCCAAATCCAATGCAGCCTCTGCCCTTAATATACCAGCTTCCACACCGGTTTGTTTCTTACTTGTCTCATCATATTGGGAATGAGCAGCCTCTTTTTGACGTAACAGCGCCTCGTAACGTGCCTGCGCCGATTCATAATTGGCTTTAGCCTGATCGTACTGCTGTTCCGGTACAGACTCCTCACTTAAAAGCCGCTCATAACGTCGATAATCCTGCTCTGCTTGCCAAAGCTTGGCTTTAGCCTCAGCCAGATTGGCATCTTGCTCGGCTATATGCGTATGAGAGGTACGAATGCCTGAAGCCAACACCTCGCGTGAGCCTTGTGCGTCAAGTAATGCGGCACGTGCCTCTTTCTGACGAATCAGATATTCACGATTGTCCAAAACAACCAACGTATCACCCTTATTCACATACTGATGTTCTTTAAAACGGACTTCCTGAATATAACCGGCCACACGGATATTCACCGGCGCAACATACTGATCTATGAAAGCATCATTTGTAATCTCATAACTGATATACCGCCAGAAATAATTAGCGGTCCATGTCAATCCGGAACCGGCTATCAGTATACATATAATGTTAAGAATAATATTACGACGTCTTTGCCGCTTCAAGCGCTGATATTTCAGATGGAGTGCAGACATAATCCTTTTATAATAAAATGTATTTTGACAAAATATGTTTTACGATTACTTACTTTAATCTTTTTACAGCTCTCCGATAGCACGTTGCAACTCATAATAAGTATAAACCACACGAGTTCGGGCTGTTGTAAGCTGAAGCTCCGCATTAAGCCGCAAATTATCAGCATCGAGCAAATCGGTTAATATTGCCAGCTGATTCATATAACGGTTACGCATAATGCGATAATTTTCTTCAGCCTGTTTCACAGATAGTTTCAAGGCTTCAACACGTTTCCTGGCTTCGTTATGTTTCAATAAGGCTGTTCGGACAGTCATCCGGATGGTCTGTTGTTTCTGTTCTTCCGCAATGCGCATTAACTGCACATTTTGTTTAGCCTCATTCATACGATGCTTGTTCTGATAAAGGGCTGAAATCGGGTATGAAAAGGTTAATCCGATATTCCAACTGTTATTATATAAATCGGCCATTGTGCGTGATACCGGTCTTGCCAACGTATTGGAAGCAGTAAGTGACAAATCGGGCAATTGCTCCGCACGAGTCAATTGTATATTATTCTGAGCCAATTCTGTCTGTTTTCTCAAAAGTTGCATAGACGGGTCGGATTGGACGGCACGATTTATATAATCATGATAAGTTGCAGTCTGGCAAACCCTACTCAAAAGGGTCGTATCCGGTATCAGCAATAAATGTTCATCCAGTCCCAACAATATATCCAGCTGTTGAGATACAATGCGTATATTATTTTCTGTTTCAGTTACGGATAAACGGTCATCCGTCAGTTGCATTTCACTGCGTAAGACATCATTATTCGTAATAATCCCCTCCTCTTTCATACGCCGGATGTCCTCCAAACGTCTTTCAGACTCCTCTATATTACGGTTTAATACAAGTCGCTGTTTATAAAGACTGAACAAATCCAGATAATTCTCCAACAATATTAATTTAATGTCAGCCTGATCGGCTGCTGTCTGCAAAAGGGAAATCTCACGTTCCAAATTGGCCTGACGAATGGCATAACGGATTTTTCCTCCCTGATAAAGTGGCTGAGTAAAGTCCACCGCATAATTCTGTTGCCAATCCGGTGACTCAGGACGCGTGGCATGACTCAACCCATTTAACCACACAACAGGCTGTCCGAGAAATCCTCCACGCAACCCTACATTAATTTCCGGCAAACGGGCATTACGCGCAGTTTTGACACGCTCATCCGCAATCTGTTCTTTCAAACGGTCTGACGACAATTTTAAATGATACCGCGAAGCACGTTCAAACAATTGTTCGACATCCAAATATAATGTGTCACATGCCGTTTGGGCTTGTAAACATATTGATACAGCAAACAAGACCAACGTAATGACACTAACCTTAATATGTTTCAATGGCATGTTGCAAGTCTTTTAAAAGTTTATCCGCCTGAGAAATTTTATCTAATCCTAATATCTCTTCCAATCGCTCATAATAGGCCGCCAATTTCGGGGCTATCCATTGATGAAAAGCCTCACCGTCTTTGGTCAGATACACCAGTTTATTACGACGATCTTTGGGATCTTCATGACGGTAAACATATCCTTTACGTTCCAGATTCAGAATCAGACTGGTCATACAAGCCTTATCTTTAGCTATCCGTTCTGCCAGAGTCTGCTGACTGATACCCTGCTCACTCCATAAACAGCTCATTACCTGCAACATCTCAAAAGTAATGCCTGCTCCGCTGTTTTTAAGTAATCTTTGCATGGCCTGACGCGAAGCCATACGGGTTCTTATCAATTGTAAAATACAATCTCGCGGTGTTACGTTATCCTGAATATCCATACATTAAAAACATCTAATTCCTTCGGGGCGCAAAGATAATACATTCTTTTTAATTAGTCAAACATTTGACTAATGTTCAAATATTAAAGTCTCGCTTCAAACAATTTAAAACCAACATTTCTATCAGGAAAACAAAAACAGACCTATAAAAGAAAGCCATATCTGCGCTGATTATACCACCGCGCTGATATGGCTTTTATCATTGAATGGCATGAGTTTAATCACACCTTCGATACGTCTAAAACTACTCTAGACAAGCATCTAATTCACGTGCGATGGCCTCCTTGTCAAGATGCTGCCCGATAAATACTATTTTCTGCATACGATCACCATACTTATCGTCCCAGTCGTGTAACAACCCCGGTTCCTGTTGCATGAGTTGAATCAAATCTTCTTCTGATGCCGTAGCATACCATAACCCGGCCTCACGAAGCTGTTTCTGTGTGCCGGCCTGCTCAAACAGGAACGACATATCGCGATCATTACTAAAATAGCAAATGCCTTTTGCACGAATGATATTCTTTGGCCAGCGTGAGGAAACAAACTGATTGAACTTATGCAGTTTGAATGCCGGACGACGATAATAGACATAAGTACCTATACCATATTCTTCAACCTCACCTCCCTCATGATGATGGTGGTGGTGATGTTCATGATGCTCTTCATCATGCTCCTCATGTTCATGTTCCTCATGATGATGATGCGTACCGTGGGCATGAGCCTCACGCTCCTCTTCTTCTGTAGCCAAACGTTCTATACCACGAATCCATCCGGCAGACGTAGCAACACGTTCAAAATTGAACAAATCCGTATTAATCAACTTTTCCAAAGGTACATCCGCATAATTACATTCAATAATTTCAGCACCCGGTTGCAATGTATGCAAAATCTGACGAATACGTTTCAACTCCTCGGGTTGAACCTCATCAGCCTTGTTCAACAATATGATATTACAAAACTCAATCTGTTGTATAATCAGATTCTCTATATCCTCTTCGTCTATATGTTTTTTTGTCAGTTCGTCACCGCAAGAGAACTCGCTTTTCAAACGCAAAGCGTCTACCACGGTAACAATGCTATCCAGACGACAAATACCATGGCGGGTATATTCTTCTCCTAACCTGGGAATAGAACAGATTGTCTGCGCAATAGGTTCCGGCTCACAAATACCGCTGGCCTCAATCACAATATAGTCAAAGCGCTCCGTCTTGAGCAAATCATTAACCTGTGCAATTAAGTCTGCTTTAAGCGTACAACAGATGCAGCCGTTCTGCAAAGCCACAAGACTATCATCTTTCTTACCCACAACACCACCTTTCTGAATAAGATCCGCATCAATATTAACCTCACCTATATCATTAACAATCACAGCAAATCTGATACCTTTCTGATTAGACAGAATATGGTTTACCAAAGTGGTTTTTCCACTGCCCAGATAACCGGTTAGAAGCAGTACTGGAATTTCTTTCTCTTTCATAAGTTCATTTTATTTTAAAAAACAATATTCAATCATATTGTTTGGCTATTGCCACGCAAAGATACGAAATTCTATGACCGGATATCCTTTTAAAAGCCAATAAGATTATATTACCGTCTATAAATCTGGAAAAATTAATTAGTTTTGTATCTGAATAAATGCGTTCCCGATTTTTATTTTAAACGAGATGAAACTCAAAAATATTCTCAAAGAAACCTTATCCGGTATCAATGAACAAAAGGTCATTAAAACAACTTAAATTAAATCGTATTAATTAAGTTCCTGACCTTTCCAAACGAAAAAATATAATGGTAAACCAATATTAAAAAACAATCTTTATTATGAGTAACAGAATTACTGACTTATTTGGTATACAATATCCAATTATCTCGGGTGGCATGGTATGGTGCAGCGGCTGGCGACTGGCTTCGGCTGTAAGCAATGCCGGCGGACTGGGCTTAATCGGTGCCGGATCAATGCACCCGGAAACCCTACGTGAACATATTATCAAATGTAAGGCTGCCACTCAAAAACCGTTTGGTGTCAATGTACCGCTGATGTATCCTGAAATGGAGAGTATAGTAAAAATCATTATTGACGAGAAAGTGCCGGTAGTTTTCACATCAGCCGGAAGTCCGACCAAATGGACACCAGTTTTTAAGGAACACAATATCACTGTTGCCCACGTAGTAAGCAGTTCTAAGTTCGCACGAAAATGTGAGGAAGCCGGAGTTGATGCAGTTGTAGCTGAAGGATTTGAAGCCGGCGGACATAACGGACGTGAAGAAACCACTACGATGTGCCTTATTCCTGCAGTGCGTGATGTTACCTCCCTACCTCTCATGGCTGCGGGTGGAATCGCATCCGGTGCTTCCATAGCCGCAGCAATGGCTCTGGGTGCCGAAGGCGTACAAATAGGTACACGTTTTGCGTTGTCGGCCGAAAGTTCTGCTCACGACAACTTCAAAAAGCTTTGTCTTAACCTCAATGAGGGTGATACACGTCTCGTCCTGAAGCAGCTCTCTCCTACCAGACTGGTAAAAAGTGAGTTTCTCAATCAGGTACTGGCTGCCGAAACTGCCGGCGCTTCTGCAGATGACTTAAAACAATTGCTTGGCAAAGGACGTGCCAAAAAAGGTATTTTTGAAGGGGATTTACAGGAGGGCGAATTAGAGATTGGGCAAATCGCATCAACCGTTCATCAAATGCTTTCTGTATCAGACATCATGAAAGAATTAATTAATGACTACAGAAAAGCTGTACAACATATTACTCTTGAATGGTAAAAATATGAATTATATCCTTAATGGAATATAATTAATCTGCTCTTTCTATCCCCGTTTATACATCATCATAACAAAAGAAGGCATGTCGTGGACATGCCTTCTTTTGAATATGCAAAATACAAATATTATTTTATGATAATCTTGTCTTTCTTTGTAATTCCGTCGTCATACGTAATGACTCTGATATTTATGCCTGTATGAGGATAAACAGAACCTATACCAGAAGGTGAATAATAAACGGTTTTCACAATTTTGCGATTGCCATCTTCAACAGACTTGACATCAGTACCTCCATCGACCGGAATAAATTCAAAATCATAATCCACAATTTTATCGCTGAATGTAAAATTGATATTACCATCTGATTCAACTCCCCAATAAGCATTATTTGTAGCAAGACTACCCTGAATGGCCAACAGCTCACTACCTATGGCACCCGACATACGAAATGCCTTAGCTTCACGATCTGAATATCCGCCATCTCTATCGACATACATGCTATCCAACAATGACATAAAAGAATGTGAGGTAGAAGTCGAAGTACTGTTCACTCTCCACTGTTGTGCCAATGGTTCGCTTTCATTTTTTGTACGGAACACAGGAGACCCGCCATTACCTGTATTTGTCATGTATGTATCAGTTGATTTGTGACGGATATAATAATCTCCATTTTCTATTTTTCTACGATCCGGATCCTTGACATAAACCTGGAAACTATATTGTGACAGTTTGTCATAACACTTATATTCAAGGCTATATGTGCAAGAAGTCTTAATATCTTTAATCACTAAACGTTCATCTGTTGTCCCGTCACTCCAAAGATATGTACCTTCTTTCATTGCATTGGCCGGTGTTACATATAAAACAACACTGTCGCCCTCTTCAACTATAACCATTGTTGTATCAGAGTAATTCGTTGTATTGACTTTTATGTCAGGACGAGCAATCTGGACATTGATATGGAATGTTGTCTTCTGTTTGCGTCCACCCTGACTTGTAAACAAACAAGATATATCTCTTGAAGTTGTTACATTGGACAGCGTGAGGACATTACCTGTCACACCATTTTCCCAAACATATTCTCCCCAACCTGTTTTAGCATTAACCTCTAATGTAAGCTCATTTCCATATAACACATTAATGGTATTGGTCTGACGCCGATTACCATCAGTTGTAATAAAGGCTTCAATCATACTTTCCATGCAATCACCCTCTACAGCAATAGTAAAGACTTGCTCACTTTTAACGCCCTTGTCGTTAGTATAGGTAGCACGCCATACACCACTTCTGTCGGCAACTACTGTGATGTCTTTGGTCGTTTCACCTGTACTCCATTCCCACAATCCGGTATCAGTGCAACCGTCCGGTAACTGGGGTTTCAATGTAACTACCGTTCCGGCAGGCAATCCTGTGTTTGTATCAATCTGGAAAGTATTTTTAAGTCCACCCAGTTCGTTGTGTTCCACTGTCACACCATTGTATTCCATCTCGGGTGTAAGTGGTGTAGGAACCATTTCGGGAGCAACTTTATCACGGGTATGCATCAGTACTGAATATCCCAAATGGTCGTAACCACCACTTGTTGCACCGGCACCACCGCCATCAATACCCATCTTGTTATATGCAACTTTTGAGAATGGCATTTCTACACCTTTGATTCCTTCATAATGTCCTATAACCGTTCCCCAATAAGGACGAATCTGCTCTCCCTGAGCCGGTCCTGTCTGCAACCATGCACGATAGTCAGACCAATGATATCCGCTGCTACCATAATGATAGTTGGTCCAAGGCAATCCTTCAACGCCTTGCATCTGTGCCGCCACATATTCTATACCCGCAGCTAAACGATTATCCATATATGAGAAAAGATCATCACCTTGATTCCAGGCAATCTGAGCTATATCAACTGCCAGACCAGCCGCAAATGATGCATGACCGATATCACGTCCACTTTCCTGCATCTGTCCGAGCTTTCCGTAAGCCCCGGTTTCCAGTTCTGATTCTTGTGTAGTAACAACCAGATTTCCCAAAAATTCTGTTAAGCCGTCATTCAATATAGGATTGGCCGTACGTGGATCCTCAAACGTACCTACTTGGTCGTATTTAAAATATGACAGACCCTGATTGTAAATGTAAACATCATCACAAAGAATACCGATACTCATTACAGCCAATACATTACAAAGCCCCCAGTTAGACCAGTAATGTCCCGGTGCCTGCCACCATCTTCCTGCATTCTCCCACGTACCGTTTCGTCCTCTAAGGAATCCGATACATGAAGGATACCACACGTTAAGCATCCACTGCTTGTAATAATTAAAATCTTCGGCAGACCAACCTTCGTAATCACGTACCAGTTCTGCTGCCTGAGCAAACTGATAACCATATATTCCTGCCGCCAAAGCATAATTACTGTCTCCACCTATACCTTTTGTAGTCCGTGCCCATTGCATAAGAACATCCACTGCATGATGTGCATGCTCCTTAGATCCGTCTATTTTCCATCTCAATGCATTCTGATAAGCAATGGTAGCTCCACGGGCTGCATTAATATAATTTTCTCCGACTCCACCTCCACGAATAATATATTCTACAGGCGAAGTACCACAATTAGATTGCGAATAGGTTGCATTAATCAGTGTATTATATGCAGATACTACTTTAGCGTTCTTTTCATCAAGTTGCTGACGGATTCTGTCAAAGTCTTCCTGAGAATGAAGACCACCCGGATGACGGAAACCACGTTCGGGATCATACCCTTCAATAACATCGTCATCTGCAAATACAAATCCGGCTGAAGCTTCCAACACTTGACGTGCAGCTTCTAAACGACTAATTTGTTCGTCAATCTGAGATTGGTTAACCTTACCTTCATTAATCAAATCCTGCGCAATATTTATCTCATCCTGATAGATATCTATTGCTGCAGCAGGATAAGACGAAACATTATCTGCTATAAATGACTTTGCCTCATTAACCGCTGATTCCAATTTACTGAAATCGCCCGCTTCACCATAACGGTATTGATATTCCAAATCTTCCGTCACATTTGACAATGCCTTAATTTCATCTGCATCCAATGCTTTTTTATAAAGACGAATATCATAAACCAAAGTCTGTTTAAGATAACTATCTGCTGCAAATGGTGCTCTTCCAATCCAGACATAAGGTATTGAAGAATTAAAATTAGTACTGTTCAGTGGCATGTTTACATTAGCACCAACTCTAACTCCATTTAAATAGAGCGTACCGGCAGTTCCGTTCTGTGTATACAAAACATGCATCCATTTTCCTTTTTCTGATTCTCCGCCTTTTTCTATACCGACTTCATTCTTATATCCTCCGGTAGAATTAGCAAACCTTTGAGCATTCAAACGGTATGCAGAATATTTTCCATCTACATCCGAACAATCGGCTAATGTTGAAAATGCCCATAAAAAGAATCCACTCCCTGTCAAAGAAGCATTCTCATTTACCCTATAATACATTGAAATGGTATATACATCTGTCTGTCGAAACAAATCTCCGGCTTTTTCCGTAAGATCAAGATAACCGTTGTTATTTCCAAGATTAAGTACATTATACTTACCCATCTTGTCAACAGTCGCTCCATTCGACAACGTGGCTGTTACACCGGAATAATCAGGATCGGCCACAGCATTTCCATTTAAATGCTGAAAATCTAATCTCATAAGCAAGCCATCGTCTTGCGCAAAAACAAATTGTCCACTAAAAGCCAGAAGACAATAAATCAAAAGTATTCCAAGTCTTTTGGGATGTTTTTTCATAATAAATAAATAATATAAATGACTAATAAAATAAGTGTTCTAAAGACAAATTTATTATTTTATCATTTAATAAACAAAATCAGGATATCCCATTTACTCGTCATATTACAAGTTGACCAATGAAATGGTCTAAAATGAACCATTTCACACCCACCATTTTATTAAATAGTACAAAAATAACCTTAGTTATGTCCTAATAAAAACCATCTATTAAAACAGTCTAACCATTAATTCATGGATGCATGCATCCATGAATTAATGGTTATATTCCACATAAATAATATTCAAAAAACTATAATGATATAACGATAAACTCTATCAATTGTTCTAATCGGTCTTCATTCCCTCCGGCAATGCAGGCAACTGAATAGCATCTACACGTTTTAACCAGATTTGACGCAAATCATTCCAATGATAAAACGGGAAACAATTTGTTGAAACCCCACCAAGCTTAACTTCTCGTTCATTAAGCAAAGGCTTTACTAAAATATCGGTATCCCCCTTCTTATGGAAAAATATCAGTTGTATATTACCACACATAGGAATCATACGGTAGGTCTGATAATATTGAGGTATGGAATCCCAATCAGAAGTTGCATGATTAAAACCATCCATCTGCATTAATGCGACAAGCGGAGCAAGATTAGTATCATGCCCGAAACGTAATGTCACACACGGGATTTCTGATGTTAATACAGTGTCGGCTGTTTCTATAATATTACGTAAAAGATTACGGGCCAGATTTGGCATTTTACCACCACTCAATGGAGACGGACCTTGCTCATAATACCACTCAAAATTATTGAGTTGCCAAAAATCATATAATTCGTCCGGTGTAAAAAGGAATGCCAGATCCGGCATATTGTCCGAACTTTGACTGATACCATGATACTCAAACAGGTCACAGGCCAGTTTCACCGCATCATGTACTTTCGACAAATAATCAGTTGTAAAAATCTGCTTCATCATACGTTCCGGATGAATAAAGCGTCGTTTAGCCTCATTAAATACAGAATCTGAATTCTGTTGGCAACTGTCTGAATAAACAGGATTCTTGTATTTCAAATAATAAGCATCATATTGGCTGGCATCAGTCGTAATATTTAAATTCGGATTCAATCCTTTCAATTCTACACAGGCTGCTGTCATAGAAAGAAATGCACGAGTCTTGTATGTTGAACGCGCATCTACATGAGCGCCGTCTTTAAATAATTCGGGATAATTCTGATACATACGATCCACCAACTCTCGATGCTGACGGGCTCCTTTCGGAGTGAGTTCTCCATACCGGTTTTCTGCAACTTTTGCCAACTGACGTAATATACTCAGTGTCCGCTTACCATCTGCTGTCAGCCCATTCTGCTGTTCAGCCTGTTCAAGCTCTGTTAATGCAGGTTCATACTTATCCCACCCTGTCAGATAACGTGAACCGTGACGCGCATACGTACTGATGTAACATGGTAAATAGCCCTTAGGAGCAGGTGTTATCGGAATATTTGGCGCTTGATAAGCTAAATACTTTCCAGCTGCTAACTGAGGATTCTTTTTGATTTCCTGTTTTGCATCAATCTGGGCTGATATTGGCTGAACCATAAACAACCCGATAATACAAAAATAAAACAATTCCTTCACTCTTTTCATAATTTATGATTCTATTTAATCCATAAAAAAACAGAATACAAAATTAAAAAAAGAATATGTGCCTAATCCTCTTATTACCACAATTATCAATAATCCTCTCTTCAATGTCACACTATCGAAACACTGACGCAACATATATGAAGAAATGACATTGGATTATTCAGAAAAAGAGATTTCTATGGTCTCAAAGCCCAACAGTTTAAACATCGACTCAAAATAATCATACGCATAATCTTCCGCCTGTTTAAGATTAGCCTTAGTTAAGCTCTGTCTGATCATTTGATTATAAGCCTTATAATACTGCTGTTGGCGGGCATGATTTGACCATTTACCACTTTCATAAAACACTTTTGTACGAGTCTCATCTATAAAACGACGATCCAGCAAACGGATTTTAGGTAACGTCAGTGTAACAGTATCGCCATGAGCATACACCCAATTCTTATCAGCCAAGCGCAAATCTACTCCCAAACGCAAAGTACCCCGATAAATTGCAACCAAACGATCATCAGTAAAAAAACCTTTTCGCAAAGTATCGGTCACTACTTCCTGCTGAATGGCTAAAAACTCCCATTGCCCGATATCTTCTATACTTTTTATCTGTTGCGGCGTTAACTCTATGTTGGGATTTATACCTGCTTCAATATGAATTCCACCTTTATTTTTCCACCATTTTGCCCCACCGATAAAAAGAACCACAATTAATAAAACAGCCGTCACATACAACACAATCTTCAATACGGCCAGTTGTTTCAAGCCTTGTTTCATACCACTATCTTTTTACAGACACCGACTGATTTTCCCTATCCCATAACTGCAACATATCAGCCTGAGTAAATGTCTTTCTGAATATAATCTCGATATTCTCTTCCTTATATCCCAAACTCATCAACATTGGTATAAGGACTTGTGCAGCATTCTGCTGCGCCCTGTCCAAAATCCCCATTTCGGGTACAGTCTTAATAATAGCTTCTTCGCCTTGACGGGCAAATTCATTTATCTCGGCAGAAGTATAATCACTACGTGTCAGGCTGACAAACTGTTTAACCTTATAATGATCTATTTTTGAAGATGTCACAACCACACGCGGATCAGGCAATATCAAAGTAATATGATTTCCATGACGCTGTATGTTTCTCTCTGAAAAGCCTGCAAGATCTACATAAGCCTTTAAAGTCACATCTATCGGTATAAGTATCTTACGGTCACCCAAAGGTACATTTACATCAAACTTTTTTTCAAAGACATTGCCTTTGACCTTAAACACGTCATCTTTAGTCACTATCTTATGTATGTCATATTCAGCCGTGAAAAGCTTTGCACTACGAACCGATTGTAAAATAAGTGAAAGCGTATCTACCTGTCGGCTGACATTATCTGATGTCTTTTCACCGGAACAACTAAACAAACAAAAGACAGGCAGCAACAATAAAATTATATAAGGCCTTATTTTCATTGCAAACAAAATCTTTACTAATACAAAGATAAAGATTATATTCGAATCACGAAAAACGTCTTTTCGTAAATAATTAAAAAGATATTGTCCGTAATTCAACAAATAAAATTATTGATTACGGACAATACTCTCTGTCTGTTCCGGAAAAATTATCTTACCAGTATTTTCTTTCCGCCGCGTATATAAATGCCTGGACGAAGTATGTCGCCGACTACTCTTCTTCCCTGCAAATCATAAACAGGCTGTTCTATAGTATCAACATCCATCTTCACTTCATCATCCACACCCGTTGGTGAAAGCGAACCATAATAGAATAAGTGGAAGTTTGTAAATATCGTCCAATAATAATTATTGGATGACGCACAACTTAAGCCCATGGTAATATCCTTGTCTTTAATCGTCTGTCTGAAAGAAACTTCATTCTGATACAAATCATTATCAAAATAAAGACTTGCGGCTTTCATATCATTGGGCACATATCTGACAGGTGATCCGACAGCAGATTCTGTTCCTCCCAGTTTCTGTGATTGGGCATCTACTGCAATATGATTAATCTGTGCCTTTCGGGTACCGATATAAACATACGTACTTACATTATTCTGATTATTGATAAAATCAGAATATGCTCCCGAAGCATTTCCCGGACGTTGGAATCCCTGAACAGTCAGTTTATAATATCCTTTTGGCATATTTGTAATAGTCTGATTAAAATCAAATTCCGTTTCATAGAATTCACAACAGCCATAATTATGAGTCGGAGTTCCGTTCCAACCTTTTGAATTATCCTTTAACGAAGGATTATCAATAATGAATGTGATGTCAAATGGCTGAGCTTCATCTTTTGGATTCACATTACCCAAATAATCTATACCAGACTGATAAGTCGTAACATACATTTGCTCCAATATACTGGAAGATGTTTCATCATTCATACGTCTTTCCACATCATCAAGTTGTGCGGTCAACTCACTATGACTGTCAGCTCCCTCTGTTTTCTCTACATAAGGTGTCTGCAATATATTACGTAAATTAGCAATCAGTTCAGTCAAAAGCCCTCTATATTTTTCTGCTACTTCTGAATTTAATTTGTCTGCACCATCTGCTGTAAGAATCATCCAACGCTGATTGCTGGCTTTATCATAAAGATCCTGATCCATCGCCCCTGTACCTTCTGAAGTATAAGCGGTAAGACATTTTCTGCTAACCGGATTCATCATCCAATAGCCACGGAACAAATCTTCACCCGCGTCGGCAGCACGACGACGCAACATATGAAAATTCTCATTGTCATCCGGTTCCACTTTGTCAACAGCCTTAAATCCATTAAATCCGGACAATGAATAACTGATATAATGTCCTGTAGCCGCATTACGGAACTGATAATATTGTTTAGACGCATCAAAACTAATATACCATGCTGACATGTCATCAGTTGGTACGCCTCCATCCGTTGCAATCCATTTGAGCGTTCCGTCAGACTGTTCTGTCAGATATGATAACATGCGTCCATACTCTGCATCTTCACTTGTAAGATAATATTTAACATCGTCACGATGCTCAAATACATAAGCAGGTAAATACGAACCACCGCTCCAGGCACCCACAGGTATAATTCCATCTTCGCAGAAGCCCTGATTGATGATACTGTTACCGATAAACAGATGCTGCGTACCGTTCGAATCTGTCGGACCAGCCCATGCACCGGGTTCCAGATGAGCACCGTTAATGGCATACTTATTCATCCACAAGGCTGTGCTACCGCCACCATCCTCATAAGGCTGACCATAATTATGAATGCCCCAATGACCACCATCGTATGCGCCACAAATCCAAACATCATCATTATTCTCCCAAAAACGGACAGCTTCATTGGCACGGTCACCACACCAGTCACCATTTATTGTCTGACGAAGCGGAGACTGAACCCAGCCACCCCATACTTCGAGTGTACCTGTGCCTATACCATGTCCCATTTCGTGTAACACAGTACCACAACGTTGTCCCATATTTGTACCGATACGCATATAACCGCCATATCCGCAATCTGCAGTCGGTGTTCCCGGGCTCCAATGCGCTTCCAGATTAAATCCGTTGATACTTGTATAGTTGGCCCACCAGTTGGTTGCTTCTGAAACAGCAGTCTCTATACGTGAGTTCTGTGCCGGATCGTCACTGCCATAATCATAACTCCAAGTTACATTTCCCTTTGGCAACGTACTGATTCTTATTACATCACCATATCCTACCGCATAACCTGTCGTCATAGCATAGGCACGTATATAATACAACGTACCCGGTTTCATCGGCATACGATATATACGTCCGTTATACTCCAGATAATCCGTACTTTTTTCATCATAAATAGTAGGTTCGGGATTTGTTTCACTATATACAAATCCACGCTCAAGAATTTCCGAATCTGCCACACCACTGATTGTACTCCGCCCGAATGCTTCTATACAGCCACGGGCATAACGCTTATCTGTAACCACTACCGGTACATCACCCGTCGCGTTATCAACCTTGAAACGTAACCCCGCATCATTCAGTTTCTCTATTGCCGCATAAACTTCATCTGTTGCGGTTTCCTGCAATTTATATACATTACTTGCCTCGTCTATTGACTCTCTGAAACTTTCAGCACCTGTTCCCTGACCGTCTGCATAAGTTTGCTCTGCTTCGGAAATTGCGGTTTTAAGCGCATCGTAAGCCTCTATACTATTGTTGGCATTTGTCACGGTCTCTGTCAAAAGGTCTGTCACAGAAGTATAACGTTCCGGTGTATCATCCGACTGATAAACCTCCTCTGCAGCTGCAATAGCTTTTAAAAGTTCTTCATTGCAGCTTTTTTGCATATATTCAGCAGACAAAGATTTCGCATTATCTATCCGCTTCAATAATTCAGACTTTAATGCTTCCATTGTCCATCCGGCATAATACAATCTGAAATTATCTACACAAACCCAGTTTCCTGTTGCATTTTCTGCACGTAACCCCAAGGTAAAATTACTATCTATATTTGTAAACTGCAAAGTATATTCACCGACTGTCTGCACGGCTGTTTCACCTTGTGCCCCAAACAGATAAACACCACTTTGTTTTACGGTAGGAGTCTTTTCCTGAATATTCTGTCCGACGGCTTTCAGTATATATATTCCAGGATCCAATCCAACAAGAGTCTGACTGATTGAACCGTCACCGGCAGAGTTACCTGTACTCACCCATTTCTCAACATAATTATCACCATTCTTTTGAGTAAAAGAATTATTGCTTTGTATTTGCATGCCAGAATTAACCCAACCGGTAAATCCATCTTCAAAATCAGGATTTGCCAACCATGAAGTTACATCCAGCAGATTATCTATTGTGGCATGATCTTTCTTATATTGAAATATAGCTTCCTGAGCATCTTTCTGAGCCTGAACCAATGCTGTCGCAGCCTCTCCTATTCCATCATAAACATTCGCATCATAAACAGTTTGTGCATCGCTTATTACCTGTTTCAACCGAGTCATAGCCGCCTCACTCATTAAGCTGTCGGTATAACATTCAGTTTCTTCTATCAGTTGCAACAATTCTGCACGAAGTTCTTCCGTCGAAGTACTGGTACATTCCAATCTGAAATTATCTAAAGCTAACCAATTTCCTGTTGCGTCTACGGCCTCAAACCCCACAGTAAGTTGTCCGGTTATTACAGGAACAGAAACACTGTAATCGCCGGTTTCACTTACTATAGTTTTCTCATCATCAGCAAAAATCCATGCTCCGGTCTGTTTATCTGTTGGAGTGTTTTCCTGTATATTCTGTGCCGAGACTGTTAATGTATAAATACCTGCCAGGAGCTGGCTGACAGTCTGCGATAATTTTGCATTACCAACAGCACTACCTCTTGATACCCATTTTTCCAGATAATTACTACCTGCTTTCAAGGAAAAAGCATCATTACTCTGAACAGCAAGACTTGAAACGTCCCAGTTTTCAAGTCCGTTTTCAAAGCTGCCATTCAACAGGCTTTGAGCCTGTACACTTAATGCCAGAACGACATTAATGGCAATCATTACAATTTTTTTCATCTTAAGTTTTTGGTAATTTTAGTGTTATTCATTAATATTTTAAAAATCAGAATCATATTTCCATTAAGGCTTCCATCTATAATAAAGATAAACAGACCGATTTATCCTTTGTTTCTTAATTAGGTTAACGTGCCATAAAGATATAAAAAAAATATTGTATAGCAGACATTTAATTTAGGAATCTGCTATACAATAATAAAATCAGGAATATAACCCTTTAGAAAAAACTACTGAAACAATCTTTTCTTACCTTTTTGAATATAAATACCTTTTTTATGCAACGATGTTACTTTACGACCAGAAAGGTCATAAACATCCGAATTTTCATTAACAGGCGAATTTATCACTTCATCTACTCCTGTCCCGTCAGCAACAACAAGATCGAATGTCTTCACGTCATAATTCTCTACTAAAGAAAACCATGTATGGAAAGGCATTACATTTATTGCCTCATCAACATAAGTTAACTGGTTATTATCCAGTACGTAATTCTTATCATTCGGAGTTGCGGAAACGGTTTCGTATACTCCTGTCAGACTACCTTCCGGACAACCGGAATTAATCAGAGAGGTAGCTTTATGCAACGTCACATCTTTTGCGGTTAGACTTTTATATGCTTCATCCGACTTTACAAAATAAGGCATATCAGCATTTACAATCTCTGAAACCTCATTTAATATAACCGAATTCTTATCCACTGACATTGGCTGATAATACTTCAAATTCTCTTCCGGTACAAATGGCAAACACAAATCCATCCAGTCATCTTTCTGTATATTACAATACAATTTTACAGAATCTACATCCGCATCAACCATTGCATAAGAATATCCTTCAAAAAGAACCAAAGAGCCGATTTGTCCGTCAACAAGATTATTATTAAGTTGGACGTTAGCAGCTGTGATAATATTTTCCTCGCTTTCTATGATAGCATTCGGATTACCCAGGCAAATATCAGCTGTCACAGTCTTGCCTTTATTCTGGAGTTTTTCATCCTCATTAACAGTAACAACCTGTTCGCCATCCATATAGTAAAGATAAACATTGCTTACCTGACCTTCACCAGCATTTGAAGCAATTGTTAATGTCAAATCACCGGCCTGTTCCAATGTACCTTCTGCTGCCAACCAGCACCATCCTTTACTATTATATCCAGTATTATAGCCCACATCTCCGGCTGCAGCTGTCATCTGCACACCATTTGTATTAATAATAGGTGCCGTACCGACCTCGTCCAGATTCCATCCGGGCAATACCACTGCCGATTCTTTTTGGTTATTTACAGAGGCCAGAATTCTATTATTCTTCGGACCACGTACAGAAGCCACCATACGATAGGTTCCGGCCGGCATTCCTACTAAAGTTGTGGAAGCCGTACCAGCATATATTTTTACCAAGCCAGATTGACTGTCCTCAATGCCATCCCAATTCTCACTGGTTACCTCATTACGTACCACACTTGTGGCCTGAGCATTCCATGCAGTGATTTTAGGCAACAAAAAAGAAGCGTCACCTTTATGTTCATTAATGGCATCCATTACGCTACCCGATTCCTGTGCATTATTAAAAACTTCGATTGCATCCTCCAGCGCAAATATGGCTTCTTGACTTACAGCCCATGCCGGTTGGTCGTTATACACTTTCTGAGCGGCATTGATTGCTGTTGACAAATCTTCCTTTCCAGTCAGATTAGAAGTTCCGTCCAACAATGCTTTGGCTTCCTCTATTTTACTGTTCAACTTTTCTAGATAATCCATATTCATTGTGGCGTCATCGGCATAAGGATAATAGTTTATCCTTAAGTTATCAAATGCAACCCAATCATTGGCTGATGCTCCGGTATTTTTCAAACCGATACGCATTTTACCGTTCTTCACCACAGCGCGAACTGTTGTTTTTGAATAATTACCTTTATCGAAATAGAAAACAGCAGACTCACCGTCAGCCGGTGCATACCATCCTTTGGCATCAGCAATTTCACTTTCATTACCTTGACCTATCTTACCTTCGTTCTTGCCGGAAGCCCATGTAGGTAAATATTGTGTAACAGGAACTCCGTCATCTCCAGTTGCATATATCATCATGGTATTGTTTGTACCATCAACACTTTCACTTTCCGCATTGCGATAAAATCCGGTAAGTGAGAATTCATATACACCGGCAGGCAAATGATTAAGATCAATATAAGCATCCAGATTCTCACAGTTAGTGAATTCTCCCACATATTCACGATAAGGGTCAGCTGATACCCCGGAAGTTGCAGGTACTTTGCTCCACATATCATCACCGTTATGCAAACGGTTAAAATCAGGATTCTTTATGAACGCGAATGTCACATCCGAAGGCTGCTGCTCAGTAGCTTTACGAGCCTCGGCCAAACGGTCTTCTTTTGCAACCAGTTTCCACAGGCAACCATCTATCTCGTTCACATTATCTCCTTCTTTGATTTCCTGACCGTAACCGATTTCTCCATCATTCAGTTCACCAATTGACAAAGAAGGTTTATAAGTCAGATAATGTCCGTAAATACCAATGGCATACACATCTGTTTCATTTGAAGGATAAAAAGTCAAACGCTCTTTTGCCTTTGTGTTGTCCATAAAATATTTCTGCTCCAGTTCCAGACCACTACCCACTTCCATAAAACCGAAATAAGTATTCTGTCCATAAGGTGTAGCCAGATAATAATCGTCACCAGTGTCACTATATTCTAATGTATACTCACAACCTGTATCATCCAATACCGGGCGTGTACCATAACGTCCACCGGCGTTAAGATACTTACCTTCTTTTACATTATACAGATAATACTTCTGTGTAGGATCCAAATAAACGCTATGAGTATTTGAAGAGGGGAATTCTTCTTCTCCTTCTTTCATACCTTCTTCTGTAGCTAAGGTATTAATCTGTTCTTCTGTTCCCACAACAAATGTATTCATTGAGTGAGCAGGTACATTGACGTTAATACAATGACCGTCTATATCTAATTTTAAAGAACGTTCCTGATTGCCCTCGTTACCTACAACTGCTACATACAACCCATCCGGACGCTGTGCCACAAGCAACAATTCTTTAGAAACAGATTTATTCAGAATCTTTGTTCCCTGACACAGGAAATGACTGTAATGCTTATAAGCATAATATTCAGGAGTATAATATGCTGTACAGGTTCCGTTGGCATGAGGCATTTTCTCGTTGATATGTACAATGGCATTCTGCCACCAGTTCATGAACGGACCACGACCATTTCCTGCCAAAATAGAATTCCAGTTGGTATAATCCACACAACCATTATTCAGATAATGATGAATCAATTCAAAAGTATGCACACCGGCAGCCCAGTCAAATGTACCGCCACCACATTCACTTTCTGTCTGAATCATCTCCAGTCCCGGATAATCCTTACGGATAGTTGCTATTGCATCACGGCCTTCCCATTGGAAACCGGCTCCGGCAACCATCTCAGAAAGACGCTTACCCTTATATCCCTCTGCAGTACTTACTGTATTCAATATAGTCTCGATATTATTGATATCAGCCGTATTCAAAGTACCCAGCCATACTTTCACACCCGGATTGTGTTCATTAAGATACGGTATAAGATAATCCGCATTAAAACGTCCGGCGTCTTCAGCGCTCCACGATGTATTGGGATAATAGTTCACCGTATAAGCCTCATTCTGATAACAGCAGCCAATAATAGGAATACCCTCTTTACCATATTCTGTAATAAAGCGGCTGAAATACATGGCATGCGCTTTCAATATAGGATCTTCCATCTTGAATTGAGTGGTATAACGGGGATAAGTTACGTCCAATCCGTTACCATATCCGGCACGATTGCTGTAATGTTCACTCTTCTTCATCCACTGTGGAGGACTCCATGGAGAACACCAGAATTTCATATCAGGATTCTCTTCCATTGCCCGTTTAATAAAAGGAATGATTGCCTTACGGTCACGCTCCAGTGTAAAATGTTCCATGTTCAGGTCTTGCTCTCCCTTCGGCATTTCGTCAGGACTATACCAGGCATTCCAAATATCTATACCTTCATTACGCTCATGATAAAGTTCGGTATAGAAGTTCTCAGGTGCGGCATAGTCACTGGCACCCATTGGAATACGTCCTAAAGTAAAACGCAAGTCACCTTCGGGATCAAAAAAGTTATGAAAGAACTTGTCCTGCTCTTCTTTCGGAAGCAACTGCAAGGCATACCAGTCCAGTTCGTTAAAGCAAGTTCCAAAACTGCGGAACGTGCAGTTTACGTCTGTACTTACAAATTTCAAACGTTGCGGATTACCATCATCCTCTGTTACACCGGCAGGATAAACATGCCACTTGTCATCCTCTGTCGTAGAAATCTGCAAGGCTTTCATTGTTTGAGCCTGTATACTGATTTGCCCCGACAAGAGTAAAATTGCGAATACTGTTTTTCTCATATCAATAGTATTTGTTTGGGTTAATTTTTCTCTTTTACACAAAGTTATGACAAATGGCTGTCATAACTTTGCTGAAATGTTGAGAATGCTTTCGTATATGTTGCAAAGAGCGCAACAATAGACTGATAAACAATATTTTTTGACTTATAGCGTTAGCGTTCAGTATCAGCGTACCTGAAAAGTATTATAGGAATGAGCAGGTAACTGTACGCTCAATGATTTGTTATCCAAAGTAACGGTCAGTTCTTGAGTCTGGTCGGTAAAATTACCGGCAATCACAATGTATTTGTTCTCTGGAGTAAGATAAATCAAAACAGGTTTCTGTTCTTTACCTGCACCTTTATATCCTACCATTCTAGATCCCGGACGGATAAAATTGGCATAATGCTTCACCGCATAATATTCTGGAGTATAAGTAAACTCACGTGTTTGGCTGTTGACTCTAATAAGAGCATTCTGCTTCCATCCCCACGGACTTTCACCGTTATCTTTCAGAATAAAATTCCAGAACGTATATTCGTTGCAGCCATTACCTAAGTAATGATTGATAAGCTCAAAGGTGTGTTCACCGGCCTTCCAGTCGAAACTGCCCCAACCACATTCGCTTTCAGAACACATGTAATTCCATTCCGGATGCGCCTCGCGAAGTACGGGAAGCGCCTCGCGTCCTTCCCACTGAAAAGCCATACCGCTTACATATTCCTGGAGCTTCTTGTCTGAAGCTATTTTCTGTACATAATCCACACGATTAGTATTGAACGTACCCAGATAAAGTTTCACCTCCGGATGCTCGCGCTTAAGTGTAGGACCCAGAAAATCACGGTTGAAACGGACAGTACCTTCAGCTGTCCACGCACATCCCGGATACGGCGTATAGCTGTAAGCCTCATTCTGATAAATCACCATATCAATGGGAATTCCCTGTTCGGCATAGGCTGTAATAAATTTGCAGAAATAATTGGCATAAGCCTGCAAATAACGGGGATCTTGTATGAAATAATCTGTTGTAGCCAGCTGGCGAGGGAATTTACCCTTGCGTTCTCCTGTAAGCTTCATTTCGTCCGGATCGGTCTTGCCACCTACATTACCATACAAGAGATAATCCAATTGTGGGGACATCTTATTGAAACGGCTGCTCAATACCGGATAATCATGATTGATTTTCATCCAACTGGGCGGACACCATGGTGAAACCCAGAAAGTCAGACTGGGATTATACTTTTGCGCCGCACGGATAAAAGGTATGATTGTTTGCTTGTCGCGTTCTATATTGAAATATCTTAATTCTAAGTCACCCTCCATTTCGTCGCAACTGTACCATGAACGGGCATAGTCGTTTGCACCTATGGAGATACGGCCACGGGATATACCCAAATCACCTTTCGGAGAGAAAACCCGCTGAAGTATTTCATCCTGCTCATCACGGGTTAGTACACCCAGTGCATCCCAGTCAAGCTCATTAAATGTAGCTCCCCATGCCTTGAACACCACGCTCCGCTCTCCTATCTCAGACTTATTGACTGTCACATCAGGATTTTCAGTGGATTTACTCATTTTCACCGTAGAAGTCTTCCATAAGTCACCTTCTACACTGCAATACCAATCCACCCGCTGTGCGACACATTGCAAAGAGCAAAAAGTCATACCGCCACATACCAAAAACAGTTTTGATAAATTTTTCATCTCAAGTCACGTTTTTAATTTTATAGATAATTTTTTCCTGTCGCAAAATTAAGCAGAGAACTGAAATATGACTTGCCGGTATGTTGAAACGACTTACGTTTATGTTGCAAACCCACTCTATATCAGAGGTTCATTATTTTCCTTTTTTCTGATACTCGCTTGCCGTCTTACCAAACATCTTTTTAAAAGAATAAGCAAAGTAGCTGGGTGTAGAGAAACCACAAAGATCCACAATCTCCGAAATACTGTAATTGCTTGACTCAAGTAACTGCGCCGCGCGTTTCAACCGAATCGTCCGGATAAATTCAGTCGGTTTCTGTCCGGTCAGAGTCTGAAGCTTGCGATAAAGATTTGTACGGTCGGTATGCAAGTCCCCTGCAAACATCTCAACACTATAATCAGTATTGGTCATGTTAGCCTCAACCAGTTCTACTGCACGAGTGATAAACTGACGGTCCAGGTCATTACCTGCAAGTTCCTCACTTTTCAGCTCCACACTCTGCAAAAACACCTGACGTCGTTTCTCACCCTGAGCCTGCAAATGTTTGATTCGGTTTTGAAGTATGGCGATATTAAACGGTTTGGTAAGATATAAATCAGCTCCTGCGTCATATCCTTCAAGCATACTCTCATTACCGCTTCTGGCTGTAAGCAGAATGATGGGAATATGACTGGTCTTGATGTCCGACTTCAAATTACGACAGAGTTCCACACCGTCCATGCGCGGCATCATAATATCGCTCACTATAATATCTATATTCGGATTAGCCTGCAAACGCTCTTGCGCCTCTATACCGTCTGCCGCCTGAATCACACGGTAACCTTCAGTCGTCAGTTCACCCGACAAGAACTCCCGGAATTCCATATTATCTTCCACCAACAACAATATTGCCCCGTTGTCGGCCGAAGAAGAAATATCATTCAAAACCTCATCCTCTTCCACTACTGCCGACCGGGCAGGCAAACTTACAACAAACGTACTTCCTTTATTTTCCGTACTCTCGACTGTCAGTTCTCCTCCATGAAGACGCACATATTCATAGGTCATATTCAGACCTATCCCGGTACCTGTCTCGTGCGTATGATTACCGGCCTGATAGAACCGGTCAAATATATGTGCCTGATCTGATTTCGGGATACCAATCCCTGTATCATGCACAGACAACAACAAACTGCCATCCGGATTAGCTGTTAAGACAATACTGACAGTACCATTCGGCCGGTTATACTTAATCGCGTTACTAATCAGATTACACAATATATGATGCATTTTGTTATGATCATATAAATAATACAGGTCCTTTTCCGGCACTTTCACTTCCAACGCAATCTGCTTGCCGTCTGCCAACGGTTTAAAAGCATCTACTTCCAGCCGTACAAACTCTGTCAGATTGCCTGTTCGCAATTCAAGTTGTTCATTACCCGTCTCCATCTTGCGGAAATCAAGCAACCGGTTAATCATGTCAAGCAAATGTTCGGCCTGGCGCAAAATAGGCCGAAGCGCCTCATTCCCTCCCTTACGGATCATACTGTCAAGCGGAGTGATAATCAGCGAAAGCGGCGTACGCAACTCGTGACTGATATTGGTAAAGAAGCGGAATTTCAGTTCAGTCAGTTTCTCCTGCATCTGTTGTTCATGCTTTTTCTTCTGAGTGGAAAGGAAACGGCTTACAGCCAGCCAAAGACACAACAATCCCACCAACACATACACCGTATAAGCCAGTTTCGTCTGCCACCATGCCGGCAGTTTATGCATAATCAGAAGCGTCTCAGCTTTACTCCATACCCCATACCGGTCTGTCGCACGAGCCTCAAGTGTATACTGACCGGCCGAAGGCAACAACAAACGTAACGTATTCTGCCCCACCGGTAAAGTCACCCATTCATCACTGAGTTCCCTGATACGATACGCAAACCTGATGTGTCGGGCACTTAGCACATCAAGCGTTGTCATACGTATTTCTATTACTTTCGTAACATAGGGAATATCCATGGAAATCCCGTCGGGCAGATTCATCACACTGTCACATAATATTGCGCTGATCACCGGCGGGCGAACCACAGAAGTTTTCTCCAAATCAGTCGATGACGCCAAACGGAGCACATTCCCTGCCGAACCTATATATACACTGTCGCCGTTCGTACAAATACTTCTGAAGAAATCCACGCCAAGCCGTTCGTCTGTAGCACTCAACGTACGCTGTGCGAATGTTTCAGGATTACATTCATTGACACTTTGATCGGTCAACGCCCAAATGTGTCCTTTACTGTCGCAACAGATGCGGTTTATCGTCTCACCGGCAGCCGCACAATAGACCATTTTCGGCACAGTATCATTATTAGTCTGTCGGTAAATATATCCTTGCGAGTCACCCCACCATAGCGTACCGTCATTACCACGCGCCAACGCTGTATATACCGGCTGCATGGAAGATGTCAGACCATATGGCTTACCGGCTGCGTCCGTAACAAGAAAAAGCACTTCTGAATCTGTACCTTTGATCCTTACCAGTTTTCTGTCCTTTAAACCGTAACGGAAAATACTACGTGACGTACCTATCCACAAACAACCGTCACCACTGTCCCATATCGAATAAATACCTTCTCCATCAGGTATTTCTGTCACATGCTCCAACTGAAGTGATTCACCGGTTCTCCACGCACGATATATACCTGCACCCTGCGCAAGCCACACTCCGCTCTGTCCGCTACACTTCTCCATCCGGCTTAAATGATGTGGCAAACCGACTCCGGGACATAATCGCACCCCCAACTCCGGATTATAATTTACAAGTCCTACACGTCCTTGCCACATCCAGAGGTCTTCACCGTCAGCTATGATATTGTGAGGCAATACCCTTACTCCGGTTTTCTGCAACATCAGCCTGTTCAGTTCCGACAACTTATCTGCGGCTTTCTTTTCCGGTTCCGGTGATAGAATAAACGTATGAGGCATATAACTGGCCACCCAGATATTACCGTTACGGTCCAGTTCCATCTTATCCAATATATTCATACCTTCCGGGAGTTGCTTTCTGATAGCAAAATCCTCTTCCAACGTCCCGTCCGGAAGTATATTCCACTGTCGCAACATACTCATATCTGTTGTGAAAAGCGTCTTGCAATCAGCGCTGAGACAAATACCTATGGTATTAAAATGCGGCGATACAACTTCTGCCCTAAAACCGGAATCACCCTTTCCCGTTTCACGGTAACATACAATGCCGCTATTCCATGTCCCGACCCAGAAACAATGATGCAATGTGTCCTCAATCATTTCTATAGGGTCAAAGCCACTCCATGACACAGTTTGAAAACTATCCGTTTTTCTGTTATAACGCAAAAAACCGTTCCTGCTTTCCAGAATCCACAGCCGCCCGTTACTGTCTTCATAAAAGCTGTTCACCGTCTTGTACGGATTGTTCGCATTCTCTATGGTATAAGTCTTCACACACTTGCCATTAGTGTCAAAACGTCCGATGATTTTTCCTGTCGCTACCCACGTATATCCGTCGGTAGTACTTATCAACGCATCAATCCCTCCTGATGCAAAAGGTTCCGTCTGAAAACATTCAACCTTAAATTTATTGCTTTTCTCTATGCGACACAGTCCATTCAACGTACCGACCCAGATTGTACCGCCTGTATCTTCCGAAATCTGAGAAACCTGCAAGGAAGGTAATCCTTCGCGCAATACATCAATCTGATAACCATTGTCACGACACACACCGCCACCGTCTGTCGCATACCAGATATAGCCATCCCTGTCCTGAATAATCTGATGAACATTACCCACCGGCATTTGCCGCTGATTAGGCAATGTAATCAGTTTCCACTGTGCTTTCGCTACCCCAGCAAACAACAGCAATACAACCAGACAATAAACCCGTATGATTCGTTTCATAAAAAAGTGACAGTTTTTCATACTACAAAGTTAAAAACAAAAATCGGAAAATAAAATGTATATATAGTTGTCAGAAACTACGGTATACCTGTAAAAGGCATACCGTAATTCTGTTTTAGGTCATTTACCAAGAGATTTAAACATCTTTGCAATACAACGTTTTTTCTGTTCCATATTGGGATGGACATAAAGGTTAAGTGTAGTGCTGATGTTTGAGTGGCCCAACAAAACGCTTACTGTTTTATAGTCACAATTACTTTCTATACAACGTGTAGCAAAGCTATGGCGAAGCCCATGAAATTTCAACTTTGGAATACCGAGATGCTCCAGCAACCGTTTATAATAATTACGATACGTACGTGGTTCTACAGGAGAAAATTCATTCGTAAGTACATAATAATCATTATTCACAATCTTTTTAAGCGGTTTCATCAAAGCAAGCAACTCTTTATTCATGGGAATTTCACGACAAGAATTCTTTGTTTTAGGCGTATTGATAACAAGTTCCGTATGTCTCTTTTCACCCTCAATAATATAAATACGCTCTATGGTGCGTTGCACACTGATAGTTCCGGCATCTACATTTATATCACTCCAGCGAAGAGCACAGACCTCACCTATTCGTAGACCTGTACTTAAACAAATATATATACCAAGATTACGAAATGTAAAATTTTGATGGATGTAATCTAATATTTTCTTATGGTGAGCTACAGTCAATACTTCCAACTCTTTATTCTTTTCGGTTGTAGGATATTTGATATCCCACTCCGAATAACTCATCCATTCACGTTTTACTCCAAACTTCATCACCATTTTGAGTACAATAAGAATATCTTTCACCGACTTAACCCCCATTCCGCTATTGAGCTTTTGCAAAACAAACGCTTGCACGGTTTTCTCACTTAATGAATAGCTTTCGCCAAAGTACGGTAAAAGGTGATTCTCTAAAATTAACATGTAGGCTGCAAATGTTGATTGCTTTACATACGGACGTTTGTCTTCTCGCCAAGCCATAGCAATTTCTCTAATAGATTTTCTTTCCATAATTCTTTTTTTAAAGGTTACCTATTAATTTAATTAGAGAAATATAGTGAGCAACGTTCCAAATCTGAGATT
>CAJMNM010000017.1 GCA_905214795.1 uncultured bacterium
AGTCGGGGAAGGTCCAGTCTACTTTCTCGTTCTGCCATCCCCATCCGCTGATGGCTTGCCATTTGCCTGCCGGCAGGGGCGGTTCTACAGCCATTGTGATGGGGCGTATGCGCCAGATTACGTCGCGGTAGTAAGACTGCGGTTTCTTTTCACCGATAAGATTGATGTCGCCACACCAGCCGTTATACCATGGCCAATCCATAAATTGAGGGTTTCCTTCGCCATTGTTCAGATATAGCGCATGTGCAATTCCGGCTTCGCCCAGATAGTCTATGGCTGTCCATACGAAATCGCCGATGACATAAGGATGTTTTTCAACCAGGTCCCAATAACGTGAGGCTTCTTTCGGATAGCTTTCACTGCCATAGATGACGCGGTCGGGATAATTGGCATGGTCGCTTTCATATTCCTGATACATGTAATTGTAGCCACAGGCATCGAGATGCTGGAAGGCACGCCATGAATCATTTTTCCAGGTGTAGTTGCGGTTATCCCAAAAGTCGTTGACACCGGCTGTAACGGCACGTGTGTCATCTAACATCAGAATCTGCTCTCTGAAGTTACGGGCTATCTCAACACCCTCGCTGTCTGCTCTTCCGGGAATCTCGTTACCGATGCTCCACATGATGATGCTGGGATGGTTGCGGTCTCGTTTCACCATCGTCTGGAGGTCTCTGATACTGTATTCTTTAAAGAACTGTGCATAATCCTGAGGATTCTTGGCTATGAGCCATTGGTCGAAAGCCTCGTCAATAACCAGCAAGCCGGCTTTGTCGCAGGCGGTCAGGAAATGTTCGGAAGGCATATTGTGTGAACAGCGGACAGCGTTAAAACCATATTCTTTGAGCAGTTTTATTTTTCTTTCTTCTGCCTTGTCATAGGATGCGGCGCCAAGCAGACCGTGATCGTGATGGACGCATCCTCCTCTTAATTTTATGGATTTACCGTTGAGCAGGAAACCGTCTTCTGCATTAAACGCTATGGTACGGATGCCAAAAGGTATGTCAATCTGATCGATATTTTCTTCCTGATTGAATAATATGAGACGTGCGGTGTACAGCTGTGGCGTTTCTAAGTCCCAGCACAATGGGGATTTGATTTGTAGCGGGAGTGTCAGTTTACTTTCGTCATGTGCGTTGATATTGACAGACAGTGTGTCGGTCGCTACGATTGAATGATTTTCAGGAGAGAGAATCTGGATTGCGGCCTGTAAGTCGGTACTCATATTGTAAGTATTGAATACGGTGGCAGAAACCTGAATCTGTGCTGTCTCTTCGGTCAGTTCGCGGGTGGAAATCATGGTTTCCCATTCGTCTAAATATACTTTCGGGGTTTTCAGCAGCCACACGTGCCGGTAAATGCCGGAACCGGCATACCATCGTGAGTTCTTGCCTTCATTTACGGCTCTTACGGTAATAAGGTTTTCTTCTCCGGCAGGACGGCAATAGTCTGTAATGTCGAAACGGAATGAGGAATATCCGTATGGATTATAGTAGACCTTGATGCCGTTGACCCAAATTTCAGACTGGTTGTAGACTCCTTCGAAATACAGGCATATGCGTTTGTCTTTATCCGTGCTGTTTAATGTAAACTTTTTGCGGTACCAGCCTTCGCCGCCTACGGTCTGACCGGTGGCGCTTCCGCCGGGATTGTTCTTGGCGAACGGACCGATATGCTCACCAGCGGCAGTCGCAGCCTCTTCTTCCACACTCCAGTCGTGGGGAAGGTCAAGTGTGCGCCAGGACTGGTCGTCATAATCGGGTTCGATGGCTTCTCTTTCTGTTCCGTAGTGGAATTTCCAACCGGAATCTATGCATATTTTCCTGTCCTCGGAAAAGGCATGAATGTTTTGTATGATAAAAAAACTAAGAGCTAATATATAGATTGCTTTATTCATATTGATGCTTATTTTTTGATAAATGTATGATTGTTTACGATATATATTCCTTTGGGAAGGCCTTCAAAAGCCTCAGAGCGGGAGACCTGATGTCTGACACAGATTCCTGATAAGGTATATACATCTACAATGTTTGATGAATCTTTCAGGACTTTGTTTGTCTGTATTGAGGTGACAATAGCATGCATGTTCACACCTAAGGTCTCAACCTCTGTAGCGTTTGTTGTGATGTATGCGCCGAAACCTTTCGCTTTGGTATGGCTGTCGGCTTTAATCAGTTCTGACGCGTTTTCTGTTAACAGATAGGCACCGGTGATTCCGTCGGTAAGTCGGTATGTGCCGTTGAGTATAATGTCCTGACCAATAACCTGCGGTTGGGGAGTCTGATGCTTTATCATGACCTTTTCTAATATAATCTGTTCAAGGTCGGCTGTGGCAGCCTGCACCAGGTAAGCTTTTCCGGCTTCTATTCTTTCGACCGGTTTTAGTTCAAGATAAAGTGTTTCTTGTTTGATATCGGCTGATACGGTTTCGAGAACCTGACTGAAATAGGTGTTTACCTGTGTTTCTTCCATGTCGAACGGAAGGCAAAGCCAGGTTAGATTGTCGTGAGGTATGAATTTAGAGAGGTAGACATCTGCATAAGTGTCAGCAGTGACAGAACAGATGTCGTAGTTTTCGTTTAATGCTATTTTTTCGGGTTTCCCGATGGCTGTACATTCAATTTCAACCTGGGCAATGCTGACCCAATCGTTTTCATTGTCTGTACCGGCTGCAATTCCTATGCGTAATTTACTGCCGGCATATACATCACATTCAACCTCAACATCGCTCCAAACATTGGACGTGATGGGAGTGCGTGCCTCGTTTGCGAATAAATAGAGCTGTCCACGGTTTTCACCTTTATAAACCGTATTGTTGTAAATCTGTCCTACGGCTTTTGCGCGGATTTTGTAGTGCCCCGGCATAAGGCCTGTTATGTCCTGCCAAATCAGTTCGCTGTTTTGCAAGGGACTGTTATACCACGATTCAATACCGATGCCTTTATAACTGTCTGAATCAAACTCCGGATTATGTTTGTTATAGCCGGCAGCCGCATCCATGGCATTTCTTTCCCATCCCGAAGACTGGGTACCGGTTGGATTGATGAGTTTGTCTGTGACATTGAAAGGATGTTCTTCAGACGCGTTGATGTATTGGTATTCGGTAAGGCTGTTTTTCAGACTGTAGAAGGCCTTGATTTTTTCTTTGGCGGTATTTCCTGTCTGGACCTTTTCTATAAGGCTGTTTATTTTTTCGTCTTCAACACCGTATTGTGTCATAAGCGCCTTTGCCTGTTCGGTCAGTTGGGTACCGTCGACAGTTTCGTCCTCTACGCTTAAACTGACATCGGCTATGCATACGTAATTATTTGTATTGGAAATGCCTGTTTTTACTCCTATTTCCAATTCACCGTTGGTGACTTCACAGGGAATCTCATAATATGACAGACTCTTTGCATTGGTTATTTTAGTCTGTTGGTCGTTGGCGTAGACATACATGATGTCTGCGTTAGGCTTTCCGGAAATGGTGAGATCTGCGCATTGTGCCGCAACTTTCAGAATATAACTTCCGTTGGGAAGCTGAGTAGACTGAAAAAGAATTTTTTTGTCGGACGGGAAAGCGGACGGTGTCCATCTCTCCAAGGCGTTGGCTTGTTCGGTACATTCGCCAGCCGAGACGTCGGCTCCTTCCTCAATATTCAGAATACGTAAATTTCCTCCGCTAATGTCGGTATTCCATGATGTGTTACTATCGTAATAGGATGATGAGGTAGAAAGGAACTTGGCATTGTTAATACACATGTCGGTGACATCGGTCAAGGTCTGACTGGATTGGGCATGAATGGCCTGTATTCCTAATCCGTAACATGACCATGCACATAATAATAATGAAGTCTTGATATTCATGGGCATAGATTTAAATGATTTAGTGCAAAACTATCTCATTTAGAGGAATAGGAACGGGTAAAATTCTATCAAACTGGGTATAGAATACTGTCAGTTTCTGTTTTTATCCTTAAAAAACATCTTAAAGACTAAGATTTCGTCTTGTGAGTTTGCGCCTGATATTCACTCGGGGTAATTCCAAACTCTTCCTTAAAGCAACGGGTGAAATATTTGGGTGATGAGAATCCAATGGCATAGGCTATTTCGGCAATGGTGCGATCGTGACGTGACAGCATTGTGCACGCATATTTAAGTTTGATGTTTCTGATGAAATCCAATGGGGTCAGTCCGGTCATTGCCTTTACTTTCCGGTGAATGGTGGATTTCGATACATGTAATGTTTCAGACAATTGTTCCAATCCGAAATTCTCGTCGTCTAAATGTGCATGAATACAATCTGCCAGGTCTTGCAAGAATTTAGTATCATTGGCATCATATGAGAGTGAGGCCAAATGTATCTCCGGTTCTTTCTTAAAGGTTTGCTGACGTTGTTTGTATATCTGAAGTAGATTATCTATACGTGCTGAAAGAACTTTAAGTTCGAAGGGTTTGGCCAGATAGCTGTCGGCTCCGGCATTATAGCTGTCGACCTGATCATCGGACGTGCGTTTGGCTGTAAGCATGATAACCGGAATATGGCTGGTTTCGATTTGCGATTTGACTTGTCTGCAAAAAGTAAATCCGTCCATAAGAGGCATCATCACGTCTGTTACAATAAGGTCTATGTTATGCTGTTCAAGTTGTTTTAATGCGACTTCTCCGTTTTCAGCCGTAAATATGCGGTAGCTGGGAGAAAGTATTTTCTCCATGAGCTCAAGCAGATGTGTGTTGTCGTCTACCAGCAGAACAGCGGGCTTTTCATTATCGTTGGTTTCAGACGATACGGATGGGCTTGTTTCTTCTGTCGGGTAAGTTGTGTCATCAGGCAAGCATTCTTTATATTCCTGAACGCTTTTAATCTCTTGTGACCGGTAAACGGCGTCGTCGGGGATGATGAGCGGAAGAATTACTGTAAAAGAACTGCCCTTTCCCTGCTCACTTTTTAATGTAATGCGTCCGTTATGCAAGGTGACAAGTTCTTTTGCCAAGGCTAATCCTATTCCGTTTGACAAACCGCTGCGTCCGTTGCTACCGGTGTAGAAACGTTCAAAAATCTTTTCCTGTTCTTTTTCCGGAATGCCGATGCCTTCATCTTTTATATTAAACTCCAACTCATGGCGTGAGCCTTGGCGATGGATGTGAATGGAAAAATAAATATTCTTACCAGTTGACGTATATTTGATGGCGTTGGACAATAGGTTATACAGAATCTTGTCTATCTTGTCGAAATCCAATAAGCAACGGCATTCACCGTCTGGAATCTGAATGTTCAGATTGATTCCCTTCTCTTCTGCCAGAGGCGCGAAATAGTTATCGCACAATTGATGTGAGAAGGTAAACAAATCTCTTTCCTCAAGACATAATGTGATGGTTCTGTTTTCTGATTTCCGGAAATCCAGGATTTGTTGCAGAAGGTGTTTTAAACGGTAAATGTTGTGATGTAAAATGTTTGTCTGTCGCTTTTCTGCCGGATATTGCTTTTCCCAGTAGTCGCCGATACATGATATTACGCTGAGCGGTGTGAGCAAATCGTGTGAGATATTGGTGAAATAATCCAGTTTTGTTTGGGTAAGGGCCTCTTGAAGTTTAATTTTGTTTTTGTCATGTAAACGTTGCAGATATAATCTCAGCAGAATGTAAATGAGCGAGAGTACGGCCAGTATATAGAACAGATATGCCCAAGTGGTTTCATACCAGGCCGGTTCTTGTGTGATACTGATCAGGGTTACAGGGGATTGCCATACTCCGCTGGCATCGGTAGCTTTTACCTTCAAACGATATTTGCCTTTGGGAAGTTTTTGATAATAGGCGGTATTATCGCCTTCCAGAAGGGTATTCCATTCTTTATCAAAGCCTTCCATTTGGTAGGCATAGCGTATTTTGGTGTTCTGGATATAGTCCAAGGAGGAAAAACTGATAGAAAGATTAGTGGTATGAGGGGGAAGGACAAGTTCTTTCTGATTATTCTGGTTGGTGAAGAATTCATCAGATGGAATCAGATTATGTATGCCGCTTCTTATACTAGTCAGAACCAAAGGATGGGAAATAGTGGCTTGAACTGACGATGGAGGAGTGACAGAGATAAAACCGCCATTCCCGCCGGCATAGAGTGTACCGTTTGAGGCCAGGCAGGATGCCTGGTCGCGGAAGATGGTAGTTACCATATTATCATTTGTAGATGTATATTGTTGCAGATGATGATTATGTGTGTTATAATGGATAAGATGGTTGTGAGTGACAATCCAAAGGTGATGATTTCTGCATAAAAGATTGAGTACAGCTGTTCCAGATGAATTAAAGCGGGAACTGAAATCCTGAAAGTCTTTTCTGTTGTTGTTCTTGTATAATATCCGGCCTAAATTAGTTGCAGCCCATAGTTCGTTTTTGTCATAACTTAACAAACATATTTCTTCATTTTTCCTGATTTGAGAAATTTCAACTTGTGGTAAGCATATAATGCGCCCTTTTTGTCTTTTCAATATATAAAGACGGTTTGAGGTGGTAGCCCAGACAGACGAATTGTCTTTAGGAGTGAAAGATGTAAAATGTACGCTGTCGGGGGTAGATATTATTTTATTGTCGGTAAGAGATATACTGAGTATATGAGTGTTACTGCGTACCCATAAGCTGTTATCGGGCATTTCTTTAATCAGAGAAGCCGGTGCATAATATCCGGTAGCATGCTTCAGTTTAATATCACGAGTAACCTTAAACTGATTTATATCATAAGTTATCAGACTGATTGTCGCCTGATGAGGAGACGCTACCCATATGCCATTGGTTATTTTACTTTCTGCTGTGGTACGTGAGTCAACGGTGAGACGTCTGATGAAATCAGGAGGAAGACTGAGTTTTTCAGATAGTGGGTCATAATAGCATAAACCGAAGCGGTCTTGAATGAACCAGAACATGCCGTTCTTGCTTTGATTTAAAGTAAGCAGATTGGGCGTCCAGTTCAAAGTATTGCTTATTTCATTTAAGGTATAGTTCTGTATTGTTTCTGTATGAAATGTTAATAGTGTTCCTTTATCGTATGAGCTCAACCATAAATTACCATCGCGGTCTTTTAATATTTTGGTAAACATTTTACCGGTATTGATATACTTTGGTAATGTAACGGGTATGAGCGTCCGGGAGTTCTCATCATAACGAAATGCATATAAATTGTTATATGAAAGGGCCCATATATATCCGAAAGTATTATCCTGAGCGAGGCTGAAGAATTTCTTATCCGGTCCTTTCTCGCGTGATGAAATAATGTTTTGATGGATATACGCTACGCGTCTCATATCTCTATCGCAAATAATCTGCCACAAGCCATCCCCCCACGTCGTGAGCCAATAACGTCCGTTTTTATCACAAAAGAATGTAAATGGCAGGTTATTTTGTCCGATTGAAGGGAAGACTAACAGCTTTCTTTTCTTGGGCAGATATGCATACAGACCATTTTGTGAGCATATCCATAAACGGTCTTTGGACTCTTCATAAAAAAGAGACTGGATAAGTGCCTGTTTTCCGTTTTTCTCAGGTAAAATTAAATGGTCTTTTTTATGGAATGGTGAGCTGAAAGCAAAGATTTCATTATTGACGGCAGCCCAAATGGTTTGATCGATGCCGGAGCATAGGGCACGAATATGTTCTTTGTTTAGTTGTGTCTCGTTGGTTATTCCGGTTCGGTAGTTTTTTTTGTTTATAAAATTAAGTCCTTTGTTTGTGCCAATCCATAAAAATGAATCGTTTTCGGTTATACCGGTAATATAATCGTGAGACAAGCCTGCAGCAGAGAGGGTGTTGGTTTGGTTGGTTTGAAAAGTATGTAGTTCATAACCGTCATATCTTGCAAGTCCGTGGGTTGTTCCTATCCATATAAATCCTTCTTTATCCTGAAAAATGTCAGTCATTTCATTGCTTGGCAAATCCTTGGCAAAAGGAAAATCTGCAGACCATATGGCCTGTGCCTGAAGTTTGAGACACAGGCCGATACTGAGTAACAGTATGTGAAGAACCTTATG
This sequence comes from uncultured bacterium, assembly GCA_905214795.1. Taxonomy (GTDB): domain Bacteria; phylum Bacteroidota; class Bacteroidia; order Bacteroidales; family Bacteroidaceae; genus Paraprevotella. The sequence goes on from CAJMNM010000017.1 coordinate 7,998, forward strand.
GTACATGCTTATTATCGGATGATATGTTTTCCAAAAACCGGCAATGTGTTCATAATATAAATGAAATGCCGGTTGGATTGGAACGGATATGGGGTTAATCGGTGATACTTATGAGTTTGCTGTATTGTGCGTCTTTAAGTTTATAACAGATAATATAAATACCTTGTTTCAGCGGTATATCGGTGGTGGTATCTGTAAGTAAACGCTGATAGATGGTGTTCCCGTTTGCTGAATAGATGATTAATTGTCCATTTTGTTCTTCTTTTTGTATGATATGCAAATATCCTGTAGAGGATTTTATTATAACAGGAGCAGAATCGGAGTTGTCATTGCCGGTGTGATGTACGGCATCCGGTATCAAATCGTCCGGCAGACGGATAAACTGCCACTGGCGGTGAAAGGCTGCGGGGCTGTCACCATATTCCCACAGGCCGACACGGGTTCCGTCTGTAATTTTATTGCCTTCCAGGTCGAAGACCTTACTTTCGTCTTCGGTCATGATTTTGTAGAACACGTCGTCAATAGGTTCTATGCGGAATTGCTGATTGGCACCAGACTCAGTTTTGCTGGTCAGGTAGTATGTCGGCTGCTGTGAGGTTATAATCTCATTGTTTTCGTTGCTCAATGTGTATAAACCGTTTGTTTCGGTCAGTATCCATTGTTGTGAGGCAAGGTTTTTGTTGCTGGAGATGGTTACATTACCGTTTTCAGCCTGTAATGCCATATTGCCGGCTGCACGTGGTACAATAACATATGGTTTTCCTGTTTCCAATTCGGGAGAGGAAGGTTCTGCGGCAGTAACCGGTATGATGAATGTGGCAATGCTAAGGCCTGGAAGCGTATAACTCAGCAGGCCATTGTCGAGCGTATAGTCATTGTAGGGCGCCAGATCCTGTTCCTGTGTGGTCAGCAGACAGGTGATGTCGCTTCCTATGTTTTTATAGAAAGAAAGGTCGGCCTGGTGGCATACCGGCAATGATTCTGTGTTGATGGCAACAATAACCAAGGTGTCGCCGGCTGCGTTACGTGCGGCTAGAGTCTGGTCGTTAAGAGAGGTCAGGAAAGTGTAGCCAGCCTTGATGTATTTGCTGAAATGCTGGCGTACACTGTAGTTCTTGACTTTCCAATAGTTTTGGGCCTCGAATTCTCCCTGTACAAGACACCATTGGTCGTTTCCTTCTTCAATATATTGCCAGTCTGTCCATACTTCCGGCATCATGTAACGGATATCATTCATCAGTTTCTGTGCCAGACTGAGATTGCCTGCCAGTCCGGAACCGCCGGCACCGACTTCACTCATCCAAAGGGGAATGTTTGAGTCTTTACAGAGCGCACTGAGATTACAGCGGCTGGGCTGGTCTGCGCTGTATGTGTGTACATTCCATTGTCCTACGAGGTCGAGTATGCCTGCTTCGCGATAAGCTTCAAAGCCACTGACGGACTGGGCTACACTGGTTTCGTCGGATGCGGCGATGATGGTGTTGAGGCCGGACTCTTTCAATATGGGGGCGAGTACCTTGAGAAATGCGATTTGTGAACTGTAGTCGAAATGGCAGCCTTCCTGTCCGCCGTTTGCTCCCCAATAACTGGTCATCGGTTCGTTGAACGGCTCGAGGGTTCGGAACTCAATACCGTATTCGTCTTTATAATGTTTGCAGACATCTACCAGATAATGGGCGAACTCTTCGTAATATTCGGGTTTGAGGTTGTCTTTACCGGCATCAGTATTACCGGCACAGCAACCGCTGTAAGTCATGTAATAGGGACATGAATTGCTGAAAGCCTCAAAGACGGCATCGGGACGTTTTTCTTTTATCTTCAGCATGATTTTACGTTGTGCCGCGTCGCGGCTCCAGATGTAATCACCTTCGGATGAATCTTTGAATCCTTCCATTTCTGCACGCAGGCCTTTACCAGATCCCATGTGATGCGGAGTGCAGTTTCTGTTCTGCGGATCGTCGCCTCCACCGATATTGTAGCGGAAGAAACTGAAGTTAAGTCCGTCCGGACTGACCAGCCAGTCTACAATCTCGTCAATCTTCTCGTCGCTCCATTTGCCGCACATGTTGGCCCACCAGCATAATGATACTCCCCATCCTTTGAACAACTGCCGGGTTGCTTCGGGATTGATGATGTAGGTTAAGGTGTCGGTTGGCGGTACGGCATAGGCATCGGTCGTGAGATACCAGTAGTGTCTGCTGTCTGTACCGCTCTTATCGGAATAGACATAAGCTCCCGGAACGATATCGTCAACACCCAGATATTTATTATTAGCCTTACATTTTATCCGGATGAAATTATGATTAACAGGTTCTATCGTGTATTTGGCGTTATCGCTGCCGTTGTCAGTAGTAAAATAGGTATTCCATTGTCCTGATAAAGTGAGGCAGTAAGTGCCGTCGGCTGTGGTGATGGTGTACCAGCCGTCATTATCGGGCACGAAGCGTAACGTTTGTCCCTCAGATTTTTCCGGTGATTCCAGTATAGCTCTGTTTTCTGTTCCTTTAATCAAAATGTTGTTACTGGAATGTTTCAGATAGCTAATAGAAGGAATTTCGATGTTTTGTGCAACACTTATTGTATGGTAGGCAAGGTTGCATATCAGAAGAATACACAATTTTAAAAAGTTACTTTTCATGCTTTTCGACTGGTTAATAAATTGAATGATAGACAAAAATACAATCTTTTTATCTGAACGGCAAGTGTTGTTAATGATATTTGTCCGTTTTCAGAACGCTTCATTAATATCCATATTATTTCTTTTACGGAAAATAAAATACTATATTTGGCCGTGACTCTTATCAGTTTGATTGGAGCGTTTGCCCAATTAATTCTGGCAAATATGTGAGTGGAACTTTTATTGTTTTATTTGTAGTAAAAGATGTAGTATGAGTACAAGTAAATTGATTCTTTTTATAGGTATAATCTTGATGAGTTTTACCTCGGTTACCGCTACGGCGAAAAATGATGATGGTAAGAATGGTGAGAAAGTAATCTGTCGGGGCTTTGAAGCACATACTTCCGGTCCTATGGTAAAGGTGGGACAGTCAGCTCCTGATTTTAAGGCTGTCAATGCAGATTTAAAAGAAGTATGTCTGTCAGATTTTAAAGGAAAGCGTGTGATATTGAATGTATTTCCCAGTCTAGATACGCCCACTTGTGGATTATCGGTCCGGCAGTTTAATACAAAGGCTTCGGAACTTGATAATGTGGTTGTATTATGCTTGTCAATGGATCTTCCTTTTGCGCAGTCGCGGTTTTGTACTACGGAAGGATTACATAATGTTGTACCCCTGTCTGTTTTTCGTAGCCAAGACTTTATGAAGGGGTATGGACTACGATTGGCGGACGGTCCGTTGGAGGGGTTGATGGCGCGTGCCGTGATAGTAGTTGATGAAAATGGAAAAGTAGTTTACACCCAGTTGGTTGATGAAATATCGAAAGAACCCGATTATGACGCGGCATTAAATGCGGTAGAATAAAGGTTTCGGCTCTGTTTGTCTGTAAACCGGGCGATGGAAAAAGTCTGGCCGGATAATTTTTTCACGATTATTTTTCATTGGGATTAATACAGGTTTACACGAGTAGAAACGATAATCTCTTTTTACCTATATTTAAGTGATTTTAATCACGCCTTTATTGAGATTGTAACCAAAAAGGGTTATCTTAGCGCTGAATTATAAAACAATAGTTTATGGAGAACCAAGATTTGAATTATTGTGTAATATTAGCCGGAGGTATAGGTAGTCGTCTGTGGCCGGTAAGCCGTAAAGAAAAACCGAAGCAGTTTCTCGATTGGTTCGGGGTGGGGCGAACACTGTTGCAGCAAACCTATGACCGTTTCCGTAAAATTATAGATCCCAGTCATATCTTTATTGTAACAAATGAGCATTACGCCGAGCTCGTGAAAGAGCAATTGCCGGAGGCACATGCTGACAGAATTCTGAAAGAGCCAATCAGACGTAATACGCTTCCAAGTGTAGCCTGGGCTACAGCCTGTATAGAGCGTCTTTGTCCGGAGGCACGTGTAATTGTTTCTCCGGCAGATCAGCTGATTTTGCAAGAGAGCAGTTTTGAGTCGGATGTGTTGAAGGGGCTTGATTTTGTAGGTAAGATGAATTGTCTGCTGACCATGGGAGTGAAACCGACCCGTCCGGATGTTGGCTATGGTTATATTCAGGTGCAGGAAGAAGTGATTGACGGTGTCTTTTCGAAAGTAAAATCCTTTACCGAAAAACCGGCGTTGGAATTTGCCAAGGTCTTCATGGAAAGTGGGGAGTTTTATTGGAATACCGGATTGTTCCTGTATAGTGTAGGAGCAATGATGAAATCAATCTATGATCTTGTGCCCGACTATCGTGATAGTCTGACAGAAGCCATGGACCAGCTTGATACTGATTTAATCAGAAGGGTGCCTGCGCATTTTGACACCCTGCCAAATTTGTCTTTGGATTATGGTATATTGGAGAAAAGCGGGAATGTTTATGTGCAGTTCTGTGATTTCGGATGGGCTGATCTGGGCTCATGGTATTCATTGCATAATGATACCCAGCATGATACGAAAGACAATGTTTTGCTTAATACCAAAGCGTTGCTTTACAACAGTGAGGGTAATGTAATTTGTTTACCTAAAGGGCACATAGCTGTTATAGACGGGCTTAAAGGCTTTGTTGTGGCAGAAAAGGACAATATACTGATGATTTGTCCAAAGGATGACAATGCGGCTTTGCGACGTATGATGACAGACGCTCAGATGGAACTTGGTGAGGAATTTATCTGATGTTCCAAGAATAGAAAGACATGCGCCCGTATAGACCTCTTGCTATACGGGCGCATGCTTTTATTTTGCGTCTAAGGAAATGTTTTTATATCCTTATTCTTCGCTGAAGTTTTCACGAATAGAACGTGCTATTTCCTGAAACTCTTCGTCGGTGAATTTTAGTTTGGGATTACTGAAGAGCATATCCTTTTCGCTTTGCATCGGGATAAGGTGGATGTGCGCATGAGGCACCTCTAGTCCTAAAACTGCCTGTCCGACCTTAATGCATGGAAATGCTTTTTTTATGGCGATGGCTACATGTTTGGCAAAAACCTGCATAGCAGCAAGTTCATCGTCGTTTAAATCGAAAATGTAGTCAACTTCCCGTTTGGGGATAACCAAGGTATGTCCTTTTACCAAAGGATTAATATCGAGAAAAGCGTAAAAATCTTTGTTTTCCGCACATTTATAGCTTGGAATTTCTCCTTGTGCTATTTTACTGAATATTGTAGCCATGGCTGTTTATTCAAAAGAGATGTTTGTAATTTCCAGTTGAATGATTCCCTGTGGAATTTTGATTTCCGCAATATCACCTACCTTCTTGCCTAAAAGTCCTTGTGCAATCGGTGTCTGGACAGAGATTTTGCCTTCGCGCAGATTAGCCTCTGTTTCGGACACAATGGTATAAGTCATTTTCATACCATTTTTTACGTTTTTCATTTCTACTTTTGAAAGAATCTGTACGGTATCAGCTTTCAATTTTGTTGTATCAATGATTTTAGCTTCACTGATGACAGCCTTCAGCTGGTTTATTTTCATTTCCAGCATGGCCTGATGCTCTTTTGCAGCATCATACTCAGAGTTCTCACTCAAGTCACCTTTATCACGTGCTTCAGCAATAGCGGCAGAAGCTGCCGGACGTTGTATGGTTTCCATTTCTTTCAGTTGGGCTACAAGCTTGTCGTACCCTTCTTGTGACATATATGCCATAATTTTACCTCCTATATTTTTATTATTATTAATGCAACTTAAGGTTAATGTTAAAGATAAAACAAAAGAATTCCGGCTAATACAGCCGGAACCCTTTCTTCCTATTCTTTAATATCTCTGTTGCAAAGATAAGCTTTAATTTCTTATCGGCAAAAGTTTTTTCTTTTTTTTGCTTTTTAGGCTTTTATGAGTGCTGATATTTTATCAATATGCAGATACGCGAATCTTATTAGAATTAATATAATAAACTAAAAATTAATTAAATAATGACATGTCAGAGTTTCCTTTTATAAGATAAATCTCAGACATTCTGTTGACTTGAATTTGTATAAATCAAAGCAGATTATCGATTGCTTTTCTCGTATCGGGTATGTTTTCTGAACGTGCTATCACATTACCATCACGGTCTATGAGAAAGTAGGTTGGCAGTGTTTTTACCTGATAAAGATTAATGTAACTGGAGGCTGTGCCATCTTTCTCAAATACACAAATCCAAGGCAGATTTTCTGAAACTGTTTTCCAATAATGTTCTTCGGGATCGAGTGAAACCTGGTAAATTTCAAATCCTTTTGAGGCATAATCATTATATAGAGTACGTAGCTCTAAGATTCGCTCCTGTGATTTCGGAATGGAATAGGCGGTAAAATCGAGCATGACAACTTTTCCTTTCAGGCCGGATAATGTTTTGATTTTGCCGTTGATGTTTGGCAGTGCAATGTCAATCAGTCCTGTTTCGCTGACTTCTACATTGGGTAAATCACTGAGGTTGATTTCCTGCCTTTTAGGACGTTTTGTATTTTGCATTCCGCGTAAGGTTATGTTTTCCAGATTTTTTGCTCTTACAGTTCCGCTGTAATGTTCGTTCCATCCTGTGGCTACAGCACCGAGAAATCTGACATCCTCCGCATTGTTGACCGGATCGAATACCAGCATATGTCCGATGGCTTGAAAAATGGCGAAGTAAGCATGAGCAGACCATGGTTCCTGTATGATATAATTGTTTTTCAGGTCATTTTTATATTCTTCTATAGCTTCGTTGATGAGACGATTCTGAGTACCGGTTGTAAGTTGTTTGTTTTGGGCAATATTGTTGATTTTATTTTGTACAGCAATTTGTTTGCGGCTGATTTCACGGATAACGAGGCATTCTTTGGAGCCTTCGATTTTATAATCGGTAGACATCGTAGGGAAATCGGCTTCTATTTTAATAGTTTCAGTAGAGTCGATGGCAATATTGATGATCTGGCCATCAATACGCAAACGAAAGAACTCCGGGTTTGTAGGACGGGCGCCGGAAAATTCAAAATCTCCTTCGTCATCGAGCTTGACTGAATCAAGAGCCTGTATACCGTCGAGTGTCACGGCTTCAAAATAAAGTGTTTTAGAGTCGGCAGAGGTAATGTGACCGTCAATATTAAAATGCTCGCCTTTTTCTTTGCAGGCGGATAAAGTCAGCATTGTTGTCAGAACAATGAAAAAAAACTTCTTCATGTATAAGATTTTTTAGTTTTGATATTGTTTTCCTGACTGCAAAGATAGCGAAAGGCGAGAGCAGAGACAAACGAAAAACGCAGTTTTTAACGTTTGTTTCTGCCGAACCGCTTCCTGTTTTATGAAAAGATAGTAATAAAAATGAAAAGAGTAACAGGCTTTGTTGAGGTTCATGGCAATTTCGCTATGTGAGGATAGACGTTGCCTTTTGATGGCAGACCTGTTGTTTTATATTCTTTCATCTGTTCTGATTTAACAAAAATGTTATCATATCATGTCGGTAAAGGCTAAAAAAACAAAGAAACTTTATTTTTTAACTGATAAACACTGCTTTAATCAAGAAATATGTTTAAATTTGCCTGATTTATTGAAGAAACATTTTAGAAATCAAATGAACGTAATTAAGAAGACAGTCGAATTGCCTGATGGAAGAACCATCAGCATCGAAACCGGGAAATTGGCCAAACAAGCCGATGGAGCCGTGATGCTTACTATGGGTAAGACTATGCTCTTGGCCACCGTTTGTGCCGCCCAAGATGCCGTTCCCGGAACAGATTTTATGCCTTTGCAGGTAGAGTACAGAGAAAAGTATGCAGCCGCCGGACGTTTCCCCGGAGGTTTTACCAAACGTGAGGGCAAGGCTTCAGATTATGAAATTCTGACTTGCCGTTTAGTGGATCGTGCTTTGCGTCCCCTCTTTCCCAGCAACTATCATGCTGAAGTTTATGTAAACGTGATTCTTTATTCTGCCGATGGTGTAGATATGCCTGATGCGTTGGCCGGTTTTGCCGCTTCTGCAGCTTTGGCTGTTTCTGATATTCCATTTGAAGGTCCTATTTCTGAGGTTCGTGTGGCACGTATCAATGGTGAATATGTAGTTAATCCGACATATGCACAGCTTGAGCAGGCTGATATGGATATAATGGTCGGTGCAACTGAAGAGAACATCATGATGGTGGAAGGCGAGATGAAAGAAGTATCTGAGCAGGACTTGCTTACTGCCCTTAAGGTCGCTCATGAAGCTATCAAACCGATGTGCCGTCTGCAAAAGGAACTTTCAAAAGAATTAGGCAAGGATGTAAAACGTGAATATTGTCATGAGGTTAATGACGAGGAACTTCGTGAGGAATGCAAAAAGGTTTGCTACGAGCCGGCTTATCGTATTGCTCAGGAAGGAAACCGTGACAAACATGCCCGTGAGGCAGCCTTCATGGAAATACGTGAGAATTTCAAATTGTCATATGCAGAAGCTCATCCGGAATTGTCTGAAGATGAACTGGCCGAGAAGAATGCAATGATTGACAGATATTATCATGATGTAGAGCGTGATGCCATGCGTCGTTGTGTATTGGATGAGGGTAAACGTCTTGATGGTCGTGCAACAACAGATATTCGTCCTATCTGGTGTGAAGTCAGCCCGCTTCCAGGACCTCATGGCTCAGCTATCTTTACACGTGGTGAGACTCAGTCATTGTCTACATGTACATTGGGTACCAAGTTGGATGAAAAAATCGTAGACGAGGTGCTTGAACAGGGTAAGATGCGTTTCTTGCTTCATTATAATTTCCCGCCGTTCTCTACAGGTGAGGCTAAAGCTCAACGTGGTGTGGGACGTCGTGAAATCGGTCACGGACATTTGGCATGGCGTGGCTTGAAGGGGCAGATTCCAGAGGACTATCCTTATACAGTACGTGTCGTTTCAGATATTCTTGAATCAAACGGTTCTTCTTCAATGGCAACAGTTTGTGCCGGAACATTGGCATTGATGGATGCCGGTGTGCCGATGAAGAAACCAGTGAGTGGTATCGCTATGGGATTGATTAAAAATCCGGGAGAAGACAAATATGCTGTTTTGTCTGATATCCTTGGTGACGAGGATCATCTTGGTGATATGGACTTCAAAACGACTGGTACACGTGACGGTTTGACTGCAACACAGATGGATATCAAGTGTGACGGTTTGAGTTATGAAATCCTTGAAAAAGCATTGATGCAGGCTAAGGCCGGTCGTGAGTATATTCTTGGTAAACTGACTGAATGTATGCCCGAGCCGCGTGCTGAACTTAAGCCTCATGTACCTCGTATTGAGCAGATAACAATACCTAAAGAATTCATTGGTGCTGTGATTGGCCCGGGCGGAAAGATTATCCAGGGTATTCAGGAAGAAACCGGTGCTGTTGTTACTATTGAAGAAACTGACGGCGTAGGTGTTGTTCAGGTAAGTGGCGGTAATAAAGATATTATTGATGCTGCTTTGGCAAAGATTAAGAATATTGTAGCAATTCCTGAGGTTGGTGAGGTTTATGAGGGTGTGATTCGCAGTGTAATGCCTTATGGCGCATTTGTTGAATTTATGCCAGGACGTGACGGTTTGTTACATATTTCGGAGATAGACTGGAAACGTCTTGAAACTGTAGAGGAAGCCGGATTGAAGGAAGGCGATAAGATTAAAGTGAAACTTATCGATATTGATCAGAAGACAGGTAAGTTTAAACTTTCACGTCGCGTGTTACTTGAAAAGCCCGAAGGTTATGTTGAGCGTCCTGCTCGTCGTGAACGTCCGGAACGTCGTGAGCGCCGTTCACATCAGGAAGATCAGAAAGGAGAATAATTCAATTATTATAGGCTTAGATAAAAGGAGAGGTGCTTTGCATTTCTCCTTTTTTATTATGATAATATTAAAAAGTACTAAGGATTGCCTTTGTGATGAAAGTGGAATTAATAGGTTGTGTTGTATCTTTAAAAAGAGTATTAAGAATTAATGGAAGTATAGTATGTTAGATTGGGGAATTTTTTGTAATAATTACCATGCTTTTTCCTTGTTAGTTTGGAATTGGTAGGCCTGTTCTGAATTATAGTTTTTTATCCGTAAAGATTTATTATTTTTCTTAAGAACATGTATTTTTATTATAAATTGGAAGAAAATAAGGCCGTATCTGCTTGGATTCGATAAAAAACTATCTATTTCTTAGAATTAATTTAGATATTTTCTTGTTTTAGTGTGCGTATAACTTAATTTTATTTATATTTGCAGCGTTAATTAGACTTAGTTCATATAATTTAGATTAAAAAATGAAAAAATCCTGTTTCTTAGGAGCGCTAATGTGTGTTCTTTCTGTGTTAGGTGCACAAGCGCAAGAAAGTGTGACAATCAAAGGTAATGTGAAGTTTATCGACAAAGACTTTAAGGTTTCGGTTTATCGTCGTGTCGGAACAAGTAAGCAAGTTCTTGCAGAAACGAAGGTGAATGATGATCATACCTACTCCTTAACGGTGCCGGTAGACAAGGCTGGTGAAGTTATTGTGGATTGTGGAAGATGGCAGTCTGTAAATGTTTGGTTGGAAAATGAAAATCTTGATATTGATTTTAGAGGATTGGATACTGCACGTATTAAAATAAAGAATCCTCCATTTGTTTATATCAAGGGAGGTAAGAATAATGAATTGATGAATCTTATTAATTATGAGGATTATCGCAGTTATCAGCAGATGATAGCTATTTCGCAATCTGCATACCGTGCTAAGTTTGCAGATGAAGAAAATAAGAGCAAACTTACTATGTCTCTTTATGATATGAATAGTGATAATTATAAGGCTCATATGAAATATTTTGCAGAACACTATGCAGACCGTAATAGTGTTTTGGTAGCATTGTCTCGTTTGAATTATGATGAGAATGAAAACTTGATAAATGCCTCTCTTGATAATTTAATTAAGGTTTCTCCTGCTTCTGCTACTTTGGCCGAAAATTATAAGAAGACTCAGGCTGAATTGAAAGAACGTCGTGAGAGAATGAAGATTGGTAATCCTGCACCGATGTTTACTTTCAAGACTGTAAAAGGAAAAAACTCAGATATTTCCAAGTATAAAGGAAAGGTATTGGTGCTTGATTTCTGGGCAAGTTGGTGTGGTCCTTGTCGTCAGGAAATTCCTAACATGAAGAAATATTATGAGGAGTTTAAAGGTAAAGATGTGGAATTCCTGAGTGTGTCTATTGATGCCAAGAAGAAAGATTGGGAAAAAGCTATGAATGAAGAGAAAATGGCTTGGCCTCAAGGCTGGACAGAAGATGGAGGTAAGAATGTTATGGAGTTGTATCAGTTTAGTGGCATTCCATTCATCTTAGTATTAGATAAAGATGGTAAGATCTTTGCAAAGAGTGTTCGTGGTGAAGCTATCCGTCAGGCTGTAGAAAAAGCATTAAGCGGTGAAAAGGCTACACAGCCTAAAAGCATTAGCGTAGGTATGATGGGAGCTTCAATGTAAGGATACTACAGGTCTTGAATTCTTGATGTTTAATTTAAATAAAAGGGGATTATGAAAACAAAAAGTTTATTAATGTGCTTGATGGCTGTATTGAGCCTTGGTTTCTGGTCATGTTCGGATGATGATGAAAACGGAGGTGCAGCTGTAGGTATTACAAGTGTAACCGTTAAACCTGAGGGTAGTGCAAAGGAATACAGATGTACTCCGAATCAGTCAACCCGTATTATTGAGAATACTTCAGATCCCGTGGATTGGGATGTGACAGATGCCTCATTGACAAGGACGACGGTAAAGGTAACTGCAACGCTGAATACTGTTGTTTATTACAATGATCAGGCTATCGGAGCAGACGGTTTGGAGATTGATGTGAAGAATCCTGTGACTTTGACTGCAAAGGATAATTCAGGTAACACCAAGGTATATACCTTGAAGGTTGTTCGTGCAACAACAGCAAGTGGTGAAACAATGGTAAAGAAATCTGATTCTTTCCAAGGATTGCCTTCAAACTTGTTGAGTTTTGATATGGCTTATTTCAAGGATAAGTTCTATGCCATTACAACTACTGTAACCGGTGCGGATGAGAATAAGGTTGAGAATTATCAATTGTTCAGTTCTGTTGATGGTTTGAATTGGACTGAGGTCGCATATCAGACTGATATAACCGGTGTGAATTTTACAGAAGAACAGGTGAAAGATTTTGTGATTGGTGGTGAAGGTGCTCGTCTGGTTGTGTTTAACGATCGTATGTATGTATTAGGTGGTGCACGCACACAAGCTTCGGACAAATTCGGAAATGCAAAAGAGGAATTTTATGGCATGCCTCAGATTTCATATTGGCGTTCATTCTCAACAGAAGATGGTTTGACCTTTAAAGTTGATACTGTTGGTATGACTTATCAAAAGTCAAACGGCGATGTGGTTTCATATCAGCAATTGACAAATACGAATATGAATACAGCTGTATTCGATGGTAAGTTGTTCATGAAGAGTGGTTACAATATCACATTCGGTATGGGTCAGAATGCTTCAGTATATGCTTATACAAGTGATGGTAAAGCATGGAATCAGATTAGTCCTGTAGCTTCTGACGGTAGTACATCAGTAGATGTGGCCAGACGTCTTGGTGATGCATTCTTTGCATTCAAAGGTAAATTATGGTGTGTAGGTGGTTTCGTTAATTTCTTATCTTCAAGCGCAAATAATACATGTGGAACAGTGTACTCTTCAACAGACGGTATCAACTGGACGTTGGAATCAGATACAGTTGGTAATGTGTTAAAGAACCTCTATGGTATGAAGGTTGTGGCTAATGATGAAGTTGCCTATATGTTTGGTGGTGAACGTTTGGTTGGAGATGGTACATATACACGTGAGATTTCACAGGATATATTCCGTTCTACAGACGGTATTACTTGGGAGAAGGTAGAAGTTCCTCAGAATTATGTAGGTCGTCGTTTACCATCAGTATTGCTTCAAGGTAATTCTGCATGGATCTTTGGTGGAATCAAGTCTAAGTCTTCTGACAATTATGCATTCCCTTCTGCTACCGATGAACTTGCAACTGATACTTGGGTGAAGTTAATGAACTAATATTAATTTTATATTAAAAGACTTCCATGTAGCTTTAAATGTGTGCGTACATGGAAGTCTTTTGCTTATATTCTGTTGACGCATGAAATTGAGATTATATTTTTTGACTTTCTTATGTTCACTCACCCTTATGGCTTTCGCTCAGAAAAAGACAATAAGTGGAAAGGTTGTTGACATTGACGGGGCTCCTTTGGAGATGGTGATTGTGAACGTTGTAGGAACGAATGTCGTAGCCTATACAGATTTGAATGGTGCATATTCGATAAGTGCGGCACCAAAAGATACTTTGGCTTTTTCTATGTTAGGATATCACAAGCGTGCAATACGGGTTGGTGACAAAAAAACTTTAAATGTCACGATGGAGGAAACAGGTGCAAACCGTATTGCAGACTTGATAGTTGTGGGATACAGTAAAGTTGAGCGTCGAGATTTGACGGGTTCAGTGTCATCTGTAAAGCCAAATGAGAATATTTCATTTCAGTCTGTCGACCAAATGTTGCAGGGACAGGCTCCAGGTGTATTTATGTCAAATTCTTCGGGTGCTTTAGGTTCTGCAAATGTGTTGACTATTCGTGGTATCAGTTCTATTATGGGTGATAACAATCCTTTGTATGTAATAGACGGTGTGCCTGTGTATGGTACAGACCGCGATGCAAACTCTGTAGGAACATCGGGTGGTTCTATTCCAGGAGCCTCTATGTCGGGTATGCAGACCGGAGGTGGTTCATTGACTTATAACTATGACCTGAAAAATTCTTTTGAGAAGAATCCTTTGGCAACTTTGAATCCGGACGATATAGAGTCAATAGAGATTTTGAAGGATGCTTTTGCTACAGCAATTTACGGTTCGCGAGGTGCTGCGGGTGTCGTATTGATTACAACAAAGAAAGGTAGCCGTGATAAAACTCAGGTCAATGTAAGTTATACGCTGGGTGTTGAAAGACCACTTGGAAAGTTGGATTTGTTAAATGGTGATCAGTATTCTCAAATTTACTCTCAATATTATCCGAACGCATCTTATCCGTCAGGGTATAATACAGACTGGGTGGACGCGGTGACGCGTACGGCTGTAAGTAACGGAGTTTCTGCTTCGGTATCAGGTGGTTTTGGCAAGACGAATTACTTTGTAAGTTTATCATATGATGATAATGAATCATATATTATAAACAATGACATGCAACGTTATGCAACACGACTGAATCTTAATACTGAAATTAATAAGTATTGGGATATGGGTCTTAATATGTCTATTACAAAATTAAATAATAACGCATTGGCGGCAAGCTCAATTTATTCGGCTGCTTTACGTAAGGCGCCTAATCTTCCAATATATGATGAGGATGGTGACTATTATTATGGTTATGCTCCTAATGCGAAAGGTGACGCGGAGGCGTATAACCCCGTAGCTATGGCATATATAAATGATGAAAGTTTGGAAGATACGCGTGTTATTGCAAATGGTTATTTGGAATATAAACCTTTGAGTTGGTTTTCATTGCGTAGTGAAGTGGGTACAGATTTGTATAATTCGTTTTCTTCTATCCGTAAAGGTGAACTTCCTGAAAATCTGACAGGAGTAGCCGGAAATCAGGCACAGGAAGCTACGAATCTGAATTATAAAATAGTTGTTAATAACTTGATTAATATTAATAAGGTTTTTGCGAATGATCATTTTCTTCAAGGAGTTATAGGACAAAGTTATGAGTATTCGCAAGAGCGTTCTAATTCTGTAGCAGGAAGTGACTTTTTCAGTCCTGACTTAAACGGTGTTGGTGCGGCACAGACAAAACGTGTAGTAAGTGCGTATATGCAGCAGTCCGCTTTGTTTTCTGCTTTTGCACGTTTGAACTATCAATGGAAATACAGATATATGGGAGGTATTACTTATCGAATTGACGGTTCTTCTCGTTTTAATCGTAATCATCGTTATTTAAGTACACCTTCTTTCTCTTTAGGATGGCGTATATCTAATGAAAGATTTATTAAAGATAATTGTCCTTTCATTAATGAATTGAAACTTAGAGGTTCTGTAGGTTTGTCAAGTAAAGATGGAAATAACAGTTATTATGGAGCTCAGGCAGTATATGTGCTTAATACACAGACTACCTATGGAGGTAACAGTTATTTGCAGATGTCTCAGCCGGGAAATGAGAATTTAGACTGGGAAAGAACAATCACATATGATGCCGGATTGGATTTGGAAATGTTTGACAAACGTGTAAAAGTGACGCTTGACTATTATTATAAGAAGACGACCAATATGTTGTTCTCTTCTGATCTGCCGTTGTATACAGGATATCAGAAAGAAAATCAGAATATTGCGGATATGATGAATGATGGATTCGAATTCCAATTGATTACAACCAATATCAATACGAGAGATTTTCAATGGCAGACGATTCTGAATATTTCACGTTCTAGAAATAAGATATTGAAATTGAATTTTGAAGGTAATCAGTTAGATCAGGCTAATAGTTCGTTTAAATATTATGCTGTAGGATATCCTGTAGCTCAGTGGTATCTTCACGAATGGGTGGGAGTTGATCCGATGACAGGTGATCCATTGTGGCGTTACAAGGATGGTTCAGTATCTAATATTCCACCAGCTGCAAATTATTCGACTTCTCAGGACAATAAGTTTGTTTGTGGTACGGCAACACCTGATTTTTATGGTTCAATAACGAATACATTGACTTATAAAGGTTGGGAACTGGACTTCCTGTTTACTTTTGCTTATGGTAGTAAGATGATTAACAGTACACGTGCTAATTTGTTGTCATATACATTGGAAACAGCCAATAATCTTTCTTCTGAGATTATGAATATGTGGCAGATTCCAGGCCAGAAGACAGATATACCACGACTGAACAACAGTTCAATTATTGGTTCATATGATTATACTACGGCAGTTACGACAACACGTTTTCTCGAGGATAATTCTTATTTGCGTTTGAAAACATTAACGTTGTCTTATAATGTGCCGTCTAAATATTTAAAGAAAACAAAGTTCTTTAAACAACTGAGAATCTTTACTACATTTACTAATGTATTTACCATTACCGGTTATTCTGGTCTTGATCCGGAAGTAAGTGCCTTTGGTTCTTCTGCATTAGCAGCTGGTTATGATAACATGACTATGCCGCAATCACGTGCATATCAGTTTGGAGTAAGAGCAAGTTTTTAACTAAAAGTGAATAAAGAAAAATGAAAATCAAAATAAATGTGATTAGTTCGTTTCTGGTATTATTACTAGGACTTACCTCTTGTAATCTTGACTATGCACCTGAAAATACATTGGTTGATGAAAAGGTATATAAGAATGAAAAGACAGCACAGGCTGCTTTGATGGGCGCATATGTGCGTCTGGATGTATTTTTGGCAGGAGCACCTCAGGATCAGAATAATTATGCCAATTCGGGATATCTGTTTCTTATGGGAGATATCATGACAGATAATCTGACAGCACGAGAGTCTTCTTCTGATTTTGTCGCTGCAGAAACGGGAGAATATACTACAGCCCAACATGATGGAATGCTCTATCAAATGTGGAATAATGGGTATAACGCGATAGATATGGCTAATAATGTAATAAGTGGTATACAAAAATATGGCGATTATGATCCGGAAGTGGAACGCCGTCATATTGCAGAGGCTAAATTTATCCGTGCTTATGTTTATTTTTATTTGTTGACGGTGTTTGGCGATCGTGCTTTGTTGGGTAATGAGAACGGTGACGGTGTGATTTTATGTCTTGATCCTTATAATGGTTATAACCCCAATGAGATACAAGGACGTAAGTCAAATGCAGATTGTTGGAAACAAATTCTTCAAGACCTTGAAACAGAAGCTTTGCCTGATTTGTCGGATGAGGTTCCGCAGATTGCTTCCAGAATCCGGGCAAATAAGACTGTGGCTAAGGCATTATTGAGTCGAATATATCTGTATAGAGGTACTTATAATAATAATCAGGATTATTTAATTAAATCACGCGATTATGCTAAAGAAGTAATACAGACTGCAGGCTATGGATTTTCTACTTCTAGTGATGAATATAGTTCAGCATTGTTCCCAAGTAATGAATATTCACAGTCTGGATCATATCCCGATCCGACGACCCGGAGTAATGAGTTGATATTTTTCCAACCGAGCCGTATTTATACAGATAATTATCCTAATGGTATGTATTATTACCGTAAAACATCTTATTTTGTACCAAGTACGATGAAAAATCTGTATGACGAAAAGGATGTACGAAGAACTTATTTGATATGGAGCGGCTCAAAAGAGGATAATGTGAATGATAGTACTACAATGAAGTATAGCGGTGGACAATATGACGATGTGTTATATATCCGTATGGCAGAGATGAAACTGACTTATGCAGAAACATTAGCACGGACCTCAAATGCAGTAACATCAGAAGCTATAAACCAGTTGAATGATGTGCACCAACGTGCTTTCCCGGAAGGTGATAAACCTGCGCTTTATACAACAGCAGATTTCCCTACTTTGGATTCATTTTTGAAAGCGGTTTTGACCGAACGTAATAGAGAATTGGCTTATGAAGGGCATTACCGTTGGGATTTAGCACGTACTAACAATTTACTTGGTGATACTAAATTGAAAGCTGTTGATCCCGGACGTTGGAATCTTCCGATTCCGGACTACGAAATACGAATCTCAAACGGAGTGATTAAACAGAACTCAGGTTATAATGAATAGTTTTTAATTAATTTATAAAATGAAAAATAAGATTATTGTATTGGTCTTTGCACTCTTTTTGAGTGTATGTGGACAGTTGTATGCACAAAATGAGGGTGTCAATTTTGTAGAAGGAAAAACTTTTGCTGAAGCGTTACAGATGGCAAAAGCAAGTAATAAACTGCTGTTTGTTGACTGTTATACCAGTTGGTGTGGACCTTGCAAAATGATGGCAACGAAGGTGTTTACCCAGAAAAAGGTTGGTGACTATTTCAATAAGGAATTTATATGTATAAAAGTAGATATGGAGAAAGGCGAAGGTCCGGATTTGCACAAACGCTTTACGGTCAGAGCTTATCCTACTTTTCTTTTTATTGATGGAGACGGCAATGAGGTAAATCGTATTGTCGGTGGTTCAGATGCAGATAAGTTCCTTAAAACAGTACAGGATGGTGTAGGTGCTAAGAGCATGAAAACCATGACAGCGCGTTATGAAGCAGGTGAGCGTTCAATGGAGTTCCTTATTGATTATTTGGATGTGCTAGAGAAAGCTTATGCTAGTGATAAATGTAATCAGATAGCCCAGGAGTTGCTTGAAGGAAAGACAGATCAATTGCTGACAAATGAAGCATTATATAATGCTTTTATTAGTTATACAACGTCTCCTCTTACTCCGGCTTTTCAATATGTAGTTGAACATAAAGCAGAGTTTGAGGCAAAGTATGATAAAGAACGTCTTAATCAAATGATGAAAATGACATGGACGCGCTATCCCCATACTTTTGTGAAACGTGCAGATGATGGTACTTGTACATTTGATGACGCAGCAATGGAAGAATATGTTAAGGAGATGAAGCGTTGCAATGTTGAAGATTGCGATAAGATTATTCTCCTTACTGATATATTTGCAGCACAATCAATGAAAGACTGGAAGACTTTCTCAAAAGATTGCAGTAAATATATTAAGAAATATGGTGAGGATGATATGATGATTTATAACTGGTGCTTGGCAATTCAGAAAAACTGTCAGGATGCAGGTGTAAAGAAGACAGCTGTTAAATGGATGAAGAATCGTATTAAGAATATTGAAAAGGAGGAGGCAAAGGAAGAACCGTTACCTGAGGGCGTAATGAAAGCTATGCCGATGGTAAACTTCAAAAAGGTATATAATGATATGATTGAGAAATTCAATAATTAATAGCGTTTAATTTGTTCATATAATAAGAGCGGGTCGGAATCTTATTTTCCGACCCGCTCTTGTTGTAAGATGATCTTTATGAGTAGGGGAAATAGTTGCTTGAAATAACAGGAATGCATGAATTGTATGTATTCCTGTTGGAAAGTATGGGGTTATTTATATATAATGTTTTCTGTATGTTCTCCGACAAAAATATCCGCCATATCTCCGGTTTTATACCAAGATGGCTTTCCTGGCATATTGTCTTTAATATGTACGCCGTTGATTTTAAGATTATCGAATGTGATATTTTTGACTTTATGTGTTTCGTCATAACCTATAATCATGGATAAGTCCGCATTCTTACCTTCATACGAGATATTTTTGAATAAGATATTTTCAATACCTCTTCCCGGGGCCTTGCAGTATTTCTTATTATAAAAGATTCTAAGATTGATTAATTGCCCTTGACGGAAGTCTTCAACGCGGATATTTTCAAATCTTACATTACGTACAAGATTGCTGTCTCCGGCATTTATGGCCATACATCCTTGGTAATCTATTTGTTTTTCTTTATGGTCGAGAATATCTATATTGACATAATTGAGATTCTCGAGAATTTCTGGTTGATCAACATTGCCATGAATACCGATAAAAATTGGGTGGGCTACATCTGCCCATAATGTGGAGTTTTGCATGGTTATGTTACGGCAGCCGCCAGTGTATCCCATGCGGGTACCATAGACAGTGGTACAATCATCAGAATTTCTACAAAAGACACCGTCAAAAAGCACATTGTTGCTGGCGAATATGTTTAAACCATCTCCCCATCCATATGAACTGATGACTTTAAGATTACGGATGGTTATACTGTCTGAACCTCCTGTTGGACATTGTGTGGTAATAAGTCCTTCTACAGATATGTTTTTAGAGTTTTCAATGCTGATGCCGGCTCCACGTCCATCTGGGTGGACTTCGCCACGTCCGAAGATTTTTACATTATGGGCGTTTTTTATACGCAAACATCCTTTTACAATAGCTCCTCCTGCAACATATACAGTTTTTCCGGATGGAATATCCATAATATTATCTTTGAGGTAATGTATGCCTGGACCGAAATAAATTAAGTCTTTGTTCTTTTTAAGTTTACGTTTGATAAGAGAAGCTGTTGGTTTGTTTGATTCGATAGGACCAGCAAACAAGTGTAGATTATGGAAGATATCACCATTTATCTCAACAGACAGATTGCGTGGTCTGTCTAATGTGAATATCATAGTACTGTCTGAGATAGTTGGGGTGATGTCATAGGAAAGTGGTCGTACACGTCCGCTGTGTATAAGGCCATGTTTTGATGTGACAGAGATTTCTACCTTACCACTAAAGTCAAAGTATGCCATTGAAGCTTCTTTTACTTGATGTTGTGTTCCCTTTACTTCATCTACTTTGATTACATAGGTGTCAATTGGTTTCCATTCTCCATTGCCTTGTCGGACTTTTACTGTGAAGTCGTTTTTTAAGGCAGCGCCTTGTGGAGCCGGATAGATTTCCAGTTTGTCATTTAAGGTTTTTGCTTGTATCGTGGATGATAACAGGCAGAAAATAAGTAATGTTCTGTTAAAACTCATAATTAGGTACTATAAAATTTATTATTTAATGTCTACGAATTAAAAGACGAACTCCCTTAAATAAAAAAACTTAAAATAGTTAAATTGTAGAATTTTGTTTGTACTCATCGTTTAAAGATACTTACTGTTAGAATACATTATATGGTATTGCCCGCTTCTTCCCAATTTTTTATTGTATCTTTGTATTGTTAAAATGAATAAGATGAACAGAAAGGATTTTGAAATCATGGCTCCTGTGGGGTCGCCAGAGTCACTGGCTGCCGCATTGAATGCAGGTGCTGATTCTATTTATTTTGGTATTGAAAACTTGAATATGCGTGCTCATTCAGCAAGTACTTTCACAATCAATGATTTGAAGCAAATGGCTCAGACCTGTTCTGAGCATCATGTGAAGAGTTATCTGACTGTCAATACTATTATTTATGGTGAAGATATACCGTTGATGCGTACAATTATTGATGCCGCTAAAGAAGCAAATATCTCAGCTGTAATTGCTTCGGATGTTGCAGTAATGATGTATTGTCGTGAGGTCGGTCAGGAAGTTCATCTGTCAACTCAGTTAAATATCAGTAATATTGAGGCGTTGAAATTTTATGCTCAGTTTGCCGATGTCGTTGTGTTGGCCCGTGAGTTGAATATGAGCCAGGTGGCAGAGATTTATCGTCAGATTGAGGAACAACATATTTGTGGACCAAGCGGTCGTCTTATACAAATAGAAATGTTTTGTCATGGTGCGCTTTGTATGGCCGTTAGTGGAAAATGTTATCTGAGTTTGGATAATACTGGACGTTCAGCCAATCGTGGAGCCTGCATGCAGATTTGTCGTCGGGGATATATTGTTAAAGATCGTGAGACTGGTATAGAACTGGAAATAGATAACAAATATATTATGAGTCCGAAGGACTTAAAGACAATTCGTTTCATTGATAAAATGATGAAGGCTGGTGTCAGAGTCTTTAAGATTGAAGGACGTGCACGTGGCCCTGAATATGTTCATACCGTAGTCAGCTGTTATCGTGAGGCCATACAGAGTGTGTTGGATGGTACGTTTACTGAAGAGAAGAAAGATGCTTGGGACGAAAGACTGAAAAAAGTGTTTAACAGGGGCTTTTGGGACGGCTATTATCAGGGACAACGTTTGGGAGAATGGACTAAAAATTATGGTTCGGCAGCGACAGAAAAGAAAGTTTATGTGGGTAAGGTCATTAAATATTTCTCGAATCTGAGTGTCGGCGAATTTCAAATAGAAGCTTCCGAGTTAAGTGTTGGTGATAAACTATTGATTACCGGCCCAACGACAGGTGCCATGTTTTTGGATTTAGAAGAGGTTAGATTTGATTTGAAACCAGTAGATACGGTAAGTAAAGGTATGCGTGTCTCATTTAAAGTACCTGGTAAGATAAGGCCAAGTGACAAACTTTATAAGTTGGTAAAAGTTGAGCATGGAGACTGAGAAAGTGGTCAATAAGAATTGCAAAATGAGAAGATAGTTGGTAAAATGGCATTTTTTTATTATTGAAATGCCATTTTTGTTTATCTTTTCTTATCTTTGCAGATGTATGTTATATTTTTTTAGATAAATGAGTCCACTGAATTTCACTCATCTTTTGGCCCAAACAGTGACAGACTTATCCGAGAGTTCCTCCTTGAAAGGATTATTTCATGAACATCAGGACGGTGACCCACTTCCATCCGGAAAAGTTTTGCATGAAATTATAGAACTTTGCCGGGCGATACTTTTCCCAGGTTTCTATGGTAAGTCAACGGTCAATCATCATACTATAACCTATCATATCGGCGTTAATCTGGAACGTTTGTATAATTTGCTGACGGAGCAGATTCTTGCAGGACTTTGCTTTTCAACAGAGGTTCAGGCTGGAAGAATAGATGAACAGAGTTGTGACTTGTATAAAGAAAAAGCAACAGAGCTTGCAGGACAATTTATCCAACGTTTACCTATGTTGCGAAAAATATTGGCTACCGATGTAGAAGCAGCCTATAATGGAGATCCTGCAGCGGAAACATATGGTGAGATTATCAGTTGTTATCCCATTATCAAGGCTTTAAGTAATTATCGTATAGCACATGAGTTATTATTACTTAAAGTACCACTTATTCCACGTATTATTACGGAAATGGCACATTCTGAGACAGGTATAGATATTCATCCCGGGGCGCAGATTGGACATCACTTTACGATAGACCATGGTACTGGAGTAGTAATTGGAGCAACTTGCATTATTGGCAATAATGTTAAGTTATATCAGGGTGTGACATTAGGAGCAAAAAGTTTTCCGTTGGATGAGAATGGTAATCCAATAAAAGGAATACCCCGTCATCCGATATTGGAAGATGACGTGATAGTGTATGCCAATT
Source organism: uncultured bacterium (assembly GCA_905214795.1). Classification (GTDB taxonomy): domain Bacteria; phylum Bacteroidota; class Bacteroidia; order Bacteroidales; family Bacteroidaceae; genus Paraprevotella. The sequence goes on from CAJMNM010000017.1 coordinate 30,973, forward strand.
CAACGATATTGGGACGTATTGTTATAGGTAAGGGGGCTACCATAGGTGGAAATATTTGGGTGACAGAAGACGTTCCGGCTGGTGCCAAACTTGTACAAAAGAAATATAAATAATCCATAAATAAATCAATAAAAGCTATCCATAGAAAATAAAAAGATGGAAACTGAATTCGAACTCATCGCCAAAACATTCCAGGGATTGGAAAATGTATTGGCCAAAGAGCTTACTGACCTGGGTGCCAATAATATTCAAATAGGCCGCCGAATGGTCTCATTTACAGGTGACAAAGCCTTGATGTATCGTGCAAACTTTGCACTTCGTACAGCAATCCGTATTCTGAAACCGATTAAACATTTTAAAGCAACATCGGCAGATGAAGTTTATGATGCCATTAAGGCGATTAACTGGACGGATTACTTGGATAATAATACCAGTTTTGCAGTAGATTCTGTAGTGTTCTCTAAAGAATTTCGTCATAGTAAATTTGTGGCGTATAAAGTTAAGGATGCTATTGTTGACTATTTCCGTGAAAAGACAGGTTCACGACCTAATATCTGTGTAAGTAATCCGGATTTGCAGCTTAATATTCATATTGCTGAGAATGATTGTACGCTTTCTCTTGATAGTTCGGGTGAATCTTTGCATCGTCGCGGTTATCGTCAGGAAGCAGTAGAAGCTCCGTTGAACGAAGTCTTGGCTGCAGGTATGATTTTGATGACCGGATGGCAGGGAGAGTGCGATTTGATTGATCCGATGTGTGGTTCTGGTACCATTCTTATAGAGGCTGCATTAATTGCGCGTAATATAGCTCCGGGTGTGTTCCGCAAACAATATGCTTTTGAGAAGTGGTCTGATTTTGATCAGGAGTTGTTTGATTCAATTTATAATGATGATTCAAACGAACGTGAGTTTAGCCATAAAATATACGGTTATGATATTAACCGTAATGCAATCGACATTGCGACAAAGAATGTAAAGGCTGCCGGATTGACCAAAGATATTGAGCTGAACGTACAGGACTTCCATAAATTCACAAAACCGGATGAAAAGAGTATCATTATAACCAATCCACCATATGGTGAACGTATTTCGACACCAGATTTGTTGGGGTTGTATAAAATGATTGGTGAGCGTTTGAAACATCAGTTTATGGATAATGATGCCTGGATTTTGAGCTACCGAGAGGAATGTTTTGAACAGATTGGTCTGAAGCCATCAATAAAGATACCGTTGTATAACGGTTCTTTGGAATGTGAATTCCGTAAATATGTTATCTTCAGTGGAAAATATAAGGAAGTACGTGCAGAAGGACGAGAAGTGAAAACAGCGGACGAACGTCGTCAGATGGCAGAGAAAAAACGCTTCAAGGCTCATCGTGAGTTTAAGAAAGCTATAGATGAAGATGATGATGAAAGCTATGGAATGAAGAGTCGTAGTTCACGTCACGATGGCCGTGATAATCGTTCTATGGGTAATAAGCGTGCTTTTAAACGTGAGGGAAAGAATTATGACGGAGGCCGTAAGTCTTATGGGAAGAACTGGAAAAATGACAGATATGATGATGAAGATTAAATTATTCTTGTTGATGTCTGTAATGTCAGTTTTGGCTATGGCACAGGAAAAGAAAAGTTTTACGCTGAATGATTTATTACCAGGAGGTAATACTTATCATACACTTGTTCCAAAGAATATTTATACGACCTGGTGGGGTAATCAGTGCGTGGAAACATCGTTGGAAGATTGTAAACTTGTTAATGTCAAGACTGGAAAAAAGACAGTACTGTTTACGTTAGAACAGTTGAATGGCTGGTTGGAGAAGACGGCAGATCCCGTTGTTGCTATAAGAAGCTGTTATTATGTGAAATTTCCATATGCTGATAAGCCATTGGCTTTTGTTTCCACTCCTTCTGTTCAATATTTAATTGATTTTAAGAAGGGACAGACTGTATGGTCACAGACTTTGCCGGAAGGTTTGTCACATATGGATTGGTGTGCCGCATCTCGTGCAGTAGCTTATAATCGTGCACAGAATTTGTATGTTAGGGATGCCGAAGGTCGCGAAATGGCTGTATCAACGGATGGTAGTAATGATCTGGTTTACGGACAGAGTGTACATCGTGATGAATTTGGCATTAATAAAGGTACGTTCTGGAGTCCGGATGGAAAATTACTGGCATATTATCGCATGGATCAGTCTATGGTCCCTGATTATCCACAAGTAGATATCACAACGCGCATAGCTACAACCTATTCTTGTAAGTATCCGATGGCAGGTGAGGCTATGCATAAGGTTACTGTAGGGGTATTTAATCCAGAAACCCAACAGACGGTATGGTTACAGGCAGGAGATCCTACAGACCGTTATTTTACGAATATTACATGGAGTCCGGATAGCAAGAAAATCTATATGGTAGAGCTGAACCGTGATCAGAATGAGGCTCAGCTGATGTGTTATGATGCTGTAAGTGGTAAGAAACTGGCTTGTTTATATACAGAGCGTCATCCTAAATATGTAGAGCCGCTTCATGGCTTGTTATTCTTGCCTTGGGATTCTAGCAAGTTTATTTATCAAAGTCAGCGTGATGGTTATAATCATCTTTATTTGTTTGATTTGAATGGTAAGGGAAATAATGATTGGAAGCAAATAAATGGTCATGATGGCGAATGGCTTGAAAATGTGACAGTAAAACAGCTGACTTCTGGTAAATGGGTTGTAAGAGATGTTCTTGGCTTTAGCGAGAAAGATAAGTCTGTTCTTATAACAAGTAATGAGTTGAATCCAATCCAGGCAAATATTTTCAAGGTTAAGATTTCCAATGGTGACAGAACTTTACTAGGCAGTGATAAGGGAGTTCATTATGGTCGCTTGAGCAGTAATGGCGAGTACGTTCTTGATACCTACAGCTCTCCTGATGTGCCTAGAAGTGTTAATGTATGGCGGGTTGCTAATGGTAAGGGAGTTAACTTGCTTACAGCTGAAGAGCCATGGAAGGACTATAATGTACCCGAAATTACGGGCGGACATATAAAGGCTGCAGATGGAAAAACAGATTTATATTATCGTATGGTTAAACCTGTAAATTTTGATCCGTCTAAAAAGTATCCGACTGTAGTTTATGTTTATGGTGGTCCCCATGCACATAATGTGGAGGCAAGTCGTAATTATCTGGTCCGTGGTTGGGAAATTTATATGGCTCAGAAAGGTTATCTGATATTTGTTTTGGACAATCGTGGTTCTGAACTTCGTGGAATTGATTTTGAAAATGTAACTTTCCGTCATTTAGGAGAAGAGGAAATGAAGGATCAGATGGAAGGAGTTAAATTTCTTCGTACATTACCTTATGTTGATACGGAACGTCTAGGTGTACATGGTTGGTCTTTCGGAGGTTTTATGACTATAAATCTGATGTTGACTTATCCTGATGTATTTAAAGTCGGAGTTGCAGGCGGTCCGGTGATAGACTGGAACTATTATGAAGTGATGTATGGCGAGCGTTACATGGATCGTCCTCAAGATAATCCGGAGGGATACAAGAATAGTGGCTTACTTCCGAAGGTCGGAAATCTGAAAGGAAAATTGCAGGTTATTAACGGCTATAATGATCCGGTATGTGTGCCTCAGCATACGCTTTCTTTCTTGCGTGCATGTATAGATGCCGGAAAACAGGTGGATTATTTTACCTATCCGGGTGACGAACATAATATGTTTGGTAGAGATCAGGTTCATTTGCACGAACGGATTACACAATACTTTGAAGATTATTTAAAATAAGGAGATAAAGATATGAAACTTTTATTACTGGGAAGCGGCGGACGTGAACATGCATTAGCATGGAAAATCGCACAAAGTCCTCAAGTGGAGAAATTATATATTGCACCGGGAAATGCTGGTACTGCTACAGTTGGAGAAAATGTTTCCATAAAAGCTGATGATTTTGAAGGTATCAAGCAGTTTGTTTTGGAACATGGTGTCGATATGGTTGTTGTCGGGCCGGAGGATCCTTTGGTAAAAGGAGTTTATGATTTCTTTAAAAATGACGAACAGTTAACTTCTATTCCCGTAATTGGTCCTTCAAAGCAAGGAGCCGTGTTGGAAGGAAGTAAAGATTTTGCCAAGGCTTTTATGCAGCGCCATCATATACCGACTGCTGCTTATCGAACCTTTACTGCTGAAACATTGCAGGATGGTTTGGATTTTTTGGAAACATTACAGGCGCCGTATGTTCTGAAAGCTGATGGCTTATGTGCAGGTAAAGGCGTACTGATTGTGCCGACTGTTGAAGAAGCACGCCGTGAACTGAAGGAAATGCTTGGAGGTATGTTCGGACAGGCTTCTGCGTCAGTAGTAATTGAAGAGTTTCTTAGTGGTATTGAGTGTTCTGTTTTTGTATTGACAGACGGCAAGCATTATAAGATTCTTCCTGAAGCAAAGGATTACAAACGTATCGGCGAACATGATACGGGTTTAAATACAGGTGGTATGGGTAGTGTATCACCAGTTCCGTTTGCTACAAAAGAGTGGATGAAAAAGGTTGAGGACCGTATAATCAGACCGACAGTTGAAGGCTTGGCGGAAGAACATATCGACTATAAAGGATTTATATTCTTTGGTCTGATTAATGTGAATGGAGAGCCTATGGTTATTGAATATAATGTTCGTATGGGCGATCCTGAAACAGAGACAGTCATGTTGCGCATCAAGAGCGACTTGGTTGAGTTGCTGAAAGGTGTGGCTGATGGTAATCTCGATGAAAAGGTACTTGAAACAGATGAGCGCAGTGCTGTGTGTGTGATGTTGGTTTCAGGCGGATATCCTGAGGCTTATGATAAAGGTTATCCAATCTCCGGCTTGGAAGATGTGGAAGACAGTATTGTATTCCATGCAGGTACGGCGTTGAAGGATGGTCAGGTTGTTACAGCCGGTGGCCGTGTGATTGCAGTAAGTTCTTATGGCCGGGATAAAGAAGATGCGCTTAAACAGTCTTTCAGCCAGGCACAGAAAATTAAATTTGAAAAGAAATATTTCCGTTCAGATATTGGGCAGGATTTGTAATCTTAATAAGAACGTGATGAATTGATTCTTCGGTTAAGAAAAGGAGAATTGGATCCGAAATGAAAAGAAATAGGCTACAGAATATAGTGGCGACGAGCAGTTTTACACTGCCTGTCGCCGCTGTCATTTCAACATTGTTGTGGTTGAGCAGTGGTTGTTATGATTGGATGCATCTGCTCGGCTGGTTGATATGTGCATTTAATACTTATCTTTGGATAGAAATCAATAATACGAATACGCTGATGCGTATTCGTAGTCTGATGACAGCAACGTGGTATATCCTGTTTATGGGAATGGCTGATTTTCTTCATCCTATGCAGACTGCATTGTTTGTTTCTTGTTGTATATTGTTGTCATATCAGCAACTTTTTAAAAGTTATCAGATGGCAAATAGTGTGGTTCCTGTATTCCATGCTTTTTTGTGTATAGGATTAGGTAGTTTATGTTTTCCACATTTACTTTTTTTCGTACCTTTCATTTTATGGTATACTAATGTTTATCTCCGTTCATTAAGTCTCCGTTCATTTTGTGCGGCTTTGATAGGTGTTGTCTTACCCTATTGCTTTACTGCGACATTTTATCTTGTGACGGGTGATATGGGTAAGTTTGTGGCGCATTTTCAGATATTGGCAGAGTTTAACCGGATTGATTTGGTAAATTATGCGGCATGGGGTGGTGAGCGGATTGCCAGTTTGTTGCTATTAGGCATATTGGCGTTGATTGGAAGTATTCGTTATATGATGACCTGTCTGAATGATAAGATAAAGACACGTATGCTTTTTTACCTGATTCTGACTCAGGAATTTTTGCTTTTTATTTTCATTTTACTTTATCCACAATATTTTGATATTTTATATGGTTTGTTGATAGCAAACAGTGCGCCGATTTTGTCTCATTATTTTGCTTTTACGACTTCTCGTCTCAGCATGATATTCTTTTTGTTGACATTGGTTGCTTGTTTTTGTCTTATATTGATGAATTTGTTTGGCTTATGGCCTGTATGATTTTTGTAAATGTTGCTGTATAATGGATGCTGTAATTGATTTCTTAATACAATATGGGTATTGGGGCATGTTTGTAGCGGCTTTTATTGCTGGTAGTGTATTCCCGTTTAGTTCAGAGGCTGTGATGGCGGGGCTTCAGTTGGCCGGATTAAGTCCGATGGGATTGTTGATTTGGGGGACTTTGGGTAATGTTGCAGGTAGTATGTTCAATTATGGTATAGGCCGCCTGGGACGGATGGAATGGATAGAAAAGTATTTGCATGTGAAGCGCGAGAAGGTAGAGCAGACTCAACGTTGGATGGAAAATCGTGGTGCTTGGATGGGGGTACTTTGCTTCTTGCCAATTTTAGGAAGTGTGATTGCTGTTACAATGGGATTTATGCGTGCCAATCCGCTCATCAGTCTTATTTCGATTTTTATAGGTAAGCTACTTCGTTATGCCGTACTTGTCTATGCAGTTTCATTTATCTGATGGAAGTATAATAGAATATATGAAATGATTTTTATAATTGTCCGTTTATGAGATATATTAAAATTATTCCTTTCTTTTGTGTCGCATTTTTACTGGTATTCTGTTTTGGGTGTAAGAATAATAATGAAAAGTCTATTTCCGGGAAAGGGCAAATAACAGTTTCCATAGAGCCTTTGCGTTTTATTGCTGAGGAAATAGCGGGTGATTATTTTGAAGTTACTACTTTAGTGCCAAAGGGAAGCAGTCCGGAAACTTACGAGCCAACTCCCAAACAGATGATGGCGCTTAATAAGAGTTGCGTGTATTTTAGTGTTGGACAGCTTGGTTTTGAAAGAAGCTGGTTGGAGAAGTTACAAGCTGCTGCTCCCGATGTGAGATTTGTAAATACGGGAGATAATATCATAAAAAATCAGACGCGGGGATATACAAAAAAGGTATCAGACTGTTGCGGACATGATGGTTGTAGCGATCCTCATATTTGGACAACTCCTCATAATATGAAGATGATGGCAGAAATCGTTTGTAGTACACTTTGTTGTGTAGACAGTATTCATGCCGATGATTTCCGGACAAATCTGAAAGCTTTGAATGACAGACTAGATGCGTGTGATGCTTATATTGTATCTAGTGTGAAAGAATTGTCTCAGAAAACTTTTCTTATTTATCATCCCACATTGACTTATTTTGCACAAGATTATGGTTTACAGCAACTTGCAATAGAACAAGAGGGTAAGGAACCTACAACTAAGCAGTTGGCTCAGATTATTCGTACCTGTCGTGAAAAGAAAGTCCGAGTGGTTTTTATTCAGCAGGAATTCGATCGTAAGAATGCAGAACTTATTGCTAAAGAAATTGGAGCCCGACTTGTGACAATTAATCCCTTGTCTTTTGATTGGGAAGAACAGATGCATATTATTGCTGATGAGTTGAGTAAAACATCTGGTAACGAATAATAATTTAAAAAGTCTTATTATGACACAACAACCTATTATTCAACTAGACCATGTTTATGTTTCTTATGGTTCAAAGCAAGTGCTGACAGATGTGAGCCTGACGATACGCGATCATGACTTTTTAGGAGTTATAGGTCCCAATGGCGGAGGCAAAACAACCTTGGTAAAAACAATTCTAGGACTTAAAAATATATCAGGCGGAGTAATTACTTATTTCAAGAATGGTGAGCCTGTTGAACAGATTGCAGCCGGATATTTGCCGCAGTATAACCAAATTGATACAAAATTTCCTATTTCTGTTAAAGAAGTAATTCTTTCCGGTCTTAAAAAGAAATTATGGCAACGTTATAATCAGGCTGATTATGTTCTGGCAGCTCAGATGTTGGCGCGAATGGGATTACAGGATATGGCCGCAAGGCCTATCGGTACGTTGAGTGGTGGACAGATTCAGCGGGCATTGTTGGGACGTGCCATTATTTCCAAACCTGATGTTGTTATACTGGACGAACCGAATACTTACATAGACAAACATTTTGAAGGGCAGCTTTATCATTTGTTGGAAGAGATTAATAAAGACAGTGCTGTCATATTGGTCAGCCATGATATAGGAGCTGTACTGCAGAATGTGCGTACCATAGCTTGTGTCAGTGAGACATTGGACTATCATCCTGATACGGAACTTCCCGAAGGCTGGTTGGAGTCTCATTTTGATTGCCCTATTGATCTGGTTGGACATGGAAATATGCCTCATCGCATATTAAAATGTCACAAACATAGTTAAATCAGATAACGAATATCTTAAAGTTGGGGAAAGCACTCCTTAAAATGAAAAAAGTTACTAATTTTGCATTTTTATAGTCAATAAAAACATATCACTTTAATATTAAACAAATGAAACAGTTCAAACTTGTAGACAACCTTCTTGGGTGGATTACATTTGCTATTGCTGCTTTCGTATACTGTTCTACGATTGAGCCGACAGCAAGTTTTTGGGACTGTCCGGAATTTATTACCACCGGTTATAAGTTAGAGGTGGGACATCCGCCCGGCGCCCCGTTTTTTATGTTAACTGCTAACTTGTTTTCGCAGTTTGTTAATGACCCTTCAAAAGTAGCAATGATGGTTAATACAATGTCTGCTCTATTTAGTGCGGCTTGTATTATGTTCTTGTTCTGGAGTATTACCCATTTGGTGCGTAAACTTGTTTGGACCGATGGAAACATGAGCCTGAGTCAGCTTATTACTATTGAAGGCAGTGGTTTGGCCGGTGCATTGGTTTATACATTCAGTGATACTTTCTGGTTCAGTGCGGTAGAAGGTGAGGTTTATGCTTATTCTTCTTTATTTACGGCCATTGTGTTCTGGTTAATTTTGAAATGGGAGGAACATGCTGATGAACCTCATAGTGACCGTTGGCTGATACTGATTGCCTATTTGACAGGATTATCCATAGGTGTGCATTTGCTGAACCTCTTGTGTCTGTCAGCCATTGTTTTGGTTGTTTATTACAAGAAAAATCCCAATGCGAATTTAAAAGGTTCGTTATGGGCATTAGTAGGATCTTTCGTATTGATTGCTGCTGTACTTTATGGTATCGTACCTGGTATTGTAAAGGTTGGAGGATGGTTTGAGTTATTCTTTACCAATACACTCCATTTGCCGTTCAATACCGGTTTGATTGTATACATTTTCTGTCTGATTGTTGTTGTACTCTGGGCTATATGGGAAACACAGGCACAGCGTAGCCGTCGTCGCATGAATATTGCTTATCTTTGTGCGGTTGGTATGCTTGGTATTCCTTTTTATGGTCATGGCTGGAGTAGTCTGGTTATTGGTATTATTGTTTTGGCTTGTCTGGCATTTGTTATCAACCGCAAGGTTGAAGGTAAGTCGCTTGTCAGCCCTCGTCTGATGAATACCTCTTTGCTTTGCATGTTAATGATTATGATTGGCTATTCTTCGTATGCGGTTATTGTTATTCGTTCAACAGCCAATCCGCCGATGGATCAGAACTCACCGGAAGATGTGTTTACCCTCGGACAATATCTTAATCGTGAGCAATATGGTTCTCGTCCTTTGTTCTATGGTCAGGCTTATACTTCCCGCATGGAACTTGAACCGACCAATGAAGGATATTGTATTCCTAAGTCTAAAAAAGGTGCTCCGGTTTATCAGCGTGTAGAGAAACATTCTGCAGATGAAAAAGACGCTTATGAAATCGTGCGCTATGACATGGAATATGTCTATGCTCAGAATATGATTTTCCCACGAATGTATTCAGAGAGCCATGCTCGAGCCTATGAAGATTGGATGGGAGGCGTTGAAGGTAAAGAGGTCCCATGCGATCAGTGTGGTCAAACGGTAATGGTTAAAGTGCCGACACAATGGGAAAATCTGAGATTCTTCTTCAGTTATCAGCTGAACTTCATGTATTGGCGTTATTTCATGTGGAATTTCGCAGGGCGCCAGAACGACATTCAGGGTAATGGTGAGTTAGAACATGGTAACTGGCTGAGTGGTATTCCATTCCTTGACAATGCCCGTTTGGGAGACCAAAGTAAATTACCGACAGAACTGAAGAATAATAAGGGACATAATGTATTCTATTGTCTTCCGTTATTGTTAGGTTTGCTTGGACTCTTCTGGCAGGCTTATAAGAATCAGGAGGGAGTAAAGCAATTCTGGGTCGTATTCTTCCTTTTCTTCATGACAGGAATTGCGATTGTGATTTATTTGAATCAGACACCTTTGCAGCCGCGTGAGCGTGATTATGCTTATGCCGGATCATTCTATGCATTTGCTATTTGGGTCGGAATGGGTGTTGCTGCCATTGCTGATATCTTGAGACGTTTCAAGTTAGGAGAAACGCCGGCTGTAGCCATTGCTGCGATTATCGGTATTCTGGTACCTGTACAGATGGCAGGTCAGACTTGGGACGATCACGATCGAAGCGGACGTTATACCTGTCGTGATTTCGGTCAGAACTATCTGAGTTCACTTGACGAGAAAGGTAATCCGGTTATATTTACGAACGGTGATAACGATACCTTCCCGCTTTGGTATAATCAAGAGACCGAAGGTTTCCGGACAGATGCACGTGTATGCAATCTCAGCTATTTACAGACCGATTGGTACATTGATCAGATGAAGAGACCTGCCTACGATTCGCCTTCATTGCCTATCAGTTGGACAAGATTGCAATATGTTGCAGGTACCCGTGAGGGTATTCAGGTACATCCTGAAGCTTTGGAACAGGTGATGGCATACTACAAGGACGATCCTGAAGGATTAAAGAAGATGATTGGCGATAATCCGTATGAATTGAAGAATATCATGAAATATTGGGTATTGAATGATAATCCCGATTTACAGATAATCCCGACAGATAGTATTGTGGTAACAATAGATAAAGAGGCTGTTAAACGCTCTGGTATGATGATGGCTGCTGATTCAATTCCCGATGTGATGCATATTTCTCTGAAGGGTAAGCGTGCGGTTTATAAGAGCGAGCTGATGATGTTAGAGATGATATCACAAGCTAACTGGACACGTCCGTTATATATTGCAATGACTGTTGGTTCTGACAATTATGGCAATCTGGACAATAACTTTGTGCAGGAAGGTTTGGTTTATCGTATTACACCGTTTAATACGAAGGTCAGCGGTAAGCGTATCGATACGCAGCGCATGTATGACAATCTGATGCATAAGTTCAAGTTCGGTGGAATTAACAAGCCGGGTATTTATATTGATGAGACAGTTTATCGCATGTGTCTTACACATCGACGTCTGTTCGCAGATTTGGCTAACGAACTGCTGAAAGAAGGTCAACGTGATAAAGCCTTGGAAGTAGTGACTTATGCAGAAAAGGCAATACCGTCATCTACTGTACCTCATAATATTCAAGGTGGATCCCTCGATCTGGCCAAGGCGTGGTTGCTGTTAGGCAAGAATGCCGAAGCAGAAAAGATAGCCTTGTCTATTTGTCAGACAGCCAACGAATATCTTGCTTGGTATCTGAGCCTGAGTACACAGCGTCTGTTGTCATCTTCACGTGATTGCATGCTTAATCTTTATGTGATGGATGAGTCTTGCAAGATATTGGAAGCAGTCAAATCAGCTAAGGCTGGTGCTGAGCGTAATGCCATGCAGAATTACATGCAACAGTGTGTGTCAAGAGGTGTAAATCTTTAAAACTTGGCATTCATGTTTATTGAGCAACCTTATATATTTCTGCGTTGGCTGTATCCGAAGGCTGTTTGGAGAATGAGCCGTAAGAAGAAAGTGGTTTATCTTACTTTTGATGACGGACCTATACCCGAAGCGACACCGTTCATATTAGATACGCTCGACAAGTATGGTATTAAGGCTACGTTTTTCATGGTAGGAGACAATGTTCGCAAACATCCAGATGTATACCGTATGGTTGTGGAACGTGGTCATCGTATAGGTAACCATACCTTTAACCATATCAGTGGTTTCCGTCATTCTAATGACGAATATCTGGCTAATGCAGATAAGGCTAATACATATTTACATACAAATCTCTTCCGCCCTCCACATGGGTGGATGAGATTTTTGCAGTTTAAATTGTTGCGTAAGCATTACCGTATCATTATGTGGGATTTGGTAACGCGTGATTACAGTCGTCATGTTTCGGCGGAGCAGGTCGTGGAGAATGTGAAGCGCTATGCGCGTAATGGATCAATTATCACATTTCATGATTCCTTGAAGAGCATCGATAAACTGCATACGGCACTTCCGCAATCCATTGAGTGGTTAAAGTCTCAGGGATATGCCTTCAAGGTGCTTGAGTAGAAAATTCTGTATGGAAAAAAACTTATTCAAACTTGACGCCGCAGGCGTGAAGGCAGAGGCTGCCCGTCTCGGCTTTCACGCCTGCGGGCTTTCTGTTGCCGGGCCTGTAGACGCATCGCATTCTGCTTTTTTCAGGCGTTGGCTTACTCACGGACGTTATGCGGGAATGGAATATATGGCGGGACACGTTGATCTCAGACTTAACCCTTGTTTGTTGGTCGAAGGGACACAGACTATAGTCAGTGTGGCGATGAATTATCAACCCCTACGTGAATTGCCCGAAAAACAGCCTCAATTAGCTTGGTATGCTTACGGAAAAGATTATCATGATTTAATGCGTCAGCGGCTTCGGCTATTATTGGAATCCCTGCAGTCTCGTTACGGAGAGTCATTACAAGGGAGGGCTTTCTGTGATACGGCACCGGTGTTGGAGCGTTATTGGGCATGGCGTGGAGGACTGGGATGGATAGGACGACATTCACAGTTGGTTATTCCCCGTTGCGGAAGCGCTTTTTTTCTCGGAGAATTATTTCTTAATATGCAGGCTGATTGTTATGACAGACCGATGGACAGTAAATGCGGTACTTGTATGCGTTGCGTTGAGGCTTGTCCTATGCATGCCATTGGCGAAGCAGACGGGCTTGATGCGGCACGCTGTTTAAGTTATCTGACGATAGAAAGTCGGGAACCGGTAATTCCGGAAGAGGCAGCTGCAAGAATGGCACCTTATTTTTATGGCTGCGACAGATGTTTGAGAGCCTGTCCGGCATTAAGAATGGGTAGTCCTACAAATGAAGAATGGTTTCGTCCTTCAGATGAACTTCTTGACATGACAGAAGAGAAATGGAACCGGCTTACAGTAGAAGATTATCGCCGTTTGTTTAAAGGGTCAGCTGTTAAGCGTGCCAAATATGATGGTTTGATGCGTAATATTAATGCTATAAAAACCGGTTCAGAGTCAGCTTCAAAACCATTGCTTTCCGATACGTCCGATTCATTATCATGATTGATAGTCTTTGTTTATCTTACTGATACAGATACATGTGCAGATTTAATAAAATATTGTCTCCATTCAAGGAGAATCTCCCGACGTTTGTCCTACTCGTGGCATGCTGTTTTCTTGAAGTTTGCTATTATCTTAAGACAACTTATACAGGTGGGGCCATAGGACTTCTGCTTGTGGCCTCTTGGGTTTCTTATCTTTTTACATTGCCTTTGGGCTTTCTGGGTAAGCGTGTGGGCCGGTTATATAAAGTCTTTGTATTCTTTATTTTCTATGTCAGTGCCTTGCTCGATTTCTGTTTCATTACCAAATATGGCATCTTGTTTAATGAGGATATGGCTGCTATTATCTGCGGAACAAACAGGCAGGAAGCCATTGAGTATTTAGAGACTTATGTTGACGGGGCGCTGTTTCTCTATTGCCTGCTGTCGTTAGTAGGCTGCGTGGCGCTCTATTATGCCATAGTCTGGCTCTCTCGTTATATGAACCGGGTGTTACAGATTGTTGCGTTGTGCATGGTTTGTTTTGGTTTTATGGTAGTTCTGTTGTTTCGACCCGAGTTTGTAAAAGAGCATGGGCTGACAGGAAAGATATATTGGTTTACCCAAGTTGAAACACCGCCCGATTTAAAGGTATATTCATCTGTTCCGGAACTCGAGACAGTATGTTATCGTCGGCCCCGTAATATAGTGATGATTATTGGAGAGTCATTTGCCAAAGGGCATAGTTCGCTTTACGGCTATGAGAAAGAAACCAATCCGTGTTTGGCAAAGCTTCAGGCAGACAGCTTGCTTTTTGTTTTTGACCATGTTGTTGCCTCAGGTGCGCATACCATCGAGGCGTTTAAAGGATTTATGAGCACTTATCGTGCAGAATATGGTGATACAGTGGAATGGTATTCCTGTCCGACATTGGTAGATGTTCTTCGTGCATGCCATTATAAAACGACATGGATTTCCAATCAAAGCAAATCCGGTTTTTATGATAACCTGATAAGCAAATATGCAGAGTTGTGTGACACCTGTATTTTTATTGGCGATAAGATGGCCGGAATGACAAGAAAGACTTTTGATGGCGAGCTTGTTGAGGTCACACGTAAGGTAAAACGATTTGCAAAGGGTAATCAGTTTTATTTTATTCATTTATTGGGCTCACATGCTCGTTATTGTGAGCGTTATCCGTCTGCTTATAACCGGTTTGATGAAAAAGAGTATCAGCGGCCGTCTGAACATCAGCGCATACAGTTGGCCACTTACGATAATTCAATACTTTATAATGATTTTGTTGTAAGCGAGCTGATGAAGCTGTTTGTCGACGAAGAATCCATTGTTTTCTATTTTTCTGATCACGGACTGGATATTTATCAGAGTAATGCGGATTATTTTGGTCATGCTATATCGGGAGTGAATGAACATTTTGGATTACAGATACCGTTTGTGGTATTCACATCTCCATTATTCAAGGCACATTATCCGCAGTTGATGCAACGGATAAAAGGCAGTCAGAATCGGACTTACAATACGGAAGATATGATTTATACCGTAATGGATGTTTTAGGCGTTACATTAAGCGATAACACAGAAGTTTCGTCATATAGTCTGTTCCGGTAATAAAAAAGGCATACCCCATAACAGGTATGCCTTTTCTGTACTTATGATTTTATATCCTTATTTAGGTTGTTTGCCGATGTAAGCCAGGATACCGCCGTCTACGTAAAGAACTTGACCGTTTACGAAGTCTGAAGCATCAGATGCAAGGAATACAGCCGGTCCCTGAAGGTCTTCTGGTGAGCCCCAACGTGCGGCAGGAGTTTTAGCCACAATAAAACTGTCAAACGGGTGACGGCTGCCGTCCGGTTGACGTTCACGCAACGGAGCTGTCTGAGGAGTTGCGATATAACCCGGGCCAATACCATTACACTGAATGTTATATTCACCATATTCTGAGCAGATGTTGCGGGTAAGCATCTTCAAACCACCTTTGGCTGCTGCATATGCGGATACGGTTTCACGGCCAAGTTCTGACATCATAGAGCAGATGTTGATAATTTTGCCGTGGCCTTTCTTAATCATGCCGGGGATAACAGCCTTTGATACAATGAACGGTGCGTTCAGGTCTACGTCAATAACCTGACGGAATTCTGCTGCACTCATTTCGCACATAGGAATACGTTTGATGATACCGGCGTTGTTTACCAGGATGTCAATTACACCGACTTCTTTCTCAACTTGAGCTATGAAAGCGTTAACAGCATTTTCGTCAGTAACATCGCAAACATAGCCGTGAGCCTCGATTCCTTCTGCTTTGTATGCAGCTAAGCCTTTATCTACAAGTTCCTGTTTAATATCATTAAAAACGATGGTTGCGCCGCAACGTGCAAATGCAGTTGCAATACCAAAACCAATACCATAAGAAGCGCCGGTAACGAGCGCGATTTTACCTTCCAGAGAAAAATTCTGCAAAAAATTCTTTTCCATACTATTATTGATTTAATGATAAAGTATTTGTTCCTTAGCAAAGTTAAGAAAAGAAGTTGACATTGCATAAGGTTATTCTTGTTTTTCTTCTCTGTTTTTTGATTTTTTTATACCATTATTATGGGGCCTGTAATTTTATTGGAAGCGTTTCAGTAGAAATCTGAAGTTGGTGCGGAGATAAAGACCTACTGCGATGCTAGGTGAATTTTTCTGCCTTGACCAGCCCGATTCTGCATTATACATATCTACAGGAAGCTGATTAAATAGGTCGGCATGTATACCCCATGAGAATCCTTTAGCAATATCTTGTGCATATTGCACTTTGAAAAACACCATTTTAGGGTTGTCATATGTGATGTCTTCATCAGGAATGACAGATACACAACCAAAATGTGGATTTCCAAATATTGTTACAAAATCCTTACTTTGCCAGTATCCGGCAATTAATCTGAAACGGCATAAATCTACAGAGGCCCTTGCCTGAATACCGAATCCTTTATCAAAAGGTAACAATGTCCCAGCTTGTTGACTGAAGAAGGCATAATCAGCTTCTATATTCGCTTTTTTGAGTATACGTCTGTTGATGTTGATGTCCGTGCCGAAACCGGCGGCGGCATTCAGCCATGTCTTGATTTGTCTTGATTTGTCCTCTGTGTTGATTTCTCCTCCTCTATGTTGGAACAGTCCTTGTATTGGGATATAAAAATGATACGGTGAGGATGGTTTGTTGAATTTAAAGCGGGTAGACAGACCAAATGTAAAGGCTTCCTGATGGTTGTCATCCTGAAATATGAAGCTTTCCCAGTTTACCCATGCATCCAGACTAAATGGTTTGACATTCCATAAGATTTGAACACCGGCTTCCGGATCGGCTGTCAGTCCCATTTCGGGGTTATAGAGCGGTTCGATGAGTTTATGGTCATTGCGGCCGTAATAATGCCCCAGGATGATGTCTAACGTAGGATGTGCCCTGTATTGTACGCGGAAAAATGGCAAAGCATGAAATCCCTTCTGATATTGTTCACCTTTCCACACGGCAAGGTCGCTGTAGTTTAAGTTGGGATAAACGTTGGCTCCCCAATATCGTAACAGGTATGCACCGGCCTCCAGCTTCAGGTTTTTGAGTGGTTGATAAGTAAATTTGGGTAGAATCCATATACCGGGCAGGGTATATCCCTTTACCATAGAACCTTTATATTCGTTGTCGCGGATAAAATTCAGATTGTCAATACAGAAATCCAGCCGTTTGGCATCTTCCGGACGAAGCGTATTTACCGAATAGAAACTTAAAGAGTCCAGTTGTGCGGCTGTCCTCAAACAGATTGAGGATAGCAGTAGCATACAAATGATACGGTTTATTTTAATTGAGGACATAAAAAATGGTGTATGTGCTGTTGGGTTTGCAAAAATACAATAAAAATCAGAAAGATTATCTTAAAAATAAATAATAACGGGCTCTCATTTTGTTTTGTCTCAGGGCAAAGTCATAAAAACAAAAATGCACCCTTTTTAAAGGATGCATTTTCTGTTAAACGAATATGATGAGTTTGTTATGCGTCGATATTCGCGTAAGTAGCATTCTGTTCTATGAACTCACGACGTGGACCCACATCCTCACCCATAAGCATGGAGAATACATAATCAGCGCTTGCTGCATCCTCTATGGTTACTTGCTTCAGAAGTCTTGTTTCTGGGTTCATGGTTGTTTCCCATAATTGTTCAGGATTCATTTCACCCAAACCTTTATATCGTTGCGTTGTTACGCCCTGTTCAGATCCGTTGTTATATTTTTCCATAAAGCGCAGACGGTCTGCTTCCGTATAGCAGTATTCCTCAACTTTACCCTTTTTGCAACGGTAGAGTGGTGGGGTTGCGATAAAGAGGTGTCCTTTCTGTATCAGTTCAGGCATATAACGGTAGAATAAAGTCATCAGCAATGTGTCGATGTGTGAACCATCGACATCGGCATCGGTCATGATGATAACCTTATAGTAACGCAGTTTGTCATAATTGGCCTCCTTACTGTCTTCGCCAAGTCCGAAACGTACGCCAAGAGCCTGAATGATATTGTTTACCTCTTCATGTTCGAACGCCTTGTGCCACATTACGCGTTCCACGTTAAATATCTTACCACGTATCGGTAGAATGGCCTGATATTGACGGCTGCGGCCCTGCTTGGCTGAACCGCCGGCTGAATCTCCCTCCACGATAAACAACTCACAGTTGGCTGCGTCTTTATCTGAGCAGTCTGCCAGTTTTCCGGGAAGTCCTCCACCCGACATCGGATTCTTGCGTTGTACGCTTTCGCGTGCTTTACGTGCGGCTACACGTGCGGTAGCGGCCAGAATAACCTTGTCGACAATCAGTTTAGCCTCTTTCGGATGTTCTTCCAGATAGTTGGTCAATGCTTCGCTGAGTGCCTGTTGTACAGCACCGGCAACCTCATTGTTACCCAATTTGGTTTTGGTCTGTCCCTCAAACTGAGGTTCAGCCACTTTGATGGAGATTACTGCGGTCAGACCTTCACGGAAGTCTTCACCGGAGATTTCAACTTTATTCTTTTCCAGTTTCTCCAGTTCCTTAGAACATTCTTCCTCGGCATATTTTTTCAGTGTACGTGTCAGTGCCGTACGGAAACCGGCCAGATGAGTACCACCTTCTATGGTATTGATATTGTTGACATAAGAATGAATATTCTCATTATAGCCGGTGTTATACATGATTGCCACTTCGATAGGTACACCCTGTTTTTCTGTATTCAGGTAGATGACATCATTGAACAGATGGATACGGCTGGAGTCGATATAGCGGACAAACTCTTTCAAACCGTCTTTTGAATGGAATACTTCCTGACGTGGCTGTCCGTTTTCATCCTTGTCACGCATATCTGTCAGTGTGATGGTAATACCGGCGTTCAGGAATGCCAGTTCACGCATACGGTTTGCCAACACGTCATATTTGTAGACAGTTGTAATGAAGATACTGCCGTCCGGCCAGAACTGCTGACGTGTACCCCGTAATTCTGTTTCGCCCACAATCTTGACAGGGTAGAGCGGTTTTCCGCACTTATATTCCTGTTGATAGATTTTGCCGTCGCGGAATACTTGTGAAAGCATTCTGGTTGAGAGGGCGTTCACACAGGATACACCTACACCATGCAGACCGCCTGAAACTTTATATGAACCTTTGTCAAATTTACCACCTGCGTGCAAAACTGTCATTACGACCTCAAGAGCCGACTTATGCTCTTTCTCGTGCATGTCTACAGGGATTCCTCGTCCGTTGTCCTGTACGGTAATGGAATTATCTTCGTTGATGGTGACTTCAATATGTGTACAATAACCGGCAAGCGCTTCATCGATAGAGTTGTCTACCGTTTCATACACCAGATGGTGCAAACCTTTCTCGCTGATGTCGCCGATGTACATCGCCGGGCGCTTGCGCACGGCCTCCAATCCTTCAAGCACCTGAATGCTGCTGGCGGAGTAACTGGTACCGTTTAACTGTTCTTCTTCTGACATAATTTTAAAACTTCGTTGAGTTTACAAATATACACAAATATTTTTGAATAAGAAAGGGTGGAAATACATTATCGGCTTTTTAATTCAAAATGTTCACTATGGGTAAATTCAGGGAATAGCGACGCATTTATTTTGTTTTTTACCGTTATAAGCAGCGTGTCGTTTGCCATTAATTTGTCTGTATTCTGAAGAGGACGGCCAACCTTGTTTATTTTCTTAAAAGGCTGTTTAATAGACAATCCTGATAAACCGGAAAGCAATGAATATTTTCCGGCTTATCAGGATTATCTTGTTTGACTCTGGCTGTCGGGATGATGTCTGTATCAGAACATTTTTCTTACACGTTCAATACCGGCCACCAGTTTGTCTATTTCCTCTTTCGTATTATAAAGACCAAAGCTGGCTCTTACGGTGCCTTCAATGCCCATGCGGTGCATCAGCGGTTCGGCGCAGTGGTGCCCCGTACGAACCGCAATACCCAGTCTGTCGAGCAATGTGCCCATATCAAGATGATGGATATGTCCCACCAGGAATGAAATGACGGCGTCTTTGTGGGCGGGTGTGCCGATAAATCGCATTCCCTCTATCTGTCCCATCTGTTCCATGGCATATTGTGTCAGCTCCTGTTCGTGAGCATAAATCTGGTCCATGCCTATGGCACTGACATAATCCAGCGCTTTGGCAAGGCCGGTGGTGGCTACATAGTCCGGTGTGCCCGCTTCGAATTTGTAAGGCAATTCGTTGAAGGTTGTTTTCTCGAACGATACGTTCTTTATCATTTCTCCTCCGCCCATGTACGGTGGAAGTTTGTCCAGCCATTCCTCTTTACCGTACAGCACACCTACGCCTGTCGGTCCGTAAATCTTGTGGCCGCTGAAAGCGAAAAAGTCACAGTCAAGGTCCTGTACGTCTATGGCGAAGTGCGGCGTGCTTTGGGCACCGTCAATCAGTACCGGTACGCCGTGTGCGTGAGCGGTAGCAATCATTTCCTTTACGGGATTTACGGTTCCCAGCACATTGCTCACCTGTGTCACACTTACAATACGTGTCTTCTCATTAAACATTCTGTTGTATTCGTCAATGAGCAGTTCACCCTTGTCATTGATAGGAATGACACGTAGTTTTATTTTCTTGCGGTTTTGTATGAGTTGCCAGCTGACAATGTTGGAATGATGTTCCATCTCGCTGATGATAACCTCGTCACCGTCATTGAGAAATGCGTCTCCGAAACTCGATGCCACCAGATTGATGCTTTCCGTGGTGCCACGGGTAAAGATAATCTCGTTTGTGCTACGGGCATTGATAAAGCGACGCACGGTTTCACGTGCGCTTTCGTGCAGTTCTGTCGCTTTTTGCGAAAGGAAATGTACGCCACGATGGACGTTGGCATTGACATTATAATATTCCTCCGTCATGGCTTCTATTACGCAACGGGGTTTTTGTGTCGTTGCCCCATTGTCGAAGTAGACGAGCGGACGGCCGTATACTTCACGTCCCAGAATGGGGAAGTCTTCACGAATCTTTTCTATGTCGTACATAAGGCTGATGATTAATGACAAAGTTTACAGCTTGAACATTTGCTCAATTCACCCCGGAAACGTTTCTCAACCAGATGGTGAAGACGGTCTTTCAGGGCGTCAAGCTTAATGGCGTCGAGCACCTCGCCGGCAAAGGCGAATTTAAGCAGCATTTGCGCCTCGGCGCGGCTTATTCCGCGTTGTTGCATGTAAAAGAGCGCCTGTTCGTTTAGCTGTCCTACTGTGGAGCCGTGACTGCACTTCACGTCGTCAGCATAGATTTCCAGCATGGGCTGGGTAAACATGCGGGCCTCTTTTGTACTGCACAGGTTGGCGTTACGCTCGTTGGATACGGTCTGCTGGGCGTCTTGTCTTACCAGTATGCGGCCGGCAAATGCTCCTGTTGCCTTGTCGTCAAGCACATATTTATACAGTTCGTTGCTTGTACAGTGCGACATGCGGTGATCTATCAGTGTATTGTTGTCCACATGTTGTGCTTTGTCGGCTATTACACAACCATACATGTTGATTTCCGCTCCTGTTCCGGACAGGTTGACATCCGTACGGTTACGTGTCAGTCCGTTGTGCAGGGTGATACTGTTCAGCGTGACACGGCTGTCGCGTCGCTGTTCAACAAACATGTTACTGAAACGTTTGTTCTTTACGTGCGTTTCCTCCAACTCGTAGATTTCCAGACTGGAATTTTCTTCGGCAAAGACCTCTACCACTTGTGTAGCAAGGAAATTGCGGTCATCTGCGGCATGGTCACAGAACAGAATACGTGCTTGGGCGTTTTCTTCCAGAATAATCAGTACGCGTCGGTTCACCATCAGATCCACATCAGAACGCAGAATGTTGACAATCTGTATGGTACGGTCTACATTCGTGTTGCGCGGTACAAAGATAAACAGACCGTCCTGGGCCAGCATGGTATTCAAGGCGCTGATGGCGTCTTTTTCCGGTCTGGCCAGTTGACCGTAATATGAAGCCACACGTTGGGGATACTTTATGGCAGCCTCTTTAAGAGAGCATACAATCACGCCTTCGGGCAGTGACACGGTAGGCAGTGATTTGCTGTAGAACGAGTCATTTACTACAAAGTAGAGTGACGAACTCAGATTGGGAACGTCACAGCGGAACGCCTCATAAGGAGCGACGGGAATATCCAGACGGTTAAGATTCAGTCCATAGTCCGGAGCGAACGCCGCGGAGACATCCGTATATTTGTATCGTTCCACTTTTTGTGTGGGGAAACCAGCTTGCCGGAATTCTCTGAAAGCCTGTTCGCGCGCGGCGTTCAGAACCGGTGCGCTGTGCTTGTCTATCATCTTTCGGCTGTTGGTGAACAAATCTATATATTGTTGTTCGCTGTTCATTTAAATTTCGTTTTTTAGGTTAAAACATGACAGGAAAACATACTTTGAGCCGGGCTTTATCCGGCTTAAACAGTTTAAGCCTGTTCTTCGGTTTCGGTCTTTATCCAGTCGAAACCTCTGTTTTCAATCTCTACCGCCAGTTCAGGACCGCCTGTCTTGACGATGCGTCCGTTCAGCAGCACATGTACGATATCCGGTTTCAGATAATCCAGCAAACGTTGATAATGTGTGATGACCAAAGCCGAAGTTTCGGCGGTACGCAGTTTGTTGAAACCTTCTGCCACGATACGCAGTGCGTCTACGTCAAGTCCCGAGTCGGTTTCGTCAAGAATGCTCAGCGTAGGTTCGAGCATGGCCATCTGGAATATTTCGTTGCGTTTCTTTTCGCCGCCGCTGAAACCTTCGTTTACAGAGCGGTTGGCCAGTTTGCTGTCCAGTTCCACGATTTTGCGTTTCTCGCGCATCATCTTCAGGAAATCGCCTGCGCTCATTGCCGGCAGACCATGGTACTGACGTTTGGCGTTGATGGCCGCACGCATGAAGTTAACCATCGAAACCCCCGGAATCTCTACGGGTTGCTGAAAAGAAAGGAACAGTCCCTCGTGGGCACGTTCTTCGGGTTTCATGGCCAGAAGGTCCTTACCGTTGAAGGTTACACTTCCTCGTGTCACTTCATAAGCCGGATTGCCGACAAGCACATTGCTCAGTGTACTTTTTCCGGCACCGTTTTGTCCCATCAGTGCATGGATTTCTCCCGGATTGATAGTCAGGTTAATACCCTTTAATATTTCTTTGCCATTAATGCTGGCATGCAAATCTTTTATCTCTAACATAAGTCTATATCACATTGGGGGAGGCTCACAGATGATGTCATGCGCCTCCGTTGTTTTTACTCGTGTTTATCCTACTGTTCCTTCAAGTGAGACATTCAGTAGCTTTTGGGCCTCTACGGCAAACTCCATGGGCAACTTGTTGATTACATCCTTGGCATAACCGTTGACAATCAGTCCCACAGCTTCTTCGGTCGGTATGCCGCGTTGGTTACAGTAGAACAGTTGTTCTTCCGAAATCTTGGACGTGGTAGCCTCATGTTCTACAATGGCTGTATCGTTGTGTACGTCCATGTAGGGGAATGTATGGGCACCACAGGTGCTGCCCAGCAGCAGCGAGTCGCATGAGCTGTAGTTACGGGCGCCGTCGGCATTGGCAGCCACGCGTACCAGACCACGGTAAGAGTTCTGGCTCTTGCCGGCAGAGATACCTTTGCTGATAATGGTACTTTTGGTATTTTTTCCGATATGAATCATTTTCGTACCGGTATCGGCCTGCTGGTAATTGTTGGTCACTGCCACGCTGTAGAATTCTGCCTGCGAGTTATCGCCGCTCAACACACAACTTGGATATTTCCATGTGATGGCAGAGCCTGTTTCCACTTGGGTCCATGACAGTTTGCTGTTGGCGCCACGCAGATGTCCGCGTTTGGTCACCAGGTTCAGCACACCGCCCTTACCTTCGGCATCACCGGGATACCAGTTCTGTACGGTGCTGTATTTCACTTCGGCGTTTTCGTTTACTACAATCTCCACAATAGCGGCGTGTAACTGATTCTCGTCACGCATAGGTGCCGTACATCCTTCCAGATAAGACACATAGCCGCCGTCGTCGCAGACAATCAGCGTACGTTCAAACTGTCCGGTGTTGCGCGCGTTAATGCGGAAATAGGTCGAAAGCTCCATCGGGCAACGTACACCTTTCGGGATGTATACAAACGAACCGTCACTGAATACAGCCGAATTTAACGCTGCAAAATAGTTGTCACGGTAAGGAACTACCGAACCCAGATATTGTTTGACCAGATCCGGGTATTCGCGCACAGCCTCGCTGATGGAGCAGAATATGATGCCACGTTCCGATAATTTCTCCTTGAATGTTGTTTTTACCGATACCGAGTCCATTACGGCATCTACCGCAGTGCCGCTCAGGGCCAGACGTTCTTCCAGAGGGATACCCAGTTTGTCGAACGTTTTCATCAGTTCCGGATCTATTTCGTCCAAAGACTTAGGTCCGTCCTTTTTACCCTTTGTCGGGTCTGCGTAGTATGATATGGCCTGATAGTCAATTTTGGGCAGTTCCAGATGTCCCCAGTCGGGTTGAGTCTGTTTCTGCCAGTATCTGAAAGCTTCCAACCGAAAGTTCAGAAGCCATTCCGGTTCCTCCTTTTTGGAAGAAATCAGTCTTACGACATCCTCATTCAGTCCTTTTTCTATAATCTCGGTCTGTATATCAGTGGTGAAGCCATATTCGTACTTCTTTTCTGCCACTTCTTTTACAAACTTGTTTTTCTCTTCCATATACTTTCTTATTCATTTAAAGACAGGAAGGTAACTCAAAAGCAAAACTTCACCGCCCGGCGGTTAATGCCATTTTTTGAGAAACCTTCCTGTCTTCACACTATTCTTTTTTTTATTATGAAATGTGCTTTATGCTTTCTTCGGCCGCTTCGTGGACGTGTTTTGAACAGAAGTCAAAAAATACTCCCGAAAGTGCCGAAAGCGGTTTGTAGAGGTGTGTGCCCTGTCCGGGTTCCTGCATGAAATGCAGTCTCACCATGACATTGAGCAGACAACTGAAGAGTAGCGCATATTTCAGTCCGCCCAAAATAGCTCCTCCCAGCCGGTTTATACCTCCCAGACATAATATCTCAGCCGCTTTGGTCAATACATAAGCCACGACAGACAGCGCTACCGGTACGCCTATCCATATCAGGATAAAGGCCAGTGCATAAGCCACTCCCGTATTCACACCGATGTGTGGTGCCAGCCAGTCTCCGGCTGCCGTGTATAGCATGGCGGCCAGCACGAGTCCTATCAGTAAGCCGGCAGTAGAGGTTGCCTGTCTGAAAAAGCCGCTCATCCAGCCTTTTATCATTCCGATGAGAAGCACAATCAGAATCAAGATATCCAGTGTGCTCACCGTGGCTTAAAGTTTGGCTTTAACCTCAACTTCCTGGTAAGTTTCAATGATATCGCCTTCGCGGATGTCATTGTAGTTAACCAGACTGATACCGCATTCAAAGTTTGTACCGACTTCCTTCACATCGTCCTTGAAACGTTTCAGGGCGTTGATCTGACCGGTGTGTACAACGATACCGTCGCGGATAAGACGTGCCTTGTTCGAACGTTGTACTTTTCCGTCCATAACGTAAGCACCGGCCACGGTACCCACTTTGCTGATATGATATACCTGACGCACTTCGAGCGTAGCGGTAACTTCTTCTTTCACCTCCGGAGCCAGCATGCCTTCCATTGCTGACTTCACTTCCTCAATGGCGTCATAGATGATAGAGTAGAGGCGGATATCCACACCCTGCTGCTCGGCCATTTTGCGTGCGGTGGCAGACGGACGTACCTGGAAGCCGATGATGATGGCTTCTGAGGCGGCGGCCAGAGCCACATCGCTTTCTGAAATCTGACCTACGGCCTTGTGAATGACGTTGACCGCAATCTTTTCTGTTGACAGTTTGATTAATGAGTCGCTCAAAGCCTCGATAGAGCCGTCTACGTCTCCCTTGACAATAATATTGAGTTCCTGGAAACCGCCCAGTGCGATACGGCGTCCCACTTCGTCCAGTGTCAGCATCTTCTGGGTGCGCAGACCCTGTTCGCGTTGCAGCTGCTCACGTTTGTTGGTGATTTCGCGGGCTTCCTGTTCGCTGTCCATTACGTGGAAGGTGTCACCGGCGGTCGGAGCGCCGTTCAGACCCAGAATGGTGGCTGCTTCTGCCGGACCGATTTCTTTTACACGCTGGTTACGTTCGTTGAACATGGCTTTAACCTTTCCGTAGTTTGTACCGGCCAATACGATATCACCTACATGGAGCGTACCGTTTGAAACCAATACCGTAGCCACATAACCGCGTCCCTTGTCCAAAGAAGATTCTATGATAGAACCGGTAGCCTTACGGTGAGGATTAGCCTTCAGGTCGAGCATTTCAGCCTCGAGCAATACTTTCTCCAGCAACTCGTCCACTCCGGTACCCTTCTTGGCAGAGATATCCTGGCTTTGGTATTTTCCGCCCCATTCCTCTACAAGGAAGTTCATGGCAGCCAGTCCCTCCTTGATTTTGTCCGGATTGGCGGCAGGCTTGTCAACCTTGTTGATGGCGAATACAATAGGTACGTTTGCAGCCATGGCGTGGTTAATGGCCTCCTTGGTCTGAGGCATGATGTCATCGTCGGCTGCGATGATGATGATGGCAATATCCGTTACCTGTGCACCACGGGCACGCATGGCGGTAAATGCTTCGTGACCCGGCGTGTCGAGGAAGGTGATATGACGTCCGTCTTCAAGACGAACATTATAGGCACCGATGTGCTGGGTGATACCACCGGCCTCACCGGCAATCACGTTCGTCTTACGGATGTAGTCCAACAACGAAGTCTTACCGTGGTCTACGTGACCCATCACGGTAACAATCGGTGCGCGCGGCTCCAGATCTTCTTCGTCATCCTCCTCTTCGTTTACAGCTTCAGAAACCTCTGCGCTGACATATTCGGTCTTGAATCCGAACTCTTCAGCCACCAGGTTAATGGTTTCGGCGTCAAGTCTCTGGTTGATGGAAACCATGATGCCGATACTCATACATGTACCGATAACCTGAGTGACAGGAACGTCCATCATTACGGCCAGCTCGTTGGCAGTTACGAATTCGGTCAGCTTCAGAATCTTGCTTTCTGCTGCCTGTTCTTCAAGCTGCTCTTCCAGGTTGGCACGTGCGTTCTCACGTTTCTCCTTACGGTATTTGGCACCCTTGTTGGCCTTGGTCTTGTTGGTCAGGCGTGCCAGTGTTTCTTTCACCTGCTTTGCTACATCCTCGTCTGATACTTCAGGCTTGAAGGCAGCCTGGCGGTTATTGTTCTTCTTGTTGTTCTGTTTGTTGTTCTGACGGTCGTGGTTGTTGCCCTGCTGTTGGTTCTTCTTGCCCTGCTGCTGGCCGCCGTTGCCCTGTTGTCCGCCTACGGCATTCACGTCAACACGTTCTTTGCCTACGCGCACACGCTTTTTCTTGTTGCTGTTCTGGTCAGCATTCTGCTGCATGCCGTTCGCACGCTTGTCGTGCTGCATCTGACGGTTCTTTTCCTCACGCTCCTTGCGCTTTTCTTCCTTGCTCTTTTTCTTGGGGCGTGTAGACTGGTTCAGGCTGTCCAGGTCAATGTGTCCTTTCACCTTGAGCTGGGGTGCGGCCTGATTGGTATGGTTCAGACGGAAGATGCCGTCTTCTTCCGAACCGATTCCTTCGTTCTCTTCCTGAACTTCGGTTTCAGGCTCGGCATATTCTTTTTCTGTTTCAACCTCAACTTCTGCTTCTGCTTCGGCTTGCGCGACTGGTTGCGTTTCAGGCTGCTGTTCAGGTTCGTGAGCGACTTCCGGCGTACTTTCGCTGACTGCCGGTTTCACTTCCTCTTTTTGTTCCTGTGCAGGCTCTTCCTTGCGCGGCTTACGTCCGTTCAATGCGTCCAAATCGATATGTCCTACAACCTTAATACGTTTTTCAGGTGTTTTTTCTATCGGTTCGGCAATGATAGTAGCCGGTTCTTGAGAAATAACAATCGTTTCTTTCTTTTCCTTGTGTTGCCGTTTACGGCTGATGTTGTCCGCATCGTCTCTCAGGCCTTTATCCGTTTTAAACTCAGCCACAAGCATTTCATACTGCTCGTCAGTGATTTTGGTATTCGGATTGGCTTCAATGTCGGCGAATCCCTTTTTCTGCAGGAATTCAACCGCAGTCTGCAGACCTACGTTACATTCTTTTGTTACTTTATTTAATCTGATACTCATACGCGATTATTCCTCAAATTCTTCTCTTAAGATTTTCAATACGTCATCAACCGTTTCTTCTTCAAGATCGGCCTGTGACACTAACATCTCTCTCGGTGCGTTCAGCACATCCTTGGCAGTAACCATACCGATTTTTTTCAACTCATCGATAATCCACGGCTCAATGGCGTTGGCAAATTCGTCAAGGTAAACATCATCGTTGTCGCTGTCCTGACCCTCTACTTCGCGGAATACGTCGATGGTGTATTCGGTCAGCATGCTGGCCAGCTTGATGTTCAGACCATTCTTACCGATAGCCAGAGAAACCTGGTCCGGATTCAGATAAACCTCGGCCTTGCGTTCCTCTTCGTTCAGTCTCAGGCTGTTTACATTGGCCGGGCTGAGGGCACGTGTAATAAAGAGTGAGATGTTCTGGGTATAGTTGATTACGTCAATATTCTCTCCGCGGAGTTCGCGTACGATACCGTGTACGCGGCTTCCCTTTACGCCCACACAAGCGCCAACCGGATCGATGCGGTCATCATAGCTTTCAACGGCTATCTTGGCGCGTTCACCCGGGATACGTGCGATGCGGCGGATAACAATCAGACCGTCGTGTATTTCGGGTACTTCGGCTTCGAGCAAACGCTGCAGGAAGACGGGTGATGTACGGCTCAATATGATTTTAGGATTGTTGTTGGCGTTGTCCACACGCAATACGACGGCACGCACGGCCTCGCCCTTGCGGTAGAAGTCAGACGGAATCTGCTCGGTTTTGGGCAGAATCAGTTCGTTACCCTCGTCGTCAACGAGCAACATTTCCTTTTTCCATATCTGATAGACTTCGGCGGTTACCACCTGGCCCACCTTGTCTTTATATTTGTTGTAAAGGCTGTCGTGTTCCAGCTCAAGGATTTTGCTGGCCAGTGTCTGACGTAGGGTCAGGATGGCGCGGCGGCCGAATTTGGCGAAGTCCACGCTTTCGCTCACTTCCTCACCAAGTTCATAATCCTCGTCTATTTTTCTGGCTTCTGAAAGTGAAATCTCGCTATTGTCGTCTTTCACCTCGTCGTCTGCCACGACAATACGGTTGCGGTAGATCTCAAAGTCTCCTTTGTCCGGGTTGACAATGACATCATAATTTTCGTCAGAACCGAACATTTTGGCGATTACACTGCGGAAGCTTTCCTCAAGAACGCTTACCAGTGTGGCGCGGTCGATGTTTTTTGTCTCCTTAAACTCTGAAAATGTATCAATTAGATTGATTGACTCTTCTTTCTTTGCCATGATGTTATTTAAAACGGATTAAATATTTTGTGTATTTTACTTCATCATAATGGAATGCCATTACCTCTTCAACCATCTTGGGGCGTTTCTGGTCAGGCAGTTTTTTCTTCACGCTTACGGTCAGCTCAAAGTGGTTCTCGTCAGCGGCCGTCAGTATACCGCGCAGTTTCCGTCCGTCATTGGTAAGCACTTCCACTTCCTTGCCGATGTGGCAGAGATATTGCGGCAATACCTTGAACGGCTGTCCGATACCGGCGCTGCCCACTTCCAGTTCATAGTCTTCCTGTTCGCGGCTCAGCTTTGACTCAATGAAACGGCTCAGGCTTACACAATCGTCTATCCATACACCTTCTGCATGGTCTATTTCTACCACGATGCGGTCGTCCGGGCTGATGGTAATGTCTACCAGGAAGTAGTCCTTGTCTTTAAGCCACTCCTCAACTAACTCTTTTACAACGTTTTTTTCTATCATGTGAATAATCTTATATGAAAAGTGAGGGACTTAATCAAGCCCCTCACTTCATCTTTCGTTACAAAGATAGTTATTTTTGCAGAACTGACAAAGAAAATGCCGTAATTTTATATCAATCAAACTATTCCTTTGTCTTTGTCTGTAATTCCATGTTGCCGTTCTGCCGTGTCAGGGTTACGTCACAGCCTTTTTCCGGAAGGTTGAAGCTGTTGGTTGTGTTGCGGGTGGCGTCTGTCACAATCAGTATCTGGCTGACGTCGGCGGCAGGGAAAGAAATTGCGCCTGTCGTCTCGCCGGCACGTCCGTCGAAGACAAGACTGTCGTTCACCATAATCTGAAGGGAGTCGCCCGTCAGTCCGTTGTCCAGACTCAGAGTGTATCCTTTGTCTTGCCCGTTATGCAGACCGTCCGGCGGCAGACACCACATCCAGAAAAATATGCATACGCCAAGCACCACGATGGCCAGGGCCATGATGGCAAACATAAATTGCTTGTTATGATTCAGCTTGTTTTTTCTCATTGTTTTTTAGATTTGGATGGTTGCGCCTGAGGCTTCAGCAGAGCCTGGTAGCGTGCCGGGTCAGAAAGCAGCTCAATGGCGGCTTTTATCTCCTTGTCGTCGCGCGCCTGCTGCTGGATGGCGCCGCGGCGGTAGTAATAACGGCTGACAATGTCGTTTTCAAGATATTTCTTGATGTCGCTCTTGAAGCGTTCCATGTCGGCGTCAATGTTATTTACCATTTTCTTCTGAAGGGCTTCAAATTCGGGAGCCGCCTCGTCGAAACAGCCCTCCAGACGGGCGGTCTGTTTCAATATGTTCATCACCTCTTCGGTACGTTTCTTGTAAGTGAAGTTGTTTTCTTTCAGCATGCTGACAAACTCGGCATAGTCGCTGTCGCTCAACTCGAATTCGCCGGCCGGAGCGATGGTCGGATGTTTTGAGGTGAACAGATTTTCATATTCCAGGGCGATGTCGCTCGAAATCACATCGTAAACCAGAGCCGGCAGACTGTCTGTGGTGATAACCACATCAGGAGCGATACCGCCTCCGTCGCGCACTTCGCGTCCCGCTGCCGTGTGGAATAAATTGGTCAGGCTGTCGGGTACGGTACCTGCCGAGCCGTCCGGGTTGAGATGGCGGTAATCGTAAGCCTGTATGCATCTGCCGCTGGGAATGTAGTAGCGGCTTGTCGTTACCTTCAGACTGCCGTGATAGGGTACCTCGCGCGGAATCTGTACCAGACCCTTGCCGAAGGTGCGCTGTCCCATGATGACGGCGCGGTCCAGATCCTGAAGCGAGCCGGATACGATTTCGGCTGATGAGGCCGTCATGCTGTTTACCAGAACCACTACGGGAATCTCAATGTCGAGCGGTTCCTTGCTGGTGGAATATTCGCTGTTTACAGAGGCCAGCTTACCTTTGGTGTAAACCACCTTCTGTCCTTTCGGTACAAACAGGTTGACTATTTCTATCGCTTCGCTCAACAGACCGCCGGGGTTGCCGCGCATGTCGATGACAAGGCTTTTGGCACCTTTTTCTTTCAGGTCGATGATGGCGCGGCGGACGTCGCGTGAGCAGTTTTCCGTAAAACGGTCAAAATAAATATAGCCTATTCCGTCGCTGATTTTTCCGTAATAGGGAACGGGCGGCACAGCGATGTTACGTCGTGTAATCTTGAAAGTCAGCGGCTCGGCTGCTCCGTTGCGCTTCACTTTTATCTCGAACGAGGTTCCTGCGTCTCCGCGGAGCATCTTGCTGACGTCACTGACGCTTTTACCCTTGATGTCCACGTCGTCTATGGTCAGGATGATGTCACCGGCCTTTATTCCGGCTTCTGCCGCCGGACTGTTCTCCCACGGCTCGACCATCATCACACGGTCTTCTTTTTTATAATAGCGGATTACCGAGCCCACGCCGGCATATTTTCCGGTTGTCATCTCGCGCAGCTCTTCCATGTTGCTCTCGGGATAATATTCCGTAAAAGGGTCAACCTGTTGCAGCATGCCGTCGATGGCCCATTCTATGACGGTGTCGGCCGACAGTGAGTCTACATAGAACAGGTCAAGCTGC
The DNA here is from genome assembly GCA_905214795.1 of uncultured bacterium. Classification (GTDB taxonomy): domain Bacteria; phylum Bacteroidota; class Bacteroidia; order Bacteroidales; family Bacteroidaceae; genus Paraprevotella. The sequence continues at coordinate 62,814 of CAJMNM010000017.1, forward strand.
TTATAGATGTCGTTGAAAATCTCAAGATTCTTCGAAATCTCAAAATTGTGATTATTGCTTTTCTGGGCGTGCAGGGTGCTCATGGCTGCGAAGAGCAGACCTGCTGATATGATGAGTTTTTTCATGCTGCAAATTTACTCAAATAAGTCATATTCCACCAATCAAAAGGCAGAACTCTTCTTTTCCTTATGTATTTTTTACATTAAAGCGTATTTTTTTCGCCAATATGTTGCATATTTCAAAAATATCTGCTACTTTTGCATCGCAATTGAGAAAAACCATTTTGCAAGACCTGCTTCAGTAGCTCAGTTGGTTAGAGCACCTGACTGTTAATCAGGGGGTCGTTG
>CAJMNM010000018.1 GCA_905214795.1 uncultured bacterium
TTCTCCAAAATTAGATATTTTATCCTAATTATACAAGCAATGTGTTGAAAAACATGTTTTTAAGTTTTAAAGGAGCACAGCAAAAAAAATCGAAAAAAATTATCTTTTTTAGAAAAACTACCATTATATCACACAAAAAGTCACCCGTTTTGTTGATTTAGGGACGAAACTGAATAGGATTACTATCACATGATCATTTCTTATTTCACACACAAAAAAAACAAAAATATACTTATTCAGATAAAATGAAAAATAAATATAAATAAGCATGTATACTCAATAATAGTAAAAACTGCCATTAAAAATTGAAAAAATACAATTCCATCTGAAGCTCTCTCAAAAATACAAAGACCAATATTATAATAAAGACTTCGGGATTGAAATTTCTCCTATTTAATAAAAAGAAAAGAATTATATTTATTTTTATCAATAAGCTATGGATTAAAATGACAAAATCTGATACAAGAAGAAATAAGGTCTTTTTATAAAATAAAAGCGAATTAAACAACACGTAAAAATCAGAAGTAATTTTAAAGTTAAAACATTTCAATAAAGTAGAAACAGCAAAAAAGGATGTATCTCACGACACATCCTTTCTTTAATTCAATAGGTATTAGTTTTTAAGGTAAAAAGATTGTTTTCAGAATAACAGTTGCAAATATCGGCCTTTCATTTCAGTCTTCAAAACCTTTTTTGATGTTTCTTAGCATATATTCGGTGTTTTTGTGTAAAAAAGGCTGAATGGGAATTTTATTAATACAGTTTTTTATAAATTTGATTCAAATTAATATCGTATATTTGCAAGAAAATCAGACAAAGCAATAGATTTACAACTATGACGACAACGAAAACAGCAGAATCAGAAGAAAAGAAAAGCCTCAATTTCGTAGAAGAAATCGTCGCAGCCGACCTTGCTGCCGGAAAAAATGACGGACGCCTGCAAACACGCTTTCCGCCTGAACCAAACGGTTACCTACACATTGGCCATGCCAAGGCCATCTGCATGGACTTCGGAATAGCCGAAAAATATGGCGGTGTCTGCAATCTGCGTCTGGATGACACAAACCCTGTAAAGGAAGACACTGAATATGTAGAAGCAATCAAAGAAGACATTCAATGGTTAGGCTTCAAGTGGGGACAAATTTATCATGCCTCTGACTATTTCCAGCAACTTTGGGATTTTGCCGTACGTCTTATCAAAGAAGGTAAGGCTTATATAGACGAACAGACCAGCGAAGAAATAGCAGCCCAGAAAGGTACACCCACCCAACCAGGCGTGGCAAGTCCTTACCGTGATCGTCCAATCGAAGAAAATCTGGCCCTGTTTAATAAAATGAATAGCGGTGAAGCAGAAGAAGGTTCTATGGTTTTGCGCGCAAAACTCGACATGGCCAGCCCTAACATGCATTTCCGCGACCCTATTATATACCGTATTATTAATAAGGAACATCATCGCACAGGAAGCAAATGGAAAGCATACCCAATGTATGACTTTGCACACGGACAGAGTGATTACTTTGAAGGAGTAACCCACTCTATCTGTACGCTTGAGTTTGTTCCTCACCGTCCGTTATACGATCATTTCATTGACGAACTGAAAGAAGGAAAGGACTTGGAAGACCATCGTCCACGCCAGATTGAATTTAACCGCCTGAATCTGACTTATACAGTAATGAGTAAACGTAAATTACTCGCTTTGGTAAAAGAAGGTCTGGTTAACGGTTGGGATGATCCACGTATGCCGACCATCTGTGGTTACCGTCGACGTGGGTATTCTCCTGAAGCCATCCGCAAATTTATTGATATGATTGGTTATACCAAGTTTGACGCCTTGAATGACTTTGCCATGCTCGAAGCTGCAGTACGCGAGGATCTTAACGCCCGCGCAACCCGAGTTTCAGCAGTACTCCATCCTGTCAAACTGATTATCACCAATTATCCGGAAGGACAGGTGGAAACACTTGAAGCCATCAACAATCCTGAAAATCCGGAAGAAGGCTCACATAACATTGAATTCAGCCGGGAACTTTGGATTGAACAAGACGACTTCATGGAAAATGCTCCGAAGAAATACTTCCGTCTGACACCGGGTAACGAGGTTCGCCTTAAAAATGCCTACATTGTGAAATGTACAGGATGTAAGAAAGACGAAGAAGGTCATGTTACCGAAGTATATTGCGAATACGACCCGACTTCAAAAAGTGGTATGCCAGGTGCTGACCGCAAGGTAAAAGGTACTTTACACTGGCTCAGCTGCGGACATTGTCTGCCGGCAGAAGTACGATTATACGACCGTCTGTTCAGTGTTGAGAATCCTAGTGCCGATGAACGTGACTTTCGCGAGTTACTAAACCCGGATTCACTTCAGGTATTGACAAACTGCTACGTAGAAAAATATGTAGCAACAAAGAAACCGCTCGATTATCTGCAGTTCCAACGTATCGGTTACTTTACCATGGATAAAGACAGTACAGCAGATCATCTGGTATTCAACCGCACTGTCAGTCTGAAAGACACGTGGAGCAAAATCAATAAATAAAGCCCAAGAATGTCATACGAAGACCTTTCATATTTCGGAGAAGAGGAATTTAAACAACATTTGGCTCAATATGAGGAAATGCTGCATTCCGGCCGGTCAGTTTATCTGGAAGCAGATGAACTGACCGACATCGCCGAATATTATATGATGAAAGGTGAAACCGAGAAGGCTACGGCATGTATAGAATATGCAATGCGACTTCATCCGGGAAGTGTCGATCCGCTTATATTCCAAGCCCGACAACATATGTTTGCCGATGATATTGAAGGCGCAAAAGCCATTTGTAACCAAATTACCGACCAGACAGATCGCGAGGTTATATTCTTCAACGTTGAAATGTATTTGCACGAAAATGACCTTGAAGGTGCCCAACAATACATTGAATCGGTAATCGAAAACATTGATGACGACCCTGAGCAGTTTGCTTATGACATTGCATATGTTTTTCTGGACTATAACTATTTTCAAATCGCTGAAGAATGGTGTGAAAAAGCATTATCCATTCATCCCGAAGACGACAAAAACCTAAAACTGAAGGCTGAAATATTATTGGGACGCAACGAACCGGAGAAAGCAATACAAACACTAAATCATGCTTTGGACATCAACCCATATAATATCTTTGCATGGCATGCCATGACTGAGGCCTACATTCAACTTAATGATTACTCTAAGGCTATAGAAACAGTAGATTTTGCATTGGCAATCAACGAAAAAGATGCACATGCCATGCAACTGAAAGCCAACTGTTTTTTCTACCTGAATAATTTTAAGGAGGCACACAGATATTATACAGCGTACTTAAAGGAAATTCCTACAGACGAGGTTGGTTTTTTTTATGACGGATTATGTCTGTCAAACCTGCAACGTTACGAAGAAGCTATCGTACAATTTAAAGAAGGATGTAAACATGCCCAGCCACGTTCTATGGAACAACAGCAACTATACAGTCATTTATCACTGGTATACAGTAAACTTGGACAAGTAGACGAAGCTGTCAGATATATAGAACAGGCCAACGAAATAAGACCTACAGAATACAGTCTGGATGTATTCAAAGGAAACATCTATCTGGAAAACAGACAAAAGGAAAAGGCTTTTGAGTATTTCAAAAGAGCCTTGACAGAAGCCGATGCCGGCCAGCTGATAGAAAATCATTTCTTTATAGGAATCTCATTGGCAGAAAATGAGATGTACAATGAAGCTGAGGCACATTTTCTATTCATCAAAGAGCATCAGGAACTTGATCTTAACGGCGTAGGTCAGAAAATATACAGTTATCTGGCTTTTTGCGCTTTAATGAGATATCAATATGAGGATTTTCTTAAATATCTGAAAACAGCCTGCGACAAGGATGATCCGTATCTGGAAGTCACAATCGGACGTTTTATTCCTTCAGAAGTAGAACTGAAAGACTTTTACGACTACGTGCTTACTCATCCTGAAAATTTTATCCGTATCAATCCGAATGATAATCATCAGAATGAAGCATAAGCGCTATATCATTAGAAAACGTTTGCGGCACGGCATCCAATTTGATTTAGGATGCTGTGCCGCAAACATTATATACAGATTACAGATTGAAACTACATATTATTTCTTTACCTGTTGATTAAGATACCAGTCATAAAGTTTCTGAACGCCCTCGTCTATCTCAATCTTATGATGCCAACCCAACTTGTTCAGTTTGCTGACATCAGTCAACTTACGGATTGTACCATCTGGTTTGGTTGCATCCCATGATAAAATGCCCTTAAACCCAACAGTACGTACTATCAACTCAGCAACATTACGAATAGAAATCTCCTTACCGGTACCTACGTTAATATGGCAATTGCGAATTTCGCGATCTTCAGGATTATACGTATCTTTAAAATCTATATTCAACAGAACATATACACTGGCATCGGCCATTTCCTCACTCCAGAGAAATTCGCGTAAAGGTGTTCCCGTTCCCCATAACTTAACCTCAGACGGTGTAATGCCATATTTAGCCAACACATTCAAGATGGTCTGCTCATCGGCCTTACCGTCAACTCCCTCAACAGGACGTAAATTTAAATCTTTACGTACAGCATCCCATTGATTTTCATTCAAGCACTTTGCCAGATGAATCTTACGTATCATGGCAGGTAACACATGGCTGTTCTCCAAATGGAAATTATCATTCGGTCCATAAAGATTTGTCGGCATCACCGCTATATAGTTTGTACCATACTGCAGATTAAAGCTCTCACACATCTTCAAACCTGCAATCTTTGCTATCGCATACGGCTCGTTGGTATATTCGAGCGGCGAGGTCAACAATACGTCCTCAGTCATAGGCTGAGGAGCCTCACGTGGATAAATACATGTACTACCCAGAAAAAGGAGTTTCTTCACGTGATGACGAAAACTCTCCCCTATTACGTTCTGCTGAATCTGGAGATTCTGATAAATAAAATCTGCCCTATATTGCAGGTTAGCCATAATTCCGCCCACATGAGCTGCGGCAAGCACCACATATTCGGGTTGTTCTTCATCAAAAAAACGACGAACAGCCACACCGTCAAGCAAATCCAACTCTTTATGTGTACGTCCTACCAGATTATGATATCCTCTTGCCTGAAGGTTATTCCAAATGGCCGAACCAACCAGACCATGATGACCGGCTACATAAATCTTAGCGTCTTTAGCTATCATGATTATTCTTCCTCCTGAGCCTTTAAATACAGCTTCTTAACGAATTTCATATCATGCTTGACCATGATATTAACCAATTCCTCAAACGAAGTCTTGCGCGGGTTCCATCCAAGACGTGTCTTAGCCTTCGTTGGATCACCCAACAGCTGTTCTACCTCGCACGGACGGAAATATTTAGGATCTACTTCTACCAGTACACGACCGGTAGCTTTATCTATACCCTTTTCGTTTACACCTTCGCCCTGCCATTCCAATTCAATGCCACAAGCCTTAAATGCCAAATCCGTAAATTCACGAACTGAATGATACTCACCGGTAGCTATCACAAAATCTTCAGGCTCATCTTGCTGAAGCATAAGCCACATGCATTCCACATAGTCCTTAGCATATCCCCAGTCACGAAGTGCGTTAAGATTACCCAAATACAACTTATCCTGATAACCCTGCACTATACGAGTTGCCGCCAAAGTAATTTTTCTTGTCACAAAATTCTCGCCACGACGTTCCGATTCATGATTGAACAAAATACCGTTACAGCAGTACATTCCATAACTCTCACGATAATTCTTCACAATCCAAAAACCATACTGTTTGGCAACAGCATACGGCGAACGTGGATAAAACGGAGTTGTTTCCTTCTGTGGTATTTCCTGTACCTTACCAAACAATTCAGAAGTAGATGCCTGATAAATACGACACTCTTTTTCCATACCCAATATACGTACGGCTTCAAGTAAACGAAGAACACCAACAGCATCAGTTTCTGCAGTAAATTCAGGTACATCGAAACTTACCTTTACATGGCTCTGAGCAGCCAAATTATAAATCTCGGTCGGACGACACTCACGGATAATACGCACCATAGAACTCGTGTCGGTCACATCACCCCAATGCAACTCTATAAGACGACTTTTTTTCATATCACGTACCCATTCGTCCAAATAGAGATGTTCGATACGCCCTGTATTGAATGAAGATGAACGACGAAGCACGCCGTGCACCTCATAACCTTTTGTCAACAGAAATTCTGCCAAATAGGAACCATCCTGACCGGTGATTCCGGTAATTAACGCTACTTTCTTCTTTTCCATTAGATTACAATCTTTTTATTCACTGAACTGTTTGATACGCTGTTCCTCATCAAGTTTGCAAATCAACAGTGTATTATCATTCTCTGCTACTATATAACCGTCAAGCCCCTGAACAACCACTTTCTTCTCTTGAGTGGTATGAATCATACAATTACGGGTCTCGAACAATCTGATATCATTGCCGATACAAGCATTTCCATATGCATCATTAGCAACTTTCTCGTGTAAAGCCCCCCAAGTACCCAGATCACTCCAACCAAAATCTGCGGGAAAAACAAAAATCTCTTCCACTTTTTCCATAATTGCATAGTCGACAGATATGTTCTCACAAAGCGGAAACTCCCGATTAATGGCTTCCTGTTCCTTATCAGTACCGTAGACATCCATCATTCCTTGGAATATTTGGGAAATAGAAGGCTGATAAACTCTGAAAGCATTGATTATTGTGCTGACACTCCATATAAAAATACCGGCATTCCAAAAATAATTGTTCCGTCTGATGTATTTCTTTGCAGTCTCCAAATCGGGTTTTTCCTTAAATGAATCAACACGAAAAACCTCTTTATTACGTGCAGAAGAAACGCTCAAATCTGCCTGAATATAGCCATAACCCGTTTCCGGCCTTGTGGGTTTCATTCCGAGGGTCACTATCGCATCACTTTCTGCCGAAAAAGCCAACGCTGAGGCTATCACCCGTCTGAACTCAACCTGATTCATTACAACATGATCGCTTGGCGTAACAACCACATTTGCTCTAGGATTCAGTTTTTTGATTCTCCAACTCACATAAGCAATACAAGGTGCTGTATTACGCCGACAAGGCTCTTTAAGAATATTGCATTCAGGGACCTCCGGCAATTGTTCCTTTACAGTATCGGCATAAGCTTCTGAGGTCACAACCCAAATATTCTCCGCCGGACAGATTCCCTTAAAACGGTCTACGGTCAATTGTAACAATGTACGTCCACATCCCAAAACATCAATAAACTGCTTTGGACGTTCCGGTGTACTCATCGGCCAAAAACGGCTACCAATTCCGCCGGCCATAATTACCAGGTGATTATTTTTTTCTTCCATGACTGTTTTCCATATTTACATAAAGACAAATATACGATTATTTTTCTGATGCGGCCTAAAGTTATTCATTTTATTTTGAATATATGCAACAAAAAAAATACTTTTGCATTCAGTTTATTCTAAAAAACTGATTAATGAAAATTCACTCCATATTGACCATTGCCGGTTCGGACTGTAGCGGAGGGGCTGGCGTACAAGCTGACATAAAGACCATTTCGGCAATCGGCTGTTACGCAGCCAGTGCCATTACCGCTGTGACTGTACAAAATACACTTGGTGTAAAAGATGTGTTCGCCATACCGGCAGAAGTTGTCAAAGCACAAATAGAAGCAGTACTCAACGACCTTCCAATAGAAGCCATTAAAATCGGAATGGTAACAGATGGTAACATCATAAAAATGTTGACCGAATTGCTCCCCCAATATCCAAACATTCCTGTGGTTTTCGACCCCGTATTAGTATCAAGCAACGGTTATCCTCTTGTTGAACCAAAAACACTTGACATCATACGTCAAGCTCTTATCCCTTGCTGCACCCTTGTAACACCAAATATTCCTGAAACAGAGAAATTAAGCGGACAAACTGTTACAACACTCGCCGATATGGAAACAGCTGGACGTCTCATCATGCAAACCGGTTGTAAAGCCGTACTTATAAAAGGAGGGCATTTATCAGGGAATGAAAAAACCGACATTCTACTGACCGGACAAAATCCAACAGATATTTACCGTTTCAATGCCAAACAAATAAACTCTTCCAACACACATGGAACCGGTTGTACGTTATCCTCAGCCATAGCAGCATATATGGCTTTGGGATTACCATTAACAGAAGCAGTGCAAGAAGGTAAGAATTTTCTGACCGCAGCCATGGAATCAGCTCGAGATATTTATTTTGGACACGGGCACGGGCCTCTTAACCACTTTTTCAACCCCAAAAAGTTGATTATTAGGTAAAGTTTATTAAATTTGCGGTGACATAATGAAAACTAACACACATTTAATTATAAAATTAAGATGAAAGCATTTGTATTTCCCGGTCAGGGCGCACAATTCGTCGGTATGGGTAAAGACCTTTACGACAACAATCCAAAAGCTAAAGAACTTTTTGAAAAGGCTAACGATATTTTAGGTTACCGTATCACGGACATAATGTTCAACGGTACAGATGAAGAACTGAAACAGACAAAGGTAACCCAGCCTGCAGTATTCCTTCACTCTGTTATTACTGCTGTATGTTTGGGCGAAGCATTCCAGCCCGATATGGTTGCCGGTCACTCTTTAGGCGAGTTTTCAGCTCTTGTAGCTGCCGGTGCCTTAAATTTTGAAGATGGTTTGAAACTGGTTTACGCACGTGCAATGGCAATGCAGAAAGCTTGTGAAGCCGCTCCTTCTACAATGGCTGCCATCGTTGGACTTGACGACGCAACCATCGAAAATGTATGCAAGGAAGTCAGCACAGAAAATAATATCGTAGTTCCAGCCAACTACAATTGCCCTGGACAATTGGTCATCAGCGGAAATATCGAGGCTGTTAACGCAGCATGCGAGAAACTAAAAGCAGCAGGTGCTAAACGCGCTCTTGTATTAGCTGTAGGCGGTGCGTTCCACTCTCCGCTTATGCAACCGGCAAAAGACGAACTTCAGGCAGCCATTGAGGCCACTACATTCAATACTCCGAAATGTCCGGTTTATCAGAATGTAGATGCTAAGGCTCATACTGATGCCGCTGAAATTAAAGCCAACCTTATCGCACAACTTACAGCTTCTGTACGTTGGACACAGGAAGTACAGAATATGATTGCAGCTGGTGCAACAGACTTCACTGAATGCGGTCCCGGAAAAGCTCTTCAAGGTATGATCGGAAAAATTGCCAAAGGCAATGCCGATGTCAGCGTACATGGTGTACAAGCATAATCATCAAACATATTAAAATACGGATGTTCCCCTTGTCTTATGTATCTGCATCGGACAAGGGGATTTTTTATTTACAATCTCACACATGGACAACAAAATAATTATTTATCAGGTCTTTACACGCCTGTTCGGCAATGACAACGCAAAATGCCAAAACAACGGCGACAAAAAAGAAAACGGCTGTGGTAAATTTTCTGATTTTACTCAAAAAGCTTTGTTTGCCATCAAAGAACTGGGCGTCACACATATTTGGTATACCGGTGTCATAGAACATGCCACTCAAACCGATTATAGCGCAGTGGGAATTACTCCCGACCATCCGGCCGTTGTAAAAGGTAAAGCCGGTTCCCCATATGCCATCAAGGATTATTATGATATTGATCCAGATCTGGCCGGTAAACCGGAAGAACGAATGAAAGAATTCGAAAATCTAATAACCCGTACACACAAAGCAGGTTTGAAAATGATTATTGACTTCGTACCCAACCACGTCGCACGTCAATATCATTCTGACAGCAAACCCGCCGGCATAAAAGATTTGGGAGAAGACGATCAAAACGACCGTGCTTTTGATCCACAAAACAATTTCTACTATATTCCAGGACAACCGTTCAATCCTCAATTTGACTTATCGCAGGGAGGTGCTGCACCCTACTATGAATTTCCGGCTAAAGCTACCGGAAACGATAATTTCAGTCCATGTCCAGGACGAAATGACTGGTATGAAACAGTCAAACTGAATTATGGTGTTGATTACTGTAACGGCAGACAAACCCATTTTGATCCTATACCTGACACATGGCTCAAAATGCGGGATATTCTGTTATTCTGGGCTCAAAAAGGTATAGACGGTTTCCGTTGTGACATGGCAGAAATGGTTCCGGTAGAATTTTGGGGATGGGTTATTCCGCAAATCAAACTCCATCATCCCGGTATTATATTTATTGCAGAAGTATATAATCCCAATGAATACCGTAACTACATTCACTGCGGACATTTCGACTATCTCTACGATAAAGTAGGACTCTATGATACGCTGCGCAACATTGTATGTGGCTACGGCTCTGCCAAACAAATCACAGGATGCTGGCAGAATGTTGATGACATCAAAAACCACATGTTGAATTTTCTTGAAAACCATGACGAACAACGTCTGGCATCAGATTTCTTTGCCGGAAATGCAGAGAAAGGTAAAGCCGCTCTCATTGTCAGTGCCTGTATGGGCTGTAATCCGATGATGATTTATTTCGGACAAGAACTCGGTGAACGTGGAATGGACGAAGAAGGTTTCAGCGGACGAGACGGTCGGACTACCATATTCGATTATTGGAGCGTTGATACCATACGCCGCTGGCGTAACAAAGGCAAATTCGATAATAAGCATCTTACTGCCGAAGAAATCATGCTTCGTGAATATTATACTCAAATTCTGACCATATGCCGTAAGGAAAAAGCCATCTCAGAAGGCGATTTCTACGACCTGATGTATGTCAATCAAGGTAGTGATCTTTTCAATGCAGACAAATCTTATGCCTTCATACGCAGAAAGAATAAAACATTACTGCTCATTATCGTCAACTTTGAGGAAGTAGAAAAACACATGTCAATCAATCTGCCCAAACATTTATTTGAGTTTTTCAACATCACTGAAAAAGAAGAAGTCATTGCTACAGATCTGCTCACCAATAACAAAGAATGCATTGCTTTCAACTGTGGACAAAGTGTAATGACCAATGTACCTGCACATGGTGGAAAAATACTCAAAATAAGACTATAATCACTATAGAGATCGGTTATCAAGCCGCCAAATCATAAAAATCAATTAGAACGGGAACCCGCAAAATCACCAAATATGGCGATTGCGGATTCCCGTTTACCGTACTAACTTTGCCATGTCTTTAATAAAGAAAATCAGCCATAATATTAACTATAAAAACTACAAAATGAAAAAGACTGCAATTTATTACGGTTCCACTACCGGTACTTGCGAGAACATAGCCATGCAAATCGCAGAAGCACTCGGACTTAGTGGCAAGGATGTACACAATGTAACGACAATGACTCCTGCAGAAGTTGAAAAAAATGATGTATTGATTCTCGGATCCTCCACATGGGGATGCGGCGATTTACAAGATGACTGGTATGATGGTATCGAACAATTAAAGAAAGCCAATCTGACCGATAAACAAGTTGCCCTATTCAGTTGTGGTGATGCAGATTGTTATGGAGATACCTTCTGTGAAGCCATGGCCCGTATACACGAAGCCATAGCCGACAGCGGATGTTCTTTTATCGGTAAGACTTCTACAGACGGGTATAACTTTACTGGCTCTGAGGCCGTAACTGACGGACACTTTATCGGCCTGGCCATAGATGATATCAATGAAAGCCATCTTACAGCAGACAGGATTGCCTCGTGGGCTGAACAACTCAAGGCATTTATCTACTGAGCAAGACATACTTAAAATAAAGTATTACAAGGCACAGTCCACCTGCAAATATCATCAAAAACAACGATTGACACATATAATAAAAGCGTCTATCTTTGCGATCAGAAACAAAAAAGAATGGAATCACAGACAACTTTCTCCGCATCTACCAGCAAATCTGCCATGATGGTTTTTGCCAATCACATCTATGAATATAAAAAGGGAGTCAGACGTATGGTACTTTACACTGTCAACAATCGTTTTGTCGACCAGGCAGTGGAACGCTTACGAAACGAAGACATTTCATTTACCTTACAAGAGGTCGGTAACGGCCGGACAAATCTTTTCTTCGGACGTAAGGAGTGCATTGAAGTTGTAAGAAGAATGATAAACCGTCCTTTACAATTGTTAAGTCCGGAGGAAGATTTCATTCTAGGTGCTCTGTTGGGATATGACATTTGCGTACAATGTGAACGTTTCTGCCGACGTTCACACTCTTATAACAAAACACAATAACCACTTTTCATACAATTTCTTTATACCGTTATGGATTTAAATGTATATAAGGTTCTCGTGAGAGAACCTTATATTTTAGTCAATAAGAAAGAGCCACTTTCTACCCTACAATAGAGTAAAAATGGCTCTTAGAAAAATTATCAGATAAAATTGTTTTTATCAGTAAATCTCAATTATTTAACTTCCAACACCTGACGTATCACATCTGCCAAATGAGCAAAGTGTGCTCTGTCGTATGCTGTCGGTGCCTGTTTAGCAGCAGACTCCGTCAAACGCTGCAGTTTCTGTAAAGTACCCAGCAAAGCCGGAGTTACATCTACGGAAGACAATGCCACATTACGATAAGACTTATAGGCCTGAGATATGCCATTCACAAAGCTGAACTGCAAGGCAGCACGATAAGGTGTCACTTTCTTACGAGAGGAAGCCTCGGTAAACAAAGCATTTGTCAAATCATCCAAATATTCCTCCGGCGTATATTCCGAATTCATCCGGTAAACTACACCGATTAACGATGAAATAGCTCTTTGACCAACCTTAATTGTCAATGTCTGAGGATCACTTCCTATACGAGTGATATAAGGCTGATCACGCAACCAGACCGGTTCAGTCAAGATATTGTTCTTGACATATTCAAACGCAGCTTTCTGGCGTGCTTTCGGTACCGGTGTATAAATAGCACCTTTCTCGTCTACAGTCTTAAAGTCATTAAAGTAACCACCGATATTTCTAATGACATGACCATTATAACGGTTAAACTGTGCTACCACCTGACCATACATACTGGCAAGATTCTCATTGTAAATATCCCCCTCATCGTATGTCCATTCCGGAAGTTGCTCAAGCATGCGTTTCAGATTTCTGATGCCGTATTCCGATGCCTTTACCGCGTCGTCGCCCAAATCTTCTGTCTGGCAACGTGGATCACTCACTCTGTTCGTTTCACCATCACCAAACCACAAACGTGGGTTGCCCGGCAGATTCTCCTGCACGAGTTTCTCTAACATCCGATGATCTTCATCCTCATCCTGTGCATCCAGCATAGGAGTATATCCCCACTGGATAGCCCATAAATCATAATCATTAATACGTGGGAAAATACCGTCACGCGTCACACTGTCCTCAGGTTGTGCCACATAATTGAAACGCGCATAATCCATGATGCTGGGTGTATGTCCATATTTCTTAAGCCATTCCCGGTTACGCAAGCTATCAACGGGAACAGTACTGCTTGAACCGAAATTATGACGCAAACCAAGTGTATGTCCTACCTCATGAGACGATACGAAACGAATCAGCTCACCCATAAGTTCTTCATCATAATTCATCTTCTGAGCCGCCTCATCAATACTTCCGGCCTGTACCATGTACCAGTCATGCACAAGACTCATCACGTTATGATACCAACAAATATGACTCTCCAATATCTCACCAGTACGGGGATCGTGCACATGAGGGCCGTAAGCGTTCTGAATCGGTGATGCCAGATAACGGATTACCGAATAACGCGCATCCTCCATGCTCATCGTACTATCATTCTCCGGCCATTCCTTACCGATTATAGCATTCTTAAAACCGGCTTTCTCGAAAGCCTTCTGCCAGTCGTTCACACCAGCTATCAGATATTTACGCCACTGTTTCGGCGTTGCAGGATCAATATAATAAACAATTGGTTTCTGAGGTTCAACCAACTCACCGCGTTTCATTTTTTCCACATCCTCCGGACGGGGTTCCAGACGCCAGCGTGTGATGAATGTTTTAGACTTAACACGTTGCTGTTCGTCTGTAAACTCATTAAAACGATCTGCAAAATATCCCACACGCGGATCAAAATATCGCCTCATCATCGGCTTCTCCGGAAGAAGTACAAATGATATATTCAGTCCGAATGTCACACGTCCTGTTGCCGAATTGGCAGGCAAGCTTTCACCCGTAGAATTCCAAGTCTTCACAAGACGGACTTCTGTATTCATCGGAAAACTTTTAATGTCTTCTATATACGACAAATTGGCTATCTGATTCGTCAGATTATACGAACGTTTCATACGGGTAGTCATTCCTAACGAAGGATTATCTTCATTAAAGAACGAGGTCACCTTGATTTTCAGAATATTATTCTTATTCTCTTCTATCTTAAATGTTCCTATAATTGGATTTGCATTGCTGATAGTTATGGCTCGGAATATGGCTTCAGTTGAATCAGCCTTATTAACCAACAGGTCGGCACGCAACAACAATTGTCCGTCCACTCCTTTTTCCCAATACACTACCTGCTCATTCAACTGTTCACCACCAAACTTACCACTGTTGGCAGGAGTAGCTGTAAAGCGGGTGGTTGTCAGAAAACGACGCCCTATCAGAGAATCGGGAATCTGAAAAAACCAGTCCGTACCGGTTTTTGTCACATGAAACATCCCCGGTCTGTCAACCGCCGGTTTTGGAGCCGGAGCAACAGTCTCCTTTTTGTCTTCCTTCTTTTTCTTTTTTCGTCTGGCATCTGCCGGTGCGCAAACCATTCCCGCACAAAGCAGCAAAATCAAAAACTTACTGTTCATAATTATCCTATAATAACTTTATTTTGTCTGTTCTGTTTTTAAAACGTATATATTTTACAAAAATAAGCAATATTTTGTTTTGAAATATCCATTGACCTAAAAAAATAAAACACCTACATAAATTAAGCGGGCCTATATTATAGGTCCGCTTAATTTATTAACTAATGTCTCCTTTTATCAAAATTAAAATAACAAACAACTATTAATTGCATCTAAGAACAGATGTATAAACGCTCTCTATATATTGTCCATCGTAATATTCAGCAAATTCTTCCATTACATAAAGATAGTTTCCTGAAAATACGACACGTGCTGTAGCACCATCAATCTCACCTTGGTAAATGTCATAAGCAAATATAATTCCTGATGACTTATCTTCCCAACGCCAATATGACAATTCCATCGGATCATTCTTAAAGAACATCAGATAAGTTCCGTTACTGGTAAACAATACCTTTTGCAAAGCGATGTCACCGGTATCAAATATATCCTCATCTCTCCAATCTATGCCCAATTTATTTTTAAATACATATACTTGATCTTCTGAAATACTATGAACCGCATCATACATTTTATTACCATTTATTGAGTATGTGCAACGCTCCTCCACAGCAGTCCAGTTACGACAAAGATTAGCTCCATTACCTGTATTGTCATCTATCTGCTCTTTCTTGTTGACAGTTAAATCCACTGTAACACCTTCATTACTTGTAAGAACAAAAGATGTAATATTACCATTACTACGTTCTGTCACGGTCAATGTACCAAATCCGTCAAGATAATAAACATCGTCAGAAATCTTTTGATATCCGCCATATACAAGCTGGCTGTCGCTAATGGACGCATCACGAGTCAACACCTTATTCTTAACAGGAAAACTGATAAATTTCTTGTTTTTTGCTGTTTTCTGATTTGCAAGATACATATCTGTCTTTTTAACCAGATAGTTACCATCACCCATCAATTCTATAAACTCGTATCCACAATCTGTGTTGGCTATTTCATATTCTCCACTCACTTCAGGATAAGCATCAGACATAGCAGGCAGGTCAACTGGAACTGATAAATCATAGTCTTCTCCATTAGTCAAACCACCTTCATGATCTAAATCTTCGTCAGGATTTCCAGAATCACCTCCGTCCTCGCCTCCGGTAGAAGTACCTTCACGATAGAAAATTAACTCCTCACCATCTTCCATATCAACCATGACAAGCTGATTTTCACCAGAGAAACTAATACGATATTGCTCTGTATAATCACCTTCCTCATCTGAAAAATAAACAGTCAACAGATTTGCATCTGACGCATAAGAACAAGTAAAGTTAGCAATATAACCATACTCATTTATAACACCAGTTCCATTTGAATTAAAAGTAATCTTCACTCCTTCATTTTCCCATGAACCCACCAGTTCTGTCGGTAAAGAAGAACTACCTTCATCATCTTCATCACAAGCAACAGTAGCAAAACTTACAATAAGAGCCAAAAGCATGACCCATAAATAATCCAACTTTTTCATACTTAGAATGTTTAGTTAAAAATAGGTTTTTCAAACAAAACAAAATTAGTCAATTCATAATAAAAAGCCAAATTAAAAGAATTCTTTTTCTCCAAAATTTATTTTTTCTATATACTGAAAATCAAAACCATTACCTATAAAAATGTAATAAATACACCCTTATTAAATCAAACCTTTATCCATCTTTCCAATAAACAAGTCCAATCAACATGTTATTACATTTTGGCCTGTAAAGTACTTACTGTACCCTACAGGCCAAACCGCGAGAATATCAGCCATTCCGCATATGTTGATTACCAAAACGGAAAATCAGGATATCCAGTCAGTATCCAGCAATTTAAAGACAATACGGAACTGTCCGTTGTTATAACTCGTACTGTTTATCTTAAACCGCCCAATCTGTCCAGTATGCTCTACATGCACACCTATACAGGCACAGACATCATAATCCCCTATTCTGACCAACCGGAGCGTATCTGTCGCGTCATCCGGTAATTTATCCAACGGTACACCTTCAGGAATATTCTCCCGGGTTACATACTCATATGTTACCGGAAGATCACGCGCGATAACTTCATTTACGATTTGCTCCACCTCAGCAATTTGCCCGTTGGTAAGCGGAGCATTCAGCTCATAATTAATCTTGCTTTTCTTGCGTTCTATATGCGAGTTATGAGAACGTTCGCATCCGAACAGTTTTACCATTGTCCCGTTCAGTATATGTTCACAGGTATGCATCGGTGCAATAGAACGATCTTGAAATTTAGGACTAGCCTGATTGATTTCCATAAATAATTTATCTTTCAAACACAAAACCTTTACTTCATTCCTCTTGCCTTATATATCCGTTCCTTGGCATTGTTGATGCGCTGGAATTTCTCTTCTGCCGCCCTACGAACATCTTCACCCAGCGTAGCCACACGGTCGGGATGATGCTTCAATGCCAATTTACGGTAAGCAGCACGAACCTCATCATTAGTAGCTTCCGGCGAAATTTCCAACACCTTATAAGCATCTTCCAACGTATTACTCTTCAAGTTGAGCATGGATTCCAGTTCCTTTTGTGACAGCCCCATCCAAAGCGCGGTTTCCTTCAGTGCATCAATTTCTGCAGAACATACATTTCCGTCACTCTGCGCAATCTTTACCAGAAAATTCAACAACTGCAAACGTTCTTCTGTAGTCAGATTGAAACTAATCTGAGCACCACATTCTCTGATGGTCTGCTTATAAGCACCAATTCCATTAACTTGCTCCGTACGCTTACGCTCCTCATACAAGTTCAATAAAATCTGCTCACCTTCACTCACTGCTGCCTCTCCGAAATTGACACGCAGAAACTGACGGACAAATTCCATCTCACTATGCATCACACGCCCGTCAGCCTTAATGATATACGACGCCATAACCAATAGTGAAAAAAGAAAACTGTTACGTCGTCCCTCATACATACGTTCAGCCTCATTGTTTCCCTGTTCTTCCTTACTATCGTATTGCTGCTGTTCTTTCGATGCGGTATCAAACAAAGACCCGATGGCAAAACCTGCCAACGCACCCAGCGGTCCCATAGCCATGAATCCCATGACACCGCCTATCCATTTACCATATCCCATAATTCATCAATTTCTATGCGGCCCATACCGCATTACTTTACTATATTTTTAACCAATATCCGTCGTCTCTCTGACATTCATCACGCAGGACGACAGAATCATTACTTTATAATTTACCACGTTCTTCCAGATAAGAATCCTTAAATCCAAGGAAGTAGAGCACACCGTCAAGTCCAATTGTATTAATTGACTGTTTGGCATTAGCCACAACACGAGGTTTTGCATGAAAGGCAATGCCCAAACCGGCTTCAGAAAGCATCGGAAGGTCGTTTGCTCCGTCACCCACCGCAATGGTCTGTGCAATATCCACATGCTCCACCTGTGCTATCAGTTTCAGCAACTCCGCTTTACGGCGTCCGTCCACTATCTCACCCACATACCGGCCTGTAAGTTTACCGTCTACAACTTCAAGTTCATTGGCATATACATAATCAATGCCATACTTATTCTTTAAATAATTGCCGAAATAAGTAAATCCTCCCGACAGAATAGCAATCTTGTATCCATACTGTTTAAGAACGAACATCAGTCGGTCCACACCTTCGGTAATCGGCAGATTCTCGGCTATATCCTTCATCACCGACTCATCAAGTCCTTTCAACAGAGCCACCCGCTCGGTAAAACTTTCCTTAAAATCTATCTCGCCACGCATGGCTCTTTCCGTGATAGCCTTCACCTTGTCACCCACACCCGCACGCATCGCCAGTTCATCGATGACTTCTGTCTCAATCAATGTAGAGTCCATATCGAAACAAATCAGACGACGCATACGACGATACATATTGTCAAGCTGGAAAGAAAAGTCCATCGACAGTTCGCTTGACAGTTTCAAAAGTTCGGCCTGCATGGCTTCACGGTCGCGCGGCGTACCTCGGACTGAAAATTCTATACAAGCACGGATATTCTCTTTGTGCTCGTCCAAAGGAATACGTCCTGTCAAACGTCTGATGGCATCTATGTTCAAACCTTGCTCGGCCAATACAGATGTCACAGCCTCAATCTGACGTGCAGAAAGTTTACGTCCCAGCAAAGTCAGAATATAGCGGTGCTTACCTTGCATACCGACCCAGTCATTATATTCTTCGGTAGAGACAGGATAAAACTTGATATTCACCCCAAGTTCAGTAGCCATGAACAATAGATTTTTCATTATATGCCCCGAATTCTCCTCCGATGAACGGAAAAGAATACCAAGTGTCAGTGTATTATGAATGTCAGCCTGACCAATATCAAGAATAGTCACATCATATTGAGCCAGAACTCCCATGATGGATGATGTCAGTCCCGGACGGTCTTCACCGGTAATACGCACCAGTATGAGCTCTCTGTTTGGTTGTTCCATGTTTTTATTTCAATTCAATTTTTACATGCAAAACTACAAAAAATTATAATAGCATACCTTAAAATAGGCGCAATTTAGCCTGATGTAAAACAATTGTAAAGATTCAAGCTTTACAGTCTCCTTTATCATTCTTTAAATAAGACTATGCCGAGCCTTTCGCTATCTTTGTTTCACGATAATAAGATACGGCTCGGCAAAAACTCAAACAAGTTTGGTCTTTTACTCTCGCCTTTCGCTATCTTTAAATAAGACAGGAGGCGGCTCGGCAGAGACAATCTTGAAAACTGCGTTTTCATTTGCCTCTGCTCTCACCTTTCGCTATCTTTGCAAATCAAATGAGAGATAAACATGAATAGTGACCGTTTACGTCTGCATACATTGGATTTTAATCCGGAACATGACCAACTTCCATCTCGTTTTACTTACCCGTTCCACTATGAGCCGCACCCGCTTTGTCGGCAGGCAGCCCAAATGGTACAGGCTGAAATTATCGCTCATCCCGAGTGGCGTCGGGAAGCGGAACAAGGTAAAATGTTCGGCGTATTGGTTGTGAGTACACCGGACAGGCGAATTGGTTTTTTCGCTGCTTTCTCGGGCATTCTAAACGGACAGAATGACTGGCCGTATTTTGTCCCGCCGGTCTACGATCTGCTCAAACCGGACGGTTTTTTCAAAACCGGAGAAGCACAAATCTCTGAATTAAACCAACACATCCGTCAGCTCGAAACCGGAACAGAATACCTGCAAGCCGAAGAAAACCTCAAAAGAACCGAGCAACAGGCAGAAGAAGAAATTGAAAAGGCACGATGCGAACTTCAAAAGGCCAAGAGCGAACGTGACCGACGTCGTACCCAAGGCATTACGGATGAAACAGAACAAGCGTTCATCAGAGAAAGCCAGTTCCAGAAAGCCGAATTTAAACGACTGGAACGTGCATGGAAAACGCAGATTGAAAACTGCCGACATAAATTCGATACGCTTAAACATGAAATTGAATCACTGAAACAAGAACGGAAAACACGATCGGCTACACTTCAGGAACAACTGTTCTCACGTTTCGTATTTCTCAACGCAAACGGTGAGCAAAAGGATTTATGCCACATCTTTCACGAATACGGCCGCCCTACCCCTCCTGCCGGAAGCGGTGAATGTGCCGCTCCGAAACTATTGCAATACGCCTACCTTAATCATTGCCATCCACTGGCTATGGCAGAATTCTGGTGGGGAGCTTCACCCAAAGATGTCATCCGTAGGCAAGGCGCTTTCTATCCTTCGTGCAGGAGCAAATGCGAACCCATCCTGTGGCACATGCTCCAAGGACTGGAAGTCGATCCCGATCCCATCACAGAAGCGGCAGCACAAATCCGCGATATACAAATCATCTACGAAGACGAGTGGCTCACTGTTATTAATAAACCGGCCGGCATGCTGTCCGTACCGGGTAAAACCGACGCACCATCCGTCTGGAAATGGGCACAGACACGTTATCCCGAAACCGACGGTCCTCTCATTGTCCACCGTCTCGACATGGCTACTTCCGGACTTCTGCTTATCGCAAAGACGAAAGAAATACATAAACAACTGCAAGCCATGTTTGAAAGCCGCGACATCAAAAAACGCTATATGGCACTGCTCGACGGTACGGTTGCAGACAACAAGGGATTCATCCGCCTGCCACTCTGTCCCGACCCTTCCGAACGCCCCCGACAGATGGTCAACCATGAATTCGGCAAACCGGCCGTTACACGCTATGAGGTTCTTTCACGCACCGGACAGTCCACCCGCATAGCCTTCTATCCACAGACCGGACGTACCCACCAGTTACGCATGCACGCCGCCCATCCGGAAGGTCTGAACGCGCCCATCAAAGGCGACGAACTCTACGGCACTAAAGCCGACCGACTGTATCTGCATGCCGACATGCTGGTTTTCCGTCATCCCGTCAGTGGCAAGATGCTGACAGTAGAATCACCCGCCCCTTTCTGAAAAGCCATACTTTTTTAAGGCTATCCAAGATCAATCACTTCCAAATCATCCGGTACCCAGATTTTCCCGCTAAACGAACGGGAAGCCTCTTCTGTATATAAACTCTTCCGTTCGGCCAACCGGGTATCCTCGGTATGATAAAGCAACAGATTCTTAACAGACAGTTCCTCAGCCAGACGACCGGCATCCAACGCTGTGCTGTGATGCTTCTCATAGGGAGAAAACACCTCACGGTCCGCATACAGACAAAAAGCCTCAGACATCAGCCAGTCTGCATTCGCCGCAAAACCATGGTTACGCGGATTGTAAGGCTCGTCGCCCAGACAGGTCAGCGTCTGTCCGTTTTTCAGACGCGCGCTGAAACCATACTGTTTCTCTTTTGTAGAGCCTATATCAAAACAATGTGCCGACAGTCCTGTCGCCTCGAAAGCGTCACCGTCTTTCAGTTCACAAAAAAGAATTGACTCGCCTATCAGCTTCACAATCTTTTTGGTTAACATCATCCGGCAACAAGTATCCAACACGTTGAGCACCTTATCATGTCCATACACTGTAAAGGTTCCCTCATAACGGCCTTTCAGCATACGTTGTGCCACCATACGCACCACCCATATAGCCCCTAAAATATGATCGGTATGCGCATGAGTAATAAACATCTGATGAATATCTGTAAGCGCAATCCCGGCCAGTTCCAACTGACGTAATATCCCATTGCCACCTCCCGCATCCACAAGCAGACAATCTTTGTCATTACGAATGGCAAAACACGTATTATAACATTTGGTCACTCCGGCATTACCCGTTCCCAACATCACTAATTCCATATTGAATAAAAAAAATTATATCAGTTTATTATGCCGTTCAATCTAAAATACAATTGATACGTTCCAGTTCCTCGGTTGTAAAATCAGTCTGACGCAATGCTTCAAGATTATTCTGCAACTGATTGACAGAACTGGCCCCCACAATAACCGAGGTCACAGCCTCATCTTTCAGCAACCAAGCCAAAGCCATCTGTGCCAGGGTCTGACCTCGCTCTTGAGCCAATCCGCCAAGTGAAACAATCTGCTCAAGCATTTTATCTGTCAACACATCTTTCTTCAGGAATGCATTCCGTGCCATCCGCGAATCTTCGGGAATACCATGCAGATAACGGTCTGTCAGCAAACCTTGCGCCAACGGGGAGAAGGCGACAAATCCCGCTCCATGCTCAGCCGCTTGTGACAGAATACCCAGACGTTCCGGATCGCGTACAAACATATTATACCGTCCCTGATAAACCAGGCAAGGCACATGCTGTGCCTCCAGATAAGCGTATGCCTCAGCTGCCTGTTCCAACGGATATTTAGACAATCCGACATACAAAGCCTTCCCCTGACGTACCATGTCGACCAAAGTCTGCAAGGTTTCCATCAATGGAGTATCCGGATCGTAACGGTGGGAGTAAAATACATCCACATAGTCCAAATGCATTCTTTTAAGACTCTGCTCCAGACTGCTCATCAGATGTTTGCGCGATCCCCAGCTGCCATACGGTCCCGGCCACATGTCATGTCCGGCTTTTGTAGCAATAAACATCTCGTCACGATATGACGCAAACGATTTCTGCATCAACCGCCCGAACGTCTCTTCCGCCGATCCGGCCGTAGGCCCGTAATTATTGGCCAGGTCAAAATGTGTAATACCATGGTCAAACGCATAATGTGCAATGGCACGGGCATTAGGATAAGAATCCACATCACCGAAGTTGTGCCACAATCCTAAAGATATTTCCGGCAATAAAACGCCGCTCCGTCCGCAACGCCGGTATCGCATACCTTTCTCGTAACGGTCAGATGCCGGAGTATAATTCAAATCTGACATAAACCAATAAAATAATTATATAACAAAAATACTAATAAAAACTGATAAACAGAAAAATGAGGTAAAATTATTGCCAGATAGGAGTTTTAGGAAAATGACTTGAAAAATAAAAGTCAGAAATCATTTTATTGATTTCCATTGATTTTTTCTTTGTTAATTCCCTAAAATAACATAACTTAACCGCTGAAAATACAAATTCAAAATCAATCCAAATGAAAGTAAAATCTATTAGTATGTCTCCTGCTACCACGGATGTTTGAGGGAAGTATAGCCAAAAACTCTTGCCACTCCATGCAATGAGAAAGCCTAATCCTTATGCCGTGATTTCCAGAACCTATGCAACCTGCCGTAGCCGTGTGAGAGTATACTGGAAAACGTTTTGATGCCCCATGGGGAAGACAACCGGGATTTTTCAGATCACCGCTGTTCTAATGTCTATTTAACGATATTTACATAAAATGAGGAACCGAATCATTGCACTATCATGTTGTATCATTTTGCTATCCCAATATTTATATGGGGATAATGTTATCATTGCAGATAAGGAGTTGAAAACACCTATTCCCGCTGCTGTGGTGTCGGTTTGGATTGAAAACTCAGATGCAGCATTGAACCTTATATCTGATGATTCGGGTATAGTAAAAATACCGAAAAATGCGACCCGGCTCATCGTAAGGAAGTTTGGATATGAAGAAAAAAAAGTAAACGCCTACACATATTCAGAAGGTGACACAATCTTTTTGGAAATGGGTTATATTTTGCGGGAAGTCACTGTAAGTGCTATTAGAAATAAATTTCATATCAAATCAGACCGCTATATCTACGATGTCGCATCCGACAGTGCTTTAATCGGCAAGTCTGCTTTTGAAGCCTTGGGGCGGATTCCGATTCTTAATGCGACTATTGATGGTAATATATCTTCGATGCAGGGCAAGAACCTTGTCTATAAAGTCAACGGACTGTCCAATCCGATGCTTACAGGTGATTTGCAGACAGCTTTGCGCTCTCTGAAAGCGGATTACATCAAACGAATAGAACTGAAAAACGATCCGACGGGTAACAATCCGAACACTCTTGAGATAAATATTGTAACAAAAGGACGGCTTGAAGGATATCAAGCCAATGCGACAACGCGTCTGAAAGACTATTCATGGCAAACATCATTATGGGGCCTTACAAAAATAAACAAGTTTTGTGTTTCCGGCTCTTATTATTATATGTTAAACTATTACCACAAGGATAAGGATTATCTTGAAGAAATGCGAGAAAATTCTGAAGAGCAGCTATCATACGTCAGGGAAACTACCAACTCAGGATACCGGGCACATTTCAACAATGCGGAATTGTCGATGTCATATGATATCGATGACCATACGATTATATCGGCCTATGGGCGTATATTGGCAAAAACGAATCCGTACACTTCTTCCCACTCTAATACAGTCATACGTTCTGAAAATCTTTTGGATCTCGTCGCCTATAACCAGTCGAGCCAAACAACTTTTGATGATAAAGAGTACAGTGCCAACATTAACTTTGAAAAGATATATGGCGAAAACGGAAAATTATTCATTGGATATGACTTTTACAAACGGCCTAACAGCAGTTTACAAAAAGTCAGATATGATGTGACATTATGCAACGACAGTTCTCTTCTTCCCCAATTAGAGGAATATGACCGTAGAGAATTCGTGGATTTGACCATGCACACGACAATGGTAGAATACCGGCGGCATTTCTTACGCAATCACACGATATTCGCCAATGTCATGTATCGGTTCCGCTCAGATGTTGACGATGACAGTCTTGGAACCAATATAGAAAATATAAAGCTGAGACAGCATCTTTTAGATGGTAGTTTGGCATACAAGTTTGCAGTAGAAAAATTCTCACTGAATTGTGGTGTCGGCATACGTTCGTACAATGATAAGGTGACAAACTCCAAATATGGTCCTGAATACTCTTACTCTCGACGTAATCTTATATGGCAACCGACACTCACCATATCATTTGTACCCAACGGTAAACAAAGATATGAATTGTCATACAGCATGACTTCCCTTATTCCTGACATTTCCGTCATGAACCCGTTCGTTTTTCAGGACGAACCGACCCGCGTCAGTTACGGGAATCCCAAAATATCTCCCGAGAAAAACCAAAAACTCTCGTTGAGTGCAAATTACAACCTGAACAGGCTGTATTTTAGTACTTCAATATCAGGAGGATATGCGTCAGACGTAATACTGAAGTATTCTTTTCTGGACGGAAAGAATATTCTGAATACGACATACGATAATATTGCAAATAGATGGAACCTGGGAATATCATCTTTCTTGACTTGGAACATAACCCGAAAAACCTCATTACGTACAAACTTGTCATTAGACTATATTGATTATTCTTCCCACAGACTCAATTCGGGTAACTCCGGAGTTCAATTTAACGGCAATGTAAATCTGTCGCAGGAGTTACCGTTCGGAATCTATGGAGAACTGCGCGGAAACTATAACACACCGTGGATAAACTTTCAGGGCAAGGGAGGTTCAAATTATGGATATGGCATCAGTCTGGCCCGCAACTTCCTGTCGAACAAGTTGCGAGTGTCATTAAGTGCTGAAAACTTTGCTCCGACATATTACAGCAGAACATATACGACCCTGGGAGAGGGTTATTATCAAACACGGAAAATCCGTCGTTTCCATGCCTATTACTCTTTAACCGTAAGTTTTTCATTTGGAAATCTTCGTGCGAGAGTAAAGGAGACCGAAACTTCTATCTCAAATACTGATATCAAAAGTTCTTATGACGAATGAATAAAATACAAATGTCCGGATATTTCCCAATACAAATATTGAGTTGGAAACATAAAACCGGATGTTTTTCTATTTAAACGAACTTGTTCCTTGATTAAAGAAAGGAATCTTCAAAAAAGAAGAGAATAACGAGAAAAAAACGGGTTACACTACCCAAAATAAGTTTATAAAAAATCTCCTTCACCCCTTCACATAGCGCTATAACAAACTTATTTTCTGCACATTATATGTGAAGGACAATCCTTCACAACTCCTTCACCTATCCTTCACACAACGCACTACTCTCCTATCTGTCCTTCACCCCATTCTTAAAGGATAAAAGTAAACGTCCCCATTACATTGATTTTAAGAAAACGTCGGTTTGTCAGCATTTCACCCTGAGAAATCGTATTTTAGTATTTATTATTTACAAAATATAAATGGGTACGGTTGTGACTTTTTCGGTAACCGTGCAGAAAAATATTCCGGTACGGTAACGGGCATCACCGTAACAGTGCGGAAAAAAGTTCGCAACCGTATGCGATTATATTCGCGACCGTATACAAAAAAATTCATAAGCGTATGCATTTTAGAAAAACCAACAATTTTATGAAGGTTTTGTGAAGGAGTTGTGAAGGATGCCCCTTCACATCTAATCATCAATCAATCTGAAAGTTAATCCTTCATGTGAAGGGGTGAAGCCAAAAAGTGAAAAAAAACTTCTTAGGGAAAGACTATGGGACATACACATGCCACACCACTTAAAAACACATTAATAACAATTATGATGAATTGCCCCATCCCGATAAAAAGCTTTCATTCCACAAAATGAACCCGGATTGCCTGCTCAACTACGGGTCTTGTCTGTATATTTGTAAAATAAAATCCACGCTACCATTCAATAGATTCACGTCTCTTTTCATTTGCTTTTAGGATTCCTGTTCCAATGATAAACCAGATGGAACATCACGTAATGTGGCAGAGAGCGGTACCAAGTCTCCGTACGCCCTTGAGCGTTGACCGTATACTGGGTAGAGGAAACCTGATGCAACAGGTCAAAAGCTTCAATACGTGCGATTAACTTGCCTTTCCATAAAGACTGGCTCAGAGAAGCATTCAGCACGAAATCATCCGTATTCAGTTCCGCGCTGCCATAACCGCGGCGGCTATACATTGTCGCATCAGCTGACAAAGTCGTTTTGATGCGGGGTATTGTATAACGTGCGGAAAGGCCATAATTGAAATCCAAGACATTCAGAGTATTAAAATCATACATCTTACCCTCCGAATGCCGCCAGCGTATGTCACCTGAAGCCCGGATGTTGAACGCACCCTTATTATACTGGATATACGTGCCGTCGTGCAAAACCGTGGTATTGACGGTGTTCTCATGACTTTCTGTTTCGCCGCTCAGCATGGCATGGTCAACGGAATGGTCATAATTTACATCTGCATTCATCTGCCATGACCAATATTTCTTCTCACCGATGCTGGAAGAATAATCAAATTTAGCCGTGGCGGTATATGCCCCGCTGATATTCATGGGCATGTAGGTATATACTCCTGTAACAGGATTGTAGCTCACCGACTGTGCCACGTCACGATGCCGGTAATCAAATATCGCTACAGCATGAAATTGTCTGTCGTTTTTTCCGAACCTGTTTGTATAATCGGCACTTATTTTCGTCATAGCCTTATTCTTTAAATTAGGATTACCCAATTTAACGACAAGCGGCTGACTGTCGTCGCGGTAGCCTATCCGATTAAACAAATCGACCTGAGAATAGGTATAGTTTATATAGAAACGGAAATCATGATTGCCCCCGGGTGACATATGACGGAATGAAGCCCTTGGATTAAAGAACACCCAGGTGTCATTCAATAAAGTGTCGATAACCCCACGCTTATAATCCAGAGACTGCAGGATAACAGGCACGTCTATTCCCACATTCCAACGGTCATACCAAATCTTATAAGGAAGATTTCCTACTCTATAAGAAGCTTTGCCGGATAACTCTAAATAAACTTTATTAAACCAGTTATGCTGACGGCTGTCATAAGAGTTGGACGGGTCTGTAATTGCAGTCAGCATATCAAGCTGAGAAGCCAGCAGCAATGTATCCGGATGATACAGATAGTCATGATTGACTCTATTAGAATATTGTATCTCAATACCCGTTTTAAGATTCACTTTATGCCATAGTTCATCGAAGAAAAAACGTGAGCTTAAATAAATATTTGTCAGACGGTCGGAAACATCACTGGCATTATGTCGCACATCGTCTGTATTATTGCCTGTTTGCCATGTACTGAAACGGCTTGACAGCCACGACTGCTCGTCACTGTGTCTTAAAATGAAGTTAGTGGTGCCATGCCACTTTTTATTCTCGTTTATATTATAAGTCATTGATGATGACTGAAATACGTTCCATCTTCTACCTTCACTCAAGTTGTTTGTACGCATTGAGGCTCTCAGTTCATCATCCCATTGCTCATAATCTGTCAACCCGAAGGAGTTCCACCTACCGTATTCGAAACTTGACTGAGAGTCGAAGAAGGGGGATTTCTTCAACATAAAATTATTGGACAATTTCAGATTCCAGTTGTCAGATTCACTATTACTCACGGTAAGGGACGTTGGCTTTATATTTTCAATAAACTGCTCATAACGTTTCCGCATCTCCATTTCCGTACCGGATGATGTATAATCAATATTAAGATTGTCTGATACACTTTTATCTTTCGACTGGTAATCCAAATCTGTGGCCACGCTACGGGTGGTAAGAAGGGATTGTGGCATGGTGGCCGGAGTCCAATACCCCTGACGGCCGATATGCCGGCTTTCGTTCACGTTATTCATATTGCCAAGCAAGGAATAACGCCAGAGATCGGTGAATCCAAGCAGGAAACCGCGTCCCAGCCATCGTTTTTCCGTACCGCCAGCAGCTTCCACATTGACAATATATCCTTGATTGTATTCATTCTTCAGATTCACATCCATCACAAACTTGCGAGGCTCCACGTCGTACCCCAATACTTCGCTTCTGTCTGTCTGTTTTTCATATACTTTGATGTCTTTTACGGTATAATAAGGAAGATTTTCCATAAGGACCTTCTTATTGCCACGCATAAACGAACGTGACCCTAACAGCAGTTCGTCCACCTTGCGTCCGTTGACGAATATCTCACCGAAATCATTCATTACTACGCCAGGAAGCTGACTGATCAAAGCATCAAGCATCGAACCATCCGGTAATTTGAATGCATCCGCATTATATACCAAGGTATCACCCTTGTGATACATTTTAATCTTGGTTGCTGTTACTACCACCTGTTTCATGACAATATGATTTTCCTTGCGCATCTTAATGGTAGGAACTCTTACGATATCTACCTGAGGGGACAACACAGACACAGTGGTCCAAACCTCTCCATATCCTTCCTTTGTGGCACGTATCAGGTAATCCTTTTTCACGGCCTTGACAGTAGCCATATAATTTTCCTGAATCAGCCTTCCATCAAGGTTTTTAACGGAAAAACTCTTTGCGGCATCCACTACCACCGTACTGTCAAGATTCAAAACCGAAACTTTTACACCCGTGAGAGGGACTTTCAGAAATTCGTCTTCTATATCTACTGCAATATCTAAAGTCTGGGCCTGGACCTGCATGGTCAAAAGACAAACAATAACATATAAAATCTTTTGCTGGATATGTAGTTTCATACAGTAGTTGTTTTTTTATTCATAAAAATCAAATGAATGTTCTGCCCTATAAATTCCATTAATCATCCACGTTTATTTCTGTTTTTTCGGATTCCTGTTCCAATGATAAACCAGATGGAACATCACGTAATGTGGCAGAGAGCGGTACCAAGTCTCCGTACGCCCTTGTGCGTTGACTACATATTGGGTAGATGACAACCGGTGCAGAATATCGAAGGCCTCGATGCGGGCTATCAGCTTGCCTTTCAGGAATGGCTGACTAATCGATGCGTTCAGCACAAAATCATCGGTATTCAAATCAGGGCTGCCGTAGCCTCGACGAGAATACATGTTGCCATCGGCAGAAAGAGTGGTCTTCAAACGGGGCAAGGTGTAACGGGCTGAAAGACCGTAACGGTAATCGAAAGCGTTGAGTGTGGAAAAGTCGTACATCTTTCCTTCGCTGTTCCGCCATGTGATATCTCCCGTGGCACGGACGTTGAGCGCTCCTTTATTGTATTGTATATACAGGTTGTCATGCAAGGTCAGTGTATTCACAGCGTTCAGATGGCTTTCTGTCTCACCCGCGAGCATGATATGATCAAGCCAGTGAACAAAGTTACCGTCAAAGTTGTTCTCCACCGTCCATTGCCGGTCTGCACCAAACATATACATGACACCGGCTTTGGCCTTGATATCATAAGTGCCACTTGTGTTTTCTGGGCGATAGGTATAGACTCCGGTAACCGGATTAAAACTGACAGATTGGGAAACCGTATTATGGATATATCCGCAGCGTGCAAACACATTAAAATGGCGCAAGGATGTACGGTTATCCTTATATTCCGCTTGTAGATAAGTAACAGAATTCCATGGCTTCAGATCCGGATTACCGAGGCGTACCACAAGAGGAGTGGCATCATCACGAAAAGAAATCTGGTTTATCAGCGGCACATTGTATTCATAATGACCAATGCTGAGGTTTATCGGACGAAAAGCGTCTTTTTTTACATAAAGGTCAATACTGAGCCGTGGCTCGAAGCGTACGGTCCGACGTACGGCCAAAGTATCCAAAGAACCACGCTCGTAGCTCAACTTTTCATACGTAGGGGTAATCTTTAAACTAAAATCCAGGAAGCTGGCCTGCATTTCAGGTTGTTTGTCCGTGGCGGGAAGTATACTATTACGGGTATACATAAGTGTAACTGCTCCTCCAAAGCTCTGTAATTCGCTGTCGTATGAGTTCGCACGGTCGGTAATGGCCTGAAGCATATCCAGTTGAGATGAAAGCGCAAGTGTGTCAGGATGATACAACCAGTCATGGGTCTGATTCCGGCTATACGACGGAGCTATCTCTATGACGACACTGTTCATGCCATACAAGCCATACTGTATGGGCACATGTACTGCAAGGT
This sequence comes from uncultured bacterium, assembly GCA_905214795.1. Classification (GTDB taxonomy): domain Bacteria; phylum Bacteroidota; class Bacteroidia; order Bacteroidales; family Bacteroidaceae; genus Paraprevotella. The sequence continues at coordinate 31,039 of CAJMNM010000018.1, forward strand.
CTCGCTTGGAGTAATCATTGGAATTGTATGTATCAGTAAAAGACGGACTGACAAAATCCTCGACACGGTAATGCCGTGCCTGCTGATTCTCGTCGGACGAATAGTCAAAATGGGTGGAGAAACGGAAATACTGTCTCTGATTTCCAACGTTTCCAAGATTCGGTTGGAACCGCGCATAGAAATTCGCAGTCCATGTCTTACCATCATTGAATCCTTCATTTCGTTGGCGGGTTGTAAGGCTGTCGACAAACTGATCTGCCAGTACATAGGAATTGCCACTGTAGAAATTATAATTCAAGTTGGCGTCGGTATGAAACAAGAATTTTTTAGGCTTGATATACACAAATTTATTGCTTACTTTCAGTTTATTGGCCTTTGTCTGTGACGTCTGGTAGGTGGTCTGCAACGGATTGCCCGGAAGAAACAGCTCATTGCGTTTGATCATCTCTCCTTCATCACGGGTGGAAGTGAAGTCCGCGGTCAGGTTCTCCTGCACATTTTTGTCAAGCGTCTGATAGTCTATCTCACCGGCCACACTATGTGTGGTCAGCAAAGACTTAGGAACAGCGTCAGGTGTCCAATGATTTGAATTCCCAATGTGCCGGCTCTCGTTGACGTTGTTGGAATTAGCCAATAACGTATAACGCGTCAAAGGAGTGAATCCAAGCAGGAAAGCACGCCCCAACCAGCGTTCCTGCGTACCGCCGGCTGCTTCGACATTAGCAATATATCCCTTTTGGTATTCGGGTTTCAGATTGACATCCATGACATATTTCTTTTTCTCTATCTGTGCATCAAGGGCACGGTTAAGATCCGTGTTCTGCTCGTAGACCTTAATGTCTTTCACCGTATAATATGGCAGGTTCTCCATCAGTACCTTCGAATTGCCACGCATGAATGAACGTGATCCGAGCTGAAGCTCGTCTACCTTACGGCCGTTTACAAATATCTCGCCGAATTCATTCATCGTTACGCCCGGCATCTGGCGTATAAGGTCGTCAAGCATTGACCCTTCGGGCAACTGAAAGGCCGTCGCATCATAGACAAGCGTATCGCCCTTCCAATACATTTTTATCTTTGTGGCTTTCACCACCACCTCATCCAGATTCATCTGGCGGACCCGTCGCAACTCAAGCGGATCATCAAGCATCCAAACTCCTCCATCGTTTCCGTTTATCGATAGAGACTGATACCCGTCCTCATAACCATCAAGCGTGCCGCGCAACAGATAATTGCAGGTCTTTTTCTCCGGCTGAAACGAGAACTCCGCTTTCGCCACCGTACCGTCAGCCTTGTGTATTTTCCGAATAGGAATAGAGTCGATAACCACCGTACTGTCGGCTGCCAGAAGCAATGACACTTTTGCTTCGGGCAAAGGTGTTTTCAAAAAAGCATCCTGCACCTGACCGAATATAAGACGTTGAGAAAAAGCGCTCAAGGTAAAAACAAGGAACAGCAATAAAGTGATAAGTTTTCGCATAGTTATAACAGGCCTTTACTTGGAACAACCATACCCAACAATGTCCTTATCAAAGTAAAGGCATTGGGAGTGTCAAGTTTATCCAAAGCAAAGGATTTTTGTTTTAATGATAAATTACAGGTTAACAAATAGAATTACGGGCTGAGGACTCTCATCCGACCTTCCCCAGCCCGGGAAATAAAATGAAAAACAGTTATTTATTGCAATCCACAGCCTTCAAGCACCAGTTTTACGACCTCCGGCATCTTTACACGAATATAAGTAAGAGTCTGACCGTCCTGGGTTTGATAGCAGAAAGTTTCTTTGTTCATCCAGTGCAGGTTACGGGATTGTTGGCCTTCAATGATTGTCGTGTCGTTGACGTAAGCAAAGTCTCCGGCAGAACCGCTGAACGTGTAGAACAGGTTTTCCCGTTCGTATGGACGAAGATTGACGGCGAAGAAACGGTCCCTTCCGAAAAACTTATAGCTTTCGATATCAGGATCTGACGTGATAAGCCTCCACACTCCTTTCAGTTTGTCTTTCCGTTTCTGGCATTGTTTGTAAGCGTCAGCAGTACGTTTCACCTCTTCAGGCACGGCACACCGTTCCCAGCGTTCAGTCTTCCACAAGGAAGGAATAAACGAGGATATATTATAAACGTCTTTCCACGTGTCATCTATGTGGTTGGCATCAACCCATTGGCGCGGACGAACCTGTCCGCCTTCCCGTACGACCGTTTTCGAGAAGGGATCATAATCTCCCGTCGCCCCTCCAATGGCCATGGCTCCATCCGGGGTTTTCCCGTTAACGGTAAGGGTAAGCGAAGCCTTGTCTCCGAAGAATTTATAGTGTGTGACGAAGGGCGGTTTCTTTTGATACTGATAAGCCGAGTCACCGATGAAAAGCATTGTCCAGCATCCCCGGCTGTCATATTCTTTTTTCCGGCTTGGACGTGCAGTAGATTCCGGTGTGCCGGAGTCCGCTCCTGAAACTTTCTCTTCTGCGACAGTTGCAGATGCCTGCACGACTTGCCCAACTGAAAGTTTTGGTCTTTCAAGAGCAAAATCCACAGTATTTTCCGTATTTTTTACCAGCCTTTCCTCTTTTTGAATGCTTATCATACTGGTAAATCCCAGAAATCCCAACCCGCTTATCAGGATAAGCAACCGACTTTTCGAATTTCTGATATGCCGGTTCATAAACAGGATTCTTTCTTTCAACGACGAGTAGTTATAGTTTGAGCGTGCCCAAACCCATTCTTGACGCGCCGTACAGGTCAGTACAAGATTGAGCTGGTATTGTTCACGGTCAAAACCGTTGTTGAGGACATCGCGATCCACTTCCATCTCCTGCAACTCCTTGATGGCACGAAAGAGCAGATAAGCGAAAGGATTGAACCAATTGACAATGGTCAGGCCCTGCAGGAAAAGCAACTTGTGGAAATGGCGGTGCCAGATGTGGTTTTCCTCGTGGGCCAGCACGAAGTCCTGCTGGCCGTCTTTCACATTGCAGGGCAGAAATATATTGTAGCCGTAAGAGAAAGGAGCTGAGCAAGGACTCCGGTAAATACGGATGCAACCTTTGTAACCCTGAAACATGGATTTCCGCCGGATATAATACAGTTGACCGATCTGTACCATCATATAGAGGAACAGCAGAACGATGCCTACGCCATAAATTACAAACAAATGTGATTGCACATAATCCCATGCGGCAGCAAGTCCACCTTGTATCTGTCCGTCCGGACGGAAACGGTCTTCAGGAACTGTGACCGGCAAGGCCTGTTTTTGCGATATACCTCCGGCTTTTTCCGAAAGCCGCGTGCCCCCATCAGTCATGGCATCCCCGACAGACAAGGAGCGTGCATCAGCCTCCACTGAAGAAACGGCCTGTTGTAAAACAGATACTGTTACCGGCGTATCAACCCATACCGTCAGACGAAAGAACAGCGTGGCGGTCATCAGGCACATGCCAAGAGTCAGGAGCATTTGCGCCTGACTGCTTTTACATCGCATGCGGATGAAAAGCCGATAAAAGAAATAAAGGACTGCACCGGCCAGCAACGAAGCGACCGGATAGAATCCCGGAATGATCTGCAGGTTATCGAGGAAAGTGAAATTCATGGTTTCGGAAAGATTGGTTACTGTTTGCCTTTTTTGATAATGTGGATAATCTGGTCTATTTCTTCCTGTCCCAGATTTTCTTCCTTAGCAAAGAAACTGACGACTGACAGGAACGACCCGCCAAAGAAGGTATTCTTAATGTCTTTCATAAAGAAACGGGTATATTCATCCCGTTTCACCACAGCCGAATAACGCAGCATCTTTCCGACGTTTTCTGATTGTACGAAACCTTTTTCCTTCAGAATCTTCAGGAATGTAGCCAAAGTCGTGTAAGCCGGTTTGGGTTCGGGATAAGCATTCAAAATGTCATTTGTGAAACCGCTTTGTTCCGGCAAGCTCCATAATATATCCATTACCTGAAATTCTGCTTTTGTCAAAGACTTATTATTCTTCATATCACAATAATTTTTAATGTCACAAATATACTTCTAAAAATATAGAAAACAAACTAAATAATTAGTAGTTCTTATATTTTTAAACTATTTAACTATTCTAATAAGGTTATGGGATATTAATCTGTCAAGTCCGTCAAAGACTTGGATAGCGATGTCGGGGCACAGTCTGAGGTATTATACTGTCTGAAATAAAGAAAAGACATGGACCTTATATATTGATGTGTGCTGTCAAGGTTACTGATAATGGACGTAAGTGATATTCCTCATAATGTTCCTCTAAGTCGCCAATATTGCGTATGATGAAGGTTTGTATATTTGTAAGATTATCACCATTGAGGTTAAATTCCAATTTTTTAGACGCTTTCCATTGTAGACCTGCCCCCAGGAAGATAAAGTTTTTGCGCGAAGACGGCAGACTGGAGTTGTACGAGTGGCTTGCATTCACGTTGAAAAAGAGACGGGAAGACACAAGGCGCATTGTGAGACGACCACGCTGCGAAAGATTGTGAAAGGTCGTAGCATAGGCCGTCGATGTGGAGCGGCTTCGCTGCCATCTGGCAGAGTAGTCGAGACGGTAACCCGTAACAATGTCGAAAGCCAATGTGCCGCTTAGCGTATAGCCTTGTCTTTTGTACGCCATGAGGACCGACTGGCGCAATATTTGACTTCGGTCAGTCGTGGCAGAAGCCGTGAGGTCGAGTTGCATCGTATGCCAGTCGATATCCTTCCGACCATAAAGCGTGAAACTATAGCCCGTACCGTGGTTGGGTGCGTAGGTTGCCTCAAGGATAGTGTGAGCCTGTTCATCAAGAGTTGTGCCATAGGTGATGTTGCTCCACGAACGACGCCAACTGCCTTCAGCATAGGCGAAGAGACCTTTGAAGATGTCCTTGAACGAAATTTTGAGACGGGCTGAAGCAACGTGGCTGTCTGAGAGCAAGGCGCGATAACGCGAGAGGCTACGATAGTTCTGCATGAGATAAGTGGTATAGAGCTGCGGCCAGGATGTTTCGGAAGACGAGTAATTGACATTAGCGTTGAACGTGAAGTTGCCGGTTGCCTTCCAAAGCAACGAGAAAGAAGGCTGAAAACGCAGATGGGTGCGTTTGGCATCGGTTGTCTCACCGGGAATGTCGGTGTTGTCAAGACGCGTGTAGGTCAGAGCCAAAGGTAGTCGCAGTGTAGCTTGGAACGAGCCTTTGACATAACGGAGCAAGGGACCGACACCAAAGTAACCATTGAGATGGTACAGACGACCGTCAGCCAGCATATTGGGATGGGAAAGTTCCGTAGCAAGCGCAGTGTAGGTAGCGTTAGCTTGCGCCGAGAGAGACAAGTTCCAAGAGTGGGCACGAAGGTCACGGAGTGTCTCAAAATCATTGGCCGTAGAGATGGTGGTGATACCGACATCCTGCCGGGCAGTCATGTCACCACCAATAACAAGCGACTGCGGCGAAGAAGTAACGCTATTATTCGATGTCCATGTAAAGCCACCGCCACGTTCTGTACGATGCACCCAGCGAGTACGATTATTCAACGCAAGCGATCTGTAATGCAAAGTTTGCGTTATTGCACTGACAATCCCCTGCCCCTCTTTCCATTTTCCGGATAGAGAGAAAGTGTTGTTCAGGAATTGCCGATTGGCATTCTTCTCGTACATGAGTTTCAAGTCGGCGGCATTGGTGTGGATGCGGTCGGAAATGTCTTCCGTGAGCAATATGTCGGTACCGTCAGGTAGTATGTAGGTGGTGCGGGCATACGATGAACCGCGCGACAGGTTATGGCTGTAGTTGAAATTGTAGTTGAGCGTGACATCCTCCGAAAGCTTTGCCAGATTGTTGAGGTTTACGCCGTGGCGGTAGCCAAACAAACTGTTGCCAACGGGTGATGAGCCGTGACCCAACATGCCCACCATGCTTGAAGCATCTTTTGTGTCAATGCCGTAATACGCCGTTGCCGCTTCATTACTACGACCCATGTTGTCACCGCTGTACCTCAACTGATGCTGTTCGCCACTGCCGAAGTACATGGCCTGCAGCGTGGCATCCCACAGCGGACCATCGGCATAGCCTCCTGCGCCCAAGTCCATGCTTCTTGTCCAAACGCCTTTTGCCTTATCCTTGAGTTTCAAGTTGATTGCAGCGCTTTCCGGAGGCACCTGGTCTTGAAGTGCCTTGACGTGCTCGTGATTCTCCATCACCTGCACCGTGGCCACATCTTCGGCCTTGATACCCTCTGTGGCGAGATTGTAACGGCCCTGCAGCATGTCGAGGTTCTCAATGTAGAAACGGTTGATAGGCGTACCCTGATAACTGATCGTACCATCGTCCGCGATCGTAAGTCCCGGCAACTGGCGCAGCACGTCAGCGATAGTGCGGTCGTGCTCGCGTGTGTAAGCAGACACTAGATAGTTCAGCGTGTCGCGGCTTCCCCATAGTTTCTGCGCCTTTATCATAACCTCGCGCAATTTCATGTTTTCCTCTTCCACCGTAATGGCGCACGTCTGCGAACGGCCTTTTATGCGCATCACTTTGGACTTTATGTTAAATCCGGTTACCTTTATCAGGATTTCATCAGATACGGCTTTCGCACTCAGCGAATAACGTCCCTGCTCGTCAGTAACAGCATAAGCAACAATGCTTGAATCGGAAGGCTGAAGCATGGTAACAATAACTTCTTTTACAGGTTCTGTGCCACAAAGCACCTGACCGCTCACGTTTATCGTGTCGGTTTGGGCGCCGGAGACAATATAACCCCACATCAAACAGGCTATTGTTAATATGATTCTTCCCATGCCACAACATATCAGTAATCCAGCGGTTGGAATTTGGCCGGCTTAATGTCAATCGGAACTTGCCCCACTATTACTGTACCCGTACTTTCAAATACTGTAACGTTATCCAGTTCTGCCCATTTAATATAATATGCGGGATTAGACACATAATTAGGATTGCCGAATATGCGATTGCGCAGTTTTACGAATTTGGCTCGTGAACATTTTATGACTTCTTCGGGCACACTGTAGGTTACAGTTTCTTTAACCGCCTCCACATGACGACACTCAAAACAATGGATGCCGTCATCAGATACTGCCCGCATAATAAGACCGGGCAACCCATTCAATCGCCATGGCCCCCAGCGGGTAGGCAAACTCCCTGCAAACCATACCGTCCACAATCTGCCGCCGTATCTGCCTGTGGCTTTCTGAGACAGATGGCCACATATCGTATCGTATTCTGCCTGTAATGTCCAATTTATTTTTTCTATCTTTTCAGACGTGAGATACCGGTATGGCGGTACAGTCTCCACCGATGTGATCTTTCCTTGCGGATAGTTCAACCATGTGGTCGGCACATACAACAATTGTTCTGTCATGTCATTTTCACCATTATGCCGCTTTTGCCCCATTGTACATGCCATGTCCCTGGCCACCTGTAACGTAAGACAGTAATTCACATCCACGTCTTCACCTTGTGCATTTGAGGTATGGCACGTATAATCATAATCTGCCACCAAAAGAGTAGATGCTATGCTGTCTTCCGTTTGCCCATAAGCTACAAAAGAGAAAATGCATAATATTGTCAGAACAAGCTTTGTCTTCATAATATATAATTTAATTACAAATAGTCTGTAATTATTGTCAGCATTCTTTTCCATACAATAATTTACTATCACAAATATATTTAAAAAAATACAGAAAACGAACTAAATAATTAGTAGTTCTTATATCTTTAAACTATTTAACTAATCAAAAAAAATAAAGTCACGGATATAATAAAGCATAATTCCACTCCCAAACGCTGTAATTCGCCGTAGTATGAATTCGCACGGCCTGTCATACTAAATATGACTACCACATATTCATGAATGATTTGAAAAAAATGAAAAAGTGTATAAAACAGATGATATGTTACAAAAAAGAGGTATCTTTGAATTTTAGAATCAAAATCAAAACCTGATCTAAACAAACCGTTAAAATATAATAGGTGAAAAATACCAATTAGAATCTCAAACAAAGACTTTAAATACATGACACGTTTTTTTTGTACCATGTTCACTTCTGTTATTCTATCAGCGTCGTTAATGGCTGAGAATGAAGTGACCACTTTTAAAATCAATCCTTCACAGGAATATCAGACCATGGATTATTTCAGCGCATCTGATGCCTGGAGCATGCAGTTTGTAGGATTATGGCCTGACAGTGTACAACAACAAGTGGCCGACTGGCTGTTCAGCACAGAAAATGACGCCAACGGACAACCTAAAGGCATAGGCCTCTCTCTGTGGCGATTCAATGTAGGTGCCGGCAGCGCGGAACAGGGACGTGACAGCCAGATTGGTTCCCGATGGACACGTACGGAATGTTTTCTGAAACCGGACGGCACCTATGACTGGACCAAACAGAAAGGACAATGTAATTTTATGAAACTGGCAAAAGAACGCGGCGTGAAGAAGTTTCTTGCTTTCTTCAACTCACCACCTGTTTATTTCACACAAAACGGCCTGGCTACAAACACCGGACGCGGCGGTACGTTTAATCTCAAGCCGGAATGTTATGACGATTTTGCCCGCTTTGCGGCTGACGTTATTGAGGGAGTTGAAAAACATCATGGCATCAAATTTGACTATCTCTGTCCTGTCAACGAACCGGACGGACACTGGAACTGGCTCGGTCCGAAACAGGAAGGTACACCGGCCACAAACCGTGAGATAGCCCGCATTGTACGCGCCATGAGTAAAGAATTCGTAAGCCGCGGTATCGACACCAAGCTGCTGGTAAGCGAATCATCGGACTACCGCTGCATGTTCCGTACGCACATGACGGACTGGCAACGCGGCTACCAGATTCAGTCGTTTTTCTGTCCCGACAGTACGGAAACCTATCTTGGCGACACACCCAATGTACCACGCATGATGGTTGGTCACAGCTACTGGACCAACACACCGCTCAGCGCACTGAAAGACATCCGCTGCCAACTGAGAGACAGTCTGGACAAATATAATGTCGACTTTTGGGAAACCGAAACCTGTATCATGGGAAATGATGAGGAAATAGGCGGTGGTGGCGGCTATGACCGCACGATGAAGACAGCCCTCTATGTGGGACGCATTATCCATCATGACATCGTTTATGCCGGTGCGAAAAGCTGGCAATGGTGGCGTGCCATAGGCGGAGACTATAAAGACGGCCTTTTACGTGAATACAGTACACGAGACGGAAAGAACGGTTATGTGGTTGATTCGAAACTGTTATGGGTTATGGGTAATTACAGCCGGTTCATACGTCCGGGCGCCATACGCACCGGTATTGAAACCTACGACCGGAACGGACAGCTTGTTGCAGAAGGTGATACCGATCAAACTGGACTGATGTGTACGGCTTACCGCAACACAGACGGTCACTGGGTTGTGGTGATGCTTAATTATGCCGAAACGGAAGCAGACGTACGTTTGGCTTTCAATGACAAGCAACAGGTGAAAAAATGGCTACCTTATCTGACCGCCGACGGTGACGGAATTAATCTGAAGCCACTCAAGCCGGTCAGAAGCGGTAAAACCGTAACCATACCTGCACGCAGCGCTGTCACCTTTGTCAGCCAGAAATGACCGATATCACCGATTAACGAAACTCATGGAGAAATCACCTCAACTTTATGTCTATAAGGCCTCGGCCGGTTCGGGAAAGACGTTTACACTGGCCGTGCAATACATCTGTCAGCTGATGGCCGACCCTCATGCCTACCGCCATATTCTGGCGGTAACCTTTACCAATAAGGCTACGGCAGAAATGAAGGACCGCATATTGGGACAATTGTATGGTCTGGCCTCGAACGATCCGGCCTCGGACGGTTATCTTAAAGCCGTACAGAAGGTTACCAAACAGGACGAACAATATATCCGTAAGGCTGCTGCCGACGCACTACTTTACATCATACACGATTACAGCCGGTTTCGAATAGAAACAATTGACTCTTTTTTCCAGTCGGTCATGCGTAATCTGGCCCGCGAACTGGAATTGGGTGCCAATCTGGCCATAGAACTGAATACCGGCGAAGTATTGAACGACGCGGTGGACCTGATGATTGAAAAGCTTGACCGCAACTCACCGGTACTGGGCTGGCTGCTCGAATATATCAGCGAACGTATAGAAGCCGACCGCAGATGGAATGTATCGGACGAACTGAAAAGCTTTGGCCGAAACATATTTGATGAGGAATATGTTGAACGCGGACAGGGATTACGCAAAAAGCTGGAAAACCCTTCATTTATTCCCAACTTCAGAAAAACCGTCAATGCCTTACGTGAAGAAGCATTGGAACAGATGAAAGGATTCAGCGAGCATTTCATCGAGGTGCTTGACTGTCACGGTCTTAAACCGGATGATCTTAAAAACGGTTCCCGTGGCATCGGCAGTTATTTCAGGAAATTGTCTGAAGGACAGCTTGGCAGCGAAATCAGTAACGCCACTGTACAGAAATGTCTGAATAGCGCTGACGAATGGACCTCGAAAACTTCTCCGCTCAGGGACGTTATCCGTCAGGCCGCCGAAACCGAATTGATAGGCGTATTGCAAGAGGCGGAACAATTCCGTCAACGCAACAACATCATTGTCAACTCGTGTACTCTGGCCTTGCGCCACCTGAACAACCTGCGATTGCTGGCACGTATTGACGATGAAGTGAGATTGCTCAACCAGTCATGTAACCGTTTCATGCTGTCGGACACCAACGCACTATTACACCGTCTGATACAAGAAGGCGACGCTTCTTTTGTCTATGAAAAGATTGGAACAACCATTGACACGGTGATGATTGACGAGTTTCAGGACACATCACGACTGCAATGGGAAAATTTCCGAATCCTGCTACAAGAAAGTCTGTCTCAAAAAGAAGGCAGCCTCATTGTGGGTGACATCAAACAAAGCATATACAGGTGGCGTAACGGTGACTGGAAAATTCTGGCCAACATAGACAAGGATAAAGCCTTCAATGTAGAGAACATCCCTCTTAACGATAACTGGCGGAGTGAGGCACGCATTGTCCATTTTAACAACACCGTGTTCAAACAGATAGCTGCTCATCAGGGGAAAGAAGACGACTCTGGTTTGCTACTCAATGCTTATAATGATAAAGATGTCTGCCAGAATGCCCAAAAGAGCGGCAATAAAGGATACGTCAGACTTTCATTTCTCAAAGATGACCAAGACTACCCTTATGCGGAACAGACTCTCAAGGAACTGTCCGCCACGGTAGAAGAGTTACACGAAAACGGAGTGAAACTAAACGATATCGCCATATTGGTGAGAAAGAACAAAGTCATTCCCGTGATTGCTGACTATTTTGACAAGGAAACACCTTACCGTATTGTATCCGACGAAGCATTCAGACTTGACGCCTCACTGACAGTATGTATGCTTATAGACGGACTAAGAGGACTGGCAATGCCTGATGACCGCATCGCTCTTGCGCGTCTGGCTGTCACCTACCAACATGAAGTGCTTCATACGGATACGGACCTGAATACAATTCTGCTTAACAATGTGGAAGACTATCTGCCCGCAGCATATATATCGGAGAACAGCGGTCTGCATCTCATGCCGCTCTATGACCTGATAGAAAAACTGTATGACCTGTTCAGCCTGCAAGAAATCGCAGACCAGGACGCTTACCTTTGCGCCTTTCACGACGCGTTGACAGAGTATCTGCGTGACCATACATCAGAACTGACCTCATTCATCAGGTATTGGGACGAGACATTACACGAAAAAACAATCCCGTCGGGAGAACTGGACGGCATACGTATCCTATCCATACATAAATCGAAAGGACTTGAATATCATACCGTATTGATACCTTTCTGTGACTGGAAGATGGAAAACGAAACCAACAACCACATGATATGGTGTACAGCTCCGAAAAATGACAAAGAAGCATTACAGCCATTCAGTGATATGGACTTGCTCCCGGTAAATTATTCGTCAGCCATGGCCGACTCTTTATTCAAAGAAAGTTATCTGAACGAAAGACTGCAGTTATGGATTGACAACATCAATCTGCTATATGTGGCATTCACACGTGCCCGCAGTAATCTTATGGTATGGTGTAAAACCGGCCAAAGAAGTACGGTTTCGGAATTACTGGAATCGGTCATTCCGGAAATTAAAGACGAAGAGGTAAAACTAACTGTCTCTACCGTACAGCCAGAAGATGACAATGAAGATTCAGAATGGCCCGAATACACACAATATGAATATGGCGAACTCTGCCCGTCTACTTTTAAAAAGCAAGACACATCAGGCAACCGTCTGACAGCAGAACCTGACAGCTACCCCATCCATGTAGAATCATTGGAAACTGTTGTTGAGTTCAAACAATCAAACCGCTCGGCAGACTTTATTAATGGAGACGAGGAAGACAACAAAAATTATATCAGACAGGGACAACTGCTACATACCGTATTCGCCTCAATCAAAACGGCCGATGATTTACCTGCCGTCATGGAAGAACTCACAGGAGAAGGGGTCATTGAATCTGCTGAACAAGAGAAACGGATACGTGATCTGGCCGAAAAAGCCTTGAAAAATCCCCAAGTACAAAAATGGTACGACGGTACGAACCAATTATATAATGAATGCGCAATTATCTATACCGATGAAAACGGCAATCTGCAAACCCGCCGTCCTGACCGTGTCATGATTAAGGACGGCAAAGTAACCATTGTAGACTTTAAATTCGGAAAGAAAAAAGATGATTATCGCGAACAAGTAAAAGAATACATGGCCCTGCTCAGTAAAATGGGCTACCAACAGACAGAAGGTTATCTTTGGTATGTCTATACCGACGAATTGGAACAAGTGAACTAACAAACTTCAATCCTCACTATGGATACATTCTTGCAACAAGTAGCAAAAGACTTATATCATAAAACAGAAGGAAATCTGGCAGACGTGGCTGTGGTCTTCCCAAACAAACGTGCCAGCCTGTTCTTCAACGAATATCTGGCCGCAGAAGCCGGTCATCCCATCTGGTCGCCCTCCTACCTCAGTATCAGCGAACTGTTCAGGAACGCATCTGACCTTCAGACCGGCGATCCGGTAAAACTGGTATGTGACCTTTATAAAATATTCTGTGAAGCCACCGGCAGCAAAGAAAGTCTGGACGAATTTTACTTTTGGGGCGAAATGCTTATTGCCGACTTTGACGACGCTGATAAAAACATGGTTGACACAGACACCCTTTTCAGCAATCTGAAAGATCTTAATGAAATTACAGAAAGCTATGATTTCCTTGAAGAAGGACAAAAAGAAGCCATCAGCCAATTCTTTCACAATTTCTCTATCACACAGACCACAGAACTCAAGAAAAGGTTTACCTCGCTGTGGAACACATTAGGCGATATTTATACGAGATTCAAAAAGACACTGAGCAAACAACGCATCGCCTACGAGGGTATGCTGTATCGGGATGTCATTACGCATTTCGATGCAGAGCAGTATCCTTATCGTACTTATGTATTCGTCGGATTCAACGTACTGAACAAAGTGGAGCATACCTTATTCCGCAAACTGCAAAAAGAAGGAAAAGCAATGTTCTACTGGGACTACGACAGATTCTATCTGGAACGTAATCCTCACGAAGCGGGTGAGTTCATCCGCCGAAACCTACGTGACTTTCCGTCCGAACTATCCGAAGAATGTTTCAATCATCTGGACAAACCTAAAGATATTACCTATATTGCCTCACCAACCGAAAACGGACAGACACGATATTTGCCGGAGTGGCTGCGGAAGAATCTGACTGCAGACGAAAAGGAAACAGCTGTTGTACTATGTAACGAGTCGTTGCTCCAACCTGTATTACACGCTTTACCTGACAATGTCAGACACCTGAATGTCACCATGGGATTTCCTTTGTCACAGACACCGGCCTACAGCTTTGTCAATGCTATCATGGCTTTGCATATTGAAGGCTATAACCCCGAAAACGGGCGGTTTATGTTCGATGAAGTATTGAATGTACTGCGCCATCCTTATACAAGACAATTATCCGAACTGACCCAATCTGTAGAAAACGACCTGACAACTCACAACCGTTTCTATCCACTGCCATCAGAACTTCTGCGCGGCGAACTACTCGAATTGATTTTCAGTCCATGCAGAGACAATCTCAAACTTTGCAGACTACTATCCGATGCACTTAAACGTGTGGCTCTGTTATACCGCAATCAAAATAATCATTCAGCTGATACCCGCGACCAACTGTATCGGGAGTCGCTGTTCAAGACTTATACACTCATCAACCGTTTTGCCACACTTATTGAAAACGATGATTTGAAAGTAAGACCAGACACCTTAATGCGTCTGCTGACAAGAGTAATCTCTACAACCAACATTCCTTTCCATGGCGAACCAGCCATAGGTCTGCAAGTTATGGGAGTACTTGAAACACGAAACTTAGACTTTAAGCACCTCATCATGCTGTCGGTCAACGAAGGACAATTACCCAAAACCGGTAATGACGCTTCATTTATTCCATACAACCTGCGAAAGGCTTTTGGCATGACCACCATTGATCACAAAATCGCAGTATATGCCTATTATTTTTACCGATTGATACAGCGAGCCGAAAAAGTGACTTTAGTATATAATACCGTAACTGAGGGTATCAACCGTGGTGAACGTTCGCGTTTCATGCTGCAATTCCTTGTTGAATGGCCTCACCCCATCCGGCAACTTCAGTTAAAAACCATGCAGTCGCCAATGAATACATCAGAAATTATTATCAATAAGACACCTGATATCATGCGACGTATGCAGGATGTGTTTGACATCAGAGTCAACCCTAAAGCCTTGTTGTCACCTTCGGCACTGAACTGCTACATGAACTGCCCGCTTCAGTTTTATTATAAATATGTGGCACGTCTCTGTGCCCCTGATGAGGTAAGCCCTGAAATTGATGCCGCAAAATTCGGTAGCATCTTCCACTATGCGGCAGAACAGATTTATATTGATCTGACCGGACATGGCAATGAGATTGACAAGAAAAGCATAGAACAATTACTTAACGATCAGTCACGTCTTCAGAAATATGTAGACGAAGGCTTCAAAGCCCTTTTCTTTAAAATAGAAGAAAATAAGAAACCGGAATATAACGGCATACAGTACATCAATGCATCTGTTATCACCCGTTATATCAGACAACTGATGCAACACGATATGAACTATGCTCCATTCACATTTGTCAGACACGAATATAAAGTAACCGAACAAGTAGATGTAAAAACACCTAAGGGCATTCTGAAAACCCGTATCGGCGGTATTATCGACCGTATGGACCGTAAAGATAATATTTTACGCATCGTAGATTATAAAACCGGAGGATCGGCCGACACGCCACCTGATATTGCCTCGCTGTTCATACCAGACAAGAAACGTTCGGGATATGTTTTTCAGACTTTTCTTTATGCTGCTATTGTCTGCCGGATGCTTCGCGAAAAGAACATGGACACTTATCAAGTAGCTCCTTCACTGTTATATATTCATCGGGCCGCATCGGAAACTTATTCACCGGTTATACAGATGGGCGCACCCAGACAGCCCAAACAGGATATTACCAATTTCAGTCTGTATGAAGAAGAATTCCGCAACAGACTTGATACACTTTTGGAAGAAATATTCAATCCGGATGTGGCTTTCAATCAGACTGAGATTGAAGACCATTGCAGTTACTGTGACTTTAAGGCGCTTTGTAGAAAATAAGAAAAGTCATTACGCATAATAGGCTTATAAAAACGAGGAATCCACTAGATTACAAGATAAAGAAACCAGATTCCTCGTTTATTTTTTTTAACACAACCATTCATCATGAATAATTAATAAAAATGTATATTTGAAAAAAATACATCGCGCTTATGGTCATACGGTTCAGATTCCACTTACCACTAATTCTTTCACTGGCCATTTTCATAACCGGTTGCAAAGAGAATGCTCCGTCTGAAATTCCCCAACAGACAGACACGTTGGCGCAGGACATCGAGCAAGTGCAAGCTATTGTAGAACCGATAATCATTCCGCCAATTATTCCACAAGACATTATCCTAACCAAGGATTTTCTATACGATGAATACACATTAAAAGACACTTACCCGTATTTAAAAAAAACCAGAAGTTTCAAATGGGATGTCATACGTACCACATTAGCTCAAATTGAAAATGCTGAAAATGATACTGCCATATGGGTTGTTCTTCAGAACTATAAAAATCTGAATACCATGCCGCCATTGGTCCGAAAATACATCTATAACAAATCACAACGAGTGGCAGATACATTAGGAGTACCACGCAATCAAGCGGTTCCGTTATACCTGATGACAGACACAATTGTTCCGGAACGATATGCTTATGACGGCAGTTTGGCTTTGTTGAAAGGGCAAGAGGGACAATTCAGCATCATACAACCTATGCTCAGCGACAATCTTTGGAAAACGCCGTCACGTTATCTCAAGAAACTAGGACAAACAGTTGCATTTCATCATGTCATCTTTATTGACCGATTAGACCAGAACATCACAGCATTGGAACGCATAGACCACGCACAATGGAAAATCCGCAGTATGAACCCTGCAACCACCGGACTGGACGCACCACCTTATGGCCAAGAAACTCCATTAGGAATTTTCCTGTTACAACAGAAAAAAGAAAAAATGAATTTTCTGAAAGATGGCAGCAACGATATTGCAGGATATGCTCCCTATGCAAGCCGTTTTTCCGGCGGAGCACATATTCATGGTGTACCAGTTAACCTACCCCGCACAGAGATTATAGAATATAGCTGGACTTTAGGCACGACACCACGCTCACACATGTGTGTACGTAACGCCACATCACACGCCAAATTTATCTATGACTGGGCACCAACCTGGCGCACCTTGATTGTGGTTATCGAATAAGTTTCTTTTTGAAGTTTTAACTTACTGATTTTTAATATTCTAAAAATATTGTCTAACTTTGCAGCCGTTTTTAGAATATAATTCTTATGACACGTTATTTCCTGTTAGTTTGTTTATTTTTCATCCCAGGCCTGTCTTTCTTTGCAGATACTGAAACCAGCCAATCAACTCATGTATCAGTAAAAAGTCCTCTAAACGAAATAAGCTGGCAGGCACTTTACCAAGAAATGCGACTTGACAGTATTATAGAACCGAGCGCCTTTGAACAAGCTGTAGCAGGTTATTACAAGATAAAAAACAAGAAACGGGAAATTCTGACACTCATTGATTTTTCAAAAGCCTCTACAGAAAAACGTCTGTTTGTTTTTGACATGAAAAACCATAAATTACTTTTTAGCTCTTTAGTGGCTCATGGCAAAAACAGTGGCGGCAAATATGCTACATCTTTTTCAAACCGAAACGGGTCATACATGAGTTCTTTGGGATTTTATCTGACACAAGAAACCTACCAAGGCAGCAACGGATACTCACTTCGACTTAACGGATTGGAGGAAGGCATCAACGACAATGCCCGCCAACGTGCCATTGTTGTGCACGGTGCCTCGTATGCCAACCCTTCTGTCATTAAATCCGGTCGTTTGGGACGAAGTTTCGGATGCCCGGCACTACCACAAGCCTTAGCACGACCTATTATAGATACCATTAAAGGCGGAAGCGTTATGTTCATTTACGCACCAACCTATATTACACAGAGTGAAATTCTAAAATCCGAAAGAAATAACATATTATAACCAACCTCCCCATTTATTAGATAACGGGAAGGACTTTTTTCAACCAAAACATATAGAAATCTTTCAAAAAGAGGACAAAAAGGTAGCGCATATAACTTCCCAGAATTGAAATACAATTGTATTTTTATACATTTTATACCTAATAATTTGGAAAATAAGTATAAACATCCTACCTTTGCAAAAGCTAATAAAAACGAGAGTACCAATGAAAAGTATGTCCATATACGATTTAAGTGAAGCCAGACAGCGCAGTTCTTCGCGTTCTGACTTTTTTCCCGTGTGTGCACATTGGTACACCGGTTTTTCTTCGTTGAATTAATCAATCCATTATTTTTCCGAAAGGGAATATAACACTTACTTACTGATGTTCTAATTCATGCTTGCCGCGTGCTATAACAAACGTGGAAGTAATGAAATGTGGAAATGTTTTTTCAAAAACGAACCTGAAGTAACATAAGTGTCAATCCCATATATTCATAAACACAGATTAATTAACGAATAAGACCGATTGATTATGTTTTCCTTATTGAGTTTAATGTTGGCAGGTGTGCTCATTGGCTATCTGCTTCGCAACTTCAGCTTTATCAAGATGACAGAAAAGACCATTTCAATTACTGTATTGATATTGCTGTTTATTTTCGGATTAACCATAGGTTCTAACAGTAACCTTATTCACCATATCGGTGATTTTGGATGGCAAGCCTTAATTCTTGCTATTGCAGGACTTTCCGGCAGCCTAATCGCCTCATCTGTGGCTTATAAAATGTTTTTCAAGAAAGGAGGTAAAAATGAAAAGTAGTCTTCTCGTTGTTGCTGCATTTATTGTTGGTGGCATTCTTGGACTATCAGGTATAAATCCTAAAGATTTTTTAGGAGACAATATCTCTGTATACATTCTCCATTTATTGCTATTTCAAGTAGGATTAAATATCGGTTCCAGCGATAATCTGAAAAAAATCATTAAACAATTTAATTTACGACTGTTGGTCATACCTTTATCCACAATAGTAGGTACATTATTATTCTCCGCCTTAGCCAGCCTTCTGTTAAGCAACTGGAGTGTATTTGACTGTATGGCTGTAGGCAGTGGATTTGCCTATTATTCATTGTCGTCTATTCTTATTACCGAAATGAAAGAAGCAAGTATAGGGATACAATTGGCTACAGAATTGGGTACGATAGCCTTGCTTGCCAACATTTTTCGTGAAATGATGTCTCTTGTAGGAGCACCATTATTTAAAAAATATTTCGGCAAGCTGGCTCCAATCTCCGCAGCAGGCGTCAACTCTATGGATGTGGTTTTACCTACAATCACCCACTTCTCAGGTAAGGATATGATTCCAATAGCTATTATACATGGCATATTGTTAGACATGAGCGTACCATTTTTCGTTTCACTATTCTGCCACCTTTAAGTGGACACCTACATACATCTGTTAAACAAGTCAATAACCATTAAAACAAGTTCTGACAATATCAAATATAACATTAGGGGGAATGTACATGTCCGCATGACAGCCATTGGTCTTTGACTCATTAAACGACCGACAGCAGTCGTGCGGATTTTTATTAACCAATACACTCAACAACACATTGTTCGAATTTTCTATTCATTGATTCCAACAATATGATACGAATCAGGAAATTCATCATCACACCTACCTTTCTTAATTTTACAGATACTATATCTCATCGTTTTATATTATCTTTGTACATTCCAAAAAAATAAACATATAATATGGGCTCATTTGACTTGAAAAAAAGATGGAAACTTTTTACGACAGTTTTCATTATCATCATTTTGCTATTTACAACGTACAGATGGTTCGGTCCCATAACCCGAAAAACGGAATCTGTTGTTTATATTGACAGCAACGATACCAAAGACTCCATCTTTAATAAGATTAGTGAGACAGCCGGCCGGCCTTCTGCGAGAGGATTTTCTATTTTAGCAGCATTAACCTCTTATAAAATTCACCCGGGACGTTATGCTGTAGAAAAAGGTGAAACTATGTTGAACCTATATAGAAAACTAAGAAGCGGAAGACAGACTCCTGTCAAATTGGTTATTCCTACCGTCCGTACCATGGACCGTCTGGCCGGTGCATTAGACAAAAAGCTAATGCTTGATTCTGTCACTCTTGCAAACGCATTTGCCGATACAACTTTCTGCAAAAAATACGGATATGACACCGCAACAATAGCCTGTCTTTTTATTCCCAATACATATGAAGTTTATTGGAATATCTCTTTGGATGATTTCATGAAACGGATGATAAAGGAAAACAAAGCATTCTGGACCCCACAAAGATTGGCTAAAGCGCACGAAGCCGGACTTACCACCAATGATGTAATAACATTGGCCTCTATCGTAGACGAAGAAACAGCGAACAACAGTGAAAAGCCGATGGTTGCAGGAATGTATATCAACAGACTAAACCGTGATATGCCGTTACAAGCCGATCCTACTATCAAATTTGCATTAAAGAATTTTGAGCTGAAGCGCATCTATCACAACTTGCTCGATACAGACAGTCCATACAATACCTATAAAAACATTGGTCTGCCTCCAGGTCCAATACGTATTGCCAGCATTGCCGGCATTGATGCTGTACTTAATCATCAAAAACATGATTATCTGTACATGTGTGCTAAAGAAGATTTTTCTGGTACACACAATTTTGCACGCACCTATGCTGAACACTTGAGAAATGCAGAAAAATACACCGAAGCACTAAATAAAAGAGGTATAAAATAACCTTTACAGAAATAACGAACCAAACTCTGTTTCTTGGATTGAATTTTGATTCCTACGGAAACTTCTTACAGTATTTCACATAAATATTTAAAGGCATGCCCTGTAATAGAGCATGCCTTTTCCATTTCTAATCCAACTTTTACAGATATCCAAAACTGTATCTGTATATCTTGTTTTATCCAATACCCAACACAGGTTTACCTTGTTGCAAACGACGCAAGCGCAATAACGCTTCATAATAATAATAATCGGCATAAATTATTGAAGCATCAATCTCACTACCAGCCGGATGATGTCCGGTACTATGTAACAAGAAAGCCACACAACGGTCTCCACACTGATAATTCTGACTTAACGACATCAACATCTGTTCTGCATAATACTGATATTCCTTACCCTTTTCGCCACCAACATAACCACTCAGTTCCAGCAAAGCAGAAGCTACAACACATGCAGCAGAAGCATCCTTAGGAGCATCAGCGGACGGATCGTCAAAATCCCATGCCGGCACAAAATCATTAGATGTTTTCTTCAAACGTTTCAGATAAATATCTGTAACTTTCTGGGCAAAAGACAAGAATTTAGGGTCTCTTGTCTCACGATAAACTACAGTATAGCCATAGATTGCCCATGATTGTCCACGTGCCCACATTGAGCCGTCAGAATACCCCTGATGTGTCACTCCTTTAATAAAGTTTCCGGATATAGTATCATAAACAGCCACATGATAACATGATCCGTCTTTACGGAAATGATGCTTCATAGTAGTCTCGGCATGGCGCACTGCGATATCATACCATTCCGGATTGCCACCGTTACGTGATGCCCAAAACAACATTTCCAGATTCATCATATTATCCATAATCGTATTGTGCGGCCATCCTTGTTTCTTTACCTCACGCGGCCAACTTAAAATAGTTCCTACCTTAGGATTATATAGTTTGGCCAACTGCCCTGCAGTTCCCAGAATCACATCGCGATATGCCGCATTGGGTTCAAGTCGCATACCGTTACCATAACTACAAAAAACCAGAAAGCCCAAATCATGATCATACGGCTCACGGTCAGCCAAGAATCCTAAAGACGACGTATAATTCTCAGCCTGACGACGAATATATGCCTGTTGAGAATATTCGTAATCAAACCAAAGAATCCCTGGCCAAAATCCACCACACCATTCTTCCGGAGTAGCCGGACGACAATTCCAACCTGTTTTTCCGTTTTTTAAATCATTACTCAGAATGTTGCGGGGCATTTGAGTGTAATCCCATCCACCATTCGTATTTTTCAATTCACTTAATGCCCTACTCACTTGTTTATGACAATAATTCAAAGCCCCATCAACATCAAATGACTGGGCATTAATAGTCTGTAATCCAATTGTTACACAAAACAGTAGAGACTTTAATCTTCTTCTCATATCTATCATCATATTCAATATCCTAAAATCAACGCACTGCCGGTTTAACACCAAAGGCACAAAAAGTTAAATAAAAAGCACAAACAAGCAACACGCATACACCACAAGTAATTCCAGCCATATCTGTTGCAAATCCTATCAAAGGAGTAACCGCTCCGCCTCCAGCTACTGCTGTAATCATCAAACCGGAAATCAAATTAGCCTTATCAGGCATGCATTGTACTGCCATAGAATAAATAATAGGAAATATGCATGAACACAGAAAACCTATCGCACCTATACAAACCAAATCTACCATCGCGTCTTCACAGAATGCAAGTATCAAAATCGCTACAATAGCGGCCAATATATTAATCTTATAATATTTAAGTTCTGCTATCTTTGTCATTAAAAAGACACCAAGGAAAGCGCCCACTGTACGACAGATAAAATAAACCTGGGGCGCAATACCGGCCTCTGTCTTATCCCATCCAAAACGTAATATCATCACTTTGGAACTGATAAAATTTGTTGCTACATCTATTCCCACAACGAAAAAGATTCCTAAAAACAATAAAAGAATGGTTTTATTACGCAACAAGCCCCAAACCTTACCCAACGTAACATCAGATTTCTCCAGTGCTTCACGTCTAATCGGCGTAAGATACAACCATACAGCTGAAATCAATGTAATTGCCCCTAACACAGGAAATGCAAAATACCAATTTTTATCATCTTCTCCGCCTAATACATTCACAGCAAACAACATGATAAACGGACCGCAAAACGACGAAACTGCCTTAACCACCTGTCCTGCCGTCAGACTGCTCGTCAGCAGTTTCTTGTCGGTCACTACATTATTCAACAACGGATTCAACGAAACCTGCAAAATCGCATTACCTATTCCCAATAAAGCATAACCCGCCAAACAAGCCATTCCGGTTTTCAGCAAAGGTATCATCATACCAATCAATGTAACAAACATACTGAACAGAACGGTATTCTTACGTCCCCACCTGTTCATTTTTATACCGGCCGGTATACTAAAAAACAAAAACCATACAAACACCATTGACGGAACAAAACCGGCCATAGTATGACTCCATCCAAATGCATCACGCGCATAATCGGATGAAATACCAACTATATCACAAAAACCCATCACAAAAAATCCAAAGAGGACGGGCAACACATGAAAAACTGTACTTTGTTTTTTCATTATTATTTTCATTAAGGATTAATAATCATTTTGTTTTTCTTTCCATCAGACGATTATACAGATAAAAACAGCTTGCAAGCAAACTTGTTATCCATATAAACCTCTGACGGACAATCATTTTTTTTAAGACTTATTCTTTACGGAGTTACACGGAACCAATCAACATCTAACCAGCCACGATTCTTAGCCGGTTCTGAATGTGGCTCAACACACACCATACCAATTTTAGCACCTATCCATTTTCCCTGACGAGCCTTGAAACGTTCACCACATTTTTTAAACTTCTTACCATCTAAACTATATGAAAACGTACACCAACCTTCGGGCTCAACATTCACACGTAAATAAATCTCACGACTAATGGTAGGCGCATAAATAATTGTCTGACGTACTGACGGCTCTAATTCTGCTAACGTTGTAACATTTTCTTTAGAACCCTGCTCAGCGTCCTTACATATATGCTGACGCAATATAAATTGATCTCCCATTCGCTGAAGAGTCAAAGCGGCATAATCCCAACCCATTACGATTAGTCCTCCCTCTTGTCCGTCTTCCTTGCTAGTCATTGTCATCTTAGATGTTACGGTAAACGTCTCTGCCGGGAATTTTTGCAACAGCATATTCGGAACTTCCCACATGTTCACAAATTCAGGTGAGAGCCGATGAGAATATAAACGCATAAAGCCATATGGCGTAGTAAATCCGAACACATCCTGATAATTAGCATGCCACTGCCACTGTAAGCCTAATTCTGTACTATTGAATTCATCACTTTCCACCGGATTGTTTACAGCCTGGGCTGACGAAGTCTTCGGTTTTCTCCATGTCAACACCGGATTACCACAACCATCTCCATCCTTATCCTCTCCAATAACAGGCCAGTCGTTTACCCATTTCATAGGCTCAAGCCATACAACACGTCCATAACACCCACGATCCTGAAAATGCATAAACCAATCCTCACCAGTTGGTGTCTGAACCCATCCTCCCTGATGAGGTCCATTCACAACAGTTTTTCCCTGCTCCATGACACGACGTGCTTCATACGGTCCGAATACATGTTTGCTACGGGCTACCATCTGCCAACCTGTTACTACCCCTCCAGCCGGAAACATCAGATAATAATATCCGTTACGTTTATAAAATTTCGGACCTTCAGCCGTATGGTTCACATCATCATTGCCATCGAATACAATTTTAGGTGTACCGATAACAGCCGTACCTTCCGCATTCATCTCTGCTACACAAATCACCGAATTAATCTGTGCCCGACTACCAGCCCACGCAAACGTCAGATAACATTTACCATCATCATCCCATAAAGGACAGGGATCTATAATTCCTTTTGCTTTCTTCACCAGTATCGGGTCGGACCAGTTTCCACGTGGGTCCTTGGTCTTTATCATGTAAACGCCATAATCAGGATCGCCCCAATAAATGTAAAATTCTCCTTTATGATAGCGTATGCTAGGTGCCCAAACTCCTTTTCCATGTTGTGCCTTAGCATAAAAATCTTCGGGAATATTTTTTTTCAAAGCATAATTTACTATTTCCCAGTTTACCAAATCTTTTGAATGCAAAATAGGAAGCCCCGGCGCACAATTGAAACTTGAAGCCGTCAGATAATAATCATCTCCACAAGCACAGACATCAGGGTCTGAATAGTCGGCATTAATTACCGGATTCTTATATTTACCATTTCCAAGATCCGGCGACCAAACCTCCGATTTATATTTCAAATTTTGGCCGGTCACGGATATGCTACAACTTAAACATACTCCCAGAAATAACATTCCTGCATATCCATTAATCAAACGTTGTCTCATCTTTATATTTTACTTATTAAATTTTTTCTACTATAATTACTTCAATTCAAACATTCCAACAAATCCTCCGCCAGGACGTAAAGTCAGAGACAATTGATTGTCACTACCAACAGACTTAACCTCCCTGACAAAACCATTATCTTTATTTTCATCATCTTTAAATGATTTGAACTGATAAGTTTTATTTTTTTTCAAGAATGAAAAATCTATGTTTAAAGACTGTTGATGCTCTCCATTCATAACAGCCAAAAACCAGGTATTCCCACTCCTCCGAGCAAATATCGCACATTCTCCAATCTCGCTTCCAGGTAGAACCAGTGTCTCATCCCACACAGAAGGAATTTCTTTTATCAAATCTACCGCCTCATTATTCAAATAGTAATCCGGCCTATCAGCATAACATAAAAACGGAGAAGTAAAAATAATAGCCTGAGCTATTTCTCTTGACCATGAGAAGCCTCTCAATTCCTTTGGATTCAATACTGTGGGCGTGTAATCAGCAAAACCCTGCACATATCGGTTAAAAGGTAAGATACAATCATGTGATGCCGGTAAAGTTCTCTTATATCTCAAAATATGCCATTCATGCCCACGTACCCCTTCACGTGTCATTTCATGGGGCCATGTACGGTTTCTTCCCGATGGTTTTACGGCACCATGAAAATCAACCATCAACTGGTAATCTAATGCATCTTTCAATGTTTCATCATACCAATTAATCCATTTAACTGAAGCCGGTGGCATAAAATCAATCTTTATACCAACTACTCCAGCATTCTTTACCTTTTGAAAATAGGCCTGCCGTTTCTCAGGAGTATCAACCTCATTACTATGTACCCATAACCAGATTCCTATATCATTAGCGTTGGCTTTATCTACAACACTTCTCAAACATTTCCATTCATCCCAATCACCTTTTTTCCACTTTTTCCAACCATCATCAACCAGATAATATTCAAAACCAAGTTGAGCCGTCCATTCAATCCATTGGTCTTGCTCGTCGAAAACCGGTGCCCCCGCAGACCACCATTGCCACGTTGACCGTCCAGGTTTAATCCATGATTTCCTTTTGAAATTGAATTTAGACGGTGAGGCCAACGAATAAATCATATCATTATTAACCAAGTCATTCAAATCATCAGCAACCATCACAACCCGCCATGGCTGTTCTACCATCCCGTCAGTTTTCCATCCCTTGGAATCTGCATGAAAATAAGCTTTCAACGTATGATTTGAAGATGTTTTCAAAGCCAGATCAGAATAATTAACGACATTCGCTTCTGTCAACAACAAATATTTCCCATTCAGAAGTTTTGCACTAACCGGCAAGGCTAATACCTTATCAGACTGTAATGTATCTAACCTGGCATGAGTAAACAGACCTTCATAACTGTGACAATCATTCTGGAACCAGACTTCTGCTCCATCAGGCAAATTCCACTCCAGACTCTCACCATTTATAGTGCATTGCTCTTTATTACGCAACACACTCTTTACAGCTACACCTTTATTATAGACACGTACTTTCAAATCATACGTTTCAGTACCATTAGAAACCGGGATAAGAGCCTCTGTATATTCTAAACAGACTTCAGGATGATTACCAAACATATCAAATTTATCACGCTTCGTTTTCCTGACTATGTTATCCCCAAAAGTCACATTCTTCCCTAAATCTACCCCGTTTTTAATCATTCCCATAAAGGAAGTATCCAGAATTAAATCTTTGTCATAATAAACGATATAAGATAAATTCTCATTTTTTCCGTTCTTTAAAAAAGCCGTTTTTAGTCTACCATCCGGACTTTTTACTTCAATAATATCTGTTCCCGCTACATTGTCTGTCAAAACAAACAAGCATAAAACCATGCATAATAGCCGCATATTAAATATTATTCTCATATTCACAAAATTATATTATTTATAATCTCACTTGTTTATATACGTTTGAAAGTTAAGATTCCCTTATTCAACAAATAAAAAACCTTGCAGAAAAATATGTCTGCAAGGTTTTTCTCATCACATATAATATTGTTTACAGTTCAATCAGACTGAAAGAATAAGCAGGCAATTCATATTCAAAATCAGGCGTCACAACGATATCCTTGGTCTGAGGACGGGCTTCACGGTCATCATAATTTCCAGTCAATAAATGAAGCTTGGCATTTAACGAAGTATTGTTTCCGAATAACTTTTCTGCATTATCAAATTTCAAATGTCCCTTAACCGGATGATTTAACAAATTAACAAGCTTGACATAAACTTTTCCATTTTTAGAATCGCGCACTGTACTGACTGCCAATCTTTCACGAACCCCTTTACGTCCTTCGTTTACAGACAATGTACTTGTCATATACTCATCTCCACTGTAATTGCCACACAACTTCTGAACAAAATATCCGACTGTCGGTTTCACCTCCTTATTATTAAAATAAATCATATCCGGAGTCCACTGAGTATGTCCTTCCTTAGCCAACAATGGTGCATAAGAACTCATAGACACAACATCGCCATTACGTTCCATATTACAAATATGCATGGCCTCACATAAAGCTGTCTCAATATTGTTAGGACGTCCCGGTGCATGAGCTGCATACTCGCCCAGATAAACCTTTGAACCGTTACGATCATATTGATCATAATAATTCTGATGATAAATAAACCATCCCGGTGTCTGATAATAATGCTCATCTATCATGTCAATATGATTATCCTTCGCCAAACGCCATCCGGCCTCATAATCACTGCCGTCACACCATGGACCTGAGGTTCCACAAACAATAATATCCGGATATTTCTCCTTCACTGCCTTAATAATCATCAGATAACGTTCCGCAAAAGTTTTTGAGATAAGGTCCTCATTTCCTATACCAATATATTTAAGATTAAATGGTTTAGGATGACCTTGCTCGGCACGCAATTTACCCCATTTTGTTGTTTTGGCATCACCATTGGCCCACTCTATCAGATCAAGAACATCCTGAATGTACTGAGGCATTTGTTCCATAGGAATACCACCCTGCTGACCGGCACCACAATCACTGGAATTCTGACAACTTACTCCTGCAGCCAACACCGGAAGTGGTTCACATCCTATATCCTCACAGAACTGAAAATATTCATAATAACCCAATCCTTTGGTCTGATGATATCCCCATAAGTTACGCTGCGGTTTACGGCTTTCAAGAGAACCAATGGTTTCTTTCCAATTGTAAATGTTGTGCAAACCATCGCCATGAGCTACACAACCACCCGGAAAACGCATAAACTTCGGCTTCAAATCAGCAAGCAACTGGGCCAAGTCTGCACGCAAACCATTCTCACGTCCCTTAAACGTTTTTTGAGGAAATAATGAAATCATATCCATAGCAACCTTTCCAGAGGATTTCGGAACAATTTTAATAACTGCATGGTCAGCATCCGAATCAGCCTTCAAGACAGCCTTTACCTTTTTCCAATCCTTTTTAGCAGCAGCAACTGTTGTCTTTGCTATAACTTTTCCATCCTGTTCCAACAAGACATCAAATTTACCAGACTTACCTTCTATCTGACGGATAAACATTGAAAAATCATATTTTTCACCCTTACGGACAACAATACCATCATACCCACTGTTTACTAAGGTCAATTCGCCAGGTTTCTGCACATCCAGCAAAGCATAATGAGCGTTATTCTGATGAATAGGATTGTCCACAGCAATCTGCCATGTACCTCCGTTTCCTTCTAAATTCCATGCATACTGGGCTGTCCAGGATTTATTTCCCCCCTTAACATCAGCCTGAGAATATTCAAAATCACGATTCTGTACCAACTCTGCATACAAGCCACCATCAGCAGCATAATTAATATCCTCAAAAAAGATACCAATCAACTTATCGCTAATTTTTTTTGAGTCGCTAACATCTACCTTTATCTGAGCCTCTAATGGCTTCAAACCTCTGAAACGGGTTTCATTATCACGAGCCAGTTCACCATTGAGAGCTTCCCAATATCTGACAGACTCCACTGCCTTTATCAGATTGTTCACTTCACTGTAAGCAACCTTAAATTGCTGACCTTTTACCTCGCGGCCATCAATCATCGCGACCTTTACAGTATTATTATAAACATCTGATGACACCTTAACCGGTTTACCAAATTTAAAAAAGTCCTTTGATTCTGTACAATAACAATCGCCTTCCTTAGTTTTGAAGAAAACCCGATATATTTTCCTGGCCTCATCATAAGACATAACTGGTTCCAAACAGCTGCTGACTCCCTCCATATACGGATAATCCTGCGGTTGCCATAACACCAAATCCTTACTTTCAGCCACCGCAAACTGATTTGAAAAATCGTTTACCTGAAAGACACAACGCCACATACCGTCAGGTGTCTTTACCAAATAAGGATTATACATTTTCTTACCGGCCCCCCAGGCTCCATAGTCGCTTTTAACAAACGCATGATTAGGTCCTATTGGTGACCAGCATTTCTGATCTGCACTCCATGCCATATTCAATCCATTATTAGCATGCACATTGTAAGAGAACAGATACACTGAATCGGGTACAGCTGTCATTGCGGTTGCAGAAACAGCCAAACTTAACCCCAAAAAGGCAAGGCTACATTTAGTCTTTGTTTTTTGTGATTTCATGGTTAATTGGGTTGATAATTTATAAATAAAATAGCTAAAAATGTTTCAACATGCAAATATATAGAAAAAAAATATTTGTATATCATACACTCAATAAAAAACCTTATAAGAAAATCAAATTCTTATAAGGTTCTTATCAAATAATTATTTCTTATTCTTAAACCAGCTACATTAAAAGCTATTTTTCCTGTGCCTCCTGCTTGACTTTAATCTTTGTAGTAACACCATTGCTTTGCAAACTCAACACTGCTTCACGATCATTTTCTCCGGTATTATTGGTCAGATTATAAAATAAGATATGCTTTCCCGGATTACCTGAAAGTGATGTCCCCTCTTTCCAACTAATCCATTCCGGTTGTGCTTCATCAAATGTCAACGTCCAGCTGCCATAAGTACGGAATACAATACTATCTTTGAGTTGAGTAGCACTATCGGTCAGCAAAAATTGATAGTTCTTACGCACCGGATGCTGAATATCCAGATAATGAACCTGCTGGTAAAAAGAAGATAATGTTTTACCATCCGCGTTAAAATTCACCACAGCTACACGTACGGTATCTGTATTGTTTACATTAAAATGTACTTTTACCTTATTAATCATATAATACCCATCGGGTACTGTTCCTGACATGGAATCCGGACTGATACTTAACCAGTCTTCTGTATAAGAAAGACTCCAATCGTAAGTCGTTGCAAACTTTAAAGTATCCTGAGTCTGATCTGCATAAACCAATCCCCCTCTATAGTCAGGATAAAGAATTTGGGCAAACTCATAAGTATTTCCTTTTTTATCGCACGCAGCAAACAATATAGACAAAACCGTACACGAACACACAATAAATTTTTTCATAGATTATTTCATTTAAATATCACGCAAGCAAAGATACTGATTTTATTGAAAGTCTCAACAAATATATCTATCTTTGCTTTGTGAAGAACCCTTTTTATAACGATATTTATGAAATCCTTCAAAAGAAAGGAAATAAAGGCCTGCCGGTAAGCATCATTGCGCGTCAGGTTTATAATCGTCATGCAGGTTTGTTTTCTTCCAATCTCACGTTTGAAAAAGTCTACCAAAACGTTAGATTCTTTTTATGGTCTCAGGCCACTAAACCCAATTCTCCATTTACATTTGGTACACAGAGAGGATGGTATAGCCTTAATCCTAATATCGCACAACAAATGAGGCTGCTTTTTGAGGAACAGGCACAACAAGAACCCGAAAAAGAACCTGAATACGACAATATTGACCCATATAAAAACTACCCTACTTTATTTTAAGTTTTACGGTCTGTATCTGTACTAACCAATAACAAATATTAAAACTCTGAACAGATTACATTTATCTTGTATTCTAGTCACACAAATATACAATGTGGTTGAACCTGCCGTAGTAACTTTCGGTTACTTAGGGTTGATTCCAAACATATCCGGTCAGATTTTGCGGCTTTCGGTACCGTTTTCCCACTTTCCGACAATGCGCGCAGAGTTGAAGAAAGGAAATATCGCACACGCGCGCGCCCACGCGTTTTCCCTATAAAGGTATTTTTTCACTTTTTGCCCTTACTCCTTCACAATACCATTCAAACAGCAGACTTACAAACTGTTAAGTGTGAAGGGGCATCCTTCACATCTCCTTCACCGGTCCTTCACACCGAATAAAATTATCCGAAACGCATACGGTTACGGATTTTTTTCCGTACGGTTACGGATTCAATCCTGCACTTTGTGAATCTTTTTCCGCACTGTTACGGTGATGCCCGTTACCGTACCGGAATATTTTTCTGCACGGTTGCGGGAATGATTGGAAAAAACGGATGGAAAATCATGGATTTCAGGATGAAAAAATCTGATTTTCTGACAGAAATTCTACGTTATGGTCTCAAAAAAGCCGATTTACATCTCACAAATATATCGGTGAAGGATGTGAAGGACAACCCTTCACACACAATCTACTGAATATAAGCGTTCTACAATAAAATGTGAAGGAGTGAAGGACTTTTTTTGTGAACTTTAAATGGTTGATATACCGCATGGTTTCCATACTTAAATAACGTGAGTCCGATATAAGAATAAATTATAATCTATTGAAAAAATAAGAACATAGCAGTAAAAGTATTAAATTTAAAAGGCAGCCCAATACTTCTGTTTTGGTTTTATGCATTCATTCCAACAAACGGTAGTTTTCAGTTCTGTCGTTTAAATAAAGTTCGGTCCTTCCCTATAGGCATACATGACTTGGGTACAACGACCTCTGCTGACTTCTCACGGCAAGCTTTACTCCGCTAATTTCGTTTTTTCACTATTCTCATGCGTCCGTGAGACCTCCTCGGATAAGGGTATTAACTTTCCACCTTATGTCTGCTCCATTTACACCAACCGTCCGAATAGCTATAGGGCTTTAGTTTGTGTAGCAACCTTACCCACGGTTATATGCCTTATATGAAGTTTCTGTTCGTCAGACCAGATGTTTGCCGCCAGCTTCTTTCAGATTCCACCTCTCTGTGGACACCCTTGCTATTGGCTGTATGATTCCCGCTATTAGGGCTCATTGGGGACTTGCAC
>CAJMNM010000019.1 GCA_905214795.1 uncultured bacterium
ACCCTGGACCCATTGATTAAGAGTCAATTGCTCTACCAACTGAGCTAAGGACGCAAACATTATCAAATCTGAAGTACGCCCTCAGGGATTCGAACCCTGGACCCATTGATTAAGAGTCAATTGCTCTACCAACTGAGCTAAGGACGCATAGTTTCTGTTTTGCGAGTGCAAAGGTAGGCATTTTTATCTAATAAACCAAACCTTAAGCCTGTTTTTTTATTTTAATTCAAAAAATTCAGAAGGAATACGCCGCCTTAAAATATCTAGATGAACATCCTTTCCGACCAATATACCAAAACTTCGTAAATGTGATGTAATTGTTTTCCGCGCTAATTCCGGATGATTATTTTCTTCACTCAAATGGCACAACCATATATGACGTAATCTTTCAGTCATATTATCTGCCAACGCACAAGCTGCAGCTTTATTACTTAAATGCCCGTAATCGCCCCGTATACGACCTTTAAGATGCGCTGGATATGGCCCCATCATTAACATATTATCATCATGATTGGATTCAAGTACCAAATAATTCGCTGCTGATATATAAGCCGGAATATTCTCACTGATATGTCCTACATCTGTCAATAGACAAAAATTCACATCACCATACTGGATACTATACCCGACATTATCAGAACTGTCATGAGGAACATTGAAAGCCCTAATCGTAAAATCCCCCAACACAAAATCCTTTTCTTTCTCTATATAGCGGACCAAGTCTGCATGAAGTTTAGTTGTCACACTATAATTTCTATTTATACCTTCATGGACTTCTTTTGTTGCATAAACAGGCAACTTATAATCATTAGCCAATGCACCAACAGCTTTTATATGATCAGCATGGTCATGAGTAACCAATATGGCATTGATTCTATCAAATGTCATCCCTATTGCGCGAAAATGTTTTTTTAGCAATCGTATTCCAATCCCCGCATCAATTAGGATTCCAAAATTTTCTGAGAAGAGAAAATAACTATTGCCGCTACTCCCGCTCCCCAGACATATAAACTTAAGCATATAATTTTATCTTTATCGCAAAAATAGTAAAAAAGTAATAAAAAGACAAACAATAAACATATAAACACGTTTATAATAATAAAGACAACAGAAAAAATATAGTTTAGAAAGGCAATCCAACAGCAAAATGCAAAGTAAAATCGCGTTTAAAATCAGGATGTATTATTGGATAATGATGATAGTTATCTGTATATGCCGGATTAACAGCTTTCATACCACCATCCAGACGGAGTATAAAAAAGTCAAAATTTAGCCTTAATCCCAATCCATACGATACAGCTATTTGTCGCCAGAATGTATTAAAACGAAATTGCCCACCAGGTTGTTCCACATAATTTCGTATCGTCCAAATATTACCAGCATCAACAAAAACAGCACCATGAAGTTTCCAAAAAAGCAATGTTCGATATTCCGCATTTAAATCTAATTTTATATCACCGGTCTGATTAATAAAATCAATACGGCCATCGCCACCCGTAAAAGAGCCTGGTCCTAATTCTCGCACAGACCAACCTCTTACACTATTTGCACCTCCACTAAAATAACGTTTTTCGTATGGTAATATAGAAGAATTTCCGTAAGGATAAGCTATTCCCAACCCCATATGTAACGCTAAGGAGTTTCGATCATCAAAACGAAAACTTTTACTAATATCAAAGTCTCCTTTTACATACTGAGCATAAGCTATATTAAACAAAGTATACTGCCCCTCTGAATTGCGACTGGCTCGTAATAAATTAGAAAAACCGTAAAGTAAATTACCAGCTGACTCTATATTAAAACGAATACCCAACGCATTACTACCATAATCAGCTCCAGAAATCATTGAACCTTGAGAATTGTATGTAAAACTATATCCTAATTTCATAATGAAAAGATTCTCATAATTGTAACGCAAAATTGCATTACGATTATCTGCATCATTAAGATAATCCCGTTTAAATGTCTCTGAAATCCATGGCATAAATACATAATTGAGATCTATTAGATCCACACGATGTCTGAACAGTTCGTTTACACTACGCCAACGATAACGCAAAGCAGATGTCAACACACGACGATGAAATTCAGGACGATTTTGGGAGTCGTACATTAAACTCACTTCTGATGTTGGATGCATCATTAAATATTTTCGACTATCCAATCCAAATAATTTAAAATTAGGAAACGTAAGACCAGCTTCAACACTTACTTCCATATAATTCTGATCTATATAACCCTCAAGACCTGTTATCGCCTCGAAAGCTCCTCGTAGTTTAAGAGAAAACAACTCGGAACCCTTAAATAAATTCCGATTCTGATATGATAACATTAAAGCGGCACCGAGATCTCCGGCTGAATTTGTCCCTTCTAATTCAGCTCCAAAGGAACGAGGTTTATTTTCATTCACATTCACATAACACTCAAGTTCATTTTGCAAAGTATCTACTTCATGCATACGTATATTGGAATACATCACAGCCCCTAACTGTCCAAAATTAGAATATGTCCGCTGCACATCCCGTTCACAATAATATTCTCCAGAATTAATCATATTATTATCAACAAAAACAGAAGGACGAAAAGCCAAACGGTTCCTATAATATATTGGAAAATCTTTATATTGAGTAGAATGTAAATTTGCTATATCACGAAAACTTTCAATATGCCCTACATTATTTACAAAAACAACTTTCTTAATTTTATATCTACGATGTAACTCTAAAGAATCATGAGTTGACGCACGAAAAAGAGGAATAAAAACTGTCAAATCCACCTTATGATTTCCTACACATGTATCAGCCTCAAAACGAATATATTCCTTATTAAATTTATAATACCCCCTATCCTGTAAATAAGAACTAATACGTCCACGTTCAGCATCAAGTACATTTAAATCAAAAGGCATTCCTGAATAAAGCGTTGAATTTACTCTGGACGATAACATTTGATTTATAATACTATCATCTATCTGGTAATGAATATTACGGACACGATACCGTACCCCTGGTGTAATCTGATAAACAACCCTTACCTTCTTTTTCTTACCTAAAGAACGTTTCTGAGTTATAGTTGCATCTAAATATCCTAAATTATTAACTGCAGCCAACATATTCTCTTCTGAACGATTAGCCTGCAAAGTATCAAAAATAACCGGAGCCTCACCTATACGTTGAAGGAAACGATTTATACGTTTTGTTGTATCTCGTCCTGAAATAACATAAGGTGCCATTGGTACTTTAAGCAAACTAAACC
The DNA here is from genome assembly GCA_905214795.1 of uncultured bacterium. GTDB lineage: Bacteria > Bacteroidota > Bacteroidia > Bacteroidales > Bacteroidaceae > Paraprevotella. Next base: position 3,256 of record CAJMNM010000019.1, read on the forward strand.
ATTTGGAATTTGGATGTTGACGAATATAACCATTCAACTGACTTACATCTAACTTTTTGTCAGAAGATTCTATTTTGACGCTCTCGAGCATATATTCACCTTCTGGAATAAAACGCGACGCCGAGCAGGCCGAAAATAAAACGACCAAAAGACATATGGTAAAAAGAATAATAATTTTTCTCATACAAAGCAAATTCCACACAAAAATACATGATTTTTTGGATTTTTAGATTATTAAAAGAAATAACTTTGTAGCTTTGTATTTAATTGAAGATAATAAACACATGATCAGCAAAAACAAAATAAAGCTTATACACGCCTTAGAAAGCAAAAAATACAGAAAAATTGAGAAATTATTTGTTGCAGAAGGACATAAACTGGTAGAAGAACTTTTACCTTCTTTTAGATGCGCATACATCGCAGCTAAAAAAGAATGGATTGAAAAACACCCTGTATTAATAAAAGAATTAAGAACAAAGCATACAGAAATTAACGAAGTAAATGAAGATGAACTCTGCAAAGCCAGCTTATTAAAAGCTCCACAAGATATATTGGCTTTATTTGAAATACCAGAAGATAGCATTTCCCCTAAAAAACTGATAAGTGATCAATTGTGCATTGCATTAGACAATATACAAGATCCTGGCAACCTGGGAACCATTATACGTATTGCTGACTGGTTTGGAATATGTCATATCTTTTGTTCTCCTGACACAGCTGATGTTTTTAATCCCAAAACAGTACAAGCTACAATGGGCGCCCTTGCACGAGTTAAAATTCATTATTTACCACTAATGGAATTACTTTCATCGCTTGAACCTGACACTAATATATATGGCACGTTCTTAAACGGAAATAACATCTATGAGCAAGAATTATCTACAAATGGCCTAATAATAATGGGAAATGAAGGTAATGGAATAAGTCCTGCAATAGAAAATTATGTTAATAAAAGACTTTATATTCCCAACTATCCCCAAGGAAGATCATGCGTGGAAAGTTTAAATGTAGCTGTTGCTACATCTATTGTATGTGCGGAATTTCGTCGTCGTTCTTTTAGAAGCTAATAAATGTTCAGCTCAAAAAATGCCAATAACAAGGCACATCAATATCTAGATTCATTAAATTGACTCCTGATATACGCCAAACACGCCATATAAAAACATCATTACTAACAACACGCGACCAGACGGTACGCAAACACTCCTCATTTTCAGGGTGAATATCTCTCGGAAGTAATACAAAGATACCTCCTAACCATTCTGTTGAAGGCTGTTCACCATCCAATGCATAATATACAGAACACAATCCATCAGAACCTATCTCAACAACCTGTTCTTTTAAAGCAACAGATGAGGAAACAAGCAATAAATTACATGCGTACCGTTTCATTCTTGTGAATAAATAATTGGCTAACGTGTAGATCTTCTACGTCTTACATCTCTTGTTGAAAAAGGTTTTTCTTTCACTACATTAATTGAACGTTCGACGGGACGGCTATCTCGGAACTCTGTCGGAGACATACGATGTTCTGGTACAGACACATTTTTTGATTTCAATGTATCACGTGTAACTTTTAAAGTATCAGCTTTTACCGTATCTGTAGTCACAACCGGGCTCATATGACGGTGGAAACGTACCAACATCATATCATCAAGCATCATAAGTTCAAATTTATCATTATTTTCCTTACGTTTATAATAAATAAAACCACTAATTGAACGCACAGTCAACATCGTATCCGTTTCGATACGCAATTCCATGCGTGATTTATTATAAATACGGCGTGTCACTGCTGCAACAGAATCATTATCAAAATGAATATATAATGCAGCATAAGCTTCATTTCCTGTATTTCTATCTCCGACTAAACGCGCATTATACCGCCACAGAAAAGCATCTCCTCTATGAATGTTTGAATCCGCTTCAATCACAAACTTGAATTTACCATCAAGCCAATTGGGTTGCATGACAATAAACGATTGTTCCGTCCAAATGTTAGCTGTATCTCCAACCGCAGACAAATTATTCAAATTATCACTGACTCCTTCTGTTGCCCCCATAGCCTTAAGTTCTGTTTCGTAACGTAAAGACAGATTCTTATATATGTCATTCAGATAATTTGCATGTGCAGAATACCAAACCATGGTTGAATCAAATTCAGCTTCCGTAATTCCATGTTTACGAAAAACCTCCTGAACATAGACATATCGACGATATGATACACTATCACTAGAACTTTCTGCCAAGCCTTGAGCCAAATGATAATCATAAAGGACTTCTTCCAATTCTTCAGGAGTTAGTATATCTGATGGTATTCCTGGTTTACAAGAAGTTATCAAGAATATTAATCCTGTAAGAAAAAGAATTAGATATAAACGGCACAAATCAGGAAACAAACGTTTGTCCATACCCACACACTAATTTGTAAAACGCTTATGATAGAAAATCAACAAAGCTATAATACCACAACTAATTGCAGCATCAGCAAAATTAAATATTGGACTAAAAAATACAAAACGTTCACCCCCTACAAAGGGTATCCAATCAGGCCAATAAGTATCTATTATTGGAAAATAGAACATATCTACGACCCGACCAAAGAAAACCTTCTCATATCCTGTCCCAAAAGGAACAAAATGAGCAACAAAGGGAACCGGAGGATTATTAAATATCAATCCATAAAAGACACAATCAACAATATTTCCTGCAGCTCCTGCCAAAATTAATGAAAGGCACACTATATAACCCGTTGGCGCACCACGGCGTATTATCCTCACAAGATAATACGCAATGGCTGCCACGGCAATGATTCTAAAAGATGTAAGAAACAATTTATCAAAGAATTCCCATCCAAAAGCCATCCCTGGATTTTCTGTAAAATAAATATAGAACCAATCTGTCACATGTATACTTTCATGCATATACATATTAGTCTTTACTGCTATTTTAATAATCTGGTCAATAACGAGTACCAATATGATAATCGCTGCAGCCAGCGGTCCATTCTTTACAACAAATCGTTTCCTTTCCACCTTTTACCTTTTACGTTCTACTACTTTTTCATTTTTTTAGCCTCGATACTCAATGTAGCGTGTGGCACCAAACGCAAACGTTCTTTGGGAATAAGTTTACCCGTTTCACGGCATATTCCGTAAGTCTTGTTCTCTATACGCACCAACGCAGCCTCCAGTCCCTGAATAAACTTTTGCTGACGTGCTGCCAACATTGCTAATTCTTCTTTTGACTGAGTATTAGCTCCTTCCTCCAGAGCCTTATATGTTGGAGACGTATCATCTACTCCGTTATTATCACGGTTCATCAATGACGCCATCATTGATTCATAGTCTCTCTTGGCTAATGCTAACTTCTCAAGAATCAACTCTTTAAATTCAGCTAGTTCCTCGTCACTGTAACGTGTTTTTTCTGCCATAGTTTTGGTATTTTTAAAGGTTTAACAGTTCTCAGACTTTCTCGATCTCAACCTGTACAGTGTACTCATCAAAATCAAGTATAGTCGGATTTTGCAGATGTTCAGACAAATCAATAGTATTGGCTAGAACCTGTCCACAAATATAATCTTTATAATCATTTACTGCTCTGTCTGTATACTCACTATGAGTCAAATGAATCGCAATACGATCTGTTATTTCAAAACCGCTTTCTTTTCTTAAATTTTGAATACGTTTTACGATCTCACGTGCAACCCCCTCTGTGCGCAATTCATCTGTAACTACGATATCAAGAGCCACCGTTAAATTTCCTTCATTAGCAACAGTCCAACCTGGAATATCTTCACTAAAGATTTCCACATCTACAGCCTCAATCTGCACAGTATCGCCACTAGAAAGTTGAAGAGAGATTTGACCGTTTTTCTCCAATTCAGCGATTTGCTCTTGACTTAATGAATCCACTGAAGCAGCAACAATCTTCATTAATTTACCAAACTTCTTACCCATAGTACGGAAATTGCATTTTACTTTCTTTACAAGCATACCATTTCCTTCCATGAATTTAAGTTCCTTAACGTTTACCTCATCAAGTATCAACTGTTTAACAGCTTCAATACTCTGTTGTTGACGTTCATTTACTGCTGGAATTGAAATACACTGCAAAGGTTGTCGTACAATGATCTTTTCTTTCTTACGCAATGAAAGGACCATAGACGTAATCTGTTGTGCCAATTCCATTCTGTATTCCAAAGCTTTATCAATCTTGCTCTCATCACACACGGGGAAAGCAGCCAGATGAATGCTTAAAGATTTATCACGTCCTGTAGCTTGTGTTAAATCCGAATACAATCGATCAGCATAATATGGAGCTATTGGTGCCATTAACTTAGCTACCGTTTCAAGACATGTATACAATGTCTGATAAGCAGATAACTTATCTGTACTCATCGCATTACCCCAGAAACGCTTACGACTCAGACGTACGAACCAATTGCTGACATTGTCTATTACAAAACTTTCGATCAAACGTCCCGCTTTTGTCGGTTCATACTCAGAATAACAGGTGTCTACATTCTTTACCAAAGAGTTTAATTCTGATAAAATCCAACGGTCAATCTCCGGACGCTCTGTCATCGGCACCTCTGCTTCCGCAAAAGTCCAATGATCGACATTAGCATACATTGTCAGGAATGAATAAGTCTGGAAAAGTTTACCAAAGAACGTACGGCTTACTTCCTGAACACCGGCTTCATCAAACTTAAGATTATCCCATGGAGATGAATTGGTTATCATATACCAGCGTACAGCATCTGAACCATATTTCTCAATTGCACCAAATGGATCAACAGCATTTCCAAGACGCTTTGACATTTTATTTCCATTCTTGTCAAGCACCAAACCGTTTGAGATAACAGCTTTATATGCAACGCTATCAAATACCATCGTTGCTATTGCATGCAAAGTAAAGAACCATCCACGAGTCTGGTCAACCCCTTCTGCTATAAAATCAGCAGGAAAAACCTGACGGCCATCAAATTCGGCCTTATGTTCAAAAGGATAATGAATCTGAGCATATGGCATAGCACCAGAATCAAACCAAACATCAATTAAATCAGTCTCACGTTTCATTGGTTTACCACTCTCACTAACAAGTAGTATATCATCAACAAACGGACGATGAAGATCTATCTTATCATAATTTTCCTGACTGTAATCTCCAGGAATAAACCCTTTTTCCGTCAATGGATTATGAGACATTACTCCGGCTTTTACAGACTTTTCTATTTCTTCATTAAGTTCCTCTAATGAACCTATACAAATTTCCTCTCCTGTTTCAGAGCGCCATATAGGTAATGGAGTACCCCAATAACGACTACGACTTAAGTTCCAATCATTCAGATTTTCCAACCATTTTCCAAAACGTCCAGTTCCTGTTGAGGCCGGTTTCCAATTAATTGTTTTATTTAGTTCTATCATGCGTTCTTTGGCTGCCGTACTCTTAATAAACCAGCTATCCAAAGGATAATACAAGATAGGCTTATCGGTTCGCCAACAATGCGGATAATTATGAATATGCTTTTCTATCTTAAACGCCTGATTGCTCTGTTTCATATTCATACAGATTTCGATATCAAGCGTTTCATCTTTATCTGTTTTCTGAGGATCATAAGCATTCTTAACGAATTTACCCGCCCACTCACGATACAGTTCTACATTGACCTTTTCTGAAAGGAATGCTTCGTCAAGATCTTCAATCTGATAAAATTTACCAGTAAGATCAACCATTGGACGGAGTTCACCTTTCTTATTAACCAACTGTAAAGGAGGAATGCCTGCAGCCTTGGCAACCTGAGCGTCATCTGCACCGAAAGTCGGAGCTATATGTACTATACCAGTACCATCTTCAGTAGTAACATAATCTCCGGGGATAACACGAAATGCATTTTCACCAGGATTAACCCATGGCATAAGTTGTTCATATCGCATGCCAACCAATTCTGCTCCGGAATAATTTCCAACAATCTGGTAAGGAATTATTTTATCTCCATGCTTATAAGTCGCAAGATCCATATTTTCTCCTTGAGGATTAAAATATGCACCTATTCTGGCTTTTGCCATTACGACAGTTATCGGACTTCCTGTATACATATTATATGTGCGAATAGCTACATACTCTATTTTCGGACCAACACAGAGAGCTGTATTAGAAGGTAAAGTCCAAGGTGTGGTAGTCCATGCTAGAAAATACGGAGTTCCCCATTCTGCCATTTCCGGTTTGGGATCCAGCATTCTAAACTGTGCTGTGACGGTTGTATCCTTTACATCACGATAACACCCCGGCTGATTCAATTCATGAGAACTTAATCCTGTGCCTGCAGCCGGTGAATATGGCTGAATAGTATAACCTTTATAAAGATAACCTTTATTATAAAGTTGCTTTAATAACCACCATAATGTTTCTATATACTTATTGTCATAAGTAATGTAAGGGTGCTCCATATCAACCCAATATCCCATTTTATGACTTAAATCTGTCCATTCCTGGGTATACATCATTACATTCTTACGACATTTGCGGTTGTATTCTTCAATTGATATTGACTTTCCAATATCTTCTTTCGTAATACCCAATTCTTTTTCGACACCAAGTTCTACAGGCAATCCATGCGTATCCCACCCGGCTTTTCGCTTCACCTCATAGCCCTTCATAGTCTTAAAACGACAAAAAGTATCCTTTATAGAACGGGCCAGCACATGATGAATACCCGGATGTCCGTTTGCAGAAGGCGGACCTTCAAAGAAAATGAATGAAGGGCAACCTTCGCGTTCTGTCATACTTTTATGGAAGATGTCTGCATCATCCCATTGTTTCAAAACCTCTTTATTTACCTGCGAAAGGTTCAATTGTGTGCGTTCCGCAAATTTCTTAGTCATATTTAATATGTTACGCTTTATCTTTCTATATAAATTGCCGCAAAAATACAATTTTTTTTCAGAATAGAAAAATATACGCACATAAACTAACATAATAAGAACTATACTGATAAACAAGAATAATACAGTATATTAAGGAAGATCCATAATACAATATAAAAGGGCGTACTTAAAAAGCACGCCCTTCTCTAATTAAACCTTTTAAATTTAAATTAGTTCACGTTTGGACCAATTTTTCCTTGCCAACTAATAAACCAATTATCTTTATTTGACAAATCAGTAGATATTGTTTTACCGGCTGCTGCTGCACGAGCTTTGATAGGTTCGCTCAACCATGTTGCATCATGACGATAGCCAAAACGCATTAAATCATAATAACGCTTTCCTTCAAAACAGCTTTCCAAAGCCATCTCGTCCAACAATAACTTATCTACCGCTAATTGTTCTTTTTCCAAAGCCTCTGGCGTGTTTCTCCATTCAATTCGAGCCATTCTTTCAATCAACTTGGGATCCTTATCTGCATTTGCCGGATCAGCCTTTAACTCAGCCAATATAGTTTTGTAATAAGTAGAATCCGCAGGATAAGTATAATATGGATTCTTTTCTGTATATCCACATCCACGAGAATGGATACCAATATCATAACTGCTCAAAGTTCCGCCAGCTCCGTTACGTGCAACAAAATTGTTTTCCATTACATCAGCCTTATTAAAGATATTTTCGAGCATCAAACTATCGGTTGTATTACAATATGATGCGACACTGTCACGAAGAACCTTTGTACTCAAACCGGTTGCCAAAACTGCATATGCAAAACGTGGATAACCGGCATTGTTCATAGCTTCAGCTAAACGCAAATACAAATCTGTCTTACGATAAATCCATACATGACGCATATCCACTTTACTTACTGTCTGGAATGAATAATCTGAAACTGAAGAAGTTGACCAATTTGCGAAAAGTCGTAAATCACCGTTCTGATATGACTCATCAAATATCGGTAAATCATAAATTGAACCATCTGCAGCTACCAGATTATAAATCTGGCTTCTACTCAAATCAAATAAGCTCTGAGAAGGGCTTAAAGAATATTGTGTTGTTGATGAATTATTATACAGACCTCTTATCTCACTATAATTACCGGACGCAGAAGCTGAATCCATAGGAATTGCGGTTACCAAATCAGCTGTAGAGTAAGTACTTATTGATGATGAAAACAAACCACTGTAGCCACCCGCTAACGGAATAAATGTTCCTGCCGATGGAATATCTATTATTGTAGCAGAATTATTATCTATATGATAGATATTTTTCTTTGATCCGTCACCTAAAACTTTCTCAGCAGTAATCCATGTATAATAACATTTTGCAGCCTCCAAATAATCCGACTGATTTTTCGTCACAGAGGCACGCCACAAATACAAATCACCCAACACAACCTCTGTCGGGAAGAAACAATTTGCCAGATATACAGTTCCAACAGATTTTAAAGACGGGAAGTCAACGTTACGGTAAGGGATCAAATCCTCTATAAAATAACTGCATATTTCAGCGATTCCCTTACGTGTATTTACCTTTTCTACATCCGACTCCTTCAAAATTGGATCTGTATAGAAAGGCACTTTACCATAATTCAATGCCAATTGAAGATAAACCCAGGCACGAATTGTTTTAATCTGTGCGTACTCTTTCTCAAAAATATAATTACCTCGGTTATCTCTTGCTGTAGTATCCGCGTAAGCAAGGAAATAATTACAATTGTTTATAATGTTATAGTAATCCCGTGGATTATTATATTTATTATTCTCAGAAATTGCATTTAAATCAAAATTAGCTATATCCTGCAAATCTTTATATGCTGAAGAGCTAACGTTAACAAGATCACCTCGCACTTCACCCAAAATATTTGTACGGTCAGCTACGGTTTGAAGTTGGGCTATAATGCCAACTAATGAATTAGCTGTATCGGCCGGAGTCTTCAAATGGTCTTCATCATAAATAACATAATCAGAATCCATTGTCAACATATCCTCACATGAGCATAATGCCCCTGTGAAAGCTCCGAACAACAATGTTTTAACTATATAAGACTTGAATTTCATAATGTTCAAAATTAAAGGTTTATTTTAATACCAATAACAAAGTTTCGGCTGTTTGCTAACAATCCTCTGTCGATACCCTGTTCAAGCACACTATTGCCCAATGAGAATTCCGGATCAGCACCTAAATATTTTGTCAATGTAAATACATTATTAGCCTGTCCCCAGAATGTCAATCCATGGATATAGGTATTGTTAATCGGTAAATTATAACTCAATGTTATAGTTTTAAGACGAAGATAGCTACCGTCTTCAATCCAGCGATCACTGAATCGCGCATTACCCATCGGATCATCCCATGTTACTTTGGGGATATTTGTCTTCTGACCTTCATAAGTCCAACGCGCATTAAGAGCACTTGTCTGATTAAAGAACTTGCTTCCACTTTCCAACTGAGAACGGACGTAATTATATACATCATTACCTAAACTATAATTGAAATTAACATCCAAACGAATACGCTTGTAACTCAAAGAGGTGAAAATATTACCATAAATATCCGGATTAGGATCACCTATTACCTGCATATCTTTTTCATTAATTTCTTTGTTTCCGTCTAAATCTTGGAATTTTACATCTCCGGCTCCAAAGTACAACTTATCTACACCGTTTTCAGCCATAACATATAAACCATCCTGCTTTGCCTCAGCAGAAGTGGCATATACACTCGTTCCTGAAGCTGTTGTTGCAGTCTTGTAACCATAGAATACACCAACCGGCAAACCTACCTGGGAACGTATTGTAGCACCATAATATTCATGATCGACATAATTCTTGCCATCTACAGAAGGAAGCTCTGTCAATTCATTTTTATAGTGTGCTGCACTTGCGCCTAATTCCCAGTTCCAATCACCCTTTGAAAGTAAATGTGCATTAAAGCTTACATCAAATCCCTGGTTCTTCAAAGCACCACCGTTAGTCCAATTGTTTTCAAGACCTGTAATAAAATCAAGTTCTTTCAGAGTCAGCAGATTATCAGTCTTACTATTGAAGTAATTGAACTTAACATTCAAACGATTCTTCAAGAAGTTCATATCTAAACCAACGTTGAAACGACGCGTCGTCTCCCATTGTATCTCTGTATTTCCGATATTACCCAAAACTAAACCGTTAGATTGATCCAGGAATAACAGACTCTCAAAATATGAACGTGAAGCGTCAAATTCAATACCATCATTACCGCTAATTCCATAACCGGCAACAAGCTTTACATAGTCTATGCCCTTCACATCAAACCAGTCTTCATTTGTCAAAACCCAACCGGCCTGAATACTTGGGAAAACTCCCCAGGGCACACCACATGCCTTAAAACCATCTTTAGCATCCTTTCCAAAACGAGAAGAACTTTCTACGGCTAAATCACCTTGCAAATAATAACGCTCTTTGTAGTTATATTTAGCTTGTGCATACCATGTTAAAGAAGCCCAGTCATTAGTCGCACCGGATGAACTTCTTTGTGAAGTCTGGTCAATAAATGGCAATTTATCATTACCGGTATTATAACCTAACTGTGTATTGACATCATAACCATCATACATATAACGGAAACCGCCCATCAAATCTATCAAATGAGCACCATATCTATTACCCCAGTTTACTTTGGTATCACTTGTAATAGAATTTTGAGATGAATATAGAGAACGAATTTCATTGTCCATATATTCACCGATTGATGCTACATAATATGACGGCACACCACTCATTGGCACATAATACTTGTCATTAGTATTTGTCAACGTATAGCTAAACAAGGAACTGATTGACAGTTTATCGTTTACAACCCATTTAGGTGTTACAGCTATATTAACCAAACTGTTCTCAAAACGGTTCTTGTTCTCTGCTGTACCATACTCGTTTATAGCACAAGGATTAGCCAACTTATAGTTAACTCCACTAATATGTGACAAGGCTTCATCCAGATAATCTTCATCCTCTATATCATAACGGATGTTTGAAATCTGGCCATTTGCAAACATATAAGGACTTAACATAGGACTCTTAATCAAGCCCAAATAATTGATTGAAGTGACTGTTCCGTTATCATAACTCTCAGGTGCCCCCTGATCTTTAAGATTACGTGTCGTATTGCTAAAAGACGCGTCAAAACGTATAAAGAAATGCTTGCTTAACTCAATATCAGTGTTAAATCTAACATTCAAACGATCCATATCGTTTTCTTCCAAAGTACTTTGCGCACTGTTATAACCTAAAGATAAGTTATAACTTGCAACTTCACCACCTCCTTGTACACTTATACCATAGTTCTGAGAAAAGGCCTCACGATAAAGATAGTCGTTCCAGTTGGTATTATTATTATACTTATTATAATAATAGTTTGTTTCCGAATTAGAATCCAGGAACTTAAAGTATGTAGAATTAGTTCCTGTTGTCTGAAGCAATTCAGAAGCATACGTCTTAAACTGAGAACCACTTAATAATGAATATGATTTTGGCAATAACGTAATTCCGGCTGATACTGTCGCATCAATTTTTGTTGCTAAACTCTTGTTACGCTTTGTCTGAATTAAAATTACGCCATTAGCTCCTTTAGCTCCATAAATAGCTGTACCATTCTTCATAACCTCTACCTTCTCAATATCATTTACATTTAATGATGTTAAGATATCATTATAGAAGCCATCGTGAATCATAGTACGCTCATATTGCTGATCTAAAATAACTCCATCAACAACAACAAGAGGCTGTGCATTACTATATAAAGAATTGATACCGTCAATACTCATATAGTTTCCGATACCTGGTGTTCCACCACGAGAAATTGTTCGCACTGCAGCACCTAACTGATTACCGATTTCTGATGTAATATTTAATTCTGAACTATACTCAAAATTACTGATTGAAGCATTGTTCATGATGTTTATATCCTTCTCATACTTATTACTTACTACAGAGGGATACATAACAATATCAGACAATAAACCGGAACCATTCAATCCGACTCTAATCATATTATGATCAGGAGCTGTAATAATCAAAGCAGAAGCATTTACCGGTACATTAAGCGTAAATGTACCGTCCTCATTTGATAAGGTACTGTACTTTGAATATCCGCTAACAGTAACCAAAGCACCTGCTAAAGGAGACTGCGTCATAGTGCTGGTTACACGTCCGCTTACAGAACGTAACTTCACATCGCTTTCTTCTGCTTTATTATGTGCATTGTCTAAATTCTCTGGCACAACTTCCTGCGCTCCTGCACTAAAAGTGGCCATCATGAACGCCAGACAAAAATATTTATATTTCTTCATTGTATTCTACCTTTTTATTCGACATTAATTTTCATTTTCATCTGTTTCCAAGACAGGCCGTGGAACAAGAATTATCTTATCAATCAAAAGTCTGCGCGCAAACTTATTATTATTGATTTCACTTGTAGTGGCTACTGATTTTAAAATCAATCTTACACGAATAACCTCATCATTATAACCGCAAACCTTCGTAGTAAATCCCTCCGGTTTAGAGACAGTTAACGTATCCATTTTTGTTCCGTCTACTATCATATTGGTTGTCAAATTAGAAGGTTTTGCAAAATCTGTTGATGTGGTAGTATTATACATTTCTATTTGAGCCGTGACTTTACGGTTAAGTGTATCTTTTGAATTTATATCCTGAGCTTTACCTGTTGCAAAAACCACTTTAATATCATATGGTATATTTGACAGAATATTAGGTATATCAAAAGTTACAGAAGGCTGACGGCGAGAAGCAATCTGATTATTATCATCAACAATCAAATATGCCTCATTTGAAACATCGTACTTCGAAGTGTTACCGGTTCTGACAACCGTTGCAGTCTTAGTCTTCTTCGCCGCTTCACTATCTTCCGATGTTCCTACTGAAAAACGCATTGTATTCTCGGCTTCAATTTCTATTGGCCTTACAAACGAGAAAGAAGGTTCAATTCTCCAATCCTTCATCTTATAAACGTAACCATTACTTGCTTCAAATGGTTCATCCAATCCCGCCAATAAGCCATTACCCGTAAACGGTTTCTCAAAATAATTATAACCGTGATAAGTATCCTTGACACTATATGCAGTAGAACATAAAGAATCATTTGCATGCTGGTTATACGGACTATTCATGTTGAAGAAAAGATCGTTAATAATAGCACTTCTGACATATTCATACTGATATTCGCGGTATTTTGGAAGCATAGTTGCATTTCGTGTATTATAATCAAAATACTGACCATATTTCTCCAACTGCTCACGCCAGATTTTATTTGTAGGAGCAACGAACAGATATGAACTATCCTCGACATTTATCTCGCCCTTTGAAATAAACAAAGGGTTATATAAATAGGTTACGGAATCCAAATAAACTATTTCTCCGTCAACAACTCCACCCGGCACACTCGCGTCCGCATCAAAATAGTATTCGTTATAAGATGCAAAATATTTTGCAATACTGTCCAAGCCATTGTCACCGATACTGTCAGCCTGTAATCTTTCCCATATATTGGGGAAGAAAGCTTCTTCATCGGTTAGTTTATACATGAAACCGTTTCGTGCAGGAACACCATAATTCTGAACAATATCAACATTGTTATTAAACTTCGATGAATTCACCACCATAAATTTACCATTCATCATTTTAATGGTGTCATTGTCGCTCGATAACTGATGATTAAATAATGCAATATGATTTCGTACAAACTGATTAATCATAGAATTATCATCATCTTTTACGTTCTTTGACTTTTCAGCATTATACAGATTAATTAACTCGTCAGCACGACTATCTGATATTTTTGGTGCCCATACGGTATACACCTGCTGTGCATTTAAAATCTTGTCATATCCACAAGCTGTCAGAACTTTATTAAAAGGCGCCAACTCCGGATCCTGCTGCATTACTTCCCACAAGGTCTCATTTGAAGCCACACCTGCATCAGATTTATAATGGTCATCCCATGTATCTGTACAAGATGCACAACCTAGAGCAACGGCAAATGCCGCTACTCCAAGCTTCGCTAAATATAATTGCTTAATATTCATTTCAATTCTGATTAAATGGTTAATATTAATAATCATCCTCACCAACTCCACCGACACCACATACACTAAGCGGAACCAACTCTATATAGTCTAACATAAAGCAAGTCTTTTCTGCAGCCCCACTATATACAGAGCTAAATGTAAGTGTATGATATTTATCGGGCTCTAGATAAATAGTACATATAACGCGTCTAAAAATCTTAGAAATAGTTATGTGGTTATCAACCTCACCCGGCTTATAAACAGGTTGTGGATTGTTAATCGCAGTCGCTCCACCATGGAAACTATAAATACTCCGTCCTGCACGATAGGCACCATTGTTTTTCATTACCTTGTTATTATCCTCTAAAGCAGCAATTACATCTGCATTTGTTGAGAATGGATCATAACTGTAATCTCCGCCTATTGAAGCATCGGTTGCAGTATTACGCATATCGATAGGAATACCCTGCGGTTTTCCATCAAAATAAATCTGGGCTACGCCACGATTTTCCCACCCATATGAAGCACCTAAACGAACTTCATACGTACCTCTTGGAACTGTCGGAATACGGAAAGTAAAGTTATAATTAGAACCAAAGAGGTTCACTTCATCACCACCAAAATTCCAATGTGAGTTATGCGGACGCATAACCAATATAATACCATCATCATTCAATTCGGTATGCTTGAGATACCCTTGTGGAATATAATAATTCGCTCCATAACGATATAACGGATCCTGATCCCAGTTAGTTGCCGTATAATTGGGTGTTCCATTCAAACGAATATCATTGTTCGTTAATTCCGGGAATAATGTGACAGCGTCAATCCTCATACGGGCATTCATTACATCCAACGTCATTTCATCGTCATAGGCCATGATATTGTCAATATAATAGAACGCACAATTCTGGCTTGTATTGATGACTCCTTCACCAGGCTTTTGAACCTGGACACCTCGAATTTGTGCAGTCTCAGTAGTATTACCCTCATCATCAGTCCGTTTTTCAGATGAACGATGATTCAAGAATATTGTACCTTTATCTGCATGAAGACTCGCAGCATCATTATAAACGGCCTCAATCTTCAAGGTCGTAAATGGCAATAACGTATTAATCCATTCCATCGGATTACAGTAATTGGTGTTCACTCCCCATCTGTTTATAAATTTATCTTCTCCTGGGAAGAATCTATCCAATATATGATAACACATCAACAGATATAAAGGATTTGTTGCAGTTTTGAAATCTTCATCTGTCATGTCAGCATACGCTTTCCATTTTGAGTTATCAACGCCCATATCCCTGGCTGTTGTATTATATCGCTGTTTTGCGATTGTATACAATGCAGACAGATATTTATCCAATTCATCCTCAGTAAAAGTCTGGCCTTCGGTCTTTGAAGGAAGTGATGAGTCCACTTTTCTCAACAAAGGAATCAACACATCATCAGGAACTACAAACACCGTAAAGCCTGATTTCAGATGTGAGGGACGTTTTGCTAGATATTTATTTCCCGCGTCACCGCTCTCCAACAGATTAGGCCATGGATCAGGGTAATTGTCCTTGATATCTTCATAATGCTGGTCAAAATAATCAACCTTTAAAGAATCCAAAAGTCCCGTCTTCTCAAATGCCGCATAATAAATCTGGAATGCGCTCTTATTTTGATCCAACAGTGTTGCACCATGTACAGTATTCGGTAAAATAATATGATCAACCGGATGCACAATACCGTTCTCAACAGAGTCATTTTTTAATTTGTTAATAATATTCGCTACTCCGTTTACTACTGTCACAACCATTCCGTCTTCATCCATCTTACTGTCAGTAACTAGTGTCATAGGCATCTCCAACATATTTGTATATGAAGAAGAGCTCTGAAAATCAGATGTAGAATACATCTTGTCCATCATATGTGAACAAAAAATTGTATCACAATACTCAACCGGAATCTCTTCTACGGAAGAATAATGATTCTCATCTAAATACTGCTGGACAGCTGCATTAGTCGGAGGAAACATGGTGTACCTGTTTCTCACTGACAATAAATCCATTCTGTTTGCTCGTTCTACAATCTGAGTAAACATACTGAAATCAGGACGTGACTTCAAATAGTCACTCATCATCTCTCCTGTAAACGTATAATAACTATCTGCAGGCATATCATCTGAACAACTGCTTAAGACCCCTGCACTTAGCATAAGGGCTGCAGTTAAAATAGAAAATATAAATTGTCTGATACGTTTCATACTCATTTATTTAGTCGTTTCTATTGAAGAATTCTCATCCGAATAAGCCGGATTCTGCTTTAAATTCTGGTTAACTTTCAGTTCATCGTAATTGTATGGAAAGTATATCGCATTCATATTTGTCAATTTTGCAGTAGCTGAACTTGCATTCTCAGTAAACTTCTCACTGACTTTTTCTTTTAACAATTCAGTATTTCCTGCTCTTCTTGACCATCTTACCAAATCAAACCACCGTTTTCCTTCAAACAGGAATTCGCGTCTGCGCTCTTCCAAAATTAAAGTATTAAGATTTTCTTTCAACTGATAATCTGACTCATCTAATTCCGAGTCTTTAGAAGCTGTTTTAGCCAAATAAGATCTGGAATTGACAGCTTCTACCAGTTGGAAGGCCTCATGATAGCGTGCCTGATCTTCTTCAGTCAAAGAACCATCCGGTGAAGTTACCATATTTACCAAAGCTTCTGCTTTCATCAACAAGATCTCGCTTGTTCTATAGAAAATCCAGTTTGCTCCATTTTTAAAGGTTCTTCCTGAAACATAACTAGCTGGATCTGTAACAGGTAACTTTGGCATTGTTGTATAGACATACTTGACTATTGTAGAAGACATCGGAGCGTCATAAGCATTTGGCTTTACAGACTCATACAGTCTCGTATCCTGGACCTTACCATTTTCATCAGCCAAGAACGCACTTGGCATATAAAACTCATAAGTTAAACTCTGCGTTGGATAAAGCCAACCTGCAAGTTCACCATCCTTATGCTTATAATAGAAAGTGGGAACTAAATTATTTGACTTATCAACATCTTCATCATTGAAATCCAATTCAAAAATACTTTCAACACTCCCTCCTGTACCAAAAATAGCATTATAGGCCATACCATTAGTTGTACCGGTTGAACTTACATCAGGAATCAACGGATAATCAACAATATATCCGGCTTCTTCAAATTGCTCCATTTTGCTTTCTATGATTGCCGTACAATGTTGGTCAACCTTTGAATAATTCTCTAGCCAAAGATAAATATCAGCAAGTATGGCATGAATGGCATCTTGAGTGATTCGTCCATAATTATAAGTATCAACAGAGTAAACTTTCACTGCCTGATTTACCTTACCTTCCAGATCCGCAGCCAAAGTCTGTAAGATTTCGTCACCGCTTGTCGCAGGTAAAGGAGTGATCTGCTCATCACTACGAATCGCATACGTGTAAAATGGAACATCCTTAAATGTTCGTACTAAATAGAAATAGCATAACGCACGCAAGCCTGAAACCTCAGCTATAATTGCGTTTACATCACTTTGTGTAAAACTTGGATCTATCTTAGCTACTTCCGGAGCTTTTTCAATTACCAGATTACAACGGTTAATCACATCATAAAATGGCGCCCATGTCGTATAAGCGTTTGTTGATAACAAATTCTCCGTAAGAAGATTATATTCTGAGGATGTTGAAGAGACATTATTACCCACTGTCACATTATCAGAACGCATTTCTCCCCAGGCCAACAAACGATACATAAAATCGTTATCCTGCATACGGGTATAACATCCTGTTACAATCTGCTCAACGTCACTTTTTTCATTCCAATAGTTATCTTCTACAACCATTGTCAATGGGGTAATATCCAAAAAATCAGCACATGACGTCATTGTTAGCCCTGACAAGGCCAATAACAGAAACTTATTTTTGATATATTTCATTGTCTTCATATTATTAGATAATTAAAATCCTATAGTTACTCCGAACGTGAAAGACTTAGCACGTGGTGTCTGAGCATTGTCTGTTGTCACACCATATCCACCGTAACCCAATTCCGGGTCTACACCTGAATATTTGGTCAAACAGAATAAATTATTCGCACTTGCATAGAAGCGTAAATCCTTCACGCCGATTTTCTTAATCATACTTTGTGGGAAACTATATGACAACTGCAGATAATTCAAACGCAAGAATGTACCATCCTCTACGAAACGGTCACTAATTAATGTATTATAATTGGCTACGCCCTGATTACCTATCATCGCACGTGGAATTGAAGTTACATCACCCTCTTTACGCCAACGATAATTAACAGCCTGGCTTTGATTATTGTTAGATGACATACTTTCCATATTTAAACGCGCCATATTTACAATGTCATAATCTACACGGTAGTTAAACTGAGCATTCAATGACCAACGATCATAATTAAACTTAAAGCCGAATCCTCCTGTTAATTTTGGCAAAGAATTACCTAAATAAACAATATCAAGCTCATTAATATTTCCATCATGGTTTACATCCTCATAGATGGCATCACCGGCCTTGAATCCATACTCATTGCTTTCATTAAAATTGAACATCATCTGTAACGGATCACCATACTGATCTTTTACGACTTCTCCGTTTGCATTGTATACAATTGGGGCTGTTTTATGATTCTGCACAAACTCACGCTGGAATTTTTCCTGATCGTATGGATCAGTACTTTGTGAAAGTTCTTTATAGGTATCATAGCTATAGCTGTAAACACCCTTATATCTGAAACCGTAAATTGCTCCGAAAGGATTATCAATCTGAACACGCTGCAAAAGTGATGCATTTGACGGATTCCAGTCTATATTCAATGTTTCAAGAACTGTCGGATCCATTTCTGTTATCACATTTCTGTTATTTGCAAAAGTAACATTCACATCCATTGAGAATTTTCCTTTCTGGATAAATTTATTGCCGAGAATATTAAATTCCCAACCTTTATTATTCATCTCACCAACATTCTTATATGCCAGATTTGTAAATCCTGAATGACTCGGAATTCGTACGTTACCCATCAACATATCTTTTGTAGTCTGAGTATATAAGTTAATATCCATAGTCAACTTATTATTAAAGAATCCTAGGTCAAAACCGACGTTCCAAGTATATTTTGTTTCCCAACGTAGTGTTGACAATTTAAGATTATTAGGACGCATACCTTGCATACCCAAATAAGCATTATCAACAGAATACTGATTTACATACAAATAGTCTGCTGTTGGCTGATTACCTACCATACCCCATCCCGGACGAATTGACAACATTGATAACCATTTACGGGTACCTTCCATCCATGGCTCATCAATAACATTCCAACGTCCAGACACTGCCGGGAATATACCCCAACGTTTGCTAGGACCGAATTTTGTCGTACCGTCCATACGTGCAGACACATCAAACATATACTTAGACTTATAAGCATAGTGTGCAGAGAATGTATAATACATACTTCTCCACTGACCAAATCCACTTGACATTCCCGGATTGATATTACCTGCACTAGGAGCTTCTATTCCATGCGGTAAACGTGACACACTTGTACTCTGATTACTTGATGAACCAGATACCAATTGGAAACGTCCCAATGCCATCAATGAATGATCTGTATTATCAAAATGAGGAATATAAGTCAATGTATGAGTAGTGGTAAAAGCCAAGCTCTTACTGCTGGCAGTACTTGCACTGCTGATTCCAGACGCATTCCATTCACCCGTTGACAATTCACGAGGATAATAAGTATCTGTATATGTATTAAAGATGTTAATTAAGACCTTACCATTATATGTCAAACGAGATTTCGTATCATCTACTCCCAACAAATCATATTGCAACTCCAACTTTGGATCAATTGCATATGTTTTATAACGATTAACTGCATATTTTGCGCTGGCAACCGGATTCACCAATCCACGCTGATCATTCAATACATTATCAGATTCAGCCTGTAACATCTGATAATAAGTACCTAATGAATTTCCATTTGCATCCTCTGTAAAAACAGCCAAGTTAGGCATTTTCTTATATGCAATATTCAACAAATCATCTGAGTTTCTCTGATTATCTGTATATGTAAAAGAGAAGTCGCTGATAATCTTTATACGGTCACTCACATAATAGTCTAATGCCAGACGTGAAGCAAAACGATCCAACTGCTGTTCAATAATAGAACCGGTTTCACGGTCATAACCGCCTGAGATACGGAAAACAGCTTTATCATCACCACCAGTTACAGAAATATAATGATTCTGACGTAAACCCACCTGCTTAACCTCATCTACCCAATCAGTATTGTTATTAAACATCTGCCACTCAGAGAATCCTGATGTCGGACCTAAATAACTGATTTCCGGAATATTTGCAGCATTATCATTCTGTTGTGGATTAAAATAAGCTTCCTTCAACAACATGGTATACTGATCACCATTCAAAAGTTCTATACCATCTGGCTGATATGTAGCTGTCAAACGGCAAGAATATGACAACGTCGGCTTTCCTCTGTGTCCACGTTTTGTCGTAATTTCAATCACACCGTTTGCACCTTGTGATCCCCAGATTGCAGTAGCTGCGGCATCCTTAAGGACAGAAATCTTCTGAATGTCCTCAGGGTTAATATTCAACAACTGCGCAAACTTTTCATCGTTAGCAGTATTCACATCAAAATCTGTCTGGTCAACATTCCAAACATCTCCATTTACCACAATCAATGGTTCTGTACTACAAACCGTACTGATTGTAGACGCACCACGCAAACGCATACTTGTACCGGAACCCAAGTTACCGGAATTTGCAACAATATCCAAACCTGATATACGACCTTGAAGAGCTTCATCAATAGAAGTAACTCCAAGTCCTTCAAATTCTTTTGCGTCGATACTTTGAGCAGCGAAAGATACTTCTCGTTCTGGAATAGCCAAACCTGAAGTTTCCATTCTTTTCTTGGCAACGACTGTTACCTCATCGATTGTCTTAACGGCATCTTCGAGAAAAATTTTATAAACTTTTTTATTGATAGGCAATATTTGAGACTTCAATCCCATAAAACTGACTTTCAGTCTATTCTTAGGATTCTTGATTCTCAATGTAAAATTACCATTCATATCGGTAACTGTGGCTGAAATATTTCGATTAGAGCCATCCAACTCTACTACAGCTGCACCCATAACCGGCCCAAAATTATCTGAGACAGTACCACTGATGGCTGTAATATTCTGAGCATTTACTGCCGACACTAAAGCCATGCAGCAAATTAATATTAAATATTTTAGGTTTCTCATTTTATTATGTCATTAAGATTATTTCCCATAATATTTCTTTGCCATTTCTCCATAAAGCAAAGGATTGTCTATCGCATAAACTGCAACAAATGATGAATTGTAAATCTTACTAGCTTTATTTATGTCACCTAAGGCTGAATCATCTCCTCTACGGAAATGGTACTCACGGGCCAGCTTAACCTTACCGTTTGATTTACAAGTATATAAAACTTTTCCATCATCATCAGTCATTGGTAAACCGCTCAAGTTATTTCCTGTAATTGACAAAGAGCCATCTCCATTACGAGTTACCTGTATTGAAGTAAAACGATCACCATCACGCAACGTTGTTTCATAATTAGTTGCGTTAATCTGACTGTTATCAGGATAAATTGCAGTTGTCTGAATATGATAACGCACAAAATTATCCAAAATAGTTTGCATTGAATCCACCTTGAAATCAATTACGCTCTGATCCAAGATTCCTTTGTTATTTTCTTCAAAATTGAGTACTGAATCCGGACGTGGCAATAAATTTGCTTTATAGAGTTTCTCTATTGACTCACTTGACGGAACATATACCGTATAATTAAAGTTCTCCATTGCTCCACACAATGTCAAACCATTAGTCATTGTTCTATAATTAGTCTGACCACCACTTGTGAATTCATCACAACGGTCTGAGCATAAGCCTGAATTTGCTACAATGTTATAGAACTCTGAATATTCATCTTGTCCTGCATCAGACAATCTCTTCAGCAATGCCGGAACAGATTCTGTTGATGGCATTAAAGGTTCTCCTTTCACTCCGTCCTGCAAATCAAGAATAAATGAAACTCCATTTCCACCCAAACCTTCTGCAGTCATATCATACAGACCTGTTCGTCCTCCGGTTCTGATTTTCAACTCTTTATTCTGCTCAATCTGGAAAGGTCCTTGCAACTTGACATTGGTTCCGCCTCCGTCAGCAATACGTACGGCACCTCCGTTCTTTGTCATAAAGACACCATTCTTACCTCTCACCGTCGCATTCAATGTATCAATAACAATTGAATTATCAATAATATCCTTTAATCGATTCAAGATATAATCCTGTTCTGTCATACCATACTGAGTTGAACCTGTTCCCCAGTCTGTATCTATTTTTTTACCAATTGTAAAGTCATCATTCAGTTCATATCTTGTACATCTGACATTGGGCAGATTATTATTCTCGGGATCTTTACTTAGATAATAGAAAGATGTAACAGTTTTTGTATCTTTATGATAATCAACAGGGTCAATATAATATTTCAATGCCGAGTCTGTTGGAATTACAAAAGTATACTTTGACTCCATAGAGTTCAAATAAACATTATACTGAAGTTTTTCCAACGCCCATCTCATAATACTCATCGTATCTTCCAACAATACAGGATATGAAACGGACTTATATTCAGGAGGTACAGGCAAGTCATTATACTTATAAACGACACCATTATTACACAAATAACTTTTTTCGATTTTTGCAGCATCCAGCCCCATCTTCTGCTTTGCAGTATTTGTAACAGATCCGAACTTACTTGGAACGGTTGAGACCAAAGACTCCTTCATATAATTCTGCAACAACTCCACTATGATTCGATCTGGTACTTTCGCCCAATCATAACCGAAGTTTTGCATGATAGAAATACCGGCAGCAGTATTTTCAAATGCTTTGAAAGCAGCATCTGTAGGAGCAATAATAGCAGCCATATCTTCTCCCATTGTTTTGGTTGTGCCCCAGAAATACCCATTCCATCCCGGATCATACGGCAACAGTTCCGAATTCAAATGCCCCATAGTTGACAACAAACTGTGTTCACCAGGGTTGTTTGCATCAAATCCATAATTCATATACCGCCATACATAAACCTTATTCTTTGCTGGATCAAGATCATGAATACGGCAATACTCATTTGTATTGGCTTCATTATAAACAGGAAGCGCATAACGCTGAAGCAAGCTGTTCATTATGGATAATTCAGGATCTTCTGATATTTTTTCAGCCATATTTGTCAACGGTTCCATCACATCATTCACAACATGAATATAACCATTTTGGCAAGTAATATCAGATCCACTTTTATCAGTAACATTATCTTTAACTTCTTCTACTACCTCCTTACCATTAATAAAGGCCTTTTTATGATTATTATCACCTTCTGACAAATTCAAGATTTTTTTCACATCATCATTTGTAATCTGATTCTGTGTCATATATGCCGGCAAGAAATGAACCATTGGTGTTGCGCTGTTATCACGCATAAACAACACTTTCGCATCAGGCTGACCGGCATACTCTTCATGTAAGGCTTTCCATCCGGCACTTGTAGGCAATTGAGCCAAAGGAATACTCTGAACAGAATCATATACAGAAACAGCAGTAGAGCGTCTCATACACGATCCTTCAATAGGTGTATTTCCACTTCCCGATGCAGGCAAATTAGAAAGCAACTCTATTAAATAAGCACTGTTTACCATTGAAGAATTAAACAATGCCAGTTTTTGTGCATCAGACAAATCCTCGTACTTACGCACCCCCCAGCTGTTATTCTGGAAAAAGCGCGTATAGGCATCATCGTCTGCCACAAACAATGTTTTACTTCCTGTTTTCGCTAACACTTCATGCTGATTGATAACCGGGTCATCAATCAATCTTAACGTTGTTTTATAATTCCCTCGCTGGGCCAACTCGTCATAAATACTGCTACCGAGCCATGATGGCATGCCCGTCAGCAAATCGTCTTGGCAAGACATGAAAAGGCCTCCTGCACACAAAAGCGCACAAGCCGAGTAAGTCAAACGACTCATTCTTCGTTTAATGCTACTGCTTTTCATATTTATTAGGTTAATAATTCGTTAATTATTTTCAGAGAAATTACACTTAATCCTCACATTTATCTTTCAAAGGTAATATAAATAGGAAGAAACACATAATAAAATCAAAAATAATATTGAAAATATGCTGAAAAACATATTGTCAAGAGGGTGAGAAAGCTTATTTTTTAATAAAAATAAACAGAATCAAACTGTCACAATTCATTTTTTAACTTTTAAAAAAGACTTTTGAAATAGAATCTTAAGAAATCAGAAAAACAGACTGTTAAAATAAATGAAACCAAGTCTGTAAATTCTTATATTTATTCTAAATTAATTTATTTTCGTTTATTTCTCAAATACCATTGCCTTTGAAATAAGGCAAAATAGAAAAGTACAAATACCAATATAAACAATACATACATGGAACCGGAAACTGTTTTGGGAATCACAGCCAAACGCCAGTAATATCCAAACGCCAATCCCAATTCCCAGCATAACCAATAAGACGTCTGCGCTGTCCCTCGCTCACAATGTGCACAAATACGAATATACGACAGCAAATATCTACTTGTAAATAAACCTATTCCTGTTCCAAACAACGCACCTTGTAACCAACACGACAAACCGTCTAACTGCATTAAATCTTTTGCATTAGCAAAAATAAGAAAAACAAGCCCTAAAACAACTTCCGAATTTTCTCTTTCTCTAAGAAAAAGAATATGCAATAACACGGATACCAGCAAGCCAATCAGTAAAAATATAAAAAACTCGTAGCATCTTGCCCCCGAAACAGATATGCCTACAGAAACCATTACCAACAACAAAGGAAATGCCAAAGGATATCCCCGAAGCAACCAAAAACGGTCTAAAGAAAGCACTTTGGGTTCCAACGGAGCTCGAAACGGCACTGTCAATAACAACAATATACATACAGCCACAACTATTATACCCTGCAACACAAAAATACCCTGTTGCACTGTAAAAAGCTGCATAACATACCAACCTATTATTGGACCTAAAGCAAGGCCTATGCGTTGAATCCAATAATAGACGTGAGCGACTTTG
Organism: uncultured bacterium; assembly: GCA_905214795.1. GTDB lineage: Bacteria > Bacteroidota > Bacteroidia > Bacteroidales > Bacteroidaceae > Paraprevotella. The sequence continues at coordinate 28,454 of CAJMNM010000019.1, forward strand.
GTACGATCCTTAGAATCAGACAAATCCAGAAGAAGCGTACTGCCAAGAGATATTTGAAACACCCCATAAGCACATCCCTGAAAAAACCTCGAAATCAATTGAAATCTTTCATTCAGAAACGGCATAATAACCATAAAAGACAATACGCCCAAAAGACTCAATAACATTACATTTTTCCTTCTGAACGTATCCAGCCAGTAATTACAGAAAGGTGCCAACAATAATGTCCCTAACGCAAACAACAAATAAGCGACAGGACCGACGCATGCCAAGCCAGCAGAATCGGAAGAAAAATAAAACGGCGTCGTAGGCCCTAACATATACAACGCCGTACAAACCAAAAGGTTTGATATACTTATTATCCAAAAATTACCGGTACGAAAAGATTCCTGTATCATCAATATTGCTCATCTTGGTTCGGAAAATCGCAGCTTTTCACATCTGAGACATATTGTCCTATCGCATCAGTCATAACTGTATGTAAATCTGCATACCTTCTCAAGAACTTTGGTGAAAATCCCTTATTCATACCAAGCATGTCATTTACTACTAAAACTTGCCCATCAACGCCTGATCCGGCACCGATACCAATAACAGGAATTGTTAACTCAGAAGCTACCTTTGAGGCCAAATCAGCCGGAATTTTTTCTAAAACCAAAGCAAAACATCCGGCATTTTCCAAGGCGTGTGCATCTGATATAAGTTTCTCGGCCTCAGCATTATCCTTTGCCCGAACAGCATATGTACCATATTTATTAATACTTTGAGGCATCAGACCTAAATGCCCCATTACCGGTATTCCTGCCGCTAAAATTGATTTTACAGTATCTATAATCTCGACGCCACCTTCTAATTTAAGGGCATCACAGCCACTTTCTTTCATTATTCTAATGGCATTGGCTACTCCTTCCGAAGCACTTACCTGATAAGTTCCAAAAGGCATATCACACACCACCAATGCACGCTTTACACCACGCATTACAGAGGTTGCATGATATATCATCTGATCCAACGTAATCGGTAAAGTTGTCAAATTACCGGCCATCACATTCGACGCAGAATCACCAATTAAAATTACGTCAACACCTGCCCCATCTACAATTTGAGCCATTGTATAATCATAAGAAGTCAACATGGCGATTTTTTTACCCTGCTGCTTCATTTCTATAAGACGATGCGTAGTAACTTTGCGCATATCATCGACTAAATATCCAGCCATAATGCAATATATTTAATTAACGCCGCAAATTTAGTAAAATAAACCTATACTTAGAACAAGTCCAACATTTTTTCAACTGTAAACGAAGTAAAATCCGCTATAACACAATCTGACAAAGCAGCAATAGCTTCTTCAGAATTTGTAGTAGACAAACCTACCACTCTCATTCCGGCAGCGTTACCTGCCCTTAACCCATTAAAAGAATCCTCAAATACCACACAATGGTCCGGATATACATTAAAAATCTTCGCACCCAATAAATAACAGTCCGGATCCGGCTTGGAACGTTTGAAGTTTTCAGATGTTAAAATCCGGTCAAAATTAGCTTTAAACTCAGGATGAACCTTATATACATTGCTCATCTTATCCTGATTTGAACTCGTAACAACTGCTGTACGGACATTACAGGAACGCAAATCAGACAAAAAACCCAATACACCAGGAACGTATTGGTATTCCATATTCATCTCAAAATCATTCAATTTCTCCACTAACATCTGCTGTAAAGCATCCTGTTCTTTAAACCACTTATCAAAAATCTGAACCAAAGTCTGTCCCTTAATTATATCTCCAAAATTCTCGATTTCAGGATGATACAGTCTTCCGACCTCATTCCAGAACTTGGAATACTGAGACTCTGTATCAAATATCACACCATCCAAATCAAACAAGGCCACTACATTATCAGCTGTCATAAACAAATTAAATTTTAAGTCTTTAAACTATGCAAAGTTCGCAAAAAAACACATACAAACAAAACATTAAAATGCGCCGTAAAATAAAGATACCAACACTGCTCAATCGCAAATTTTAACAACAAAATATTTTCCTGTCTGAAAACAAAAGAAGCTTTAAAGTTCCCTTTCGCTACATTTCACCTCATTCTATAGCCAGATTTCACTCAAAACCACCTCAGAAAAACATTTCTTTCTGACTATAAAAACATAAAAAACGAATCTTTATGCTTTACCAACTATACATTTAACAGAAGTTTATCAGATAAAACCTCAATAAAACGACACTATCACAAAAATGAAACTATATATTTTACGTGGTTTTTGAAACCAATTGATTTTGCACCGATAAAAACATTAAATTTATAAGAAAATGACAGACACGTTTTAAATTATCATATACCACTGAAACACAATACATTGCAACACAATCAGCATAAATCTACAAATGGTAATTATTCTTCATATTAAAAAAACAAACACACTCAAACAAATAACATCTGCCATAATCTGTAAAAAATAAATACTTCCCTTTACGATAAGCATTTCAGTTCTGCCAACGGACACGGTTACGGATTCTTCCGCAACCGTGCAGAAATATCATTTGATACGCTTACGAAGTTTCCCGTAACCGTACAGAAATAAATTCGTAACCGTAGCAAATGATATTTGCAACCGTAGACAAAAAGATTCGCTACCGTACGCGTTTTAACACTGATAAAAAGCTATCTTAACAGATTAAAAATATCATAAAAACCAACAAAATAAATTTTATCATAATAATAAACAGGTATTTAAAACAAATATCTTCACAAAATACACAACAAATAAAAAAAACGTCCACTGTTATGGTTATTTTATAAACGGTTATAAAGAACTGGCAACCGTATCCATTTCGTGCGTTATGGCAGCAACGCTACTGTATTAAATTGATATAGCCCCGTTTAAATTTGTATAATATTTTTTATTTCCTTGTTATTTATCCGGACATGTGATTCATGAAGACGAAAAACATAACCTGCTACGCTTTGCACAAAACACAAAGCACCTATTCTTAACACCAACTTATACACACCTATGGAATATTTTACAACACATATTGACATTATACAGTACCGAGCCCATCAAATTGTAAAAAAGAACACAAATATAGAATTCCATTAAAGACAATCTGCCCGCCTACCGTTTTTTTATTTCACCCAATATGCCTATTACGGTTTAAAGCACAGAAACTTTATTGATATAAAATTCCATCCGCTTCATACCGGATTCTTTATAAACAACAGTTGCAATAAATTTGAAAGACAAATAGATTTTATATCTTATAGCTTTTTCGTATATTTGTAGAATATAGGATGCGGCTCGGCGATGTCAAATCTTGAAAACTTTGTTTTCGCTTTGACATCGCACTCACCTTTCACTATATTTGTCTCATTAAAAACAGTTAAAAGAATAATGGAAGAAAAACTTATTAGCCTCATTGAAAATGCTATAAAAAACAATTGGGACCATAAAGCCTTTACTGACTTCAACGGCGAAACGTTGCAATATAAAGATGTAGCAAGAAAAATCGCAAAAATTCATTTAATATTCGAACATGTTGGTATCCAACCGGGCGACAAAATAGCACTTTGCGGAAGAAACAGCGGAAATTGGTGTGTCGCATTCTTATCCACCATCACATATGGCGCTGTTATTGTACCTATATTACATGAATTCAAACCAGACAACATACATAATATAGTTAACCATAGCGAAGCTAAACTTCTATTTGTAGGAGACCAAGTATGGGAAAATCTGAATGAGAATTGTATGCCCAACATCATGGGTATCATTTGTGTAAAAGACTTCACACTGGTCAGCAGCCGCTCCACAAAGCTTGATTTCGCGAGAGAAAACTTAAACGCCTTATTTGGCAAACGGTTTCCCAAACTCTTTCTCAAGGAACATATCACATACCAACACGAATCTTCTCCAGAGCAATTGGCTGTAATCAACTATACCTCAGGAACCACCGGGTTCTCCAAAGGAGTAATGATTCCATACAGAAGCCTTATATCAAATATTCGTTTTTGCAAACGCACTATTGGTATCAGCGCAGGAGACAATATTGTATCCATGCTCCCACTCGGACATGTTTTTGGATTGGTATTTGACTTCTTATACGGTATATGCTCGGGAGCACACCTGTACTTCCTGACCAGAATGCCTTCACCAAAAATTATCATGACCACAGTCGCTGAAATACATCCAAAGGTTATTTCATGCGTTCCACTTGTAGTAGAGAAAATCATAAAAAAAGAAATTCTGCCTTCAATTGATAACAAACTTGGCAAATTACTCCTCCACATACCTGTTATCAGCGACAAAATAAAAGAAAAGGCCAGATTACAAAGCCTCTCTCTCTTTGGAGGTAATATAAAAGAAATCATAATTGGCGGAGCACCATTTAATGCCGAAGTAGAGGCTTTTCTTCGGGAAATAAAGTTCCCGTATTCTGTCGCATACGGAATGACAGAATGCGGTCCTATCATCTGCCATAGCCCTTGGAATGAAATAGCATACATGTCATGCGGCAAAGCAGCCGACGGTATGGAAATAAAAATTATGAGTGACGATCCACAACATGTCCCCGGAGAACTACTTTGCAAAGGAGAAAATCTCATGCTAGGATATTTCAAAAACCAAGAAGCAACAGAACAAATCATTGACTGCAACGGCTGGTTACACACCGGTGACATGGCTATAATTGACGAAGAAAAGCAGGTATACATTAAAGGCAGATGCAAAAATATGCTATTAAGCGCAAGTGGTCAGAATATTTATCCGGAAGAAATAGAATCAAAACTTAATAATATGCCATATGTCAATGAATCACTGGTTATTATGAGCCACAGCAAACTGGTTGCTCTAATATACCCAGACATGGACGAGGCTTTAAGAAACGGATTAACAGAACAAACCCTGCAAACACAACTGGAAATCTCAAAAGATGAATTAAACAAAGACCTCCCTCCATACGCTCAGATTACAAAAGTAATTATGAGAAATGAGGAGTTTGAAAAAACAGCTAAGAAAAGCATTAAACGCTATTTATACCAAAACTAGGAAAATAGCACTTAAAAATTTAAACAATTACGCTTATAATAAATGATTTAAGCATTTTGGAGATAAATTATTTAATAATATAAATCAAAAAAATGATTTAAGAATTTGCTTATTCAAAAGAAAAAGCGTAAATTTGCACCCAATTAAGGATGGTTCCGTAGCTCAGCTGGATTAGAGCAACGCCCTTCTAAGGCGTGGGTCTTGGGTTCGAGTCCCAACGGAATCACGAAAAAGTTTCCTAATCATTTAGGAAACTTTTTTTATTTATCAACTCTACCCCAATTCAACCCCTTCTTATTAAGCCCCCAATAGCAAAAATACGATTTTATCAAAGTTCCCCCTCAGATTTTTACATTACTCCAAACGATCTCTTTTCTATTAAAATATTTTATTTTTTTTAAGATTTAAATTCTATTTAGAACAAGAATCAAACAAACAAAAAGATATCATAATGAAAAGAGAACAAATAATAAATATAGAATTTTATCAATTCAAACCACAATAAGTTAACAAAATAACATATAAAACAAAAATATACAATCAAAACAAACTGTTAAAATGCTCTGAGTTTTTCATTTTTCAGACTCATTCCACCATTCCCTCAAAAAAACATCATTTATAAGCGTTTTAAAATTCAAAAAAAATAAAATTTAATCAACGTCAACGTATAAAACTATCTATTATAAAATAAACACCTAAACCTGCCAACCACCCCAACAATACTTTTAGGGTAAAATGACGAAGATACCACCATATTGACACCCCTTCGCTTTTCATCAAGGCATACCCCGCTGTTGAACCGATAGAAAGCAGACTCCCTCCTATACCTACACTATAAGCAACCAACTGCCAATATTGACCATTTAATGCAAACGAATGAATATACACAGGATCAACTCCCGGAACCGCATCAACAAAATCTACAACATCATACATTGATATACTTGCAAGAACCAAAGCCACATTATCAAGAAAAGCTGAAATAAGACCAAGTATAACACTTATGATATAAATATTATGAATATATCTATCGCACCATGTAGCCAAAGTAAACAAAGCGCCCGTTTCCTGAACAACTGCAATAATCATACTGACACCTATAAAAAAGAGTATCGTTTGAATACTCTCCGTCTGCATAAAACGAGGAGTTGGTCGGAAAAAAGGTTGTTCACTTCTTATTAATTTCCTATTAAATAATTCATTTACAACACCCAATAAAGCAAGTACGCATAATGCTCCTACGAATGGGGGCAATTTTGTTAAGTTATGAAAGGTGGGTATAAACCACAACCCGCCTATACCTACAAACAACATTGTAATTCTTTGCCCGCGAGTTAAAGTTGTATCATCACCACGATAACGCACCCTATGAGTTAAAACTTCCATATGTTCGGGTAATTTTCTCGATACTAAATATGTAGGAATTATAAGAGCCACACATACCGGCAAGAACATGGCACCAGAAAAATTTGACGGTGTAACCGCACCTTTCACCCATAACATCAAAGTTGACACATCTCCAATTACAGTCATTGCTCCTCCGGCATTTGCAGCAAGAACAACTATCGCGCTAAAATACATTCTGTATTTAGATGGCGGTAATATCTGCCGGACTATCGCAAACATCATTACCGTCGTTGTCAGATTATCAAGATTTGCAGACAAAACAGCTGTTATAACTACAATCAACCATAACAAACGTTTACTGTTTCTTGTTCTTATCCATTCTGTTATAAAATCAAAGCATCCATTAACATTTAGCAAATCAACTATAGACATTGTGGCCAAAAGATACAAAACTATTTGACAGATATCTGCAACATGGCCTACAAAGATATGTTCTGCAATAAAATTCTTTAATGAAGTTACAGTTGACGTATGCCCGTCTAAATACAACATATAGTCTTCCATATGCATATGATAGACATAGTATTTGCCGGCAACCATATAAAGAATCCAACCGGTTACGCCCAAAAACATAGCTACAGCAGCTTTGTTCACATTGGTAATGTGTTCTGTGGCTATCGCTATATAACCTATCAAAAATAATATTACTATAATTACTGTCATAAAAAATACACCTTGCTACCTGTATCAAATAAATTCTATCAATACTTTTATTTACATTAAAATAATATATAAGAAAAACACTTAGAAAGCCACTTTAGAACCAAAGATAATGTTTTTTGAACAAAAAAAACAAATTAATTAAGATAAAATAGAAAAAAACGAAGATACCTGAAATACTGAATCGCAAATATAAGTAAAAACTTATGGTAAACCTACATATAAAGTAAGAATATTTGCAAAAAACACAACCAAGAATTACAAATCTCTTACAAAGAGCGATAAACGGGACTCGAACCCGCGACCCTCGGCTTGGGAAGCCAATGCTCTACCAACTGAGCTATTATCGCAAATCGGATGCAAAGTTAAACTTTTTATTATAACAAACCACCTTGCACCCGAATAACTCTATATAGATTAATAAACATTAACCTTTGAAGCCAACGCCTTACATTTATCCCGCAAAGCATTTTGATCTGCATCAAGTTTATCCCAGCAAACAACAACTCCCATACGCCGGCCCACATGTGCTATCGGCTTTCCAAATATACGCAGATATGTGTTTGTTGCAGCACAAACTTCTTCCTCTCCGGAATAGTTTGGATGCTCTGATTCTACACCTGATAAAATAACAGCACTCACTCCCATGCGCTCTTGAGTTATCTCAGGAATTGGCAATCCTAATACCGCACGACAATGAAGCTCAAATTCTGACAAGTTTTGCGTTCCGGCCAATGTCACCATTCCTGTATCATGCGGACGCGGACTTAACTCTGAGAATATCACACCATACTTCTGACTCAGGAAAAATTCAACTCCCCATATGCCTGCTCCTGTAAGAGCACTTGTTATTTTTCCGGCCATATCTTGTGCTTCTTTCAACATTTCGGGCGAAATAGCTGCTGGCTGAAAACTTTCTCTATAGTCACCACCCTTCTGGACATGACCTATAGGCTGACAAAACAAAGTAGGACCATTTTTTTGAGTAACAGTGAGCAATGTTATTTCACTATCAAACGGAATAAACTGCTCTACAATAACCTCCTTCACATCACCACGCGCCCCTTGGCAAGCATACGCCCAAGCTTTCTCTAAATCCTCCGCACTATCCACTTTGCTCTGCCCATGACCAGAAGAACTCATTAAAGGTTTGACAATACAAGGAAAACCTATTTCATTTGCAGCCTCCTTTAATTCATCATAAGTATTTGCATAACGATAATCTGCAGTCCTAAGCCCCAACTCTGTATGAGCCAACTCGCGAATTTCTTTCCGGTTCATTGTAAAATTCACGGCACGTGCACTAGGCACAACCTGAATTCCCATCTTTTCGCAATCATAAAGTTTTTCAGTACGTATTGCCTCTATTTCGGGCACAATAATATCCGGCTTATGTTTATTTACCACTTTCATTAAAGCGTCCCCGTCAAGCATACTAAACACTTCGCATTCGTCGGCAACCTGCATAGCAGGAGCATGCGCATAAGCATCACACGCAATAACATACTGTCCTTTGCGCTTGCAAGCAATCACAAATTCCTTGCCTAATTCTCCGGAACCCAATAATAAAATCTTTTTCGTCATATTTTAACGTTTAAAAAGTATATTGCAAAATAGCTAAAAACTCCCATAGTATTCAAGACCACCATAGGAGTTTATTTTTTAGATTACTGATGTTGTTCGCGTAACAAGTCATTTACAGTCTTCACCGGATTGAATGTGCTTAATGGCACCTCTACAAATATTGTATTCCAATCACTCATTGCGCCATTCCATAAGCCAGGCAATTCAAGAGCCTTTAATTCTTTTCCGTTCTTACTCTTATAAGAAATAAAGCCTGTCGTACGATCTACATAATCAACCAAATTAAATTTATTTCCCTTATAATCCTTAACGGCGCAGACTAAATCTACAGGATTAAAATGAGTTCCACCCTTAAACATCTCTACGTAATCCGGATTATTTTTATCTATCTGACTACTTTCAAGAATCTGAAGCGAAACAGAACCATCTGAATTATAAGCCAAAAATGGACCACCACCAGGTTCGCCTACATTCTTCACGACACCACATACGCGCATCGGACGATTTAACTTTTTACGAAGATAAATTACAAGTTCCGCATCCTCCATGTCTTTTATCTCTTCATTACGACAATACAGATTCTGCTGAACAAAACGTATGATCTCTTCAATATCTGCATGACAATAATTTCCGCTATCCAACAGACGCAGATAACCGAATGCCTTCTGTTGCAGTTCCACCAGAATACCGGCAATCACCTGCTTGTATGTAACAGTATCGCCCTTCAGTCTGTCCGGTACTACATTATCAATATTCTTAATAAAGACTACATCTGAATTCAAATCATTAAGATTCTCAATTAACGCACCATGTCCTCCCGGACGGAACAACAATTTACCGTCAACTCTGAATGGTTCGTTATTCATGGTTGCAGCCACAGTATCTGTAGAAGGCTTTTGCTCTGAAAACGTTACATGAAATTTCACATTATAAATATCTTCATAGCTTTTAAGCTTTTCTGCAACCAAAGCCTTAAACAAATCCTTATGCTCTGCACTAACCGTAAAATGAATCTCCGCCTCGCCATCACTGACAGCATAAAGTGCAGCCTCAACTAGATGTTCTTCTAACGGCGTACGTGCTCCCGACGGATATTTATGAAATTTAAGTAAGCCTTTAGGCAATTGTCCATAATTCAGCCCTTTTTCCTCAAGCATATTTGAAACAACAGCCTTATAATTCTTTTTTGCGATTAATCCGTCAACGCCTTCTCCTTCATTTTTAATACAAGACGCGTTGAGATCATCATAAAAAGCAAATTTGTGAATATTATTAAAAAATTCATGTTCAAAATCAGTTTGAGGCTCATTATAATCAGCAGCTAAAAACTCAAACATATTTTTAAACATCCGGCTTGCGGCACCTGAAGCCGGCACAAACTTACATATCTTTTTCCCCCCCGCTTTATATTCATTCCACAAAACAATATACCTTTTACATTCATCGTCAGAAGGGGCCAATATTCCGTTTTGCAAAGACGCCGCTGCCTTTAATTTCAAGAAAGGAAATCCTTTACGGAAACTATTCAACTGATTCTCAATTTGCTCTTCTGTAATACCCTTGCTTACCAGCAAGGCTTTATCATCTGCTGTCAACATAACACTTTTTATATATAAATAACCTATTAGGAAACAACGTCCCAAATATAGCAAAAAATAAGCAATTCTAATGGCCATTAAAGAAAAAATATGCTAACTTTGGGAAAAAATAATGCGCCATGGAACAGACCGAATTCTTCACAATACAGGAAAAGACACAATTAAAACAGACCTATAAAGAGTTACTAAAGCTTTCCGGCAGCATTTTGCATCCTGATGATTGTCAACGCCTCAAAAAACATTTAATTCAGGCTACATTAAACAATTTCCTTCACCGGGATGTATTCGGCATGAATCCTATACTGAATGATATGGAAACCGCTATTATTGTAGCATCTGAAATAGGCTTAACCCGTGGTTCCATTCTTGGTGTCATGCTTCATACTTGTGTCAGAAGCGGATACTGCACTGTAGAAAATATCGAATCAGAATTTGGCGAGGATGTAGCTGGTATCATACGAGGACTCAACCGTATCGACGAGCTTTATGAAAAGAATCCGAGTATTGAAAGTGAAAACTTCAGAAGTCTTTTACTTTCTTTTGCAGAAGATATGCGTGTCATTCTGATTATGATTGCCAACCGTGTCAATATTATGCGCAAGATAAAAGACACAAGCAACAAAGAAGCACAACTGAAAGTTTCTGAAGAAGCAGCATATCTCTATGCCCCATTAGCACATAAGTTAGGCCTCTACAAACTTAAAAGCGAACTGGAAGATCTCTCCCTTAAATATATGGAACACGACGCCTATTATTTAATAAAGGAGAAACTTAACGCAACCAAACAATCCAGAGACGAATATATTGCACGCTTTATAAAACCGATTGAAGACAAGCTAAACGCAGCAGGGCTGAAGTTCCATATGAAAGGACGTACAAAAAGTATACACTCCATATGGCAAAAAATGAAAAAACAGAAGTGTGGCGTTGAAGGTATTTATGACCTTTTTGCCATACGTATTATTCTAGACTCTCCACTTGAAAAAGAAAAAATGGAATGTTGGCAAGTCTACTCCATTATTACAGACATGTACCAACCAAACCCCAAACGTCTGCGCGACTGGCTATCTATTCCCAAAAGTAATGGATATGAAAGTCTGCACATCACTGTTCTTGGTCCCGAAAACAAATGGGTTGAAGTACAAATACGTACTGAACGCATGGACGAAATCGCTGAACGTGGCCTTGCGGCACACTGGCGCTACAAAGGCATTAAGAATGGAGAAACAGGCGTTGACGACTGGCTAAACAGCATCAGAAATGCGTTGGAAAACAACGATGACATGCAATTAATGGACCAGTTTAAAATGGATCTTTATGAAGATGAAGTATTTGCTTTCACCCCTAAAGGAGACCTTTTTAAATTTCCCAAAGGAGCCAGCGTTTTAGACTTTGCATATGCAATACACACAAACGTTGGAAACAAATGTATCGGAGCCAGAATCAATGAAAAAAATGTTCCGTTACGCCAACAACTACATAGTGGAGACCAGGTTGAGATTTTAACATCAAACAACCAGACTCCCAAACAAGACTGGTTGAACTTTGTCGTTACTAGTAAAGCTAAAACCAAAATCCGCCAGACTCTGAAAGAAATGCAAGCTAAACAGAGCAATTTTGCAAAAGAATTGCTGGAACGTAAATTCAGGAATCGTAAAATTGAATACGATGAGCCTACGATGATGCATGTAATCAAGAGAATGGGATTTAAAATAGTCACTGATTTCTATAAGAGTATTGCTGATGAAACACTGGATGTAAACGAGATCATTGAAAATTATCTTAAAGAACAAAAATATGAAACCGGCCAAGCTGAACATACACCTGCACCTAGTGCAGAAAACTACAACCAACTATCTGAGGCCGAAATCAAAACCCGATCTAACGATGATGTATTAGTTATTGACCAAAACCTAAAAGGACTGGATTTCACCCTGTCTAAATGTTGCCAACCTATTTATGGAGATGATGTCTTTGGGTTTGTCACCATTAATGGTGGTATAAAAATACATCGATGTGACTGCCCGAACGCCAATGAACTACGCAAAAGATTTGGTTACCGGATAGTAAAAGCAAGATGGGCCGGAAAACGTGGCAGTCAATATCCTATTACACTAAAAGTTATTGGAAATGACGACCTAGGTATTGTAAACAATATCACATCAATTATAAGCAAAGAAGAAAAAATCTCTTTACGCAGTATTAGCATTGACTCAAACGACGGATTATTTTCGGGAACGCTGACTGTCATGCTAGATGACACTGCTAAACTTGAAGCTTTGATAAAAAAACTAAAAACTATTAAAGGAGTAAAACAGGTGACCAGAAATTGAGTCACCTGTTTTTACGTCTTATCCAGGTTGGTATCCCATACAAACATTAAATTCCTATTTTTCTCCAATCTCACTTAATTCCAACCAACGCATTGTTTTCTCATCTATATCGTTATCCACAACCGGCAAACGCTTAGATTTTTCTGTCAATTCTTCAACAGAAAGCATTCCACTACATAAAGCCTCTTCTATACTTTTCTTTTCTTCTTCAAGCTGAGCTATTTCCGCCTCTAAAGTTTCAAGTTCTATTCGCTCCTTATAAGTCAATTTACGCTGATGCGCATTGCGTTGAGAATGATTCTTTTGAGAGCCTGCTTGACTTATTCTTACCTTTTCAGCCTGTTCACGCTCATATTGCTGTTTTTCTTCTTTCCATTCACGATACTGAGTATAATTCCCGGGAAAATCTCGCACATCACCCTGCCCTTGAAACACTAATAAATGATCAACCACCTTATCCATAAAATAACGGTCATGGCTTACCACTATGACACACCCTTTAAAGTTGGACAAATAATCTTCCAATATCTGCAATGTCATAATGTCCAAATCGTTCGTTGGCTCATCCAGCACAAGAAAATTAGGATTTCGCATCAACACCGTACACAAATAAAGTCTACGTCGTTCTCCGCCACTCAATTTATATACATAATTCTGCTGTTCCTTGGGAGAAAACATAAAATGTTGTAGAAACTGCATAGCTGACAAATGACGACCACCACCAAGATCCACATATTCTGCGACATTACGTACTACATCAATGACTTTCATTTGATCGTCAAATGTCATTCCATCTTGTGAAAAATATCCAAAACGTACCGTCTCTCCAACTACAACCTTTCCACTATCAGGTTTCTCCAACCCTAATAAAATTTTTATGAAAGTAGACTTTCCTGTACCATTATTTCCCACAATACCCATTTTCTCATAACGTGAGAAAGTATAGAAAAAATTATCTAAAATCACTTTATCAGGACCAAAACTCTTGCAAATATAATCAGCCTCAAAAATCTTATTACCTATATAAGATGATTTCACCTCCAAACTGACTTGCTGATCTTTAATCTTTCGCTTTGCGACCTTCTCTAACTCATAAAACGCTTCTTCCCTATAACGTGCTTTATGGCCACGCGCACAAGGCATCCGTCTCATCCAGTCCAATTCCGTTCGATAAAGATTATTTGCGCGAGCAATCTCAGCATTCATTGCATTAATACGTTCTCCACGTTTTTCCAGATAATAACTATAATTACCCTTATATGAATAAATAACAGCATCATCCAATTCTAATATCTCACTACATACACGATCTAAAAAATAACGGTCATGAGTCACCATCAATAAAGTCATACATGAACGGCTAAGGAACCCTTCCAACCATTCAATCATCTCCAAATCGAGATGATTGGTCGGTTCATCCAACATAAGCATATCAGGCTCAGTTATTAAAACATTCGCCAAAGCTACACGTTTTAATTGACCGCCGGACAATGTAGAAACTTTCTGGTTAAAATCATTGATTTTTAATTTAGAAAGGATTTGTTTTGCTTTATCTTCATAATTCCATGCATTTTCATGATCCATCCGCTCTATCAAGCTGTCCAGTTTCTCAGAATTGCCATTCTGCAAGCATTCTTCATATTCCCTAATCAGGTTAGTTGTGGAATTTCCATGCCAAAAGCAAGCCTCTATGACTGTCAAATCCGAAGGATAAAACGGAGTCTGTTCCAAATAACCGATTCTCAAACCCTTCCGAAACACAATATTTCCTTCATCATACCCTTCTTTACCACTCAAAATATTCAAAAGTGTAGACTTACCCGTACCATTTTTAGCAATAAGCCCCACTCTTTGTCCTTCAGCTATTCCCATAGCCAGATGCTCAAACAATACGCGATCACCGATACGCTTCACCAATCCCTCAACTTGTAAATAAGGATTCACTGCTGCCATATTATCAATATTTGTCTCTACATTAATAGTTATTGCGAAGTTAATGATAATTTACGAAACTTGAAAAAGTTTGGTATGAGATGAAAAAAAAATGGAAAAGTAGCACACTATTTCAAGAAAAATATTACTTTTGCACAATCTTAATGAAAGAGTTGTCTGTCAAGACCAAATAAAACACTTTCAATTTAATCACCAATAAACTTCATTTTTAATTATATTCCTCTAAGATTGACAAGCATAAGCTTGTTATAACGTTGTAAATACACAATAACTTACTATATGCACAAAAAAAGTGAATTAGAAGCCATGTCCCAAGACGAGCTAATGGACATCGCAAAAGAACTGGGTATTCAAACATCGAAAGATGAAAATACCATGGATCTCATCTATAAAATTATTGATGAAGAATCCATTCAATCATCCTCAAAAAACACAGAAACAAAAGCTCCCAAAAAACGCGCAAGAATAGCGAAAAAGGAACCAGACAAAGTTTATTCGGCCAATCAGACGAATGGAGAGAATTTTGACTTAAAAAAGAAAAGCAGTAAAAAAACGCAAGAAAAGGCAGAAACTCCAACTGCAGTAATCTCAATCGAACAGACTGAAACAAATACTAATGCAACTGCAGAATCTGAAATACCGGCTGTAGCTCCTACCCCTAAAAAAAGAGGCCGTAAACCAAAAGCAGAAAAAGAAGAAGAACAAACAGCTACTGATAATACCGTAAAAACAGAACCTGACATCAAAGTAGAGATTCCAGCAGAAGAGACATCTATTCCTGTTCCAGATTCTACTGATTTTATTCCTGAAGCTGTTTTTCAAGAAAACAACACACCAGCAGAAAACACTTTAACTGAAGAACAAGCCTCTGCACTCACACAGCAACACAACCAGAATATAGAGGAAAATTCACAATCAGACGAGGAATTTTTCTCATCATCTGAACCTGATTTTATAATAGTACAAGACGTACCTATTCTTCCTGAAAACAATCTAGGGAATGATATTATAGACTATCAACCCAACTATAATCCTGCTCCTGTAGTTCTTGAAGAATTAGACAATTCTACAACTTTTGACAAACCGACTGATGGTATAGCAAAGAAAGAAACAGAACAACCTTATGATTTTGGAGATATATTAACAGGACAAGGCGTTTTGGAAATCATGCCAGATGGTTACGGATTTCTTCGTTCCAGTGATTATAACTATCTGGCATCGCCTGATGACATTTATGTCAGCACCTCACAAATCAAACTTTTTGGATTAAAAACAGGTGACGTTGTTGAAGGTCCTGTAAGACCGCCAAAACCAGGTGAAAAATATTTCCCACTAATCAGAGTAACCAGCATCAACGGACGTGACCCAAATGAAATACGTGACAGAGTTCCGTTCGAACACCTCACTCCACTATTTCCTGATGAAAAATTTAAATTATGCAAAGGTTATAATGACAATTTATCAGCTCGAGTCGTTGATTTGTTTGCCCCTATTGGAAAAGGACAACGTGCCCTTTTAGTAGCTCAGCCTAAAACGGGAAAAACAATTCTCATGAAAGATATTGCGAATGCCATAGCTGCAAATCACCCTGAGGCATATCTCATTATGTTACTAATAGACGAACGCCCTGAAGAAGTTACAGATATGGCCCGTACTGTTAATGCCGAAGTTATCGCTTCAACATTCGATGAACCCGCTGAACGACATGTAAAAATTGCAGGTATAGTTCTTGAAAAGGCTAAACGCATGGTTGAATGTGGTCATGACGTTGTCATTTTTCTCGATTCTATCACACGTTTGGCACGTGCCTATAACACGGTATCTCCTGCCAGCGGAAAAGTTCTTTCCGGTGGTGTTGACGCAAATGCTCTCCATAAACCTAAACGTTTCTTTGGTGCCGCACGAAACATTGAAGGTGGAGGTTCACTAACTATCATTGCAACAGCTCTTATCGACACTGGTAGCAAAATGGACGAAGTAATCTTCGAAGAATTTAAAGGAACAGGCAACATGGAGCTTCAGCTCGACCGCACTCTTAGCAATAAACGCATATTCCCTGCAGTTAATATTGTGGCCTCTAGTACACGCCGTGATGATTTACTTCATGACAAACAAACACTCGACCGCATGTGGGTATTACGTAAATTCCTTGCGGACATGAATCCTATGGAAGCTATGACCTTTGTAAAAGACAAACTTGAAAATACAAAAGACAACGAAGAATTTCTTCTTAGTATGAATTCTTAAAATCTTCAATAAAAACCACTATTTTTTAGGTTTGACAAAAAAAGATGTATCAGTGAATGGGTATATTTTCATTGATACATCTTTTTTAATAACATGATATTAATACTTATTACTCTAATATTTAAGAAAAGTATCCTGTAGATAACAAAAAGGATATATAAGAAAATCCAACTACCTTATATATTAGGACAATAATATTAAGTCTGATTTGCTACTTCTTATAAAGAACGTATAAAAGCAACCACTACTATATACTTGACAAATTAAAATCCTTATTACTTCCGTCTTGGCCTTAATCTATACTGCTGAGGAGACACATGCCTAAACCGTTTAAAGAAACGACCAAAATATGACTGATCTACAAATCCAAGTTTATTACTAATTTCCTGAATACTAGAATCATTATTTGAAAGCATGAGAGAAGCATGATAAATTAATTTCTCATCAATAATCTGTTTTGGCGTACGCCCAATCATTCGTTTAGTTATTTGTGTTAAATATTTTGCCGATATACATAATTTCTCCGCATAGAATTTCACATCGTGCTGAAACATATATTCAGTATTAATCAACTCTATAAACTTTTTAAACAGTTCTCTGGCTCTCGAAGAATCATCGTAATTATTATTTTCAATATAACGGTGCGTAAAAGAATAAAGCCCATACACAAAAGAAGTCACTAAAGCAAGCACCATATCACGATGATAAACCATCTTTTTCCCTTCGGTAACGGCAAATTTAAATAAAGCCACAAAATGCTGTAACGGCATCCTATCCCTTGAAGACAAAGGCCATATTATTTTTTTATACATCAGCATAAAATAAGAGGGTTCGATACGTGATGTATTCTCATGAAGCATTGTTGAAGGGAAGCCCAAAATATTAGCCATAAAATCATTTGAAGCCGATAATAATTTCATTTCTAATTGTGGACGCACCATTAAAAAACGCCCCGTATTGATGTAACAGTCAACTCCTCCTAACTGAACATGCGCTGTCCCTTTATCCACAAAAATCATCATGAAACTATCAACACAAATGGATTCATTACGTAAAAAATCCATATTTGTATTGAGAAAGAAATACTCCATCATGAATATTTTTTTCCTTTCGGCCATATAATTATGTCTTTCAAAAGTTAATAATTAACAAAATTAAGTAGAATAATACTAAAATACAAACCATGTTCCCAAAATGAACAAAACATAGGTACTTTTAACTTTTAATAAGTCAGAACGATAGTGTAATTTTGCAGCGAAATTAGAGAGTTAATATTAATTTTCATAGTATGAATAAAGGTATCAAGACTGTTGCAACAGCGGCATTATGCTGCTTGATTGCACTAACTGGTTGTAAAAATGAACAACCGAAGGTGGACATGGGATCGTATAAAACAATGACAGTAAAGACAGAATCACGCGTTCTGCCTATGTTATATTCTGCTACCATCCGTGGTCGCCAAGATATTGAGATTTATCCCCAAGTAAGCGGAACATTACAACGTCTTTGTGTAACAGAAGGTCAACGTGTAAAGAAAGGTCAACTTCTTTTTGTAATTGATCAGGTGCCTTATCAGGCTGCCCTGAATACCGCAAAAGCAAACCTCGAAGCTGCTAAAGCATCATTAGCTACAGCGGAGTTAACTTACGAAAGCACCAAGCGTTTGTTTGATGAAAAAGTTGTGTCTGAATTTGATCTTCAAAAATCAGAAAACAGCATGCTCAGTGCTAAAGCTACAGTAGCACAAATGCAAGCTCAACTTGTCAATGCAAAGAACAATTTATCATATACGGAAGTAAAGAGTCCGGCCGACGGTGTTGTTGGTGAATTGCCATACCGTCAGGGAAGTTTGGTAAGCAGCAACATGCCTCAGCCTCTGACTACCGTATCTGACAACAATCAGATGTATGTATATTTCTCTATGAACGAAACACAGTTATTAGGTATGATTCGTCAATATGGCTCAGCTGAACAAGCCATCGCCAATATGCCTAATTTGAAACTGATTTTAAGTGATGGTAGCGTATTACCAGATTCTGGTCGTGTTGAAAGTATCAGTGGCGTAATTGACCGCTCAACGGGTTCTACCAGCGTTCGCGCAGTATTCCCGAACAAGAGTCACCTTCTACACAGTGGTGCAAATGGTAACATAGAAATTCCAATGGCATACAATAACGTTATTGTAATTCCTCAAGCTGCTACATTTGAATTACAGGATAAAATCCTCGTTTACAAAGTTGTTGACGGAAAAGCAACCAGTACAAACATCGAAGTTGCTCCTAACAACGATGGTAAAGAATATATCGTAACGAAAGGTCTGAATGTAGGTGACGTTATCGTAGCTGACGGTGCCGGCCTATTGCGTGAAGGTACACCAATCACAACACAAAGTACAACACAATCTAATGATGCAGCAAAGTCTGATAAATAAGATTTTAGGTAAAGTATTCAATTTTTAGGAAAACAATGAAAGGAAATATATTTATTAAACGCCCGGTGATGGCTTTGTCCATCTCCATTCTGATCCTTATCGTAGGATTCATTTCACTGGGCACTCTGCCAGTTGAGCAGTACCCTGATATTGCACCTCCTACAGTGCGTGTGTCAGCGACCTATACAGGTGCCAGCGCCGATGCTGTTATGAAAAGTGTGATTCAGCCGCTGGAAGAGAGTATAAATGGTGTAGAAAACATGACTTACATGCAATCTACAGCCACCAACTCCGGTTCAGCAGAAATCCAGATTTTCTTCAAGCAAGGAACAGATCCTGACATGGCAGCAGTCAATGTACAGAACCGTGTATCCAAAGCTCAGGGATTACTTCCTGCAGAAGTAACTCAAATTGGTGTAACCACCCAAAAACGTCAAACCAGTTTCTTGCAGATCGGTGCTCTTTATAGCCCGGACGACAGATATGACAAAACATTCCTTGCCAATTATCTTGATATCAATGTCGTACCGCAAATCAAACGTATCGAGGGTGTTGGCGATGTGATGGCAATGGGTGACACATACAGTTTGCGTATTTGGTTAAAACCAGACGTAATGGCCCAATATGGACTTATTCCTTCTGATATCACAGCTGTACTTGGCGAACAGAACTTGGAAACCCCAACTGGTTCTTTAGGTGAAAATTCAGATAATACATTCCAATTCACCATGAAATACAAAGGTCGTCTGTCTGCCATCAGCGAATTTGAAAACATTGTAGTCCGCTCACTGGATGATGGTAATGTACTCCGCCTGAAAGATGTAGCTCGTGTTGAATTAGGATCATTGTCATACAGTTTTGATGGTAGTGTAGATGGTCATCCCAGCTGTACTTTTATGGTTTTCCAGGTTGCAGGTTCAAACGCAACAGCCGTAAACGAACGAATCAGTAATTTGCTTGGTGAATTAAGTAAAGATCTTCCAGCTGGTACAGAATTTATGACAATGATGAGTTCAAACGACTTCTTGTTTGCATCAATTCATGAAGTAATCGAAACATTAATTATTGCTATTATCCTCGTCGTTCTGGTTGTATATTTCTTCCTTCAAGACTTTAAGAGTACATTGATTCCTTCTATTTCAATCATTGTATCTCTTATTGGTACATTTGCTTGTTTGCAGATGGCCGGGTTCAGTATCAACATTTTGACCCTGTTCGCTCTTGTGCTCGCCATTGGTACCGTTGTAGACGACGCCATTGTGGTTGTTGAAGCTGTACAAGCAAAATTTGATGTCGGTTACAAATCACCATATTTAGCCACAAAAGACGCCCTTTCTGACGTAACCATGGCCGTTATTTCATGTACCTTAGTGTTCATGGCTGTATTTATTCCTGTAACCTTCATGGGTGGTACATCAGGTATCTTCTACACTCAATTTGGTGTGACCATGGCTACAGCAGTAGGTATTTCATGTATTAATGCCTTAACACTCTGCCCTGCTCTTTGTGCAATGTGGCTTCGTCCATCTGATAATAATAAGAGCGCCAAGAGTTTGAACGGAATGGTACGTGCTGCATACAACGCATCATTCAACGCTATGATGGGTAAATACAAAAAAGGTGTGATGTTCTTCATTCACCATCGTTGGATCGCATGGTTATCTCTGGTCGTATCTATTGTATTATTGGTATATTTCATGAAAACTACCAAAACAGGTTTGGTACCCCAAGAAGACCAAGGAACTCTTATGGTTAACGTCAGTGTAGCTCCTGGTAGTAGCCTTGCAACTACAGAAAAGACCATGGATAAGGCTGAAGCTATTATCAAGCAGATTCCTGAAATTGATCATTATTCAAAGATTTCCGGTTATGGATTCATTGCTGGTCAAGGTACATCTTATGGTTCTTTCATCATCCGTTTGAAAGATTGGGACGAACGTACAGGAAAGGGTCAAGATGCACAGTCTGTTTTGAATAAATTGAATTTCATGCTTCAGAGCGTTAAAGAAGCACAGGTCTTTGCTTTCCAACCGGGTATGATTCCTGGCTACGGTATGGGTAACTCTATTGATTTGCAGTTACAAGACCGTATTGGTAATGATATGCAGACATTCTATGCTAATGCCATGAAATTTATCGGTGCCCTTAACCAACGTCCTGAAATTGCAATGGCATATACGTCATTCAACATGAACTTCCCGCAATATAATGTGGATGTTGATGCAGCTAAATGTAAACGTGCCGGAATATCACCGTCAACCGTTTTAAGTGTTTTAGGCGGCTACTGTGGTGGTATCTATGCTTCTAACTTCAACCAGTTCTCAAAAGTTTACCGTGTAATGATTCAAGCCGATCCTCAATATCGCCTTGACGAACATGCACTAAGCAACATGTACGTACGTGTTGGCGAAGAAATGGCACCGTTAAGTCAGTTTGTCAGCATCAAGAAAGGTATGGGACCTGAAGTAACTAAACGATTCAACTTGTTTGACGCTATCGCATGTAACGTAAATGTTAATCCGGCCTACTCAACCGGTGAAGCAATGAAAGCTATCGAAGAAGTGGCTCAAGCTACTTTACCTAGTCGTTACACCTACGAATATGGTGGTATCTCACGTGAAGAGGCTCAGACTGCAGGTTCTAACGACACAGTATTCATCTATGCAATCTGTATCGTATTGATATTCCTTATTCTGTCTTGCCTATACGAAAGTTTCTTGGTTCCGATGGCCGTTATCCTGTCTGTGCCATGTGGTTTGATGGGTTCATTCCTATTCGCTAAATTCTTCGGACTTGAAAACAACATCTATCTTCAGACTGGTGTAATCATGTTGATTGGTTTGTTGGCAAAAACAGCTATTTTGATTACAGAGTACGCTTCTGAACGTCGCCGTAAAGGTATGGGAATTATCGAAGCTGCATATGCTGCAGCACAGGCTCGTTTCCGTCCTATCATGATGACCGTTTTGACCATGATCTTCGGTATGTTACCATTGATGTTCGCATCGGGTGCTGGTGCCAACGGTAACAGTTCATTGGGTACCGGTGTCGTTGGTGGTATGCTTATAGGTACTTTGGCACTGCTCTTCCTAACCCCGGTATTCTTCGTATTCTTCCAATATCTGCAAGAGAAGATTCGTCCGGCCATGCATGAAGAGGCTGATCCTCAATTCGCAGCCGAACGTGAAAGAAGCTTGCAGGAACGCAGTACATTTAACAAGGAAAATAAAGACAAAGAATAATGAAATACGTTATAATGACCGTGACGGCAGCTGCTCTATTGAGCAGTTGCGGTCTATACAAAAGCTATGAGCGCCCTGCAGAATTAGAGGTTGACTCTCTTTACAACATCCAGAGAACACCTGAGGAATTGTCTGAAAACGTTGAATTGCCTTCATGGCGCGAGGTTTTCACTGATCCTCAATTACAGGCTTACATTGAAAAGGGACTGGCCAACAATACAGACATGCAGTCCGCACAACTTCAGATTGAACAAGCTGAAGCAAGCCTAATGGCTGCTAAATGGGCATACGTACCTAGCTTTGCATTCGCCCCGCAAGGCTCTCTGAGCAGCATAGATTGGAATAAGCCATCAAAGACCTACTCTATTCCGGTCTCTGCATCATGGCAGGTTGACATATTTGGAAGTCTGAGAAACGCCAAACGCCGTGCCAAAGCCCAACTGATCAACAGCCAGGCTTACAAGGATGCCGTGCAAACTCAGCTGATCAGTGCCATCGCTAATTATTACTACACTTTGGCCATGCTTCATAAGCAACTGATCATCAGCCGCGAAACTGAAGAAAGCTGGAAAGAAAATGTTGAAATGATGAAAGCATTGATGAAGGCCGGACAAAGTAATATGGCTGCAGTATCACAAGCTGAAGCGACTTACTATAGCGTATGCACTCAATGCGAGGATCTTTCTGATCAAATTCTCACTTTAAACCAAGAATTCTCAACATTGCTTGGAGAAGTTCCCACCACGCACAGTGTCGGCTCTCTCAGCAATTGGAAGTGTCCTTATCTTGACCGCAACATCAGAGCTTTCGATTTGGCAAACCGTCCTGATGTAAAAAGTGCAGAAGCGCAATTGGCAGCAGCATTCTATGCGACAAACGAAAGCCGCGCCGCTTTCTATCCGATGCTTAATTTGAGCGGTCTGCTAGGTTGGACCAATGATTTGGGAACCGTTGTCAACCCAGGAAAATGGATTTGGAACGCTACAGCTGCGCTGACGCAACCACTTCTACAAAATGGTAAGCTACGCGCCCAGCTAAAGATTTCAAAAGCTCAACAAGAACAAGCCAGACTGACTTTCCTCCAGACCTTGCTTGATGCAGGAGCAGAAGTCAACACGGCTATGATCAAGTTGCAAAACGCTAAAGCAAAGAACAATTTGTATGACAAACAGATTGCTTCTCTTGAAACAGCAGTGAAAAGTACCAAGTCATTAATGATGAATTCATCAACAACCTACCTTGAAGTTTTGACTGCAGAACAAACCTTGTTAAGCGCTGAGTTATCAAAAATAGATAATGATTTCACCCAAATACAAGCTATAATAGAATTGTATCAGGCATTAGGTGGAGGCACAAAATAAATTGCAGAAAACATTTT
Organism: uncultured bacterium; assembly: GCA_905214795.1. GTDB lineage: Bacteria > Bacteroidota > Bacteroidia > Bacteroidales > Bacteroidaceae > Paraprevotella. The sequence continues at coordinate 52,348 of CAJMNM010000019.1, forward strand.
ATAGTTAACAGTTCAAGAGCTGTCGGTAACCGACAGCTCTTCTTTTTTATATATAATGTTCTTCAAACCAACAACAAACTTTTTGTATTAAGAAAACACTCACCACATAATACACAAAAAGCTCGTCTGACCAGACGAGCTTTTTGTGTATTATATATCTTCTTTGATTAGAAAGGAAGATCATCCTTAGAATCACCCGCAGAAAAATCGGCAGGGACAGCCATATCTGCAACTGGAGGAAATGGCGCAGCTGTATCTACCGGACTCTGCGCAGCAACCCGTTCTACCTTCCATGCTCTGATACTATTATACCAACGTCCTTGATATTCACGAGCATCTATATCAAATGAAACAGTCAATTGTTCACCTAACTGAATTGCAAACTGATCTATCTTATCCGCGCCAAAAATATCAAAACACATCTTACGAGGATACTGTTCCTGTGTTTCTAACACATATTCCTGTACCTTCCATTCTGAACCGGTTCGAGCCGATGTTCCGCTACGTGCTGGCAAAACAGCTATAATTTTACCTGTTATTTCCATATAATTTTTTCTGTTTAAGTTTGGCGAAGTTACAACTAATTTTTAGTTTCACCAATTTTTGATAGTTTTTTTTGTTCAATCAGTCTTTAATGTGTATTTTTGTTCAGAATAAAAGAATAAAACCAAACAATATGAGATTCGTTATATCCAGCGCTTTGCTGTTTACCAGATTACAGTCTATTGGTCGTGTTATTAACTCAAAAAATGCACTTCCTATCCTAGACTGCTTCCTTTTCGATTTCCAGGGCAATGTTCTGACCGTAACAGCTTCTGATAGTGAAACAACCCTCATCACTTCACTTGATGTAATAGAATGCGACACCAATGCACGATTCTGCATCAATGCACGTACTATTCAGGATTCTATGAAAGAAATTGCTGAACAACCCATGACATTTGATGTTAATCTCGATACAATGGAAATTACGGCCCAATATCAAAACGGCCATTTCAGCATCATTGGTCAAAATGCAGAAGAGTATCCAGAAATTCAGGTCGCTGAAGAGGGAATGGAATCAATAATTGTTCCTGCCGATATTTTAATGAGTGGCATAAGTCACTGCTTGTTTGCAACCGGTAATGACGAAATCAGACAAGTAATGAATGGCGTCTACTTTGACATACAGGCAGACGGTCTTTATTTTGTAGCAACAGATGGCCGTAAATTAGTACGCATCAAAAATACAAGCATACAAGGGTATAAACCATCTAATTTCATATTACCTCCAAAGCCAGCATCTTTGTTAAAAAACCTGTTGCCCAGGGAAGGCGGAGATATAACCGTAAATTTCGATTCCCGAAATGCAGTTATATCAATGGAATATACAAAATTAATCTGCCGTCTTATCGAAGGAAGATATCCAAATTATAATTCCGTTATTCCAACACAAAATCCGTATCGTGTCACAGTAGATCGTTTGGCATTACTGAGTACAATTAAACGTATACTAGTGTTCTCTAATCAGAGTAGTGCGTTAATCAAACTTCATTTAGAGGAAAACAAAATAATTGTGTCCGGACAAGATTTAGACTACTCTACTTCTGCTGAAGAGAGTCTGTCTTGTGACTATCAAGGTCACGTCATCAATATTGGTTTCAGCGGTACATTCCTTATTGACATCTTAAACAACATGGTTGGTGAGAATGTACTTATTGAATTAGCAGATCCTAGCCGCGCAGGTGTATTGATACCTGTTGAGCAAAACGAAAATGAGGACATGCTGATGCTGTTAATGCCGATGATGTTAAATGACTAATCTTGCAGAAATGAAACTCAACCTTAAAAATCCGATTATTTTTTTCGATCTGGAAACAACCGGCGTTAACATTGTTAATGATCGTATCGTAGAACTATGCTATATCAAAGTATATCCTAACGGTAACGAAGAATCAAAAAGCATGCGTATCAATCCTGAAATGCATATTCCTGAAAGTTCTTCCGCCATTCATGGTATTTACGATAGAGATGTAGCCGACTGCCCTGTTTTTAAACAAATCGCCAAAGATCTGGCAAAGACTTTTGAAGGCTGCGATATTGCCGGTTTTAATTCTAACAGATTTGATGTTCCACTACTCGTTGAAGAGTTTCTGCGGGCAGGTATTGACATAGACCTTCGCAAGCGTAAATTTGTTGACGTCCAGAATATCTATCATAAATTGGAACGCCGTACACTTAGCGCAGCATATAAATTTTATTGTGGGAAAGATTTGGAAAACGCTCACTCTGCTTTAGCAGATACACGCGCCACATACGAAGTCTTAATGGCACAATTAGACCATTATCCTGATGATCTTCAAAATGACATTCAATTTCTGGCAGATTATTCCCGAATGACAGATAATGTTGATTTTGCAGGAAGAATGATCTATAACGAAAAAAACGAAATTGTATTTAATTTCGGAAAATACAAAGGTCAAAAGGTTGCAGACGTACTTCGCAATGACCCTGGTTATTATGGTTGGATGATACAAGGGGATTTTGCACGAAATACCAAACAGATTCTGACACAGATTCGTCTCGAATCTGTCGGAAAATAAAGACAAGAGAGAAACATGCTAAAAGGTAAAAAAATAGTTTTAGGCATTACAGGCAGCATTGCTGCCTATAAAGCCTGTTATCTTATCCGGGGATTAATTAAAAAAGGAGCAGAAGTACAGACTGTTATAACCCCGGCTGGAAAAGAATTCATTACCCCCATTACCCTATCTGCCCTAACAAGCAAACCTGTGATTAGCGACTTTTTCTCACAGCGTGATGGAACATGGCACAGCCATGTCGCTTTAGGATTATGGGCGGACGCGATGGTAATAGCCCCTGCTACAGCATCCACTATTGGAAAAATGGCACACGGTATTGCCGACAATATGCTCATTACGACCTATTTATCCATGAAGGCACCTGTTTTTATAGCACCGGCAATGGATTTAGACATGTTTGCTCATCCGTCTACACAAGCCAACCTTAATACATTACGCTCATATGGCAATCATATCATAGAACCTACTTGCGGAGAATTAGCCAGCCATCTGGAAGGAAAAGGACGAATGGAAGAACCGGAAAATATCATTAAAGTATTAGAGACATTTTTCTCACAACAAAATGATTTGGCAGGGAAAAAGATCCTCATCACAGCAGGCCCCACCTATGAGAAAATAGATCCGGTACGCTTCATCGGAAATTACTCATCAGGAAAAATGGGATTCGCATTAGCTGAAGAATGTGCCCGACATGGCGCTGAGGTTACTTTAATAAGTGGTCCGGTATCACTTTCTGTACAACATCCTAATATTCATCGTATCGATGTGGAATCGGCTGAAGAAATGTTTGAAGCTGCTTCAAGACATTATCCCAACATGGATGCAGCCATCTTAAGTGCCGCTGTAGCCGACTTTACTCCCGCCCAACGTGCACAACAGAAAATCAAACGTGAAAAAGATGATTTGATTCTTCAACTTAAACCGGCACGTGACATTGCACGAACGTTAGGAGAAATGAAACGGAGCGACCAGAAACTAATTGGTTTTGCTCTAGAAACAAATGATGAAGCTGAAAACGCACGGCAAAAGCTGAAACGTAAGAATTTTGATTTTATCGTTCTAAATTCATTGAATGATAAAGGTGCAGGTTTCCAACACGATACAAATAAAGTGACTATCATTAGCGAAACAGACACTTTCCCATATCCATTAAAAGACAAGCATGAAGTAGCTGCTGACATTGTTCGCCATCTTGCCGGATTATTCTAAAATCATTCAGCACAGCATGAAGAAAACGTTCAAATCCATATTATCCAAACTGTTCATTGCCATCTTTCCAGGCTGTCTCATTACACCGGTAGCTGCTCAGGAACTTAATGCACGTGTTGTCATCAACAGGTCACAAATTTCGAATACAACTGAAGCGGTATTCGAAGCCTTGCAGAATTCTCTGACAGCCTTCCTCAATGAAAGACAATGGACCGACATGAAGTTTGAAGATTACGAACGTATTAATTGTACTTTCAATATCACACTCAATACATACAGCGAAACAGACAATTCATTTACAGGTACCATACAAGTACAAAGTACACGACCTGTATACAATTCCAACTACTCTACAACCGTATTTAACATACAAGACGAGAACTTCAATTTCGCATTCCAGCAATTCGACCAACTCGATTTCCGTCCCGAACAAGTCGACAACAATCTGACTGCAATGCTGGCTTATTATGCCTATCTTATCATCGGAATGGACATGGATTCCATGGCACCATTAGGCGGCACAAACAGCCTTCAGATGGCGCTAGACATAGCTAACAATTCACAGAATCTGGGTTATCCTGGCTGGAAAGCATTTGATGACGGACGTAATCGTTTTGCTATAATAAATGATTATATGGACGGTGGTCTCGAACCAATCCGGCAAATGATATATCAATATCACCGTCAAGGCCTTGACCGCATGACCGAAAATGTCGATACTGCCCGTGCCGCTGTCACTGGTTCACTTGAATTGCTAAAGACTGCCCACAGCAATAAGTCACAAAGCCTTCTTCCACAAATTATCACCGACATCAAACGAGATGAAATTGTCAGTATATACAGCGGAAAGGCTTCCGCTGAAGAAAAAAAGAAGGTTTACGACATTGTATTCTCTCTTAATGCCTCACAAAACCCCTATTGGGAAAAAATCAAGAAATAACAGTCATGCTTAAATCATTGTTCATTAAGAACTACGCGCTAATCGACACACTAGATATCCAATTTGAAAAAGGATTCTCTGTAATCACAGGTGAAACCGGAGCGGGTAAATCCATTATTTTAGGAGCCATAGGTCTCTTGCTGGGACAACGTGCTGACAGCAAAAGCATTAAAAACGGCGCTTCAAAATGTATAATCGAGGCACGCTTTGACTTGTCAGCTTACAATATGGAAACTTTTTTCGAGAAAAACGATTTGGAATTTGACGGTACGGAATGTATTATCCGACGTGAAATCACAGCTACCGGAAAGAGTCGTGCATTCATAAACGACACCCCTGCAACCATAGCCCAACTCAAAGAACTCGGAGAAACGCTTATTGATATCCACTCCCAGCACCAAAACCTGCTACTCAACAAAGAAGACTTCCAACTGAATGTAATAGATATTCTCGCTGATGACAAAATAGAACTAGAACAATACAAACAACTGTTTACAGCTTTTAAACAGGCTGTTAAAGCACTGGACACAGCACGTAAAGAAGCTGAAAAAGCCCACGAAGAAGAAGATTATCTTACCTTTCAGTTTGAACAGTTGGAAAATGCGTCTCTTAAAACAGGAGAACAAGAAGAACTGGAACAAGAAGCCGACACATTATCCCATGCTGAAGAGATAAAACAAGCCCTTTTTCAGACAGAAGCGCTACTCGACAATGAACAGTGCGGCATCATCAACACACTGAGAGAAGGCTCACACATGCTTTCTCACATTATCAAAGTATTCCCACCAGCAGAAGAATTATCTAAACGACTTGAATCTTGCTACATCGAGCTGAAAGATCTCGCTTCAGAACTTTCCTCAGAAACCGAGAATATTGAATTCGATCCGGAACGACTGAATTTTGTAAACGAAAGACTAAATACGATCTATTCACTTGAACAAAAACATCATGTCGACAATCTGGATGACTTGATAGCCATTCAAGAAGATTTCAGAGCTAAGCTTTCAGCAATAAATCACAGCGAAGAACACATCGCATTACTAGAAGCTAATAAAGAAAAAGCTTATGCTAAATTAGCAAAACAAGCCGAAGTTCTTACAAAGAAACGTATTTCAGCCGCAACATTAATAGAAGCTGAAATGAAACAGCGGCTCATACCATTAGGTATTCCGAACGTACAATTCAAGGTCGAACTTACAAGACGCGAACAACCTGATGAAACAGGAATGGATCGCATTAATTTCTTATTCAGTGCCAACAAAAACGGACAACTTCAGCCCATTACTCAAGTAGCATCCGGAGGCGAGATAGCCCGCGTTATGCTATCACTTAAAGCCATGATTTCCGGTGCGGTCAAACTGCCAACCATCATATTCGACGAGATAGACACCGGCGTTTCGGGGAGCATTGCTGAAAAGATGGCACTTATAATGGAGGATATGGGTGCACATAACCGACAAGTTATCAGCATTACTCATCTGCCACAAATTGCGGCAAGAGGACTTACACATTATAAAGTATACAAAGAAGACAACGACAACGGTACAACCAGCCACATTGTACGTCTCAGCGACACCCAGCGCATCGAAGAAATCGCTCACATGCTTAGTGGAGCCATACTGACGGATGCAGCAATCAACAACGCCAAAGAACTACTGAATATACAAAGAAACAATCACTAAATACTAATGCAAAAAAGATTCTTACTCACACTTTCTCTGGTGATTCTTACATCACTCAGCTACGCACAAAACCCAAAATGGTTCAAGAAGGCACTTAAAGCCCAAGTCAATGTATTTACATTCGACGCAGACGGCAATCTGCTACGCTCCGGTAACGGTTTCTATATTGACGAATCCGGTACGGCTTTAGCCAACTTCATATTGTTTAAAGGAGCATCGTCCGCAAAAGTTATAGATACCAATGGCAAAGAACATCCTGTTTCATTAATTTTGGGAGCCAATTCTCTGTATGATGTCGTAAAATTCAAAGTGGACACACAGAAAAAAACAACACCGTTACAAATAGCAGAAAGAGCCGGAGTAAAGCACGAACAAGTCTACATCATGCCCTACTCTACAAGCGAAAGAAAACAGTGTCTTAATGATTCTTTATTCAATATACAGACCTTTGGAGAGGATTTCCATTATTACACATTAGGACGAAATCTCAGCGAGAAATACGTCAACTGTCCTGTCATGACGGAAGAAGGCGAGGTCTTGGCTATGATTCAGCAACCTGCAACAGAAAACACTTCATCACAAAGTTATGCCATCGGTGTCACATACGGTACATCACTCCGTATCGGCGGCCTTTCTGCTTCAGACAACGATCTTAATGCCATTAATATTTGCAAGGCACTACCGACTGATGAAAGCGAAGCGACTACTTTCGTTTATATGGCTGCAGCATCCAGTGATTCAGCAACTTATCAGAACTATCTCAATGCCTTCGCCAGACAGTTTCCTCAAAACCCTAATGCATACACACAACTGGCCGACTTTCATATGGCTCACCAAAACTATGCACAAGCAGAAGCTGACATCACGTCTGGTTTGGATGCCACAGACAAAAAAGCTGAGATCTATTACGCTTTCAGCAAAATGCTTTATCAATTGAATCTTCAGCCCAATTACAAGCTATACAAGGACTGGGATATGAAAAAAGCACTTCAAATGGCAGAAGAAGCGTATAAAGAAGACGCTCTGCCACTTTATAAATTTCAGGCCGGCCTCATCGGATATGCCCTGAAAGAATATGAAAAGGCATATAATGATTTTATAATGCTGACCACAACCAATATGCGTTCTGCCGACTTATTCTTATATGCAGCCCAGTGCAAAACAATGCTACAGGCCGACACTACTGAAATTCTAGCTTTACAAGACAGTGCGGTGGCATGTTTCAGCAAACCTTATGTCAAAGATGCAGCTCCATCTCTGATGGCTCGCGCCAACACTTTACTGCTCTTGGGACGATATCGTGAGGCTGTAGCAGATTTAAATGAATATGAACATCTGATGAGCGCAGAAATCACAGACAAATTCTACTATCTGCGCGAACAGGCTGAAATCAAAGGCCGAATGTTCCAACAGGCTATAGATGATATCGACCGGGCAATCCGTATGTCACCTAAAGAATCTCTCTACCATGCAGAGCGGGGTTCCATATTCTATCGCGTAGGAGAATTGGATGAGGCAATCAAATCTTGTCAAAAAGCCATTGAACTTGCGCCAAACTATATGGACGCCTACCGTATTCTCGGAATCTGCCAATTAGCAAAAAAAGAACGCAGCAAAGGACTTCAAAATTTACAGAAGGCAGCAGACTTAGGCGACAGTATTGCTAAGGATATAATAAAAAAGGAAGGCGCTGAATAAGCCTTCCTTTTTTATTTTTATTATGTCTAGTCCTGGAATAGCGTTACAACAAAAAAGGTAACATTATGGAAAAGAC
>CAJMNM010000020.1 GCA_905214795.1 uncultured bacterium
TTTTTTATTGATAGAGAAATCCTCCGGACCGAAAGGTTAACGGAGGATTTTTTGTATACAGGCGGCTGTGACACCGTCCTTTGACATGTTTCAGATTACTCCCCTCTGAGGATAATCCCAGTGTGTTTAGTTCTGTATTTTTCTGCTCTGCTATTAACGAAAATGATAGATTTATAGAGACTGATTCTTATATTAGCGGTTTGTCTTATATGTGCTCTGATATGTTGTTTTATTTTGATTTTAAGAGCATAAAAAAACTAAGGTATTTACTTATTTAAAACGGCATAAAGGTGTGTTTAAATAGCTCTTATTAGAGCTTATAATATACTTTCATCTTAAGTCCTTTAAGGTTTGTTTGGTGTAGACAAAATGATAGTGAGATTTGGTAGTATGTTATATTTGTGGTGTAAATTATAAGTTTCTTCTTTTTATTTAAACCGCTGTATAAACTATTATGAGGTTCATATAAACCAATCAGCCAAGAGGTTACAAACAAATCCTCTTGGCTGATCTTTATTTTTGCTATATGGCTATCTATAAATTATGCTTGCTTTATTAGCTTTTTAATCTTCATTTTTGTTTCCCATGGCAGTGCTTGTACAAAGAATTGAATGCTGTTATAAAAATAATATTTTATTTCTTGTTTAAGTGCCTGTGAGATTTTTAATTCTTCACTTAACCAAATTAATGAGTTGCAAAGCAGTTTACGATCGTTGTTCAGCACATTATTTGTTAACTGAAAATCAGATGTCTTTTCTATTATAGCGATAATATGACCGTTTTCATGTCTACATACTTTTATTTTGGCATGATTGCCAAGTAGCTCGTTTATGACGTATTTTTCTGACTTATTCCAAATGATGAGCGTTCCATTATCCTCGTCTATATTAAATTGGTGAAAGCCTTTGTATTGTTCTGTTTCCGCTTCATTTGGATGATGATTCAAATACAGAATGCCTCCTATTGATAATGTGGCAAAAGCTTCAAATATTCCCTTTACGGGCATTGCAGAATGATCCAAGGCATTTTGAATAATGATAAGATCCACATCTTTTTCTGGTACTAGAGCGGATAAAAACTCAACCATTCCAAATTCAATAGTTGGCAGATTTTTGTGATAACGTTTTAGAATTCTGTTGAATTCGTTTGCTAATGGATCTATATAGTGAATGTCTAACAGTTTTTTTGCATTGTTCTGTTCGATATAGTTTCCGGTGGCGTAACTCATACCACACCCAACGTCTAAAACCTTAGGATTGGATTTCCTAGATATAAGAAAAGTGTTGGCGTCAAATTCTTCCAGACTGATTACCTTGTTATAATTAGCCCATCTCATCATCGCTTCAAAAGTGGCTTTCCATCTGTATACATTATTCCAGAAAGCCTTTTCATATGGGATGCCGTTAATCCATTTCCGGATAGCTAAAGTTTCATTTTTCATGTATTATACTATTAAGCAAATATGCCTTTCCTCCATAACTGAAGAAAAGGCATATTTATAGAACTTATCGGATAATTTTATTTTGCATAACTTACAGCTCGAGTTTCTCTGATTACAGTAATCTTGACCTGACCAGGATAAGTCATTTCGTCTTGAATCTTCTTTGCGATTTCTGTACTGAGTTCTTCTGTCTCCTTATCACTTATTTTGTCTGCACCTACAATGACGCGTAATTCGCGGCCCGCTTGAATTGCATAAGTTTTGGTCACACCAGGATAACTCATTGCTATATTCTCAAGATCGTTTAAGCGTTTGATATAAGCTTCTACAATTTCACGACGTGCGCCAGGTCTTGCACCACTGATGGCGTCACAGACTTGAACGATAGGAGCTAATAGTGTCATCATTTCCATTTCGTCGTGATGCGCTCCTATAGCATTACATATTTCTGGCTTCTCTTTGTATTTTTCAGCCAGTTTAGCACCGTAAATTGCGTGTGGCAATTCAGGTTCCTCATCAGGCACCTTACCAATATCATGTAACAAACCGGCACGTTTGGCCTTTTTGGGGTTTAAGCCCAATTCTGAAGCCATTACGGCACACAGATTAGCTGTTTCTCTTGCATGTTGTAGTAAGTTTTGTCCATAACTGCTTCTGTATTTCATTTTACCGATAATACGAATCAGTTCAGGATGTAATCCATGAATACCAAGATCGATGGCTGTACGCTTTCCTGTTTCGATAATTTCCTCTTCAACTTGTTTGGTCACCTTGCTTACAACTTCTTCAATTCTGGCCGGATGAATACGTCCGTCTGTAACAAGTTGATGAAGAGCCAATCGACAAATTTCACGACGTACAGGGTCAAAAGCAGAAATAACGATGGCTTCAGGGGTGTCATCCACTACAATCTCCACACCTGTCGCAGCTTCAAGGGCACGAATGTTGCGTCCTTCGCGTCCAATGATACGTCCTTTGACCTCATCATTGTCAATATGGAAAATTGTAACACTGTTTTCAATTGCAGTTTCAGTTGCAACTCGCTGTATACTTTGTATAACGATACGTTTAGCCTCTTTGTTGGCTGTCATTTTCGCATCGTCCATAATTTCATTGATATAGCTTGCAGCGTTTGTCTTAGCTTCGTCTTTAAGCGATTCAATCAGTCTGTCACGTGCTTCGTCTGCGCTCAATCCACTAATGGCTTCCAGTTTGACACGTTCCTGATTTTCCATGTCCTTGAGTTCTTCTTCACGCTTTTCCAATGCCTGTTGTATATTTTCCAGACGTTTACGTTCATTTTCAATTTCGGATTTTTTCCTGCTTATTTCGTCTTGGCGTTGGTTCAGGCTGATTTCTCTTTGTTTAAGTCGATTTTCATGTTGCTGGATTTGCTGATTACGCTGTTGTACTTCTTTTTCCAGTTCAGCTTTTTTATTAAGGAACTTCTCCTTAACTTCCAGCATTTTTTTCTGTTTGATTACTTCTGCCTCTTTTTGGGCTTCGTTTTGCATTTCGCGGAATTTGGCCGTTAACACATACCGGAAAATCAGATATCCAATAAGACATCCTACGATAAGACCGGCCAAGGCGATTATTGTTTCTATCATAAGTGTAATTATTAAAAGTGTATATATAAATAACGCACCGTTTCCCTTTCTCCTTGCGGATTGAAAGAAAACCGTGCGTGTTGTTTTGGTCTGTATTTTTATGCTAATAGTCTTTTCTTTCAGACTAAGGCTGTTTCAGAACTTCATTAATCTCATCCAGCATATGTTTTAAACTCTCTACTGCCGGTGTTTGATCTTTGCTGATCTTTTCCCTCTGGAGCGATACGGCTATATCCAATGCAGCCATGCATAAGTATGTACTTTTCTCCTGATTCGGGTAGTGCGAAGCATAAAAGCCTAGTCGCTCGTTAATTTGGCGTTCTGCCATTCTATAAACCAGTTCTTCACTCCGTTTTATAGTGATTGGAGGAAGGATATAGTTCCCGATTCTCAGATTTATTGTAAAGTATTCGCTGACTTCCATAGTATTAAACATTAAGAAGGGCGATACATCTGTCTACTTCACGCACAAGCTTTGATAATCTTGATTTGGCATTTTTCATGTCATCATCATTTATTTTGATCATCTTAGCTATTTTCAAGTTGGTATAGTCTGTCTGAAGTTGCGTCAATTGAGCATGCAAATCAGAGATCGTCCTGTCTTTTTCGCTTAGTTCTTGATTTAAGGCGATATTCTGTTCTTTCAGAGCCTTAAAATCCAGTATTAGCTGTGTCATTCGGGCTTCAAAAGTGCGTACTAATCGTTCTTCTTCTACAGTCATAGCCACCTTCTAATTACAAAATTAAGAAAATATGTCCTACTTCCAAAATTTTTCAGCTTTTTTTCTCTTCAACATCCTTGGGTTTAGGCTCCTTTTTAGCTAAAACTACAATTTGATAGACATACTCAGACATCCATGCTTCAGAGTACCCAAGTGTATGTTGATATTTTCTAATGCCGACACATGTACGACGTACTCCTTCGTCTTTCCAGTCATTTCTTGTCATAATCTGGTTGATGGTCTTGGCTGTCATGGCGCGTAGCGCTTTGTGGAAAATAGATGGCATGCGGAATTTCCATTTCATGAGGTTACCCATGAGCATCATCAGGTCTTGGCTGAATCCCTGGAACATTATTAAATAAGTTCTGATATCATTTACATTACGACAGCATCGTTTAACGCTGGCATCGATTTCCTTGAAAAAATCATCACTGATGCCATATACGCTTGTCAACATGGCCTTACAACGTTTTTTTTCACCTATGCCAAGTTTGTTATTAACGGTTGGTACATGAAGCGATTGTTTGAAAATACGTAAATCAGGCAGTGCAGCCAGATTGCTGATACCCAATTGTACAGCCATGACGGCTTGGTAATAAACGCGGATAAGGGTCATGAAATCCTCAATACCGCCAACGCGCTGTTCGTCTTCGTTGTTTTTTTTGAATAATTTAGATAATATTCCCATATTATTTTTATGATTTGACTGATATTAAACAATTGCAAAGATAGTGAAAGGTGAGTGCAGAGGCAAATAAAAACGCAGTTTTTAAATTTGCACTCAGCCGAGCCGCATCCTAGCTTATGAAAAGATAGTGAAAGGTGAGTGCAGAGGCAAATAAAAACGCAGTTTTTAAATTTGCACTCAGCCGAGCCGCATCCTAGCTTATGAAAAGATAGTGAAAGGTGAGTGCAGAGGCAAATAAAAACGCAGTTTTTAAATTTGCACTCAGCCGAGCCGCATCCTAGCTTATGAAAAGATAGTGAAAGGTGAGTGCAGAGGCAAATAAAAACGCAGTTTTTAAATTTGCACTCAGCCGAGCCGCATCCCATCTTATACAAAGATAATGAAAGGTGAGCGCAGTGACAAATGAAAAACAGGTTTTTTGTTTGCACTGTGCGGAACAGAGTCCCAGCTTATTAAAAGATATACTGAAAGGTAAATGCGAAAACAAAAGAAAAATATAGTTTTTTATTTTGGCTCAGTCAGAGTGCATTCAGACTTGTTTACAATAATGGGAAAATAGAATGGTACAATCGTTTCTTTCAACGAATAACATGGACTGAAATTTCTAAAAATACATTTTCTTAATTTAAGTACAATAAACAAAAAGGCAATTTGCAATAGGTTCAGCAAATTGCCCTTTTTATGAGTGTTGTTATAAAGTCTGTAATGTTCTATTTGTTGTAATGAGATTCTTCGGCCAATCTCATCAGATATTGTCCGTATTGATTTTTCATCATCGGTGCAGCTATTTCTTTTAGCTTTTTTGCATCAATCCAGCCGTTAAGATATGCGATTCCTTCCAGACAAGCAATTTTAAGCCCTTGTCTTTTTTCTATTACTTCAATAAAGGTACTGGCTTCGCTTAAACTATCGTGTGTACCGGTGTCAAGCCAAGCAAATCCTCGTCCCAAAGTCTGAACTTTAAGTGATTTTTTACTTAGATATTCCTGATTGACAGATGTAATTTCCAGTTCGCCGCGTGCTGAAGGTTTAATATGTGCAGCAATGTCTACTACGCTATTCGGGTAGAAATACAGCCCTACAACAGCGTAATTGCTTTTGGGATGTGCCGGCTTCTCTTCAATACTCAGGCAGTTACCTTCTTTATCAAATTCTGCTACGCCATAACGTTCAGGATCGTTAACCCAATAACCGAATACTGTTGCTTTGTTGTCAGCTTCTGCTGTTCTGACAGCTTCTTTTAATATGCTGGTAAAACCCGCTCCATGGAATATATTATCACCAAGTACCAGGCAAGCACTGTCGTTACCTATGAAATCTTTTCCAATAATGAACGCTTGTGCCAATCCGTCCGGTGACGGCTGTTCTGCATATGAGAAACTTACTCCGAAATCAGAACCGTCTCCCAATAGTCTTTGAAATCCTGGCAAATCGTAAGGGGTGCTGATAATAAGAATTTCACGTATTCCGGCCAGCATTAAAACCGAAATTGGATAATAAATCATCGGTTTGTCAAAAATCGGCAACATTTGCTTGCTGACACCTTTGGTGATTGGATATAAACGTGTACCGGATCCTCCGGCAAGAACAATACCTTTCATCTTTCTGATATAGATTTAATTAATAAGCATTCTTTTCGTTATGGCGGAGCATATTCATGGCTGTACGCCAGATAATACGCAGGTCTAGAAAAAACGTCCAGTTTTCTACATACCAGATGTCGGCCTTTACACGTTGCTCCATCTGTTCCAGAGTTTTGGTTTCACCTCTGAAACCTTGAGCTTGTGCCCATCCCGTAATACCAGGCTTTACCCAATGACGTACCATGTAATTACTGATTAGTTTAGAATATTCCTGAGTGTGAAGAACCATGTGCGGACGTGGTCCGACTATACTCATTGTACCAAGTAATACATTTATAAATTGTGGTAGCTCATCAATGTTGGTACGTCGCATAAAATCGCCGAATTTGAATTTTCTAGGATCGTTTTCCGTAGCCTGTAATTTGTCCGCATCGGCATTAACATGCATGGATCGGAATTTGAGGCAATAAAATTCACTGCCATCCAGTCCGTTGCGTTTTTGTTTGAAAATGATGGGGCCCGGACTTTGTTTTTTGATAATAAAGGCTACAAACAAGAATACAATAGGGAATATTGTCAAAAGGAAGATACTGGAAACAACAATATCAAATATACGTTTTATGATTCGGTTACCAATATCCTGTAAAGGTTCATTTCTTGCGCTTAATATCGGTGTGGTCCCGATGTGCGTAAGTGTCATACGTTTTTTCATAAATTCCATAAATACTGGAAGTACATAAAAACGTATCAGCTTATTTTCACAATATCTATATATAGCTTCTGTTTCAACAACGTAGTCTTCGTCTGGAACTAAATAAAGATCTGTTATTTCGGGATGAGAATCAAGGTATTTTATAACTTGTGAACGATCACCTAAGTTCTTCAGATCTATATTGTTTGGGATGGGTTTTCGTGTGAATATACCCTCTATTTTATATCCTAATGAGTCATCTTTTAGTGTATTATAAATACCTTCTAGATTCCAAGGATGTCCAACGAGAATAACTGCACGCTGATTCCTGCCATTGTGTCGTTTCCTTCTTAAATAGAAATGGATGGATAGTCGTTCTGAAATTAGTAAAATTGTAAATATTATATATCCTAAAAATATAATTGGATTAAGTTCTTTAGAATAATCTAGAAACCCTTTTAGTGAAAGAACTAACAATAGATGTATAGTGCTCATGAATAATCCTCGGGAAACAATGTTGTCGCTGTTGATGAACCGTTTAAGAAAGACTGGAGGCGCGATTGTAAAAGCCGGGATTACACATAAACCGAGGACAAGAAAAAAAACTTTTGTTGAAAAGCCAAAGCTTGTAGCTGTTTCATAGCCTCTTGACATGCAGAAAGAGAGCCAATAACTGAATACAGCAATGCAGATGTCGTTACATACGATAAAACATTTGGTCCATTGTGAATCTTCTAGTTTTGCGTATTTCATCTTGAACTACTCCTTATTTTAATATAATAAAAAACAAATTGAACAAAAGTAACTATTATCAACAATTTGACAAAGTAAACATTACTTTTTTTTATCATTCGTAAAAAAAAAAATTAAATATTTGTCAGCCGATGATTTAATGCTTATTTTTGCCGATAAAAATCAATTATTTATGTTACAGGATGAATATAAGGAAAATAATGGTGCAATTGAACAAAATGATTCATCTTTTAGTCTGAAAGATATAGGACGTATATTCGTTTTGCATTGGCCATGGTTTGTTATTTCTGTCTTAGGATGCCTCTTTGTCGCTTTTTTGTATTTGCGTTATACCTCTCCGGTTTATTCAACATATACAGAATTGTTGATAAAGGAAGATGATCCTTATAGTCGTAGAATGCAGAATTCTGGTCTTGCCGGTTTTTCTCAATTGGGAATTTTGAATAACACCAATGGCTTTGATAATGAAATAGAGATATTGAACAGTAAAACTTTAGCAAAGCGTTCGGTGATGAATCTCAAACTTTATGTGCGCTATGCCTATGAAGGAACCGTGAAAAATCAGGAATTATATGAGGATACTCCTGTGCTTGCAGATATGTCGGTGGTTGATTTGGATACACTGTTCAGACCGATAACAATCAAACTTATTCCTCAAAAAGAAAGTGGATATAAAGTAAAAGGCAATGCTTTGGGGGAAGATTTTGAAGCGGAAATAAAAGGTTTTCCGGTTCGGATCAAAACATTATCCGGCTGGGTGTTCTTAAAACGAGTTCCCGATGTTGAATTTGAAGATCGTCCTGTATGTATCAGTATCTATAATCCGGATATTATGACTTATGCGATAATGAATGCTACGGCTATTGAGCCTACAAGCAAAATGACAACCATTGTTCGCATTACACTTAACGATACCAATACAAAGCGTGCAAAGGATTATCTCAACGAGCTGACACGTGTGTATAATGAGGATGCCAATGAAAGTAAGAATGAAGTGGCTGTTAAAACAGAGAACTTCATTAATGAGCGTCTGAAAATGTTGGAACGTGAGTTGGGACGTACAGAATCCAATCTTGAAATTTATAAAAAAGAAAACAGCCTTGTAGATATTACTTCAGATGCAGAGGCTGCATATGGTGGTATTGAGAATTATCAGAAGCAGCAGGTAGAGGTCGAAACACAGATGATGCTGGTTAAATCTCTGATGGATTATGTGATGGATCCCAAAAATGAAATGCAGGTTATTCCTGCAAATCTCGGGGTGAATGACGAAAGCCTGAATAAGAGTATTGTTGAATATAATCAGAATATATTGGCACGTGCTCAGTTGCTTCGTTCTGCGTCAGAAACGTCACCTGTGGTCGTTAAACTGACAGATGCTATCGAAGCCATGTTGCCTGGTATTCGCTATTCTTTACAGACAATCTATGACAACTTAAGGACAAAAAAACGTAATGTAGACGATCAGTACAATTTGTTCATGGGGCGTCTTTCTTCTGCTCCTACGCAAGAACGTATGTTAAAGAGTATTGGTCGCCAGCAGGAGATTCAAGCTTCTCTTTATCAGATACTGTTGCAGAAGCGCGAAGAGAATTCTATTTCATTGGCTGCTACAGCAGCTAAGGCACAGGTTGTCGATGCTCCGGAAAGTTCTTTGCGCCCGATTTCTCCTCGTGCAAAAATAGTCCTTCTTATCGGACTCGTTTTAGGATTGGCTATTCCTTTCGGCATTGTCTATTTGTTTGATTTGTTAAGATACCGTATTGAGGGACGCAATGATATTGAAAAACTGACAAAAATACCAATCTTGGCAGATGTTTTTGTGGCAAAGGATCTCAAAGCTGGTCAGCGTGGTATTGTCATTCGTGAAAACTGTAATGAAATGATGGAAGAAACGTTTCGTAATCTTCGTACCAATTTGGGCTTTGTGATGAAGAAGAGCGAGCATGTCCTTTTATGTACTTCCGTAATTCCGGGCGAGGGAAAGACTTTTATCTCAACCAATTTGGCCATGAGCATGGCATTGTTGGGTAAGAAAGTGCTTGTTATAGGTCTTGATATTCGTAAACCACGTTTGGCCCGTCTCTTCGGGCTGAGAAGTGGAAGTCACGGTTTGACTGCTTATCTGGCATCAGAAGATTCTTCTGACGAGTTCCTGCGTGAGCAGATTTTTAATTCAGGTATTAATGCCAATCTGGATGTTCTTCCTGCCGGTTTGATACCTCCCAATCCGGGTGAATTGATTTGTTCCAGTCGTTTGGATTATGCCGTTTCCCGGTTTAGAGAGTGGTATGATATGGTGATTATTGATACACCTCCTATCGGTCTTGTCAGTGATACACTCGAATTAGGGCGTTTGGCAGATGCTTCGCTTGTTGTCTGTCGTTGTGATTATTCATTGAAGCGTAATTTTGAATTGATTAATAGCGTAAAAGCTGAAAATAAATTGCCTAAGATTAATTTGGTGCTCAATGGTGTCGATTTGTCACAGCGTAAATATGGTTACTATTATGGCTATGGAACTTATGGACGTTATGGCCATTATGGGCATTATGGAGCCTATGGTAACTATGGTACGGCGAGTGGCAGTGACAGGCATGGCCATTATATAAAAGAAGAGACAGTGCACGATGATGACTGATGCTTATACTTTGATTGTTGAATGTTCAATAGTATAGAATATAAAAAAAGAAAAAGAGATGATGGTTAAAACCACCATCTCTTTTTCTTTTTTGTCTGATAAAACGAAGGCTCGTTATCGTTTATTTCTTCCATGAGAATCTGTTCCAGCGTTTTTTTCTCGTGTATCATCTTGTAGATTGTGCCCCAGTCCGGAAGTCCGCCTATGTTACGGTCATCTATAAACATGTCAGCTTTAAGCTTTCTGCTGAAATGTCTGTTCTTGTTTTCATCTTCTTCCGGAAAATCCTTGTTGACCGCGTAAAATTCTAAGCCGCGTGCTCTGCACCATTCTACGGCATCGTCTAGAAGTTTGCCTTCGCGTACACTCCATAAAATAAGTAAATGGCGTTCCTCAGTCAGCTTTTTCAAAGTCTCAACAGCAAAGGGGATTTCCCTGCCTATTTCCGGGTAACGGTGTTCCACTATGGTTCCGTCAAAGTCTACAGCTATAATCATAATATATATAATATGTATGGGTTTAAAATTTTAACCAAAGATAGTGAAAGGTGAGTGCAGAGGCAAATAAAAACGCAGTTTTTAAATTTGCCTCTGCCGAGCCGCATCCTAGCTTATCCAAAGATAATGAAAGGTTTGGCTGTGTCAAATTAAAAAACAATTTTTTATTTGTCTCTTCTGAAATATCTCCTGTCTTATTGGCGGATAGTGAAAGGCGAGTATAAGATCGAATGAAAACATGGTTTTTAATGTTTAGAAGTGTTTTGATAATCTTCAGTTCAATTTTGGTATGCAAAAATATCAGGAATATATCCGGTTGTAAAGTGTTAAATGTTATGCTGACACATAATTTTATAGCCAATAAATTTTCTGCATACCATTTTTTTAGTGTATATTTGCCAAATAGAGAACGTGAGAAACATTATATTAATTAATTATTAACTTAATTTCTGGTGAAAATGAAAAACAGATTACTAGCAACAATCGCGTTGTGTGGAGCTACTGCTTTTTCGGCTACCCCGCTTTGGGCTGCAGAGTGGGCGGATCCGGAGGTTGTGACAACAACGCTTAATTTGGAAGAAGGAGGATCTTATTACTTCTATCTTAGAAAGGCCAACATGTTCCTTGTAAACGGAAACAGTTACAACACCCAGACTTCTTTGGGTGCTGAAGGTAAGATAATCAAAGTTGCCAAGGTTGCCGATGAAACAATGCAGTTGACCGGTTGGGCGCTTGAAATGCCCGATGCCGAGGCTAACAATGGTGGTAAACCTAAGTACCTTTATACAAAGGATGGTCAGAATGCTTATGTAGACTACAATATGGAAGGTAGCTACTTGTGGAAGATTACCAAAAATGCTGAGGGTAATACTTACCGTATTAAGATTCTTGACGAGGACCCCAATTATGGTGTAGAAGCAAGTGGCGGTTCTTTTGCTAACTGCTATATGGGATGGGACGGTTTGACTACAGGAACCGGAACAATGTCTAATACCATTATCCGTCCGTTTATTAATCCTGAGGCACAAGGTTACGGGGATGCAGCTCTTGACTGGGAAGTAGTTAGCGAGGCCGACTATGCAGCTTATATCGCGAAGAAGAGTTTGAAGGCTGCTTTGGAATATGCTGATCAGGTTGGTTTTACAGATTATTCTAAATTTGAGACTGTTTACAACAATCCGTCTGCAACGGAAGAAGAGGTTAAGGCTGCTGCTGCTGAATTACAGAAACTTGCCGATGACTATTATTATTCACAGGCTTCAGAAGATCATCCGTTGGATATGACCATTAAGATTACCAACGCGAACTTCCCCGACGGAAACAAGAG
The DNA here is from genome assembly GCA_905214795.1 of uncultured bacterium. GTDB lineage: Bacteria > Bacteroidota > Bacteroidia > Bacteroidales > Bacteroidaceae > Paraprevotella. The sequence continues at coordinate 11,954 of CAJMNM010000020.1, forward strand.
CGGATGGGATAACAACATGGATATGAGCCGTACGGATGCAACCGATTATTATTATAATGAGAAAAACGAAGAGATGTTCCGTTTTGCTGAGAAATGGGTTGCCGGCGGTAATAAGTTGGGCGATGTTTATATTCAGCAGACTCTCAAGAATATGCCCGAAGGAAAGTATAAACTGACGGCTGACGTAATCGGTTTCCAGCAAAAAGACAATCAGTTGGGTGCTACCGGTATTTACCTGTTCGCTAATGGTGGACTTGGAGATATTACAAAAGAAACCGGAACACAGGAACTTAACGAAGAGAACAGACCGGTTGCTCATAATGAGACATTGGAATTCGCAGTCCTTGGTGACGGAACTTTGACAATTGGTTTCCGTACAGTATCAACTACAGCCAACTGGGTCGGCGTAGATAACTTCAAGTTGACTTATTATGGCGGTGGAGATAATATGGCTCAGCAGGTTGTTCGTGAGTCTCTTGACGAATTGACAGCCTTATATGGAGATTTGATTACCGACCAAGGCAATGTTTGCAGTCAGGCTATGGAAGACAAATACAATAAAGCCGTAGAAGATGCAAATGCGACTTTGGCTGGTTCAGTAGAACAGGATTCTTTGGTTAGTCTTAATCTGAGACTGCTCGCGGTTATGGATGAGTTTAAGGCTGATGTCGACGCTTATAACCGTGTAAACGGTGTGCTTGAAGAGGCTATGCTTGCTACTGTTTGGTATAGCGACGAGACCACCGGCTATACTCCATATTTGGACTATGAGGCTGAGTTCACCAAGACAAACGAATACTACGGTATGATTGAAACTCAGGTTAGCGAACGTACATTCGTTCCGGATTCAATCAACACTATCCAGACCAATATAACGAAGCTGTTTAAGGAAGATCTTTATGTGTTGGTACAGAACAAGACCGTGACAGATCTTTACGGCCTGTTGGCTTCTCCTGACTTTACTAATAACAATACTTCCGGTTGGAATGGTGGTCCGTCGGCTGATAAAAATGTGGCTGAATATTATCTGGGCAATGCCGGAACTCAGTCATTCGATGTATATCAGGAACTGAAAGGCCTGCCAAACGGTGCTTATACCATTACCATGAAGGGCTTCTGCCGTCCGGGTAACTATGATACCTTCACTCCGGATTGGGAAACAGACCCGGCACAGGCCGTACAGGCTTACTTCTATGGTAATACCTCATCTGTACAGGTTAAGAACATTCTTTCAGAGGGCTCTGATGAACCTTACATCTCTAATGAGGATGGTACTACCAATGATAAGCAGACAGCTGCTGTTGAGGGCAAATACTTTGCTAACGACCGTGCAAGTGCTGAGCTTGCATTTGCTCGCGGACAGTATGTCAATACCATTCAGTGTGTAGTTTATGACGGCGTTCTCCGTTTCGGTGTGAAGATGAATACAGAGAATGGACCTGCCGGAAACTGGACAGTATTCGACGAGTTCCGTGTAAACTATGACGGCGAGGATGCTACAGCTTATCTTACAGCTTTGACTGAGTTAAAGGATGAGGTTATGGAGTACTTTACTCCAATTTCTAGTGGCGAAGTCTCTGCAACAGTAGATGTAGTAACAGAATTGAATGATGCTATAATCGAAGCAGAGGATCTTATCAGTGCGGCTTCAACAGATGTGGCTAAGATTTCTGCATGCATGGACAGACTGAAGACTGCTAAGGCAAATGCAGAAGAATCAGTTGCTGCAGTAGCAGAATTGTCTACATTGATCACAACAATGTATGACAAGGCAGACGAGATGGAAACTGCCGGTTACAATAGCGACGATCTGGTTGATATCTGTGGAGAGGTTGAAGAGAAACTTGATGCAAATGAATTAGCTTCTGTAGCAGAAGTTAATGACTATACTGCTAAGTTGAATGAAGCTGTAACTAAGGCTATCATGGATAAAGATGCAGCAACAGCTAGCAAGACCGAACCTGCTGATGTCACAGCTTTGATTACTAATCCGGGCTTCAGTAAGGTAGTAGACGGTGTTGAGACAAATACCGGTGAAGGTTGGATTATGGAGAAAGACGGTGGTAACAACGCTGCCAACTATTCAGAATATGAGTTCTGGAATAACAACAGCTTCAAACTCTACCAGAAACTTTACGGCTTGAATCCGGGATTCTATAAGCTCAGCTGTAACGGATATTATCGTGCAGGTGGTTATCCGGAAGCAGCGGCTGCTCATCGTGACGGTGTAGAAAAACTTAACGCTATGCTTTATGCCGGTACATACTTCGTTCCGTTGAAGTCTATTATCGAGGACGGTAAGACAACTCCACAGGCTGCGGCAAATGTAAACGTAGCGGACTCTTTGACTACAAAGGAAAATCCTGTAACAGCATGGTATATTCCAAATGCAATGTCTGACGCTCAGCCTGCATTCGCTAACGGTGATTACCTGAACGAAATGTTCTTTGAGGTAACTGAAGCCGGTCAGATGATTGAAATCGGTGTGAAGAAAGATGAGTACATTGCTAATGACTGGACAATCTTCGACTCATTCAAGTTGCTCTACTATGGTTCTGGTGAAGAAAACAGACCTGATGCTGTTGAGAGCGTAGAAGAAGCTGCTGAGGTTGTAAGCACTACTTACTATGACATGACCGGTGCTCAGATTGCTAAACCGACTAAGCGCAACAGCCTCTACATCCGTAGAGATGTTTTGAGCAACGGTAAGGTTAAGAGCGCAACCTTCATTTTAAGATAATTAATCTGAAGTAGAATATTCAGGCGGCTGGGCAGATTTGCCCGGCCGCTTTTTTTGTATCTGTTGTGTCGCTTCTTATTTACCTGTCAGTTCAGGCATGACCCGCATAATACGCCGGCAATGGCGCTGGCTACGGCAATGATGATGTTCAGAATGGTTTTCCACTTGGATGTATTCATAATATTCTTTTTTTATACCTCTTTATTTGCTCTGTAGAGGTGGTTAGACAATGTTTTTTTGATTTTGTTGTTTCTGGCAGTCAGCCCATGTAGCGTTGCCACCCTTCGGTGACATCCTTAATGCATGCTCTTTCACCGTTTTCAATCCGGCTCATGGCACATACCAGCGGAATCATCTTTCTGCTGTCGTAAGGGTCCATGATGTCGTCCGCCTTGAACCCTGTGAGGCAACATACCATTTTGATATAATGAGCCGTGTCGTTCCGGTCGCCCGGAGGAGCCCATCGGCTGATGATTTCTCTGATTGTACAGATGCCGTGTTTTTGAATATAAGTGCGCAGGGTGATAAAGGCTGCACGGTAACCCCAAGCCATTGTTTTAAACCGGTAAAATACAGGGTCGGTCTGCTCGTCTGCCAGTCCCTGAAACAGGCTGTGGCTTCTTTTAATGTTCAAAGGGTTGCAGTTCCGCAATCCCCTTGGCGTGTAATTCTTCATACATTCATGGTTTTAATCGGTTAAACTTTACGAGTGATGTCTTCCGGAAGACATTGCAAAGTTATACAGAGTGCAAAACCATGTCGGTTACCTTTAGTCACTTGTGGTAACTTTTAGTCATATTTTGTAGAAACCGGTTGCTTCTGGCCGGTTCCGGTAACAGGCTGTCCGGATATGAAAAAAGAGGCTGCACGTCCGCTTCAGCGCGGTTGTGCAGCCTCTTTATACAAGTACATTTGTCATGCCGTCTGCGTTACAGCGGCGGCTTATACTGTTTTATATCCGGTTAGTAGATGCCGGTCATCGTATCATCCGGTTCACCCAGTGTTTCGATGATGGCATTATACTGTTTCGGGGTAAATGTCCGCCGGTACGGACGATAATCCAGTTCGAGGAGTTTTTGCCATAAGGCACGTTCGCTTTTGAGTAGTCTCATAAAACGTCTTTGGGCGTTATATCCGGCCGAGCCCGGACAATACAGCTGTGCAAGAACAGCGATTTCGTAACTTTTTTTCATTTTTAAAACATTTAGTATTAATAAAATTTAATCAGTACATTCCACATTTTATGCACATTATTTTGGCTTTATATGTAAAAAAACGTACCTTTGCGTTCACTAATAGTAGGTTATGACATCAAAATTATTTCAGTTCGTTCCTCAATATAAGGAAACCATTTGGGGAGGGCAGCGTTTGTTGCCTTTCAAGGGTTTGCAGCCCGATGGCCGGGCCATTGGCGAGAGTTGGGAAGTCTCCGGTGTGCCGGGGCATGAGTCTGTTATAGCAGACGGTCCTGATAAAGGGCTTACGCTTGACGCTTTGTGTGCCCGCGAGGGAACAACTCTCTTAGGAAAGGACAATTGGGAGCGTTTCGGCACGTCATTTCCTTTGTTGATAAAGTTCATCGATGCGGCTCAGCCGTTGTCTGTTCAGGTGCATCCTGACGATAAGATTGCTCAGGAACGTCATCATTGTCCCGGTAAAACAGAAATGTGGTATATGGTTGACACTGCTCCCGATGCTTACATTCTTGACGGTTTCAGTCATAAGATTACTCCCGATGAATATGCGTCGCGCGTTGCCGATCAGACTTTGCCCGAAGTGTTGAGACGCATAGACGTACGTCCGGGTGATGTCTTCTTTTTGCCGCCGGGGCGTGTTCATAGCATAGGTCCGGGCTGTTTCATCTGCGAGATTCAGGAAACAAGCGATATAACCTACCGCATATACGATTTCGGTCGTACAGACAGTCAGGGACGTCAGCGTCAGCTTCATATAGAAGAGGCGCGCGATGTCATCAGTTATGCCGTGAGCGAGCCGGACACGACACCTGTTGTGAAAGACAATGAGCCGCAGACTGTTGTCAGCTGCCGGCATTTTACTACTTCCGTTTATCGTCTGACAGAGTCAATCACCTGCGATTACAGCGATTTGGACAGTTTTGTGATACTGATATGTACTTCGGGTACATGTGATGTCCGTTGTGATGGAGAATCTGTTACCCTTCGTGCCGGCCAGACAGTGCTGGTATCAGCTGCGGCAGAGCATGTCGTGTTGGAGCCGTCAGCTTCGGCCACGCTGTTGGAGTGTTATGTTTAATTTATTTCTCATAATATAGTAATAATGATAAAGAAACTTTTAACCTGTGCGCTGGTGGGCATGATGTTGGTTGTTACCGGCTGTACATCTTATAAAACGGTGCCTTATATGCAAAACAGCGCCGATGTGGACCTTACCAACAGTGCTGTGCTTTATGATGCCCGCATTATGCCAAAGGACGAACTGACCATCACAGTGAGCAGCCCCGATAATCCGGATGCCGTCCAGGCTTTCAATCTGGTGGTGGCCCGCACGATGGCCGGTTATAACAACTATCTGACCTCTCAGCCTACCATCCAGACCTATCTGGTGAATAACGAGGGAACCATCAACTTCCCTGTTCTTGGTACACTGAAGGTGGAGGGCATGACAGCCAATGAGTTGGAGACAGAGATTGCCAACCGCATAGAAGGCACTTATCTCAAGACCCGTCCGGTGGTGACAGTCCGTTTGAGCAATTATAAGATTTCAGTCCTCGGTGAGGTGACCAGTCCCGGTACTTATACCGTGCCTTCCGAAAAAATCTCAATTTATGGCGCTTTGGCCATGGCAAAAGACCTTACCATTTACGGTTGCCGTGACAATGTCAAGCTTATACGCGAGGATGCAAACGGTAAGAAGTCCATCCATGAGTTGAATCTTAACGATGCCAATCTGATAAACTCACCCTATTATTATTTGCAACAGAACGATGTGATTTATGTCACACCTAACAAAACAAAGTCAAAGAACTCTGATATCGGTTCAAGTACGAGCTACTGGGTAAGTTCCATCAGTATTCTGGTTTCCATCGCATCGTTGGTGACCAATATCCTCCGCTGAGAATAGCGAAAAGCGTCACAAATTTAATGTGCGTGAATCCGCTTTGCAAGTTTGAAATGCATGTTTTTTAACACAAAATGTGAATTTTCTTGAAACATAAGAAACTTGCCGTTAAGGAAGGCCTTGAGTTTCAGACGGAAACATTTTTCAGTGATATTTTTTTTGTATATCATTTAATTCTATACCTCTCTTCCGGCAATATCCGTAATCGGGATATTGCCGGTTTTGTTAATATTTTGTTCCTGCTGTAAAATAAAAAATGCTGATTCTTAATATTTTGTCTGTTTTGCAGGTTCTGAAGGCCGGCTTTAACCTCCGGATTTGTACGGCAGGAGCATGTTGATTATGTTTTGCCTTTAAATGGAAAACGTTTTTGCTATGTAAAGATGATTTACTTTGCAAAAAAACACTGTTATGTGCGTTGAAATGCATACGGTTACGACTTTTTCCGTAACCGTGCGGAAAAATATTCCTGTACGGTTACGAACATTTTTCTCTACGGTTACGGGGCGAACGGTAACCGTATGGAATACGCGCCGTAACCGTGCGCAAATAAAATGGTAACCGTGAGTGATTTGAAGTAGCGAGAAGAGAAATGGACGGAGAAAGTAGATGCTCATTTCTTTGTGTTTGTAAATTATTGATAGACAATATGTTAATGGTGAATAGTAAAAGCCGTTACCGGAATGGCTTCATAACTGTGCGGAACTGAATTTGCGCACGGTTACCAAGGTGCTTAAATGTAAAGAAAAGTTATATGTTTCAAGTGGACTTTTCACCCGTTTGATCTATGGGTTTGAAAATATTGTCCTATAAAATTATTCCGATTTTAAGCTGTTTGTGAATCCGTTTTTTATCCGTATGATGGCGCATGACGGTAAAAAATCGAATGACAGATAATGTGGCGGTAACGAAGTGATTTTAAATTCCGGATTAATGATTTCCTGTGTAATGGGATTTTGCTTGTACTAAGCACTTTTGCGCTTTTTCGCGGAAAAATCTATCTTATTGTCACAATGAATAATGGAGGAAAATAGGTAAATCTGTAAATGCTTACGGTTATGAATATTTCAGAACCGTAAGCATTTTTTTGTTTGTAGTTGCCTTAGTCGTCTTTTGGGAGATGTGAAGGTTTGTATTACAATAGCCGTTTTTAAAATTCCGATTTATTTTTTATTACAAAATAAAAGGTTTTTGTCTGTAAACTTCTTCTGCAAAACATCGTGCAATGTTATTTGGTAAGTAATTGTAAGAGCATTCTGTATGATGTTAATGTTGCTTTTGTTTTCGGGACAAATATTGACAGGTAGTTGGAAGAACTTGCTAACTTGTTGATTCAGTTTGACTTTTTTGATGATTTTCTTGAAAATAAATTCATATTATAGCATAGGTTTCAGAAAAAAACTGTAATTTAGCAACAGACTTGGTTTTTGAAACCTTAAATCGGAATATTTTTAAGTTAACCTAATGTATTACTAAAACAACTAGTGTATGAAGAGAACATTACTCAGTGTGATGGCTATGTTTTTAGCTGTCGCGGGTGCTCAGAACACGTTTGCACAAACCGATGCAACCGAGATTCTTACGCCCGAAAAAGGCTATGAGCAGATTACTGCCATGCCGGAAAATCTCAGCGATTATTATTATGTGATTACCGAAAAGCGTTCTACTGTCCATATGGTGACAGCAACACAAAATGACGGGCCACGTTATAAGTATGCGGTAGATCCGGCAACCAACTTTGATGTGGTATGGACGATTGAAGAGGCAAACGGTTTTAACGGTTATGAGACCGGTTATTCTCTTAAAAGCTTGTCAATGGAAACTTATATCCATCCGGGCGGAAGTGATTCGTGGAATGTATGGCTGACCGCTTATGACAAAGTAAATGAGAATACCCAGTTTGTATTTACTTATAATGAGACTGACGGTTACTGGACATTCAAAAATGGTCCTAATAAGGGAGAGCAGTATTTGGGTACATGGGATGATGTACCGGGTGCATTCTCTTCATCAGATGCCCGTATGGCAGCCAATAAGAGCGGCGATAATATCGGTCAGTATATAATATATGGTATTACAAAGACCAATTTCGCTGCTTATGAATTGCCGAAGCGTATCAGTGAACTCGAAGCCATGAAGGCTGATTTGAACACGGGCTGGCAGGAACGTATAGATGCCCTTGTTAACGAAGCCAACAGTGCTGAAGGCAACGAGGCCAAGTTGGCGGCTATAGAAAAAATTCAGGCTATGGAAGCCGAGATTGCTTCTTATACAGAGCGCACAGATGTGTTTACTACGCTGATTGGTTTTGCCGACGAGCTTTATGCATCTTCTGAAACCATAAGTTCAGGCGAAGATCGTGCCGCTTACAAACAGGCCGTAGATGACGCCAATACGGCAGCAGAATCTGCTGCGTCTCTCGATGCCATGAACAAGGCGATAGAAGACTGCAAGAAGGCTATCGCTGACTTTGGTCCGTCAGAAGGCAATACTTTTGATTTCAACTATTTCACCAAGGATCTTTCATACCGTATAGACGGATGGGAAAAAACCTACAATTGTCAGAACCATACTCATAAAGCTTCTACCGAGAAAAACAACGGTGAATATGTGGTAACACAGGACGAAGGCTTTATTGAGAACTGGAATCCTGATCGGTTCGCGGCCGGAATGTTGTATTATACCTTGAACGATCTGCCAATGGGAACTTATACGATTTCCGCTTATACCTTCGATTCAGAGAAAAGCGGTAAGGTAGAGTTCTTTGCCGGCACTCAGAGCATGCCAATTGACGCTTCTACCAACCTGTTCTCTTTAAGTAAACTGGAGAATGTGATGGTTGACGCGAGCGGTATGCTGACATTTGGTCTGAATGTGACAGAAGCTAATGCTACTAACTGGGTGGGTATTTCTCACATTCAATTGGTAAAGACCGGTGTGTTGAATGTTTCAGATTTGTTGGCGTCACTTCAGGAGAAGGTTGTTACAGCCAAGGATTTGGTTTCGCAGGCAATGGATGCCCTGGTAAAAGAGGACTTGAATACCGCTGTTACTGCCGCTGAGGCTCTTGACGAATCATCTTCTGTCAATGAGATTTCAGAGGCGATAGCAACTATCGAGATTGCCATTCTGGAGGCACAGTCAAGCGTGAAGGAGTATGCTAAGTTTAAGACTGCTCTTGACGATGTGACAGCCAAGGCTGCTGCGTTGAAGGATTATGACACAGAAGCATACAAGGCTGCCATTACAGAGAAGACGACTGCTTATAATGACGGAAAACTGGGTGTGATTGCGGACGAGATTCTGGCTGCTTATAATATTTTGGCTGATGCTGCGAAGTCTCAGAAACTTCAGGCAGGTGCAGATTATACCTATGCCATTATCAATAACAGCTTCGAGATGGGTGACCTCACAGGTTGGACTTTGCCAAATGGAACTTCTGCTAACACCGGTGTGTATAAAAAAGAAGAACAGGCCGGTAGTGGTCAGGATGTGACAGGCGCGGATGGCGATTATATATTTATCTCATGGTGGGCCGGCCATCCATTGACTCAGAAGATTGAGGGTTTGCCCGCCGGTAAATATAAACTGACGCTGTCTTATGTCGGCGAGGCTCCAGAGACCAGTGGTTTCTATGTAAAGACCAACGACCAGGTAAGTGAGAAGTTCACTACCGTAGAGGCCGGCAAGTTCCAGGATGTCACAGTAGAGACAGAAGTGGCAGAAGACGGCGTGTTGGATATCCGTGTTCAGGCTTCTACGCAGGCCGGAGATTATGATGAAAACAGTTTCTGGTATTGGTATAAGGTTGATAACTTCCGTCTGACACCGGTTGTGGAAGCTCCGGAACCTGTAACTGTTGAAATAAGCATACCGGAAACAGGATGGACAACCATGATATTGCCGTTCGATGCTGAGATTCCTGCCGACATGAAGGTTTACGAATGTACCGAGGTTGACGAAGAAGACGTACTTGTACTTGAGACAGTAGACGCGATTAAGGCCAATGTACCTTATATTATAGAAGGACAGACCGGTGTTTATCCGTTCAGTGGTGTGGATGCTTCCGATGGAGAAGACGGTTATTTCGCAGGCTTGCTTTATGGTGTCTATGTTGATGTGACAGCTCCGGTCGGTGCTTATGTGTTGCAGACTACGGCCGAAGATAATCTGGCGTTCTGCAAGGTTGAGGAAGGCAGCGAGCAGACCGTAGCGGCCAACTCTGCTTATATATGGCTTGGCGAAGGTAGCGAACTTCCGGCAGTGTATATTCCGGGTCATGGTGTAGCTGTTGATAATGTTGAGGCAGCCAATGTCAAGGTAGATGTTTACACAGTAAGTGGTATCCGTGTACGTGCTAATGTCAATAAGGCTGACGCATTGAAGGGTCTGAAGGGTGTTTATATCCTGAAACCTGTAAAATAAGGATAGGGCAGGGCTGTTATCTTTAGAACAGTTTGGTCCTCAATGATTAAAGGAGCCGTTTCCATAAGAGAAACGGCTCCTTTTCTATATTCTGATGCTTTCGGAATAATTTTTGTGTACGAAAACAAAAAAAATATCGGTTATAATTGTGTTTAGAAAAATTAATTGTATATTTGCCAACGAAATACTATAAGAAACATAATCTCGTGATGAACATATAGGTGAAGTCAGCGGACTTTCTTTATTTTAACCTGATGCTTTTAAAGATATATATTAACCTAATATAACCCTTAAAATAAAATTCATGAAGAAAAAATTACTTGGTGTTATAGCCATGTCCATGGCTGTAATGGGTGCGCAGAATGTAAAGGCGCAGACGGATGTGACGAGTCAGTATTTACAGAATCCGTCATTTGAGACATTGAAAGCTGCTGATGGTAGTAAAGATGTGGCTGTAAAAACTAAATTGACAGACGGATTGTTGGGCTGGACGCTTGTTGAGACAACTGATTATCAGGTGGAAAGCTATGATAGTGGTTCGTCTACAGGTTTTCCTGGAAATGGAAAGATCCAACCTACTGACGGAACATATTATTATTTTAACCGACAAGGTTGGGGTGACAAATCCGGTGAAATAAAAACAACAACCTCAAAAGAGTTGGAACCTGGATATTATTATGTGGTTTTCGATTATAAAGCTGCTGATTATACTAATAATAATAATGCTTCTCGAAATGGAACAACTTTGGGTATAACCGTAAGAGATGCTTCTGATAATGTTTTGGGGCAGACTCCGACTGTGAGACGTTCTTATTCAATGGCTAATAATGGTTCTAATCCTGGTAGTGACGATTATATGGTAGCAAAACCATGGGATGAACTGGGAGCGATGTTTAAAGTGGAAACAGCTTCAAAAGTTACAATTGCGATTAATCAGAATCTGGTAAATTACGGCCGTTCTGACGTAATTTATGATAATGTTCGTTTGTATAAAATTGAAGATGATGCTGCTAACATTAATGTGAGGGGATTGATTGCTAATTCAAATGATTATCAGTCTGCGACATGGAGTATTAGCGGAGGAGATACCTATCATGTAAACACGTGGTCAACAGAAGGTAATTCTGATGGTAGTGAAATGAAAACACCGTTTATTGAGGATTGGGTTAGCGGCGGAAATAAATTGAAAGATGCGGTGATTTCTCAAACTCTTACAGGATTGGTTCCCGGTAAATATAAAGCTACTGTTCTTGTGAGAGTAATGAATGAAGCTGAGGCCGGAAGTGAGATTACCGGTGCTGTGCTTTATGCTAATGATAAGGAAATCAATGTATGTAATGGTACTCCAACAAATAATAATAAAGGTAAATATGGTACATACAGCCTTGATTTTGTCGTAGGTATGGCAGGAGATATGGAAATCGGCTTCAAGATTCAGAATGCTAATTTCAACTGGATTGCTTTTAAGAACTTCCAATTGGAATTTGTTGCTCCGTTGTCAACTGCTGATTTGTTGCCGATGTTGAATGAACAGTTGACATTAGCCGGAGAAGTTGTTGATAAGTTGATGAATGCGGAAGTAAAATCTGCATTAGATGCAGCAATATCAACGGCTGATAATATTACTGAAGAGTCGCTTGTTGAGGATGTAAAGAATGCTCTTTCTGCTCTTGAAACAGCCGTAAAGAATGCGAATGCAAGTGTGACGGAATATGCTTCTTTCAAAACAAACTATGATAAAGCGGTGGCTTATGTATCAAAAAGAGTTGTAAATTTAGATGCTTCTTATGATGCAGAGGCTTACAATAGCGCAATTGCTGCTGTTGAAGCACGCTATAATAATGGAACACTTGGCAACATGGATGAAGAGGTAATGAATGTTTACAAGGCTTTGTCGGCAGCAGCAGCTTCTCAGGAATATAAGGCCGGTGTGGATTACAGTTATGCCATTGTAAACAATAGTTTTGAGACCGGTAATCTTACAGGCTGGACTTTGCCGAATGGAACTTCTGCTAACACCGGTGTGTATAAAAAAGAAGAACAGGCCGGTAGTGGTCAGGATGTGACAGGCGCGGATGGCGATTATATATTTATCTCATGGTGGGCCGGCCATCCATTGACTCAGAAGATTGAGGGTTTGCCCGCCGGTAAATATAAGTTGACAATGTCATATGTCGGTGAGGATCCGGATATTAGTGGTTTCTATGTAAAGACAAATGGAAAGGTAAGTGAGAAATTCACTACTATAGAAAAAGGTAAATTCCAGGATGTCACAGTAGAGACAGAAGTGGCAGAAGACGGTGTATTGGATATCCGTATTCAGGCTTCAACAAGTGAAGGCGAATATAATGAAAGCAGTTTCTGGTTTTGGTATAAGGTTGATAACTTCCGTCTGACTCCGGTAGTAGAGACAGTAAATGTCTCAGTAACTGATGCCGGTTGGGCAACTATGATATTGCCGTTTGCTGCGGCTGTTCCTGAGGGTATGACTGTTTACAGCTGCGATGCAGTGGATGAGAATAATATCCTGACTCTTAACGAGGTTAAAGTTATTGAAGCTAATGTGCCTTATATCGTAGCAGGCGAACAGAAAGAGTATACATTCACAGGTGCTAATATCGCTAAGAAAAACGAATATACCACAGGCTTGTTGACCGGTGTATACGCAGAGACTCAGGCTCCTGTAGGTTCATATGTATTGCAGAACCAGAAAGACGGTGACGGTGTAGCATTCTATAGAGTAGAAGATGGTGCTGACGCTCAGCCAAAGGTTAAGGCTAACCGTGCTTATCTGCAGCTTTCGGCTTCAGAGGCTAATGTACGTGTCATCACGCTTCCGGGCGATACCGACGGTGTTGAGAGTGTTGATGCAGCTGACGTGCTGGTAGACGTATATACCATGAGCGGAATCCGTGTTCGCAGCAATGTGAAGAAGAGTGAGGCTTTGAACGGTTTGAAGGGTGTTTATATCCTGAAAGCAGTGAAATAAGAATAAGAAAAACAGATTATAAATTTTTAAATAAAGAATAAGACAATGAAAAAGAAACAATATATGACTCCGGCCATGAAGGCTTGCAAATTGGAAAGTGTAAATATGTTGGCCGCTTCAGTGCCTGGTATTAGCACTAAGCCCGCAAATCCTGACATGGATGCGTTGAGCAATAAGGATGTGTGGTCAGACGGTTTGTGGTAATAATAGAATAGTTTATAATATCAAAGGTTAGAGGCGTCTCGGGAGTAATTCCCGGGGCGCTTCTTTTTTATATGATATGCTGTAAATCTGATGGTGTATTGATTTTTATACAGTTGGATGGTGGGATTTGCTGTAGTTATTCGTATATTTTTATATAAATTTTATAACTGCCGGACGATGGGTAATGAATCCGCCGATTGTTTCCGGTGCATTGTATTGGATTCGATGAATTTTATGAAAAAACATTTTATTATGAAACACATTTCCTTTATGATGGGGAAAAAGGTCTTGGCCGCCGTATTGCTTTTGCTGTCTGGCGGAACGGGCGCTTTTGCCCAAGAGTGGATTGATGTGACAAGTGCTTACATCAAGAATGCGGATTACAGTGAGGGTAATACTGGATGGACCTTGACTGGTGACAAAATCACCCTTAATGCTGATTTCCGGAATGCTGAAATTTATGATAGAAAAAGATCTGTTTCTCAGCAAATTAATGGCTTGCCCGTTGGTACGTATAAGGTGAGTGTAAGAGGATATTATCGGGCCGGAAATGATAATACGGCTTATACGGCTCATCAAAATAGTTCAGAGGTGATACAGGGGTATCTTTTTGTGGATGACGCGACAGAACCCCTTGTGTCTGTTTTTTCTGTCGACCCGAAGCCGGCTGATATAAATCTTTCCGGAAACTGGTTTAAACCGTCAGATTTGGGTGGCGCTGGTTATCCTACCAGTATGGAGGCTATGCGTAGGTTTATTGATGCGTTTCCTACGTACTATATTAATGAGTTGGAATTTACGGTTACAGCCGACAATCCGGATGTGTTAATCGGAATCCGCACTGACGGTGGACCGTCTGGTCATTGGACTTGCTGGAGTGAATTCAAACTGTATGTTCAGAGCTCGACTTATGATGCGTTTCGTGCTCAATTGGATGCGTTGTCTGACATCAGCTCAGATTTGAAACAATTAGGCGCAACGGCCGCTGCGGCAGAACTGGACGCATTTTGCGCAACATATGACGGTTATAGCGAGCAGACTTCAGAGGATGAACTCAAGGCGGCTCTAGATGCTGTGAATGAGAAGATGGCCGAGACTAACGGAACGGTTGATTTGTGTACTACGTTCCAGGAGGCCGTTCTTAACGCAGAGACGCTTTTGGCAGACTGTGGAGGGGACGGAAAATACGCCGAATATGCCCAATGTGAGCAAGATCTGACTCAGCTTGAAACTTTAGTTGCGACGACAAAGAGCCAGCTGGCGGCTGCTGCGGTTGCAGGTTTGAAGACAATGGTTCCGGAGCAGACTGAGGGCGTCAATGCGGAAATAGATGCTTTGCATGCGCGCATTTCATTCAATTATTCACTTGTGAACGTGAAGGGATTGGCGGAGAAAATCGGCGGACTGACCGAGAATGCAGCTTATCAAAAGGTGGAGAGTGATTTGGCTGTCGTAGACCTGACATATGATGTGATGAAAGCCGATGTGTCTGCCTTAAAGACTGTTTGCGTGGCTGCCATGACACCTGCGTTCCTTGCTAAGGCATCAAAAGAGCAACCGATTGATATGACCTGTTTTATAGTAAATCCTAATATTTATCAGAATAATGCCAATACCGGTACTTATCTGGCTCCAGATGGTTGGAATTGTGATGTTGCTGGTAGCAAGGATAACCATTTCCCGACTACGGATGGGGAAGCAGACACAGATTTATTCTGTTACAGCTGGTCCGGAAACGCGGATAATACAATAGGAAAGGGTTGGTATTATCAGCAGATTGGTGGTACAGACGGTGCGGTGAATCTGCCTGATGGTATGTATGTATTGAAGGCTGCTACTTATTCTACAGGCGGTGTAGATGCTGCTTATCTGTATGCCAGTGTAGACAATACAGCGGAGCAGATGGTGAAATCAAATATTAATACCGATGGTGCTGTTTATGACGCCGCACGTACCAATCTGGAAACAACAACAACGACTGAAGTGGTTGAAGTGAAGAATGGTGTGCTGTATATTGGAATGAAAGGCCGTAGTATAGATGAAGGCGGTTATGTTGGCGGAACCGGTAGGCAATGGAACGCAGATAACTTCCGTCTGTATTATGTGGGCGCGCTTGAAACAACGGTTAATCTGACTATGAAGGTAGACTGGGCGACATTGATGTTGCCGTTTGACGCTGAATTGCAAGAAGGTATGACGGCATATAGTTGTGCTTCAGTAGCCGAAGACGGTATGTTGAATCTGGTGAAGGTAGAAGACGGACTGAAGGCCAATGTACCTTATATTATCAATGCAGCAACCGGTAACCGGTTTGAATTTACAGGTATCAGTTGTGCTGAGGCAGAGACTTATAAAGTAGGTCTGCTGACAGGAGTACATAATGAGACAGAAGCGCCGGTTGCAAGTTATGTACTTCAGAACCAGGAATCTGATGGATTAGCCTTTTACCGAGTGGCTGAGAATAAACAGCCTAAAGTGGGTGCAAACCGTGCTTATCTGACTTTACCGAAAACGTTGGGTGCCAATGTACGTGTTGTATATTTCCCGACAGATACAGATGGTGTAACAGATGTTGAGGCTGCAGATGTGATGGTTGACGTTTATACTTTGGATGGTATCTGCGTGCGCAGTCAAGTGAAGAAGTCTGAGGCTCTGAAAGGACTGAAGGGAATTTATATCTTGAAAAATGTGAAGTAAAAGAATTAAAAACACATGTCTTCCGGTAACTCCCGATATGTGGAGGCCGGAAGATTAAAAATGAAAATTAATATGAAAAGGAAAGATTATATAAGTCCAATTGTTGAATGTCGTTCAGTGCAATATCAGAATATGTTAGCGACCTCTGGTGTTCCGGCTGTGTCGGATGAAGAGGCAGGTATGGATGTAGAAGTATTTAGTAATCAGAATCAGTTTGGCGAGTTGTGGTGATTATTGGAGAGATGTTTGAATCTGTAAATAATGGTAAACATGAAGAATGGCGGCAAAACAGATAAATGGTTTTGCCGCCATTCTTGTTTCATTTTTATATTATTAGCCAGAAAAAGTGATATTAGTTGGATAAGAATACGATTTTTTGGCAAAAAAACGTATTTTTGTACTTGTTAACTGTATGGGATACACGAAATCTTTGCTGAGAAAATAACCGTACTTCTTTTTATAGAAATGAGCGTCGGAGATTTTAAGAAGAATAAGAACCGATAGGATAGGATAATTCTGGGTGGAGATATAGATGTAGGACAGCTCTATGTAGATAATCTGTATGATGACAGAGCGTTTTTTGTTTCATTAAGATGAAGTTTGTATTTGTAGTGCAATAATGAATCTGCCTTTTGTTAAAAACGTATATTCAAAGGTGGGCTTGGTGTGTTAAAGTTTGTACGTTTCTTTGTGAAAACCTGATTTTGCCGCCGTGCAGTTTATAGATTTTATGAGTCTGTTTTTTTAAAACGAAAAAGATTTTTATGCATAACATTAATATTAACCTAACAACAATTGTACAAATGAAAAGAAAGTTACTAGCCGTGTTTATGGCTTTTGTTGCCATAGGCATGATGGGCCAGACTATTCGCTTTAAAGCTGCGGCTTTGAATGTGGATGGGTTGCCGCCAAAATTTAAAATAGGTCTGATAGGTGTTGATATGAATCCCGATGGTCCGCAAGAAGCCGGCACTGCGCAGATGAGTAGGCTGATTGCGGAAAAAGGTTGGGCGTTTGTGGGAATATCTGAGGATTTTAATTATAATGATGAACTGATGTCGGCCATTTCGAATCATTATAATTCCGGTACATGGCGTGGAGAGATGAGCATTGATAATGGCAACCTTCTTGAAATGTTGGTTCATACAGACGGCTTGAATTTCCTGTGGCAGAAGACACTTGATGTAAGTGGTGAAACATGGGTTCGTTGGAACCAGACATATGGTAATCTGGAGAGCGGGTATGATGAAAACATAGAAAAAGGTTATCGCTATTATATGGTAAAGATGGCCGAAGGGATAGAACTGGATGTATATGTCTTACATATGGATGCTGAAACAAATCCGGAGGACAATGCGGCGCGTGCAAGTCAGATTACCCAGCTGGCAGATGCCATTATAGCGAGCAATAACGGTCGTCCTATATTGGTCTTAGGAGACACAAACTGCCGGTATACGCGTGATGATCTGAAAGGATTGTTTATTGATAGGCTGAATGCTGATCCGCGTTTTGATGTGCATGATCCGTGGGTGGATTATCAGTGGGATGGTGTTTATCCTGCATTGGGTTCTGCTTCATTGATGGTAGATCAGTATGGACCTCAAAAAGGTGAGGTGGTTGACAAGATTTTCTATATTAACAATACGGCCAGCAACGGTGTAACCTTGAAGGCGAACAGTTATTTGCATGATATCGATTTCTCGTATGATGACGGAACACCGATTTCTGACCATTATCCGGTAGTTGGTGACTTTACTATAGAGAAAGTAAATACTGGCATTGTAACCGGAACATACCGTTTGCAGAATGTGGGGACAGAGCTTTATCTGAAACCAGGTGGCTGGTGGGGGACACATGCCATGGAAGGTGTGACCGGATCAGAGATTACGTTTGAGCCGTTACCGGATGGTGAATATACTTTAGTAACTACAATGGGCCATTTGTCTCATAATAATAATGACCCGTATATGGATACATCAGTCGAAGCGGCCGGTAGTTGGGAACTGCTTCCGTTGTCAGAAGGAAATCGTTACGCGTTTACTTATATGGCAGACGGACAGCGAATGGCTTTGGCTTCAGACGGTAATGGTATGGTTGTTTGTAAGGCTTATGATGAATCGGATGCTTTACAACAGTGGGTTATTAAATCAGAGCAGGAACTGAAGGACGAACTGTATAGTGGTACGGATGAAATGCCTTATAACGCGACATTCTTATTGGATGGGGCAAATTTTGACCGTAATGATTCATTTAACAGCAGGTGGCAGGGAGAACCGACAATTGGCGGACTTGATGGAGACGCTAATGGTAATTTTAATGCAGAAAAGTATAATGCTAAAAAGACCGGTTGGTTTGATAAAGATGTAGACTGGGATGTTTATCAGGAGATAGATGTGCCTAATGGTTACTATACAGTATCTTGCCAGGCTTTTTTCCGTGACGGTGACGCACAGACAACTTCTTCATGGGTAAATGCTGAATTGTATGCCAATGGCGCAGTTAAGGATATACCTTCAATTCTGGATTATGCACAGTCGAACAGTTTGAGTGATGAAGACGTGAAAAACGGAAGCGGATATATACCTGACAGCCAGAAATCAGCTTCATACTATTTCAATGCCGGTTATTATCCGGTGTCTGTTGATGTTGAAGTGACCGATGGTAAGCTGAGACTAGGTATCAGAAAGAAAGACGCAGACAAGAATGAGTCTTGGACTTGTTTCGATAATTTCCAATTGTTTTATCGTGGAAGAAATGCAGAAGAGCAGGCTGTATATGCGCGTGTAAAGGCAGCAATGGATGATGTTAATGCGAAAGTACAGACGCTTACACCTGAGGGACAGGCTGCTTTTGATAATTCAACAGTAGAAAATCGTTATTATAATAATGTTATTTTAGGTGACGGAACAGAGGAAATACTTTTTTGTTATAACGCTTTGGCAACAGCGGCAAGAGCTCAGAAAACAATTGGTGCTGACATGACTTATGCAATAGTCAATAATGGTTTTGAATTAGGTACAACAGCTGGGTGGACCGTGACTCCTGCTTATGAAACCGTCATAGCAAGTCAAAGCGACAGCAGATTTACCACAGCTGGCGGTGAAGGAGAATATTTTTTCAATACATGGGATGAACCTGGTAAGGCTTGTCCGCCGTTGAAACAGTTTATGAAATTGAATGAAGGTGTTTATGAGTTGAAAGCATTAGTCGCTTCAGATCAAAACAATGTGGTTTATCTGATGGCCGGTGATCAGCATAATGACGGTATAACTACTCATTCAGCCGGACAGTTTGTAGAAACATCCATGAAGTTTATTGTAACGGGAAACGGCATAGAAATAGGTGTATCAGGAAGCAATAACGGAGTATTCTCTGCTGATGGAGGGCAATGGTTCAAGGCTGATAACTTCCGTCTGGCTTATGTGGGTGATGCTGATAATGCGCATGGTTATGTCCGTGTGAAAGCCGCCATAGATGATGTGACTGCAAAGATACAGACTATAGATGAGGCTTATCGAGAAGAATTTGATATTACAGATATTGTGAATCGCTTTGAATCATTTGAAATAAAAGGAGATGGCGATGAAGAAGTAAAAGAACTTTATGCTGAATTAGCTCAGGCTGTGAAATCACAGTGTTTTGCCGGCGCAGACATGACTTATGCCATTGTAAATAATAGCTTTGAAACCGGTGATTTGACTGGATGGACTTTGCCATATGGTAATTCTGAAGATACGAAAGTTATTCAGCCGGCAGGAACATATCAGACAGAAGGTGCTGACGGTGAATATATCTTTAATATTTGGTGGCAAGGAAAACCTATTATGCAGACAGTTGAGAATCTTCCTGCCGGTAAATATCAGCTAAGTGCACTTTATACGGGAGAATCTCCTGAAATAAGCGGTTTTTATCTCGTGGCAAATGGACTGGCTAGTCAGAAATTTATGACAGTAGAGACCGGTAAGTTCCAGGACGTATCTACTATCGTCAATGTCGGTCAGGATGGCAAGTTAACGATATGCGCACAGGGTGCTGATGAAAATGGTAATTATAATCCTGATAAATTCCATTTTTGGTATAAGGTTGATAACTTCAGATTGACTTATCTTGGAGCAGAACTGAGTCTGGATGAGAATATGTCAGATGAGATAGAAGCTGGAAATTATGCAACAGTAACAATGAAACGTAGTATGAAAGCTGGTCGATGGAATACGTTTGTTGTTCCATTCGCAATGTCTGTTCCTGAAGGTTGGGAAGTGAAGGAACTGGCGGATGAAACCTTGGCAGATGACAAATACTTGCATTTACGTTTTACGGATGCAGAAGCAATTGAAGCCGGAAAACCTTATATGGTACGTGTGAGCACAGATGTGAATGAGATTAAAGTTGAAAATGTAGACGTGATTTCAACAACAAACGACGTGCGTATCGGAAATGTGCATTTTGTGGGAACATATGAACCGGGTAATGTTCCGGTTGGAGCTTACTTTATCAGTAATAACCTATTTTATTGTGCGGCCGATAATACCAACATCCTTAAAGGATATCGCGCCTATATTACGGTAGACGGCTCTGTTGAGATTAACGGTATACGTTTTGTTGTGGATGATGAAACCGTGACAACAGTAGATGATATGAAGATGGGAGAGGTTACAGATGTCATCGGAATTTATAATATGAATGGTATGCGCCTTAATAAGATGGGACGTGGCGTAAATATCCTAAAGATGAGTGATGGAAGTATAAAACGTGTAATGATTAAATAAAAAGAAGGATATATGAAAAAAGAATATATAGAACCGGAAGTGAAAGTTCATGAGATACGCTTTGAATGTATGTTAGACGCTTCCGTGGGAGGTTCTCTTGGAGGCGTCGGTAATGGCGGAAGTGGTTCGGGTATGGAAGCTGATGCCAATGAAGATGCGTGGTCTGGAGATTTGTGGTAAACAGATTGAAAGATAATTAATAGAGTTTTTATTTTAGAAGCCGTCCTTTAAAAGGGCGGCTTCTAAAATGATAAAATAATGATCAGGCAGTTACATGATGCTGCACTGAGAAAAAAACGGTTTGCTGTATCAAAAACTTCTGAATTGTTACCGATACTGCTAATTTTTCTTTTAAATTGTTTGCATTTTAACAAAAATCCTATATCTTTGCAGAAATTTAAAAAGAAAAACAGCTATGCTATACGGTCTGACTATTTTGCTGGATATTCTAGGGATTCGATTGCAACGTGTCGTCGGAAGTGTGGTCTGTGCATGATAGTGTAGCAATGATATACGAAAGCCTTTCCCACTTTGTTGTGTGAAAGGCTTCTTTATTTTAGAAACAACGATAAAACACAAAAGATATGAGTGACAGATTATTTATTTTTGATACTACGCTCCGCGATGGCGAACAGGTTCCCGGCTGTCAGTTGAATACTGTGGAAAAGATTCAGGTGGCCCGTCAGCTTGAGGCTTTAGGAGTGGATATTATCGAAGCCGGATTCCCAATTTCAAGTCCGGGCGATTTCAATTCAGTGATAGAAATCTCAAAGGCAGTGACGTGGCCTACAATCTGTGCTTTGACACGTGCCGTGCAAAAGGATATAGATGTGGCAGCCGAAGCCCTTCAGTATGCCAAACACAAACGTATACATACCGGTATCGGAACATCTGATTCACATATCCGATACAAATTTAATTCCAATCGTGAAGAGATTATTGAACGTGCAGTAGCTGCCGTTAAATATGCCAAGAAGTATGTAGAGGATGTGGAATTCTATGCAGAGGATGCCGGACGTACGGAGAATGAATATCTGGCCCGTGTGGTTGATGCAGTGGTAAAGGCCGGGGCGACGGTGGTGAATATACCCGATACGACGGGATATTGTCTGCCACAGGAATTTGGCGAAAAGATTAAATATCTGATGGAACATGTAGACGGGCTTTCTGCAGGAAAGGCTATTCTTTCTACACATTGTCATAATGACTTGGGTATGGCTACAGCTAATACGATTGCCGGAATCATGAATGGAGCGCGTCAGGCAGAAGTAACCATCAATGGTATCGGTGAACGTGCTGGTAATACCTCACTAGAGGAAGTAGCCATGATTCTGAAGTGTCATAAAGGTATCGGCATTGATACAAATATCAATACTCAGAAGATTTATCCGACAAGCCGTCTGGTATCCAGTCTGATGAATATGCCTGTTCAGCCGAACAAGGCCATTGTGGGGCGTAATGCCTTTGCTCATTCCAGCGGTATTCATCAGGATGGCGTGTTGAAGAATGTGCAGACTTATGAAATCATGGACCCGAAAGATGTGGGTATCGACGACAATGCCATTGTTTTGACCGCACGTAGCGGACGTGCAGCGTTGAAGCATCGTCTCAATGTGCTTGGAGTGGATATTGAGGGTGAGCGTCTGGACGCTACTTATCAGGAATTCCTGAAACTGGCTGATAAGAAGAAGGAAGTCAATGATGATGATATTCTGATGTTGGCCGGTGCAGACCGTGCGGCCGCTCATGCCATCAAGTTGGATTATCTGCAAGTTACTACGGGGCTGGGAGTACGTTCAGTGGCTTGTATCGGTTTGGATATTGCAGGTGAGAAATTTGAGGCATCAGCCAGTGGAAACGGCCCGGTAGATGCCGCGATTAAGGCTTTGAAGAATATTATCAACCGTCACATGGTTCTGAAAGAGTTTACCATCCAGGCTATCAGTAAAGGGTCTGACGATGTAGGTAAGGTTCACATGCAGGTGGAATATGATAATCATATTTATTACGGTTTTGGAGCAAATACGGATATTGTCAGTGCATCTGTTGAGGCTTACATAGACTGTATCAATAAGTTCAAGAAATAATAAAAATATATCAGACATCAAATGGCAAACACATTATTTGACAAGATTTGGGACAAACATGTGGTGCAGAATGTACCCGACGGTCCTACTCAACTTTATATTGACCGTCTTTATTGTCATGAAGTAACGAGTCCACAGGCTTTTGCCGGTTTGCGGGCACGTGGTTTGAAATGTTTCCGTCCGGAGAAAATTTTCTGTATGCCGGATCACAATACACCGACTCATGATCAGGATAAGCCTATTGAGGATCCTGTAAGCAAAACACAGGTAGATACCTTGGCTAAAAACGCGGAAGATTTTGGCCTGACGCATTTCGGTATGATGAATCCGAAGAATGGTATTATTCATGTGGTAGGTCCTGAGCGTGGACTGTCACTTCCGGGAATGACTATTGTATGCGGTGACTCACATACTTCTACTCATGGAGCGATGGGTGCTGTGGCTTTCGGAATCGGAACTTCAGAGGTAGAAATGGTAATGGCTTCGCAGTGTATTCTGCAGCAGAAACCAAAATCCATGCGTATCAGTGTGAACGGTACATTGGGTAAGGGCGTTACTGCAAAAGATGTCGCACTGTATATTATGAGTAAGATGACCACTTCCGGCGCTACCGGTTATTTCGTGGAATATTCCGGTGAGGTTGTACGTAACTTAAGTATGGAGGGCCGTCTGACCTTGTGCAATCTTTCTATTGAAATGGGAGCACGTGGCGGTTTTATTGCGCCGGACGAAGTGACATTCGCTTATCTGAAAGATCGCGAGTATGCTCCGAAAGGCGAGGCTTGGGACAAGGCTGTGGCTTATTGGAAAACGCTTAAGAGCGGTGACGATGCGGTGTTCGACCGTGAAGTATCATTTGATGCTGCCGATATAGAGCCGATGGTTACATATGGCACAAATCCCGGTATGGGAATGGGTATAACACAGCATATCCCAACGATGGATACAGTTCCTGCCGCCGGACAGGTTTCATATAAGAAATCTTTGGACTATATGGGATTTGCACCGGGTGAGAGTATGTTAGGCAAAAAGGTGGATTACGTATTCTGCGGTTCATGTACAAACGGCCGTATAGAAGACTTCCGTGCCTTTGCTTCTATCGTAAAAGGACGTAAAAAAGCCGAGCATGTAACCTGCTGGCTGGTACCTGGCTCATGGATGGTTGCCGATCAGATTAAGGCTGAAGGTTTGGATAAGATTCTGGAAGAAGCCGGTTTTGTACTTCGTCAGCCAGGATGTTCTGCATGTCTTGCTATGAACGATGATAAAATACCGGCCGGTAAGTTGTCAGTGTCAACCTCAAACCGTAACTTTGAAGGACGTCAGGGACCTGGTGCACGTACCGTATTGGCCAGTCCGTTGGTGGCAGCTGCAGCTGCTGTGACAGGTGTTATTACAGATCCACGAACATTAATGTAAACACAGACCTATGAAACAGAAATTCGATATTATTACAAGTACTTGTGTACCTCTCCCTTTGGAGAATGTTGACACAGATCAGATTATACCTGCGCGCTTTTTGAAAGCGACCACAAAGGAAGAGAAGTTTTTCGGAGAAAACTTGTTCCGTGACTGGCGTTATCATGCTGATGGAACGCTCAACAAGGATTTTGTCCTGAACAATCCAACTTATGGTGGCGAGATTCTGGTAGCCGGAAAGAATTTTGGTAGTGGTTCCAGCCGTGAACATGCTGCTTGGGCAATTGCCGGTTATGGATTTCGTGTTGTAATAAGCAGTTTTTTTGCTGATATACATAAGAATAATGAGTTGAATAACTTTGTACTTCCTGTTGTTGTCAGCGAAGCATTTCTGGCAGAATTGTTTGCCAGCATAAAGGCTGATCCGAAAACAATAGTTGAGGTTGATGTACCTAATCAGACGGTAACCAATAAGGCAACCGGTCGCAGTGAGCGGTTTGAAATCAATGGCTATAAGAAATATTGCTTGATGAACGCTTTGGATGACATTGATTTTCTATTGGAAAACAAGGATAAAATAGAGGAGTGGGAAGCACATAATGCTTGATAAGAAAAAGAAAAACAGTTCGGCTTCCGTGAAAATCGAAATCATGGATACTACGCTCCGCGATGGCGAACAGACCAGCGGAGTAAGTTTTGTACCCCATGAGAAACTCATGATAGCCAGAGCCTTGCTTCAGGATCTTAACGTAGACCGTATTGAAGTGGCTTCGGCCCGAGTGTCAGACGGCGAGCTTGAAGCGGTAAAAAGCATTTGCCAGTGGGCACGTCAGACCGGACGTCTTGATAGGGTAGAGGTACTTGGTTTTGTTGATGGCCGGACATCATTGGACTGGATAAACAGTTGCGGGTGTCGTCATATCAATCTGTTGTGCAAAGGGTCGTTAAACCATTGTGTCAATCAGTTGAAAAAGTCCCCCGAGGAACATATCGCGGATATCAAAAAGTCTCTTGATTATGCTGCAGAGCTTGGTATCAGTGTGAATGTATATCTGGAGGACTGGAGTAACGGTATGAAGCATTCTCCTGAATATGTTTATCAGATGATGGATGCGTTGAAGGATACTTCAATTGAACGGTTTATGCTTCCCGATACATTAGGAATTCTCAATCCGTTGGAATTGCTGAGTTATATGCGAAAGATGGTGCGCCGTTATCCCGGTTTGCATTTTGATTTCCATGCTCATAATGATTATGATTTGGCGATTTCAAATGTACTGGCTGCCGTATTGGGTGGTTGCAAGGGTATTCACACATCTGTAAACGGATTGGGTGAGCGTGCCGGTAACGCGCCTTTGGCCAGCGTACAGGCTATACTGAAAGATCAGTTTAACGCTCAGACCAATATAGATGAAAGCCGGTTGAATGAAGTAAGCCGAATGGTGGAGAGTTATTCGGGTATACCAATACCGCCCAACAAACCTATTACGGGAGACAGTGTGTTTACTCAGGTTGCGGGTGTGCATGCAGACGGTGACAATAAAGCCAATCTATATTGCAATGACTTGTTGCCTGAACGCTTCGGACGCCGTAGGGAATACGCTTTGGGAAAGAACAGCGGCAAGGCCAATATCTTGAAAAATCTGGAGGAGTTGGGATTGGAGCTGTCGCCTGAACAGACACGTAAGGTTACAGAGCGTATCATAGAATTGGGAGACAAAAAAGAGCTCGTCACTCAGGATGATTTGCCCTTTATTGTATCAGATGTATTAAAGCATGGTACTCCCGAAGAACATGTCAGACTGCTCAGTTATGTAGTGACCACGGCTTATGGTTTGAAACCTATGGCTTCTGTCAAACTGGAGATTAACGGACAGGCTTATGAAGAAAATGCTTCGGGTGACGGTCAGTTTGATGCCTTTATGCGTGCTGCGCGCCATATTTACAAGAATAAATTGGAACGCAGATTTCCATGGCTGACCAATTATACTGTCAGCATACCTCCCGGCGGACGTACAGATGCTTTGGTACAGACCATTATTACGTGGAACTGGAATGACAGAGTTTATCGGACACGTGGTTTGGATGCCGATCAGACTGAAGCTGCTATTAAAGCCACCATTAAAATGCTGAATTTGATTGAGAGTGAATATAGAAACGAAAAATAATATAGTTAAAACATATAAATTATGGATTTGAAAATTGCCGTTTTGCCAGGTGATGGCATCGGACCTGAGATTTCAGAGCAGGGTGTTGCCGTAATGAATGCCGTTTGTGAGAAATTTGGTCATAATGTAAGTTATCAGTATGCGCTTTGTGGTGCTACTGCCATAGATAAGGTCGGTGATCCGTTCCCGGAAGAAACCTTTAAGGTTTGTATGGATGCAGACGCTGTTCTTTTTTCAGCTGTAGGCGATCCGAAATTTGATAATGACCCTACCGCTAAAGTCCGTCCCGAGCAAGGATTGTTGGCAATGCGTAAAAAATTGGGCCTGTTTGCGAATATTCGTCCGGTAGAGACTTTTGACTGCCTTATTCACAAGTCTCCATTAAAAGATGAATTAGTACGCGGAGCTGATTTTATTTGCATTCGTGAGTTAACCGGCGGTATGTATTTTGGAGAGAAATACCAGGATAATGACAAGGCTTATGATACAAATGCCTACTCACGCCCGGAAATCGAACGTATTCTGAAGGTTGCATATGAGTATGCGATGCGTCGTCGTAAACATTTGACAGTGGTAGACAAGGCCAATGTTTTGGCTTCAAGCCGTTTGTGGCGTCAGATAGCCAAAGAGATGGCACCTAATTATCCTGAGGTGACAACTGACTATATGTTTGTTGACAATGCTGCCATGCGTATGATACAGGATCCGAAGTTCTTTGATGTAATGGTTACCGAAAATACTTTCGGTGATATTCTGACTGACGAAGGTTCTTGTATTACCGGTTCTATGGGATTGTTACCTTCAGCTTCTACCGGTGAACACACACCTGTATTCGAACCGATTCATGGTTCATGGCCACAGGCTAAGGGCTTGAATATTGCCAATCCGTTGGCGCAGATTCTTTCTGTTGCCATGTTGTTCGAGTATTTCGACTTGAAGGAAGAAGGCGCATTGATTCGTAAAGCTGTAAATGCTTCTTTAGATGCTAATGTCCGTACTCCTGAAATTCAGGTTGAAGGTGGTGAACGTTACGGTACGACAGAAGTAGGTGCATGGATTGTAGATTATATCAAAAAAGCTTGATTATAAAGTCAATTTACGCTAAAAAACTCTGTTGCATGCAGATGCGGCAGAGTTTTTTTATACTTTTGCTTTCATGAAGAATTTGATATTGACATTAATTCTGTGTCTGACTGTATGTGGGGTTCAGGCTCAAAGCTATGATGACTATGTGCGCCGTGGGCTTAGTGCGGCTGCCGCAGACAGTTTGGCAGAAGCAGAACATCTGTTCAGAGAGGCCATGCGGTTGGAACCAGCCCAGCGTTCAAATGCAATGCTGCATTATTATATCGGACAGATTCAGGAAAAACGGCAGGAAACCGATCTCGCGTTGGAGAGTTATACGATGGGGTTAAACATTGCTCCCCATCTTGTTCCGTTACGTATGGGGCGTGCCGCTTTATACATGCAGTTAAACCGTAAAGAGATGGCTTTGTTGGATTACAGTGATATTTTGGACTGGAAACCGGATTATACAGATGCTTTGTTTATGCGGGCATATATTTATTCGGAACAGAAACTGTATAAGAAAGCCAGAACGGATTATGAGGCTTTATTGAAAATAGAACCTTCAAACGAAAAGGCTCAGATCGGTCTTGTGCTGGTTAACGACAAGGATAACCGTCCACGCGAAGCGATGGAGCAGATTAATGCGATGATAGCAGCTTTGCCGGATCATGCCATCCTTTATGCCGTACGTGCCGGTATGGAACACGGCAGAAAGTTGTATGAGTTGGCTGAGATTGATTTTCAGAAAGCAGTTACACTTGATCCCGAAAATCCGGATTTTCTTATCAGTCGTGCCATGCTTTATATTGATATTAAGGAAAACAAAAAGGCACGTGCCGATTTAGAGAAGGCTTTACAGTTAGGAGGTGATGCTCAGACGGTGGCATCGTTGATGCATCAGATTCGATAGATAAATTTATTTTCTGGAAAAGAATTAATAAAAAGAGGCGAACCGGATTTAATTCCTGTCGCCTCTTTTCTTTTATTTCAGTTAAAACGTTGTAACGCTGCTTTTACTTCTTTCTTTCAATGGTCTGCGCACGGTCAGGACCTACAGACAGAATAGTAATCGGTGTTTCGAGTTCTGTCTCAAGGAACTTGATGTAGTCCTTGAATGCTTGCGGGAACTGTGATTCGTCAGTCATATTGGTTAAATCGCATTTCCAACCCGGAATTTCTTTGTATACAGCTTCGCAACCTCCGGTTTCGAACGGCATATCTTCCATGATAACACCATCTTTCTTATAAGCTACACAAGCTTTGATTGTATCGAACTGGTCGAGCACGTCGCTCTTCATCATTATCAACTGAGTTACACCGTTAATCATGATGGCATATTTAAGTGCGACGAGATCCACCCAGCCACAGCGGCGGTTACGTCCTGTCACAGCACCATATTCGTGACCGATTTCACGGATAGTATCTCCCGTCTCGTCGAAAAGTTCAACAGGGAACGGACCAGAACCGACACGGGTGCTATAAGCCTTGAATATACCGAAAACCTCACCGATGACGTTCGGTCCTACACCCAGACCGGTGCATACGCCACCACTGGTGGTATTGGAAGAGCTGACAAACGGATAAGTACCATGGTCGATATCAAGCATTGTACCCTGTGCGCCTTCTGCAAGAATGTTCTTGCCTTCTTTCAAATAACGGTTGATTTCAATTTCAGTGTCTGTCAGATGGAAACCACGCATGTATTCAATACCTTCTAACCAAAGCTTCTCCTCATCGGTAATATCATAGTCGGTATAGTTCAAATCTTTCAGAATCTGCTCGTGACGTGCTTTTAAGGCTGCATATTTCTGATCAAAATTGTCCAGGATATCACCTACACGTAAACCTATACGGCTGGCTTTGTCGCTGTAGGTCGGTCCGATACCCTTACCGGTTGTACCGACTTTTGCTTTTCCTTTCGCAGCTTCGTAGGCACGGTCCAGTACACGGTGGGTCGGTAAAATCAGATGAGCACGTTTACTGATGTGCAATCTGTCTTTCAGATTATAGCCGGCAGCTTCAAGTTCTTTTGCTTCAGCCATGAATAAATCGGGAGCGATAACACATCCGTTACCAATAATGTTTACTTTGTCTTCTGAGAAGATTCCGGATGGAATGGAACGGAGTACAAATTTCTTTCCATCGAAAATGATGGTATGTCCGGCGTTCGGACCGCCTGCAAATCGTGCTACCACGTCATATTTCGGTGTAAATACATCTACCACCTTTCCTTTTCCTTCATCTCCGAATACGATACCCAGGAGGGCGTCAACTTTTCCTTTTTTCATATGATAAAAAGTTTTTATTACTTTTCCGTGTTCTTAAATTAATGAGCTTTATTCTATTTTTGAATTGCTGTTGTCTCAGCTTTCTTTTTCTTCTTTTTCTTTAAGGCCGCCTCACATCTTGAGCAAATGCCATAGATGTAAATGACATGGTGAGACATGTGGAAACGATGATGTTTGATTGTGTCTACCATGGAATTGATATTTTCCACTTCTTTCTCTTTCACGGTCCAGCACATGGTGCATATCCGATGTAAATGTGGTCTTACGCCATATACTTTTTCGAACTGCGAAGCGTGTGGAAAGGTATGTCTGACGAGTAGATTAGCCAGAATCAGATGGTTGACATTATTATATAAAGTAGCGCGGCTGACATGAAATTTTATTTCGTCAGTAAGCTTTTTTTGAAGGTCTTCCATCGTGAAATGTCCCTCGAACGTATAGATTGCTTTAAGAATCTCATATCGTTCGGGAGTTTTGCGCAGATGATTTCTTTCAAGATATTCTGTCAGTTTCTGGCAAATAATTTCTGTTGTCTTCTCGTCCATTGGAAAGTTCTTAATGTTACAAAGTTAAGCCTTTTTATGTAAAATAAGAAGTTTCATGCGTAATTTTTACAAATTTATGAATTCAGACCTTGAATAACAGATTCTCCTTTCTCATATGATTCCTCATTGATTAGCTGGAATTTCTGCAAGGCGGAAATGGCTGCGCGTTTCACTTCCGGGCTACCGTGAAGCGCGGCTTGTACCTGATCAAGAAATTCATGTTCGGAATGTTCGTTGAGTATGCCTCCGTTCATGAATAATCGTGCCAGAATCAGATAACCGCAAATCTGGTACAGGTCACGTTCGTCAGCAATCCACTGAAAGGCCTTATCTGAGGCGTATGGTAACCGGCAGAACAGGTTCTGCACTGTATGCTGTGCCAGTTCTACGGTTGGCATCGTCTCCATCCAGATGTCTGCTATTTCCGGATAAAACGTGTCTGCAGGTTGTAGCATGCCGGCCAGAAGCTTACATTCACGAATATTTTCTTTCCACAAAGCCTGGGCCAGTTCGTGATTGTGTGGAAGTGTTTCTGACAAAGCTTTCAATCTCGGAATTTCCACTCCGAAGTTGAGTTTGTAGGTCAGACCGTTTTCACGCATGTAGGCCGATGCGACACCATTCATGCTGAGTCGCAGTTCTGTTTTTATCTTTCTGATATATTCTTTTATTTCGTCTTGTTCCATTATTCATTAATATATGGTAACGTGGCATAATTACGGCTGTAGCGCAACATCTGTTCATCGTAAGCTTCACCATAAGTGATGGTAACATCTGTTATTTGGCCTTCAGCGTCAAGAACAGGTGTATAAACAGGATTGATGAAACCCTTATAAGGACAAAGGTGTAATGCTTTATAACGGTTTAATATTTCCTGGTGTAGGGTAGAGTCTATTTTAATGGCATAATGTTCTACAAGCAGACGTGCCGCTTCAAAATCACCTTCACTTTTTATACGCTGTATTTCGGCCAGAAGTTTTCCGAACAAGTCACGCAAACGGACATAATCGTTGATTCTAACGTAGGTCTTTTCTTCTTTCTTAATCAATTCTACAACGTGTTCTGATAGACCTTTCTCAAATACCCATCTGGCAATGAGAGCCCTGTTACGCATATGGGCTTCTTCAATCTCCTTTCCGGGTTCTATGCGCACCATCTGGGTCAGCAGTCCGTTCATCATGTAACTGTAGTATTGTGCTTTATAAGCCTCCATGTCTGGTGTCAGTCCGAGTTCTACCAGTTTCGGATCTGCTATATAGTAAAGTCCAAACAGGTCTGCTCTGGCTTCTTCGATGGTCGAGCCATAAGCTTTCAGTGCGTCAGGATCAACTCCCGGAAGCAGTTTTCCGCTTCCATGTCCTAAGCATTCATGAAGGTCGGTATGCAAGTCGTCACAATCGTCCTCGTAGCGGTCAAGCAGGTCGAGCGTCTCTTTGTCTATAACAAATTCATTGAGAAATCCGTTGCCGTGAGCTGCTTTGTTGTAGGCGTCGGTCAGGTTACCGATGGTTACACTCTTACTGCCGTATTCTGCACGTACCCAGTTAGAGTTTGGCAGATTGATACCGATAGCCGATGACGGATAAAGATCACCGCCTAAGATGGCTGTCTTGATAACCTTTGCTGAGACACCTTTGCAAGCCGTCTTTTTGAATCGGCTGTCTACAGGAGAATGGTCTTCAAACCATTGCGCGTTGTTGCTCAGTTTCTCAGTACGTTGGGTGGCTTCTATATCTTTAAAATTAACATATCCTTCCCAGCTTGCTTTCATGCCCAGCGGGTCACCGTAACTTTCTGTGAAGCCGTTTGTAAAATCAACCAGACTTTCTGTGTCCTGAACCCATGCAATGGTATATTCATCGAATGTTTTCAAGTCACCGTTATGGTAGAACGAAATAAGTTTGCGAAGGACTTCCTTCTGTTTGTCGTTTTCCGCCACATCGACAGCTTTTTCCAACCAGCCTACAATGCGGTCTATTGCTTCTCCGTAAAGACTGCCCGAACGCCATATCTTCTCTTTCAGTACGCCGTTTTCCTTAACCAGTCTGCTGTTCATACCATACATGACCGGATGTGCGTCTTTCTCGTCTTTCTGCGCGTTGTAGAAAGCTTCAGCTTCAGCCTGAGTGACCCCTTCGCCATAATAATTGCAGGCTGAGGTTTCTACCAGGTCTTCACCATCGGCCTGGTTGACTCTCTTGGGCATGACGGTGGGATCGAAGATGACAGGGCGAAGCTCCTCAAACAAATCTTCTACAGTCTGTCCTGGCTGTAATGGCAGATGGCTGGCGTTGACCTGACATAATGCATTATGGAAAAACTCTTCGCTAAAACCCGGTTTGAACTTTTCGCATCCGTAATGATGATGAATGCCGTTTGAAAACCATACGCGTTTCAGGTAAATAATAAACTGCTGAGAATCCTCATTGTTCAAGTCCAAAGGATATTCCGTGTAAATGGTTTCCAGTGTTTTACGTATTCTCAAATTGTATTTCCCGTTCTGGTCCCATAAAATGTCACGGCCTGTCAAGGCAGCCTGAGACAGATAATAGATAAGTTGTTTGCGTCTGAGCGACAACTGTTCAAAACCGTCGACTCTGTAGCGGAGCATCTGAATGTCGGCGAATTTTTCATCATTATAAGAAAATTGGCTTTGCATGGTCCTGTCAGTCAGAAAAAAGGAGTTGCACCACAAATGATACAACTCCTTAAAGTCTATGAATAATAATTTTATAATTTAATGCCTTCTCTTTCCTTTGTCAGATGGTTTATTCTATAAGTACGTGGAGTCATTCCCATTATTTTATAGAAAGCTGCATAGAAAGACTGTCTGTTGGCGAAACCAACCATTGCTGAAATCTCTTCCATGGTCTTGTTCATATATCGTTTGTCAACGAGAAGATACTTTGCGTCTTTAATACGATATTCATTGACCAGACTTGAATAGTTCTGATTAAAGCGAATGTTTACCACGGCACTGATGTAACGTGTGTTGGTCTGTAGTTCTTCTGCAAGTTTCTTTGCAGAATAATTCGGGTCACGATACTTCTTGTCAACGACAAAGATTTTCAGAATCTTTTCATAAAGTTCGTCTACTAGTTCAGCACGGACCAAAGAGCGGTAAGCTGCATTCTTTTCTTTTTTCTCTGTTAAATTATACTTTCCCATACTTTTTGATTGTTCAAAAAATTATACATACATTCCCCCTAAAGTTTAGTGAGCATAATTATTGATTTTTCTTTTATTTCCCCATGCAAAAATCGTTTTTTTTTCCTACTTATACAAGTTTACTCTTTTAAAAAAGACTAAAAAGTTTACCTTTGCAGTGTTTTTAGTGTAGTTTTTCCCTGTTTTACATGTATTATACGCTTAAGAAATATTTCGGGTATACAAAATTCCGGCCTTATCAAGAAGAAATAATTACGGCTGTCTTGTCTCATAAAGACGTTCTTGTGTTGATGCCTACCGGTGGAGGTAAAAGTTTGTGTTATCAGATTCCGGCCCTTATGCTCGATGGAGTGACGCTGGTTGTATCTCCGTTAATATCCTTGATGAAGGATCAGGTAGACAGTTTGGTGGCGAACGGAGTACCGGCGGCAGCATTGAACAGTATGAACGATGATGCCGAGAATCTGAAGGTCCGGATGGCATGCTTAAAAGGTCAGATTAAGTTACTTTATATTTCTCCTGAACGATTATTACAGGAGATACCTTATTTATTAAAGGATTTGTCTATATCACTGATAGCTGTCGATGAGGCTCACTGTATTTCGCAGTGGGGGCATGATTTCAGGCCGGAGTATATCCGTTTGGGAGAATTGCGTATGGCCTTTCCTAAAGTACCGATTATTGCATTGACGGCAACTGCAGATAAATTGACACGTGAGGACATTCAGAAACAGTTAAGGTTGAGAAATCCTGAAGTGTTTGTTTCTTCTTTCGACCGGCCGAATCTGTCGTTGACAGTTAAACGGGGATATCAGAAAAAAGAAAAAGACAGGGCGATATTGGCTTTTCTGGCCCGTCATTCGGATGACTGTGGAATTATATATTGTCTGAGTAAGAAGACAACCGAGAATGTAGCGGCGATGCTTGTCGAACATCAGATTGTGGCTGCGCCCTATCATGCCGGTCTCAGTCCCGAGGAACGAGAGCGTACTCAGAATGATTTTTTACATGATCGTATCCAGGTCGTATGCGCGACTGTTGCTTTCGGCATGGGTATTGATAAATCTAATGTACGTTTTGTCATACATTATAATATGCCGAAAAGTATAGAAAGTTTTTATCAGGAGATAGGGCGTGCGGGTAGAGACGGTTTGCCGTCGGAAACGGTCTTGTTTTATAACCTGTCTGATATTGTACAGTTAAATCGTTTTATAGAAGAGAGCGGTCAGAAGGATATTAATACCGAAAAATTAAAACGTATGCAGGAGTATGCGGAGGCCGGAGTCTGCCGCCGACGTATTCTGTTGAATTATTTTGGTGAACTCTCAGAGCACGATTGTGGCAACTGTGATGTCTGTAATAATCCGCCCCGGCGGTTTGACGGGCATGTATTGGCTCAAAAGGCGTTGAGCGCCATTGTGCGTGCCGATCAGATGATAACGATAAGAACTACAATTGATATTTTGCGTGGCAATCTCAGTCCGGAAGTGGTGAAAAACGGGTATGAACAACTGAAGACTTTTGGAGTGGGGCATGACGTGCCCGCCAAAGATTGGAGAGATTATCTTTTACAGATGTTACAGATGGGACTTTTTGAGATTGCATACAACGAGAATAACCATCTGAAGCTGACAGACAGCGGACGCAAGGTGTTGTATCATTCCATGCCGGTAGTCTTTGCGCGGATGGAACAGAAACCGGCTGACAGCGCGCGTTCGGGAAAGAATGGCAGAGGAGTGAGAAAACCGTTTGCCGTGAAGACACCTTCCGAGCCGGTTCTTACGGGCAGGGAGCGGCAGCTTTATCATGTGTTACACGATTTAAGACGGACACTGGCCGACAAGCAAGGCGTGCCTCCATATATTATTATGTCAGATAAAGTGTTGATGGCTTTGTGTGAAATCATGCCGACTACAATTGAGGCTTTCGGTCAGGTGAATGGAATCGGAGAGTATAAAAAGGATAAATATGGGGCCGCGTTTGTGACTGTAATCAAAAAGTTTGCCTGACGTCGTAAGTCATTTTGTTCGTGGTGGAAAATGTAAAAATCCGGCTTGTACTCATAATTAAAAAAATCAGTTATGATACATAGTATAAAAGTTGCAATATTACACTAAACATTGTACCTTTGCGCCTGTAATCAAGATGCCTTACAGATGAAAATAAGAATAATAAGTTTTCTTAGCCTGATGTTGTTTTCCGGGCTGATTTTTGCGCAGTCCAAAACAACTTGTATTGCACCCGGAGAGGAATGGAACGATGTTAGCGGAAATGTAATAAACGCTCATGGAGGAGGCGTGCTGTATTACAATGGCCGTTATTACTGGTATGGTGAAAACCGGCCGGAACGGGGATTTACCACCGAGGTCGGAGTTGAAGTCTATTCTTCGGCCGACTTGATGAATTGGACCGACGAGGGCGTGGCTTTATCTGTATCGACCGACGAGGGCTCTCCTATAGAGCGTGGATGTATCATGGAGCGTCCAAAGGTGATTTATAATCAGAAGACGGGCAAATTTGTCATGCTGTTCCATCTTGAACTGAAAGGACAGGGCTATGCGGCCGCAAGAGTCGGCTTTGCTGTATCCGACCGGCCCGAGGGACCTTTTAAGTTTATACGCAGCCTTCGTCCGAATGCCGGAATCTGGCCTGCTGATTTCTCAAAACGGGACATCAAAAAGGCAAAGGCGTTAAAGGAAGAAGACTATCCGGACTGGTGGACTCCGGATTGGAGAAAAGCCATAGCCGAGGGACTGTTGTTGAAACGTGATTTGGAAGGCGGACAGATGAGCCGTGACATGACGGTTTATGTGGACGATGACGGCAAGGCATATCATATCTTCTCGGCAGAAGAGAATCTGACGCTGAATTTAGCGGAACTGACTCCCGATTATCTGGATTATACAGGAAAATATATCAGAATAGCACCGGGTGGACAGAACGAGGCGCCTACAATATTCAAACACGACGGATATTATTGGCTTATAACCAGTGGATGTACCGGTTGGGCACCCAATGAAGCCAGAATGTTCAAGTCAAAATCCTTATGGGGACCGTGGCAACAGCTGGCTACACCTTTTGTAGGCGATAATGCTCAGAAGTCTTTTTTCAGCCAGGGTACTTATATCTTTAAGAAAGAAGGTACAGATGCCGGTTTTGTTTTTATGGCAGACCGCTGGAAACCGGAAAGTCTGAAGTATTCACCTTATATCTGGTTGCCGATAACGTTTAACGAAAAAGGAGAACCGGTAATAGAATGGCGTGACAGTTGGACGCCGGATGAACTGAAATAGTCTTATTTATCAAGGGAAAATGAAAAAGATAGTTTGGGGCGTGTTGGTAAGCCTCTGCTGTACGGCTTGTTTTCAAAAGGTTGAGCAGGCAAAAGATAGTCTCGGAGGAAATAGCGTAGATTACGAAGTGTCAGACCGGGAAGAAAAAAAAGAGGCTGCGGCTAAGATTGTGGCCAGGGAGGCTGCTGAAGATTCTACTGATTGGTTACATCAGAGTCTCGTTTCCTATCCCTGTGTGGTGGAATGGCTTGAGACGGATACCATTTGTCATTATCCCGAGAACCGCAAGCTCAGGATAGGTCATCATGGGGGTAGAGCGCTTTCTCTTGAATTGGGAGAATTCTTTGATAATATAGATTATGACGGAGCAAAGATATATTGGGGAGATTCTTTGATTTATGCCACAGAATTGGCTGTTATCAACGATTGGCAGACCTGCTGCGTGTATCATGTGCCGGAGACGGATGTTACTTATGTACTGATATTGATTGACGGCCGGCCGGCTCCAAATTACTGGCATATACTCTATATGGATGCTGAACGAATCAGACTGATAGATTATGTTTTGGCCGGTAATGACTATGTTCCGGGCGCACATTATTTCCATGATAATATTATTTTCGGTGATATTGATGAGGATAATGTCCTCGAAGTGGGTGGTAAGAACTGGACTGAGATATGGGCAGATTCAATGATTTATCAGCCTTGTTATATTTATGAGTTGGGTCAGACCGTGGTTATGGATTCCGTCACTTCAAAAGCCGAGACCATTAAAGCCAACAATGGTTTGTTCCTGGGTTTCAAAGGTGGAGAAGCTGTATATAATCCCAATAAGGAACAACACGAGAGAGAGGAGGAATAAGGTTAGGATATGATGGTGTCTTTGTGACACACTCCTGATTTTTAACGCATAAAAGAATCTGTTCACGGAAACAGATTCTTTTTTTTACATTTAAACAGCTTTGAGGTGGCTTGATGTTAGTATATTTTACGATTTTTAGCCGGAATGGGTTTTAGCGTTTGATACAAATGCTGTGTTTTTCTGACGAAAAATACGTCAGATGATGCATTGCACAGAAAAGATATTGATGGTTGAGATAATAAAGAAGAATTATGAAAATATTGTACATCGTTAAAAACTTATATTGTGCTAAAAACAGGTCTTAGCAGCATGTCCATCATAAATCGGGTACGTTTGCCATTTTTTCATGACCGTTCGTAAAATAACCGTAACAGTAGCCGTTTTTCTTGATTGTCTGTATTTTTCTTGATTGCTTATTTTTAATATGTTGATTAATAATTCGTTGTGTTTGTTTGTGTCGTCTCTTTTGATGGTTTTTCTCAATAAAGAAACCTTTTTGACCGGTTAAAACGCATGCGGTTGCAAATTTATTTGTCCACGGTTACGAATTTCATCGTGTACGGTTACGAGTTTTTTTCTGCACGGTTGCGGTGATGCCCGTAACCGTACCAAATGATATTTCTGCACGGTTACGAAAAAGTTCGTAACCGTATGCGTTTGATAAACTGTGAAGGGTATAAAACGGTAAAGTAAATAATAATAACAAAACAAGGCGTGCGCAATTGTGCTCGGCAATCCCTGTTTGGCGGCATGGAAGGTCGCTTTTGTTTTTCGTATATAGGAAAGTGAAATATAATCTGTTGATATTTTGGTGTTTACGTCACTTTTGGGCTCTTTCGGGTTTTCGCGTTGAAATTATTGTTTTTTACCATTTAAGGTCCGTCGGTTTAAAAAACACGCAGAATAATAGAGATAGATTTTGCCGTAATGTCAGTATTTGTAGATGTATATAGCGTTATTTTGTGAGAATGTTGATTAAAATGTATCATAAATCTCCTTTTGTTTTTGTTTTGCTATCAGAATGAATGGTTTTTTTATTGCCTTTTTGTGCGGTATCCGGTTGTGAAAATGATAAAGAAAAGCCGGAAACAACCCCCAAAAAATTTGATGAGATTGTTTCCGGATATAAATTATACTGACATTTACGATGTGTTGAAAACGTTATCTTTTCAGTTGTAAACGCATGCGTTTGACGTTGCGACCGTAGACAAACTGTTTTCCGGTTGTGCCCCGATAAAATTAGTATGTCAGAAATCTTTATTCGCCAGTGCGTGATATTCTTTCTGGGGCGAAGAATTGTGTAACGTTTCCTTGCCGTCACGTCGTAATGTTGTGTTTTCGGATAACTTGTATTCTTCTTTAAACAAGACAAGCTGCCATGTACGACGTGCCACATTCTGATTATTTCCTCAGTCGGTTAAGTTTGTCTGTGATTTGTTTTATCGTCTTGACATCGGCCGTTGTCTGAGCAATATGCTGTGCTTCTTTCAGTAACTGGCGTCTTTGGTCCAGCTGTTTTAATGTGAGTGTCGGTACGGGATATTGTTGTACCTTGTTGATGGCAATCTGTAAGTCGGACCATGCTTCAAGTCGTTCGCGTTCGGCAGCGGTGATGTGCATCACGGAGCCGTGCCGTGGCGTAAAGTCGCCGTGGGTCTTGGTGTTTTGTACGAAAGTGAAATTCTTCAGGTCGTTGCTTTTGCAGAACTGGTAGAAGCCTTGCGCGTAACAGTCGTACATCAGGACATATTCGTCAGAACCGATAAGCGGAAATACACTGGAGCCTTCTACCGGATATTGTCCTTTGTTTTGTACATGACGCCATTCAATGGTGTAAGGGCCGGTCAGTTTTTTACTGGTGGCGCGCATGACGCCCTGCCGTGTGCGGAATCCCTTGTTCATTACAGAGCGTCCCTCATCCTTGAAGAACAGTACGTATTCATCGTTCTTGGTGTCGTAGATGATGTCGCCGTCAATGGCGGCTGTACCGAAGTCGAAAAGCAGTTGTGGCTCGGTGATGTCGGTAAAGTCATCGTTGACGTAGGAATAGAAAATCTTGAAATAAGGCTGTTTGAAGTTCGGGTCCTCAGTGGGGTATTCCCAGTCGTGACGGCCTATCGAGTAATAAATCATGTATTTTCCGGCTGTCTTGTCCCAGATGATTTGAGGAGCCCATACGGCATGAAGGTTCTTCCGGTCAAATCCTTTTAAATCGGGAAAGCGGGTCGGAAAATCGATGGCCGTGTGCTGCCAGTGAATGAGGTCGTTGCTTTTCATCAGGATAAGTCCGTCGTTGCTTTGCCAGCCTTCGCTCGATCTCATGTCGGTCATTACCATATAAAAAGTCTTGCCGTCCTGTGAACGGGTGATGTATGGGTCGCGTATGCTTTTTTTCAGTGAGATGGTGTCTGAACTGATGATGGGGCGTCCCTGGTTGAGCGATGTGTAGTTCAGACCGTCGTCACTTATGGCGTAACGGATTTGTTCGCCGTAAGGAGAATTATCAGAGAAGAACGCAAACAGATAACTGCTATATGGCGACTTGTCGTTCTCTTTGGCGTTGAGATGCGCGGACTGGCTCAGTGAGAGGGCTAATAATCCTGTTGTGATTAGGGTTTTGGTTTTCATGGTATTTATATAGATATGTTTCAGTAAAAGTCTGTTTGATTATTTTTCTGTGTGTTGGAGCAGCGTGCCGAACAGCTTGCGGAATTCGTTTTCAAAGTTCGGCGTGAAGATGTCTTTTCCAAGGTTTTCGCTGATTTCAGCTATGCTCCAGAAACGTCCGCCTGATGTTTCCGCGCTGGGAGTGATTTCGCCGTCGTAGGTGCAACGGTGTGGAAAAACCAGTTCCTTTTCGCGGGCGGATTCAAAGACATAATGTTCCAGGCGCTCGGGGGTGAAATCCTTTATGCCCAGTTCTTCTTCAGCTTCACGTTTCAAGGCTATCTCGACACTTTCGCCCAAATCGATATGTCCGCCTACTGCAGTATCCCATTTACCGGGCTGGATGTCTTTCCATTCCGGCCGTTTTTGCAGATAAAGCTTGCCTTTGCTGTTAAAGACATGAAGGTGAACCACCGGATGCAACTTCTTGCTGCCGTTGTGGCACTCACCTCGGGTGGCCGCACCGATAATTTGTCCGTCCTCGTCGACAAGAGGAAACATTTCTTCGTTGTTGTCGTGACTTGTTGCTATCATGATTGGATTTGCGTTTTGAATGTTTCAGGGAATAAGTAAGGAACTGTCACCGTAACTGAGGAACCGGAAGCCGTTGCCTAACGCGTAGTCGTAGATCTTTCGCCAGTCGCCGTGTACAAATGCTGAGACAAGCAGCAACAGGGTGCTTTGCGGCTGATGGAAATTGGTTACCATGATTTTCACGATGTGGTATTCATATCCGGGAGCGATGATGATTTGTGTGCTGGTGTGCAATGCCGGCAAGTCGTGACGGTTCAGATAGTCCAATATCAGTTGCAGGGATTGGAGTGTGCTGAGGG
>CAJMNM010000021.1 GCA_905214795.1 uncultured bacterium
CAATTATTATAATTCATCATATTATAATAGCTACTATAATTATCTGTACGGATACGGTACCAGTGGTTCTAACTATTATGAAAACTTCCTTGACCCGGATTCTTACGTTAAACTATTCGGTGTTTCGTTAGGATGGGGAAAACGTTTGAGATGGCCTGATGACTATTTTACGTTATCTGCGGACTTGGCTTACCAACGCTACATGCTTAAAAATTGGGATTACTTCTTGATTTCAAGCGGTTCTTGCAACAATATTGTTCTGAGCCTTACCTTGTCAAGAAACTCAACAGACAACCCTATCTATCCACGTCACGGATCAGAATTCACCCTTTCTGCATCACTGACTCCACCTTATTCTTTATTCGACAATATAGACTACAAGAATTTAGGTAACAACTATCAAAGTTCCAGCTACCAAAAAGAGTTGCAGAAAAAATATAAATGGATTGAATATCACAAATGGAAATTCAAAAGTAAGAGTTACCTCGCACTATCCAGAAAAGCCAAATGTCCGGTTCTCATGGCACGTGTAGAGTTTGGTATACTTGGTGCATACAATAAGTACAAACAATCTCCATTCGAAACATTCTTTGTAGGTGGAGACGGTATGTCCGGCTACTCTACGACCTATGCGACAGAAACAATCGGTTTACGCGGTTATGACAATGGTGCTTTGACACCAAACGGATATACCGGTTACGCTTACGACCGTTTTACTTTGGAATTACGCTATCCACTCATGCTGCAAGGTTCAACCAATATCTATGCACTGACCTTTGTTGAAGGTGGTAACGCTTGGAACAGCGTCAAAGACTTCAATCCGTTTGACATGAAACGTTCAGCCGGTGTCGGTGTACGTATTTTCTTGCCTATGGTCGGTCTTTTAGGTATAGACTGGGCTTATGGTTTCGATGACGTTTTCGGCAGCAAACAATATGGTGGTAGCCAGTTCCACTTTATCCTAGGACAAGAATTCTAACCATTAATACTTGAAACGATGAAAAGAATATTAAGTTTATTGTGTCTGCTTATCGCATTAAGCGCACAGATGTCAGCGCAAAAGTTTGCCTTGATAGACATGGAATATATTCTGAAAAATATTCCGGCCTACGAACGCGCCAATGAACAGTTAAACCAAGTTTCAAAGAAATGGCAAGCTGAAGTGGACGCGGTAACAGACGAAGCGCAAACACTTTACAAGAATTATCAAAGTGAAGCCGTTTTCCTGAGTGCTGAACAAAAAACCAAAAAGGAAGAAGAAATCGTTGCCAAAGAAAAAGAAGCCGCAGAACTGAAGAAAAAATATTTCGCACCTGATGGTGAATTGTTTAAAAAACGCCAAAGCTTAATGGCTCCGATACAGGACGAAATATATAATGCCGTAAAAGACATATCAGAAAGTAAAGGTTATTCACTTATATTGGATAGAGCATCTGATACAGGTATCATTTTTGCATCTCCCAAAATTGATATAAGCAATGAAGTTCTTTCAAAATTAGGATATTCCAATTAACATTACTACATTTGCAAAAAATAGAAACATATTAAATCATAATAAAACAAAATGAAAAAGTTAATTTTATTGTTCCTGCTTGTCATTCCAGCAAGCCTTTTTGCCCAAAAATTTGGTCACTTTAATTCTGCCGACATTATTCAACTCATGCCGGAATATACTACAGCACAAAACGAAATCCAAACGCTGCAGAAACAATATGAAGATGATTTGAAACGCATGCAGGATGAACTCAACAAGAAGTCTGCTGAATATGAAAAAGAAAAAGCAAATTTGTTAGACAACGTAAGACAACGCCGTGAAACAGAATTGCAAGATCTTTACTCAAGAATACAGCAAAGCTATCAAGACAATCAGCAAGCTTTACAGCAAGCTTCACAACAGAAAATGCAGGCTATCTCAGACAAAATGCTTAATGCCATTAAAGAAATCGGTGTAGAAGGTAACTTCGTTTACATCATGGATACATCTGCCGGCATACCTTACATCAGCACTACTTTAAGTACAGACGTTACAGCTCAGATTAAACAGAAACTGGGATTGAAATAAGGACCGGTCATAACAAACTCATAAAGAAACGAAGTGAAGAATTTCGTGCCTTTTATAAAGGTAGAAATTCCCAGCTTCGTTTTTTAGTTATTAAATAGTGATCTAACTAAAACAAAAGGCCTTTAAAAAAATTTCTCTCATGACATATAAACGTTACATTTTATCCGTTTTTCTATGCTGCATGGTTATATGCTTTGCCAAAGCCCAAAATAACCATTTCGGCTATCTCAGCTACAATGCTGTTTTTCAGGCTATGCCAGAATATGCAGTATCTCAGCAGAAGCTTAAAGAACTGAAAGCAAAATATGACAAAGAGGCATTACGTGCTGAAACTGAATTCCAACGCAAATTCAGTGAATTTCTACAAGGCCAAAAAGATTTTCCGGAAAACATCCTGAAGAAAAGACAGAATGAACTGCAAGAACTACTTGAGGAAAGTGTGCGTTTCAGAGAAGAAGCGCAAAATCTACTGAAACAAGCAGAACAAGATTTGCAGGCTG
This sequence comes from uncultured bacterium, assembly GCA_905214795.1. Classification (GTDB taxonomy): domain Bacteria; phylum Bacteroidota; class Bacteroidia; order Bacteroidales; family Bacteroidaceae; genus Paraprevotella. The sequence goes on from CAJMNM010000021.1 coordinate 2,563, forward strand.
ATATGCTTTATATACTCAATGAAGCAATCAAAGCAGTAGGTATTGAGCACGGTTACAATTTTATTATCAATACAGACGGTAATGCATGTCCATTTATTAATCCCTCGAATGGAGAAGATGTAACCAACTTCGTTAAAGAAAAGCTAAATTTACCTGTTTTACCATCTACAACCCCATCAGCGCAATGACGACACCTCTTCCCAAAGAACCAGGTCCTATCGGTATCTTTGACTCCGGATACGGCGGACTGACCATCTTACATGAGATTAGACAACTCATGCCACAATATGACTATCTCTATTTAGGAGATAATGCACGTACTCCATACGGAACACGTTCATTTGAAATTGTATATGAATTTACTTTAGAGGCTGTTGAAAAATTATTCAATATGGGGTGTCACCTCGTTATTCTGGCATGCAATACAGCTTCTGCAAAAGCCCTAAAAAGTATCCAATTAAACGACTTGCCAAGACTTGACCCTTCGAGAAAAGTTCTTGGAGTGATACGCCCTACAGCAGAATGCATAGACAAACTGACCCACACGCGTCATGTAGGTGTATTAGCAACTGCAGGAACTATAAAGTCTGAATCATATCCAATTGAAATACACAAACTATATCCGGATATCACAGTAACCGGCGAAGCGTGTCCAATGTGGGTTCCATTAGTTGAGAACTATGAATTTGATTCACCTGGTGCGGATTACTTTGTCCAAAAACGTGTAGGCAACCTTCTACGTAAAGATCCGGAGATTGATACGATTATTTTAGGTTGCACCCACTACCCGCTGCTTATTAATAAAATTATAAAATACACTCCACGTAACATCAAACTTGTTCCTCAAGGTGAATACGTTGCATACAGTTTGAAAAGCTACCTGGAAAGACATAAAGAGGTTGATGGGATGTGTACAAAAAAAGGCACCTGCCGTTTCCTTACAACTGAATCTCCGGAAAAATTTAAAGAATCAGCTTCTGTATTTTTACGCAAAAACATCGAAGCAGAACGAATTACCTTGGAATAGACAAAGCTCTCGCCCCCCAAAAAACACCACTACTAATAAAATTCACCCTAAAAGTAAAACTTATTATTAAAAGATATAAAAGATGGAGGTATTCAATTGAAAACCTCCATCTTTTATATGTATTATATAACCATAATTCATTTATTAACTTAGAAAACGACGACTCAGATATTTCACCGGATACCAGATAGCCACCATACTGACTATAATCACTGTAAAGAATATCAGAACCACATCCAATGCATGGACACTCACTGGATAAGCATCAACCACAAAATGCCCGGATGACTGCCCTAATGCGATGAAACCGTAATGCTGCTGCAACAAGCACAATACAAGCCCGACTACTATACCGAACAATGCCCCAAAACCGGAAATCATACTTCCCTCATATAAAAAGATACGTGTAATCTGACGAGGTCCGGCTCCTATATTACGCAAAGTACATACATCGTCTTTTTTTTCAATGATAAGCATTGAAACTGAACCTATGATATTAAAACAAGCTACCAATAGAATGAAAGTAAGAAACAGAAAAGCAATCAACTTCTCTACTTTCATAATTCTAAAGACATCATTCTGTTGTTCATAACGGTTCATTATAGAGTACCCATCTCCCATTATACGAGAAATCTCTTTCTTGACATATTCTTCCGAAGCATTCGGTTTCAATTTAAGTTCCACCCCTGAGATATATCCTTCTTGCCCAAAAAGATTTTGCGCAAATTTTAATGATGTAATTACATAACTTGCATCATACTTAGCCTGCTTGACAACAAAAACTACTCCAGGAGAATAAAGTTCACTTTCGGTAAAACCTGTTGTCGGATTGGCCAGATTTATTTTTTCACCCTTCTTTGGAGCGTATATCTGAAGAGGGTCATCAAACGCTGTACCGACTCCTAATTCTGAAGCTAATTGTATTCCTAGCACACCATATTCCAAAACATCTGCATGTAAAATGAATTCTCCGTCACCATATAATATACTACGAATATCTGTCAGGCTATCAAAATTATCTTCCACCCCCTTTACGGTCACCATTACCTGCTTATCACCAAGAGAAATCAAAGCCTGATCTTCAAGCGTTCTAGTAAAGACTTCCACCTCAGGAAGTTTCTTTATCTCATTCCAACGCGGATCATCGGCAGCCATTGTTTTACCCTCATTTGGAATTAATTTCAATTGAGGATCTATTTCTGTAAAAAACGAAGCTACCAGATCTTGAAAACCATTAAACACAGACATGGTACACACCATTGCCATCGTTGCCAGCGCGACACCACATACCGAAATGGCAGAGATTATATTAATGGCATGGTGTGACTTCTTTGAGAAGAGATAATGCCGGGCTATATAAAAGGAGAAATTCATTCTTTCAACAGTTCGTCAATATGCTCCAGATAATCCAAAGAATCATCCAAAAAGAACTTCAACTCTGGTATAATACGTAGCTGAAAGCGTACACGAGTACCCAGTTCATAACGAATTGCTTTTGAATTGGCATTAATATTAGCTATAATCTCCTTGCTTCGTTCACTGGGAAATACACTCAGATAAACACGACAGATACTTAAATCCGGACTTATACGGCATGCACTCACCGACACCAGAACACCCTTCATCGCTTTAGTCTGAAGCATAAAGATATCGCTTAATTCTTTCTGAATCAAACGTGCAATTTTATTCTGTCTCGTTGTTTCCATATCTATATCTATTTTTTTCGTATCACCGTCAAACCATCACGCAACGGAAGTATCACCTTCTCCACGCGATCATCAGCGGCAACCAAATCATTAAAAGCCATAATACCAAGGGTCTGAGCGTCGTGACGGAGTGATTTCTCTATAACATGACCATCCCACAACGTATTGTCAGCCAAAATATACCCTCCTGGATTAAGTTGACTCAACACCATCTCATAATAATCCACATATTTCCGTTTGTCCCCATCCACAAAAGCCATATCAAATTTAACATCCATTTCGGGAACCAAACTCAAAGCATCTCCTATGATAAAACTGATTTTATCGGCATATGGAGATCCTTCAATCCAAGGACGTGTAAAATCCTCCTGTTCATCATTAATCTCAAATGTATACAAATGAGCATCAGGCTCAAGTCCCTCGGCCATACATAATGCAGAATAACCGCTGTATGTTCCTATCTCAAGTACATTACGGGGACGGATCATTCTGACGAACATTTTCAACAAACGCCCCTGAAGATGCCCTGAAGCCATACGTGGCCGCAACAATCTGACATGAGTATCACGGTACAAAGCCTTCAAATACGCACCTTCCTCATCAATATGCCCCAATATATACTCGTCTAGAGCATCCGTCTCCTGCATATATACTCCTTATTTATATATCAAAGATATCTGTTACGGTTAGGCAGAACATATTCTATTGAATATTTCAACACATCACCGACAACATTAATTTCAAGGAATGAAGTCTTGGTTCCCTGCTTACCTCCACTTAAATAAGCTACCATATCATTTTCTGACAATACGCCATCATTCATCAATTTACGCAATGCAGCAAAATAATAAGCCTGTCCGTTAGCCTTCTCTGGCATATATATTGCTTCTACACCATATGAAAGTGCCAAATGGCGCATTGTCTTTTCTTTATAACATACTGCCAACACAGGATATTTACCTCTGAAAGCAGCCAGACTTCTAGCTGTCAGTCCGCTAAAACTATCAGTAATAATCGCACGGATAGGCATCAAAGAAGAAGCATGAACAGCAGATTTGGCAAGGAATGCGGTTACATCTGTATTTTCTGGAGTCAACGGAATCTGTATATCATTTTCCTCCAACTTATCTTTCTCTGCTTGAGCTGCAATAGTAGCCATCGTGCGTACAGCTTCTACCGGATACTTACCATAAGCTGTCTCACCACTCAGCATCAGTGCATCTGTACGATAATAAATAGCATTAGCGATATCGGTTACCTCTGCACGCGTAGGACGAGGATTATTTATCATTGTATGCAACATCTGCGTAGCAACAATAACCGGTTTTTTAGCCAAAATACATTTCTTTATAAGTATTCTCTGAATACCCGGAATACGTTCCTGAGCTACTTCTATACCCAAATCACCGCGGGCAACCATAATACCGTCTGCCACCTCTAGAATCTCATCAATATTATCAACTCCTTCCTGATTCTCTATTTTGGCAATGATTTTTATATCACTTCCATAAGCATCCAGAATCTGACGGATATCAAGAACATCCTGCTTATTGCGTACAAACGAGTGAGCAATAAAATCAATATCTTTCTCTATTGCATAAAGAATGTTATTACGGTCTTTCTCTGTCAACGACGGCAAATTGATACGCACACCCGGCACATTCACACTTTTTCGGTTACCTAATGTCGCATCGTTACATACCTCACAATACAAAGCCTCATCATCCTTGCTTTCCACTACAAGTTCAAGCTCTCCGTCGTCTATCAAGATACGCTTACCTACAGACAAATCATGAACGAAATCCGGATAACTCACGCAAATACAACCACGTGTAGTCTCCTGATCTGGACGTCCCATAATCTTCACCTTATCACCGATTTTATAATCGGTTGAATCATCCGCATTCTTTGTAGTTCTTACCTCAGGTCCCTTTGTATCCATCAGTATCGCTATTCGGTTTGACACCTCACGTACATTACTGATCAGTTTCTCAAACCCTTCACGACTGGCATGAGCCGTATTCATTCGAACGACATTCATTCCAGCATTAAACAAATCGCGGATGAAATCCACATCACAACGCAAATCCGATATGGACGCCACAATTTTCGTTTTCTTTAACATCATAATCTTCCACCTGTGTTATTTTGTTAATACCATATTTTTTATCACTTCAAAATTTTCGTTCAAGCCTTCGTGCTTTCCATCAAAGCTTCTACAGCCAACCGATAAGAATCAAGTCCGAAGCCGCAGATTACCCCTTTACATGCACACGAAATCATAGAACGATGACGAAATTCCTCACGCTGATGTACATTACTGATATGTACTTCCACTACAGGAGTTGTAACAGCACGAATAGCATCTTGCAACGCAATAGACGTATGTGTATAAGCACCTGCATTTAATACGATTCCGTCATAATCAAATCCTACCTCATGAATCTTATTAATCATTTCACCCTCTACATTACTCTGATAATAAGAAAAAGTTACTGAAGGAAATCTTTCCTTCAGTATTTCATAATAATCTTCAAACGATTCAGAACCATAAATACCGGGTTCCCGTTTACCGAGCAGATTGATGTTCGGACCGTTTATTATTTGAATTTTCATGAATTGTTCCTATCTTTGTATATCTTGTTGCAAAAATACAAAAAAGATATGGAATATAACGAAAAATCAACTTACAATAAGATTTCCTCCCCTTCAAAAAACCTTTTGCAACGTTATTTCCAATATCTTAGACTTGAAAAAGGACTTTCAGCCAACACATTGGCAGCCTATCAGGACGATTTACAAAAACTACTTGTTTTTCTTTCATGCGATACACCCCGTGATTTCCGAAATATAACAATTGATGATTTACATCAGTTTATGGCCTCGCTCGCAGATATAGGAATCCACCCTCGTTCACAAGCACGTATTCTTTCCGGCGTACGTTCGTTTTTCCGCTATTTGTTTATTGAAAAAGAAATCACCCAAGATCCTACCGAACTGTTGGAATCGCCCAAATTAGGAAAACATCTGCCCGACATTCTAACCACGGAAGAAATAGACATGTTAATTAACAGTATTGACCTTAGTACTGCAGAAGGTCAACGTAATCGCGCCATTCTAGAAGTTCTTTACAGTTGTGGACTACGAGTCAGTGAATTATGCCAGCTCAAACTATCCAATCTGTTTCTTGACGAAGGTTTTATTCGTGTCGAAGGGAAGGGCAATAAAGAACGTCTCGTACCCATTTCACAGAAAGCCATAAAAGAGCTTCAACTATGGTTCTATGACCGCAACACCATCAACATTCGCCCTTCAAATGAAGATTATGTTTTCTTGAGTTTCAAACGCGGGAAAGCCTTGTCCAGGATTATGATATTCCACATCATAAAAGAACTGGCTGAAAAAATAAGTTTAAAAAAACATATCAGTCCACACACATTCCGCCATTCATTTGCCACACATTTGCTCGAAGGTGGTGCCAACCTGCGCGCCATTCAAGCCATGCTAGGTCATGAGTCTATCTCCACTACTGAAATATACATGCACGTCGACCGGAATCGCCTCAAAGAAGAAATTCTAAAACACCACCCGAGAAATATGTATTAAATTGATAAGTAAAGACGCCTTTTTAACACTTTAATTATCTAATTACTTATTTTTTTGCAATATTTTATAAAGAAAAAGGTTGCTATACCACAAAGATTTGTATCTTTGCAACTGAAACTATTAACTAAAACTATGTTAGTATGCGTAAAAATTACTATCTCGTCATGTCTGTAGCAGCCGTTATGGCGCTTACATCATGCAAAAAATTAGGTGAATTGTCCGCAGATAACTTCACAGTCACTCCGACTCCGCTTGAAGCTATCGCCGGTCAGGTTCCTGCTACAATTGATGGCAAGTTCCCTGAAAAGTATATGAAAAAGAAAGCTGTCGTTACTGTTACTCCGGTTTTGAAGTATGAAGGTGGCGAAGCTAAGGGACAGAGCGCCACATTCCAAGGCGAAAAGGTTGAAGGTAATGACCAGACTATCGCTTACAAGGCAGGTGGTACTTATACAATGAAGACCATCTTTGATTTCGTTCCTGCAATGCAGAAATCAGACCTGTATCTGCAGTTCGACGCAAAAGTTGGTAAGAAAACTGTAAGTGTACCTGAAGTTAAAGTTAGCTACGGTGTACTTGCTACATCAAGCTTATTAGGCAAGACTTTGGCATCAACAAATCCGTCACTTGCACCAGACGCTTACCAGCGTATCATCAAAGAAAAACAAGAAGCTACAATCAAGTTCCTTATCCAGCAGGCAAACTTGCGTAGCAGCGAGTTGAATTCTGCCTCAATGAAAGACTTCGTTAAGATGTTGAAGCAGATCAACGACGAGAAGGAAACCAAAGCTTTAAAGAATGTCGAAATTTCAGCATACGCATCACCTGATGGTGCCCTTGATTTGAATACCCGTTTGGCAGAACAGCGCCAAAACAATTCTGAAAGCTACGTTCAGAAGCAAATGAAGGCCAACAAGATGCAAGGCGAAGTTGACACTAAATATACTGCAGAAGACTGGGACGGATTCCAGATGTTAGTTTCACGAAGCAACATTCAGGATAAAGATGTCATCCTCCGCGTATTATCTATGTATAAAGATCCGGAAGAACGTGAAAAACAAATCCGCAACATGTCTGAAGTCTTCAAAGAACTGGCAGACCAGATTCTTCCAGAGTTACGTCGCGCACGTTTGACTATCAATTATGAAATCATTGGCCGTAGCGATGCACAGATTGTTGACCAATACAAGAACGATGCTTCTAAATTAAGCGTTGAAGAAATGTTGTACGGTGCAAACCTTGCAAGCTCTGCATCTGAAAAAGAAGCTTGGTATCAGAAGACTACTCAGCTCTATCCTAACGACTATCGTGCATACAACAACTTAGGTCTGTTAGCTTATCAGAAAGGCGATTTGACAGCTGCTGAAAACTATTTCAACAAAGCTAAGTCTGTTAAGGCCGACGCTGCAGAAGTTAATGCCAACCTTGCTTTGATCGCTTTGAACAAGGGTGATGTTAAGAGCGCAGAAACTTACATGGGTAAAGCTGCCGGTGCCAACACTTACAAAGAAATCTCTGGTAACCTCAACATTGCCAAAGGTAACTATCAGCAGGCTGCCGGTGACCTCAACGGTACTAACACCAACAGTGCAGCTTTGGCACAGATCTTGAACAAAGACTATGCTGCAGCTAAGACTACTTTGAACAATGTAAAGAATGGCGATGCTTATACTTCTTATCTGAAAGCCATTGTTGCAGCTCGTACAAACGATGCAGCAGGCGTAAACAGCAACTTGAAGGATGCAGTCAGCAAAGACGCTTCTTTGAAGTCATATGCTGCTCAGGATTTGGAATTCGCATCATTCCAGTCAACTGTTGAAAGCCTCTAAGTATTAGACAATAAATGAAGAGATTCACTCTCTATATTCTTACAGTATTCACCCTGCTCAGTTGCGGAGGTTCCAAAAGTCAGTTCAGACTTAAAGGAGAATTCAAGCACCTGGAGCAGGGTGAATTCTATTTATATTCGGCCGATGGTATCAACAAGTTCGATACTTTAAAAATAATAAACGGCGAGTTTGATTACACGACTGAACTTGATCACCAGACCATATACCATCTGCTTTATCCCAACTTTTCCGAACTCGTCATTTTTGCATCACCAGGTGATAAGATAAAAATAGAAGGTGATGCCAGAAATCTTAAAACAACCGAAGTTTCAGGTAGTGAAGCAAACAAAGACTTCACGGAATTCCGCTTGAAGAACCAGGACAAAAACGACATAGAAGAAAGAAAAGCCGCTCAGGAATTCATAAAAACTAAACCGGAATCACCGGTCAGCATTTTTTTATTTAAACAATATTTCCTATTGAACGCAAATGCCGACAAGACGGAAACAAAAAAATTATACCAAACATTACTTGAAGCCCAACCACACCATAAGACACTTATCGGATGGAAAGATGATGTGGAAGTTTATTCAAGACCCTATACCAAAGGAACACTCCTGCCCGATTTCTCTCTTGAGATTAACGGCGACACCATAAAACGTTCAGATTACAAAGGCAAATACCTGCTTCTTAATTTCTGGGCATCATGGGAAGACACCAGCTCCCCCATGTTATTCCGTATAAAAAGATTCTATAAAAAGCATCAGGAGAAGCTGAAAGTTCTTAGCATTTCCTTAGACGTAGACAAACGTAATCTGAAAAATGTTGAACGTAACGACAGCGTATTCTGGCCAGACTATTGCGACTTCAATGCATGGAACAGTCCTTTAATCAGACTCTTTCACATTACCGACATACCCTGTTGTTTCTTTGTAGGCCCAGACCATCGTATCATTGCCACTGGCAGTGATTTTGAGAAAGAAATCCAACCTGTCATAGAAAAAACCTTAAACTTAAAATAAGAACACATGCTTGTAAAAGTTTATAGCGCTGCTGTTCAGGGACTTAGCGCTATACCGGTAACCATTGAAGTCAATGCTTCAAGGGGCATCAAGTTTTTCATGGTCGGATTACCTGATAATGCTGTAAAGGAAAGCCATGAACGCATTGTTGCCGCTATCCATAACTGTGGTTACCGCTATCCTACCAAACAGATTGTAGTCAATCTTGCACCGGCCGATATTAAAAAAGAAGGTGCGGGGTATGATCTCCCAATAGCCATTGGTATATTGGCCGCAGACGAGAAAATAAAATCCGACAGACTTAACCGGTTTATGATGATTGGTGAATTGAGTCTTGACGGCAGCCTACAACCTATAAAGGGCGCTTTACCAATCGCCATTAAAGCACGCGAAATGGGCTATGAAGGCCTTATCGTACCCGAACAAAACGTACGTGAAGCAGCTGTTGTCAACAAGCTCAGTGTCTATGGTGTCAACAATATCAAACAAGTCATCCGATTCCTGAACGAACAAGACACCTTGGAACCCACAATCATCGATACAAGAAAAATATTCTACGAACAACAAAATCAGTTTGACTACGATTTCGCAGACGTTAAAGGCCAGGAACACGTCAAACGGGCACTCGAAGTAGCAGCTGCCGGTGGCCACAATGTTATCATGATTGGCCCTCCCGGAAGTGGTAAATCCATGATGGCTAAGAGATTACCCTCAATTCTTCCTCCACTATCTCTTTCTGAGAGTCTGGAAACCACTCAGATTCATTCAGTAGCAGGAAAACTGAACAGCGACAGTTCTCTTATCGCACAAAGACCTTTCAGATCCCCCCATCACACCATTTCACAAGTCGCACTTGTCGGCGGTGGACTTAATCCACAGCCCGGCGAGGTCAGTCTGGCTCATAATGGCGTACTTTTTTGCGATGAGTTGCCGGAGTTTTCAAGGAGTGTTCTGGAAGTATTACGCCAACCATTAGAAGACCGCTGCATCAACATCTCACGTGCCAAATACAGCATCAGCTATCCCTGTTCATTCATGTTCGTAGCTTCCATGAACCCATGCCCGTGCGGATATTACAATCATCCAAACAAAGCATGTGTCTGCACACCCGGACAGATTCACCGTTATCTGAATAAGATATCCGGCCCCCTGCTAGACCGCATAGACTTACAGATAGAAATCACCCCGCTCTCATTTGAGGAACTGTCAAGAAAATCAGCCGGTGAACCCAGCAACGTCATCCGCGAACGCGTTATTCAAGCACGACAAATTCAAGAAAAGCGCTACGCAAACCAAAAGGGAATACATTGCAACGCACAGATGACAAGCCGACTCATCCACCAATATGCCGAGCCTGATGCCGAAGGTATGGAAATGCTGCGCGCCGCCATGACCCGTCTGCAACTGTCAGCACGTGCCTACGACCGTATATTACGTGTGGCGCGCACGATTGCCGACCTCGACCACAGTGAACGCATACAAACCGATCATCTGGCTGAAGCCATCGGATACCGCAATCTGGACCGTAATGATTGGGCTGAAAAATAAAACAAAAAATATATACAACCTGGCTATTATATCATATAGTATGAAAACAAAATTGTTTCTCTTATTACTGTACATAACACTATTCACTTATGGTCAAGATTTTAAATTTGCATTAACAGATATTGAAAATGCAACACCATTCACAAATGGTGTTGCAAGTCATGGCCAAGGACGCTACAGAACATTAATTAATCACAAAGGTGAAGCAATCGATACGATAAATGGCGAATTAATTTATTGGGATAAATGCAATAGAATTGTAAAAGATAACTACAACTATAAAATGTATTTAACGGATAAACATGACACTCGTATCTCAAAAGGATTTTATAAAATTAAACCTTGGAATGATTTATTTATATGTGATAATTATAGCAAGATCCAAATAATAGATAAAAAAGGAAATATTCTTGCAAAAGGAAGTTATGTATACTTTTATAATTATGATTTTATTTTATGTGGAAATAAAATACTTAACAAAGAAGGAAATATTGTTTTATCAGATGCAAATTATGATTCACGATATGGTCTTCTTAATGGCACACCATTAATTATAGGAAAAAATAAACTTTATATAAAAGCAACAAAAAAAACACTCAACTACCAAGGTAAGGTTTTTCAACATCCACATTGTGCGTATTTCGTTTTACAGGAAAAACCAGGAAAATATAAATATTATAATTATAACGGAGATATTATAATAAACCCATTATCATCAATTAAAAGCAGTTTAAATATATCTTTAATTAAAGAAAATAATAAATATTATTTTCAAGATGAAAACGGACATAAAGTTTCTGATGAATTATACGATGATGTACATCCTTTATTATGGGTTAATGATATTATAATAATGAAGAAAGGAGATAAATATAAATATATTTCAAAATATGGTACACCTTTAATTAATGAGTTATATCGAAATGCAACACCTTTCTTTTTTGATTTTGCCGTAATAAATTGTGAATATACGACATCACAGATTATTGATAAAAATGGAAATACAATATACGAATTTAATAATCCATGCAGTTCTGAATTATCTTATGATAAGATAGATAATAATATAATATTATATTGCTATACTAATTTATCCAATAGTATATTAAATATAAATACAAAAACTATATATAATGATTGGCCTTGTTTTGAAAACGGTTATGCAATAGTTCATCAACATCACAATTATAAAAATAAAAGCGAAAGTGGAGTTATAGATGAAAAATTAAATGTTGTCATACCATTTAAAGATTGGACCATTCAATGTATTTCTGAGCAAACAGCTTTAATTTATGAGCCTAAGACTCATAACACTTCTTTATATGATTTTAATGGAAAAGAAGTATTTTCTGATAAATCTACCGGCATAAAAATAACAGGACCATTTTACAAAGGTGTCGCCCCGGTTAAATATTCCACCGAGAAGAAGTGGAATGCTTCTGGCTATATATACAACATATATAGTACAACACTAGAAAATATAATCATAATGTATGGCAACTTAGGAAACAACAAAACCGACAAACTTGAAAAAGAAATATCAGAACGTATCATGTTTATTAATTATCATAATGAACTAGGTAAAATTGCACTTAAAGAAGAACGTTACAATGAAGCTCTAACACATTTTAATCATGTTCTAAAAATTAATTCATTAAACCGAATAGCTCTCTATGGAAAAGGAATTGTTTCATTTTATTTAAATGATTACAACACCGCCATAAAATGTCTAAAATATATATCAAACATTTCATCTTTAGATAAAATCATAAATTCTAATATAAATTTTATTATAGCCCTAAGTTACTATAATCTTAAAGATATTAATAATGCTATTAATTATAGCAAAATTGCCACATCTGAGAATAATAACAATATAGAAGCTCAAAATCTATTAAATGATTTAATAGAACTTAAAAAAGTAAAGAGACATAATAAAATAACCACAATAGTGAGCATTTTTAACTGCATTAACAATACAACATCTTCTTTTAGCTCATCAACAAAAAACAACTATACACAAATTCCTATTATACACAATCCAAACAATAAAAATATATCCAACATAAAAAAGAAACTCTGTAAAGCTTGTTATGGTACAGGATGGAACCCTGCACGAGAAAGACCATCTTTTTATAACTATAATGAAGAGAATTATGACAGTACAATATGTAACATATGTGGAAGTAGTTCAAATCATTACCATAAAAAATGTTCCTCTTGTCATGGCACTGGATCTATATATTAACAAATCATTAATGAATACTTTTCCATAAAAGAATAAAAAATGAATATATATAATAGGATAAAAATACTATTTGTATTTCTTTTCATCTCAGTAAATATTCTTGCAACAGAATATATGAAAATAGGTGAAACTTTGAATCTATATTTCCCGACCTCAATTACATCGCTTACATTAGCGGGACAACCAGCTTGTACTTCATCAAGACCATCAGAAATACAAATTATTAGTTCAAGTTATTCATCTGTCACAATCAAAGCACTTAAAGCTTTTACAGGTTCACCCTGTATCATTCATGTCGTCTATTATTACTATGTTAAAAATGGTAGCTATATATATCAACGGAGTGGATATCATGATTTCTACGTAGAAGTATCTCTTACAAAACCAGAAAGTGTATCTATACCCTCTTCTACACAAATATATACTGGAGAATCTATAACACTTACACCTGATGTATTTCCAAGTGATGCAATCACTACATTCTCTTGGTATTCAAGTAACCCTAATGTCGCAACGGTCAATTCATCTGGAATTGTAGAAGGGAAAACAGAAGGGGAAACTTGTATTACCGTAGAGACATCAAATGGATGTAAAGATTATTGTATTGTTTCTGTATTAGATTCTTCTCCTACTAGCGTGGAAATTCCATCTACACTATCTATAAATATAGATGAAAGCACAAAACTTTCTCCTACACTTCTCCCTAACTATGCAAATTCTAGTTTTATATGGTGGTCTGAAAATCCTAACATCGCTACAGTCTCATCTACAGGATTCGTAAAAGGGATATCAGAAGGAACAACAAAAATATGGGTACAAACAACAAAAGGCGGATGTACGGACTATAGTAACGTTTCTGTAACAATGCCGAAATTTATTCTATTAAAAACATCGCCAATTGATAACTGCAAAGATTTCGCTACAAATGAACAATTAATTATAGATTTCTCATTACAACTTTACCCTAGCTACAATTACAATACAATTAAACTAAAAAAAACAGAAACTAACGAAATCGTACCTGGTACAGTTTCTATTAGTGGTAAACAACTTTTCTTTACGCCTGATAAACAATTAGAATCCAACACAGATTTTACATTAACCATTCCTGCCAATGCATTAAAAAATAAATGGGAAGATAATTATACACAAATAATTAAAATACATTTTAAAACAGAAATCCATCCTAAGGATATTAGTTATCTATATATTTGGAATATAGACGGAACAAATACAACTATTGCTTTAGACGAACAACCACAAATAATTTCAGACATTGAAAAGGAAGAAGTTTATTGCATTACCTCTAAGCAACTATTCTCTTTCCCATTAAAATATATACATAAATACACTTTAGGAATAAAGCCGAAAGCAACAGCTACTAACCCAATAAAAGAATTGGGCGAAAGTCTTCATATGAAATCAAATCTATTATATTTTAATAATCTTACTCCCTATAGTTTGATTCGTGTTTTCACAATAAATGGTATAATGAAGGAAGAATATCAAATAAACAAGAACGGATCAATAATTATAGACATAAACAAATGGAATAAAGGGATTTATATTATAAAAACTAAATCAACAAATTATAAAATAATAAAAAAATGAAAATCGTTATAAAAAGCATTATTATTTCCTTAATAACAATCTTGAGTTACCCAGAATTATCTGCTCAAGGAGTAAAAATATATAAAAAAGATGGCACGAGAATAGTAATACCCTATAATAACATAGATAGTATTGTCGCTTATGGATATTCTCAAAATCAATATATTCATGAATATATTAATGGATATGAAGCTGTTGATTTAGGTTTAAGTGTAAAATGGGCTGCATACAATGTAGGTGCGTCTTCTGCTGAAGAATATGGTAATTATTATGCCTGGGGAGAAATTGAAAAAAAAGATATTTATTCAGAAGAAAACTATATTCATAAAGATTATGTTGCGGGCTATATTATTAGTTATATTAATATTGGGATTAACGGAAGAATCTACGAAACTCAATACGATGTAGCATTCATGAACTGGGGAGAAAATTGGCGTATGCCTTCTATGAACGAATTTGATGAATTACGCAGTAAATGTATATGGGAATGGACTACTCTAAATAACGTAAATGGTTTTCGTGTATATGGACCTAATGGTAATAGTATATTTCTACCTGCTACTGGTAGTAAATATTCTAATAAGATAAACGGCAAAGAATCTAAATGTTATTATTGGACAGGAACAGGTTGCAATGATGAATATGAAGACTCTGCCCATGCTTATTTAGCACTTGAAGGATCAGACAAAGCAGAATGTTGTTTATTTAAACGTTATAGTGGATTACCTATTCGACCTGTTACAAGCTTTTAACACACACTACTTATTCATACTCTTTCATTAAAAAGATTAAACATAGTAAAGTTGTATCATATATTTTATTTATATTCAATAATATCCCTTTATAAAGCTAACGCACAGATGACAAGCCGACTCATCCACCAATATGCCGAACCTGATGCCGAAGGTATGGAAATGCTGCGCGCCGCCATGACCCGTCTGCAACTGTCAGCACGTGCCTACGACCGTATATTACGTGTGGCGCGCACGATTGCCGACCTCGACCACAGTGAACGCATACAAACCGAGCATCTGGCTGAAGCCATCGGATACCGCAATCTGGACCGCAGCAACTGGGGCGAATAAACCGGAATGATTACAAATATAATCTTTTCAAATATACATACACAACTGTACTCTTGGTCACTTTTCACCTCGAAAAGCACAGACATTTTGGGCAAGTCTGCGTTTTTTTGTAACTTTGTAAATCATACAAGCAACAATAAAACTGATATAAAAGACGATGGAGAAAAAATTTAAAAGAACGACCGTCACATCAGCCCTGCCATACGCTAACGGACCGGTGCATATTGGTCATCTTGCCGGTGTTTATGTCCCGGCTGATATCTACGTACGTTATCTCCGTTTAAAGAAAGAAGACGTACTTTTCATAGGAGGTTCTGACGAGCACGGTGTACCCATCACCATCCGCGCACGCAAGGAAGGAGTTACACCACAAGATATCGTCGACCGCTATCACACCCTCATTAAAGACTCATTCAAAGAATTCGGCATTTCGTTTGATGTATACGGACGTACTACATCCAAAGTTCATAACGAAACAGCATCAGACTTTTTCCGTAAACTATACGACAAGGGAGAATTCATCGAGAAAACCTCAATGCAGTATTACGATGAAGAAGCCAAGACGTTTCTTGCCGACCGCTATATTACAGGCGAATGTCCTCACTGCCACGCTCAGGGTGCATATGGCGACCAGTGTGAGAAGTGCGGTACCTCTCTTTCACCAACCGAACTGATTAACCCCAAAAGCGCCATCAGTGGTTCCGAACTGGTCATGCGCGAAACCAAACATTGGTATCTGCCGCTTGACAAGCATGAACCCTGGCTTCGCAAATGGATTCTCGAAGATCATAAAGAGTGGCGTAACAATGTATACGGACAATGTAAAAGCTGGCTCGACATGGGCTTACAGCCACGTGCCGTAAGCCGCGATCTTGACTGGGGTATCCCGGTTCCGGTCGAAGGTGCAGAAGGCAAGGTTCTCTACGTTTGGTTCGACGCTCCTATCGGATATATCAGCAATACCAAGGAACTGCTGCCCGACTCATGGGAAAAATGGTGGAAAGATCCTGAAACACGCCTGATACACTTCATCGGAAAAGACAATATCGTATTCCACTGTATCGTATTCCCGGCCATGCTGAAAGCCGAAGGCAGCTATATTCTGCCCGATAATGTGCCCAGCAACGAGTTCCTTAACCTTGAAGGCGACAAGATTTCGACATCACGTAACTGGGCAGTCTGGTTGCACGAATACTTGCGCGATTTCCCGGGCAAACAGGATGTGCTACGCTATGTGCTGACAGCCAACGCTCCGGAAACAAAGGACAACGACTTTACTTGGAAAGACTTCCAGGCTCGCAACAATAACGAGTTGGTTGCCGTCTATGGTAACTTCGTAAACCGTGCCCTTCAGCTCACTCAGAAATACTACAACGGTGTTGTGCCTGAATGTGGCGAACTGACCGAATATGACAAAGAGACATTAAATGAGTTCAAAGACGTTAAACAAAAAGTTGAAGAGCTGCTCGATGTCTTTAAATTCAGAGACGCACAGAAAGAGGCTATGAATCTGGCACGAATCGGTAACAAATATATAGCCGACAGTGAACCTTGGAAAGTCATCAAGACCGATCCCGAACGAGTTAAGACAATTATTTACATCTCGCTTCAACTTACTGCAAATCTGGCTATCGCATTCGAACCTTTCTTGCCTTTCAGCAGTGAGAAGCTGCGCAAAATGCTTAACATGGAAAGCTTCGAATGGAATCAACTTGGCCGTACAGACTTGCTGAAAGTTGGTCATCAGATGAACAAACCCGAACTGCTGTTCGAGAAAATTGAAGATGACGTGATTCAAGCACAGATTCAAAAGCTGCTCGACACCAAGAAAGCTAATGAGGAAGCTAACTATAAGGCAAACCCTATCCGTCCGAATATTGCATTCGAAGACTTCGAGAAACTGGATATCCGCGTAGGTACCGTACTCGAATGTACTAAAGTACCTAAAGCAGACAAATTACTTTGCTTTAAGATTGCCGATGGACTGGAAAACCGCACAATTGTAAGCGGTATAGCAAAATACTATAAGCCTGAAGATTTGGTAGGTAAACAGGTTTGCTTCATTGCCAACCTTGCTCCCCGTAAGCTGAAAGGAATAGAAAGCCAGGGTATGATTCTTTCCGCAGTCAACAACGACGGCTCACTGAGCGTCATCACCCCAAGTCGGGAAGTAAAACCGGGTTCAGAAGTCTGCTAACGAATTTTATAAATCCACAACCAATACTTAACGCATGCCTAGCCATCACGGCCATGGCATGCGTTTTTATATTTCACAACACAAAGTGGGCTGATAACGTAACCCCAAAAGTTCACACAAAACATATCGGGATTCCCCGGCTTTTCCCAAAAAAGTTATTTTTTCCATTTTCTCCTTCACCGTTTCACATTACTGTATAATAAACTGATAATAAAGATACTAAGTGTGAAGGCCTGTTTCTTATATCCTTCACATCATATTCACATTCAGTTTGCGAATTCACATTTATTCACATTTGAAAATAAAAAATACACACGGTTATGAACTTTCTTACATACGGTTACGACTGCCATCCCATACGGTTACGGTTCTTATTCCGCACGGTTACGGTAAAACTCGTTACAGTATCAAAATATATTTCCAGACTGTCACCAAGAAATTCACAACCGTATCCGAGCATTATCATGTAAAATTCTATTACTGACTGCTGAAATTTTAACGTTAGTCAAACGAAAGAGTTAAATTTTGTAAATTTCAAACCAATAATATTACCGTTCATTTAAACCTGCATCAGCAAGTACAATGAAAACTGTTATAAAAATAAGTTCAAAATCTTAGGATCTACCCCTTCACACACAAACGACTTGTAATCAACCTGTTACAATGTATTGTGAAGAGGTGAAGGACTTTTTCAGAGAAATCGTAACTTATTAATTATCAGACATAATGAAAACATCCGTCAATCAATATAACAAGCACATCCTTCACGCATTATTAACTATTCATCAATATTCTGAATGCTAAAATAAGTTATTATTTTTATATTTTCCATTGGAAACTTGTTTGGAAAGAAAATATATACGATATTTGCAGAAAAGGAAATAAAGTATACACAAAAACGAACGCCATGAAGAAAGATGCAATAAACAAATTACTCAAACGTTATGGCATAATGTTTGTAGCAATAATTATCGGCGCCATAGCCGGCTATGCATATTGGTACCATGTTGGTTGCACCAGCGGTACCTGCCCCATCACATCTTCGCCCACAACAAGTACCATTTGGGGAGCTATCATGGGCGGACTTTTATTCGTTCCAAACAAAAGTAAAACAACATAAAAACTAACACATCATGAATAAAATTCTTTTAGCAGTACTCGTTATAGCTGTTGTTGCCATTATAGGCATTCAACTCTTTAGTGCACAAAAAGTTACCGCAGCCAATATCGGTCAATCACAGTCAGCAGATAAAGCCACAATTGAACTTACAAAGGCTGAATTTCTGAAAAAGGTGGTAGACTATGAATCTAATCCTAAGGAATGGAAATATCTGGGTGAAAAACCGGCCATTGTAGATTTCTATGCCAGCTGGTGTGGACCGTGCAAAATGTTATCACCGATACTTGAAGAACTGGCAAAAGAGCATAAAGACGAAATCATAATCTATAAAGTCAATACAGAAAATGAACCCGAACTTGCCGCTGCCTTCGGCATACGCAGTATCCCTACATTATTGTTTATCCCGATGGAAGGCAATCCGCAAATGATCATGGGCGCACAACCTAAACCGGAATTGAACGCAATGATTACAAAATATCTTCTAAATAAGAAATAACAATCTCTACAATAAAAATTTTAATTGCTCTCTAACAGAATCTGACAGAATAGGCAAATATTCTGACGGATTCTGTTTTTATTTGTTTTTAACACACTGAAAATATAGAACAACCATATTGTTTCCTATATATTAATGAGTATTCTATATTATTTTTAGTAAAAACCGACATAAATTGTTTTAATATATTCTTTTAATAATATCTTTGCATAGAAAAAGAGTAACAGACATTCGCTGAGAAACTCGAAAATTACAGAATGAATCTATTAAAAAACCCTTAAACTACCCCCTTCAAGAAACATGAAAAAGATTTTCCATTTCTTATGCTTTGTGATGCTAAGTTGCATCACCTTTGCACAAACCGGTAATTGGACAGACGAAGGAAACTATGACATTAGCTGGTATGACGGAAACAATTCAAGTACATACCATATCAGTACCCCAGAACAATTGGCTGGAGTGGCATATCTTAGCCGGTCAAAGAACATGACCTTCTCAAACATTAGAATTGTTTTGGAGAACAATGTAGATATGAGCGCACATTATTGGGCTCCTATCAAAACATTCTCGGGAACATTTGACGGCGACGGCCATACCATTTCCGGACTGAATATTACGGCGAATGAAGGCGACATTGGCTTTATCGGTAATTTAAAGGGCGGTATAAACTTTCTAAAAAGCGCGTCTGTCTATAATCTTACACTGGATAACAGCTGCGAAATTAACACAAACATCACGAATAAGGATGTTATGATTGGTGGAATTGCCGGACAAAGTAGCAGCTACAGCATCGTGGCAGCCTGTCACTTTCAAGGAAATCTGAACATAACAATCAATAATGGCGATTTGCATGGAGGAGGCCTTGTAGGCGACATGAAAGGTTCGGTTGTCAGTAGCATTCACAGTGGCAATATAACCGTCAACGCCAACGGTACAGGCAGAATAGAATGTGGCGGCATTGCCGGTGTATGCAACGGAAAAGACATCAGAATAACAAACTGTATCAACAATGGAACAATTTCAGCTCAAAGCTCATCAAATCAAATCGACGGTATTTCTGTCGGCGGCATTACTGGTACATCATATTCAAGGACAACCATAAACACTTGCCTTAATACTGGAGTCGTCAAATCATCGTTCACAAGCAAGACCACCACATACATTTCCATCATGTCTTCTGGAATAGCATGCAGCAACTACGGTCTCATTATCAACTGCGGCAATCTAGGACAGATTACCACATCAAGCAACTATAAAGCCAGAAGCGGCGGCATATGCGCGTCTAACAGTGGCAGCATTGTAAACTGCTACAATACAGAAAATATTATATGCAACGGAAAAGCCAACAACGCTTTCTATAATAACGGTGGAGGTATAGCAGGCATTCACCAGTACAGTTCCATCGGAATCCGTCCGCTCATCTACAAATGCTACAATTCCGGAGTTGTTAGCTCGACCGGTTCCGACGAACAGATTGGAAGCATTGTCGGAGATGCCAGTTATCTGCTTGAGGAAACAGATCCTACCCCGGAAATTCTTTCTTCGTTCAAAAGTACGGAAACGGGAAAATCAATCGGGTATGACTATTATAATCAGGATTCAAACATTGTCGGAATCGCACCAGACCTAATGACAGACGAATCTTTCCTAAGTCTATTAAACAATGATGATATCAGATATAATGATACCACAACCACTGACAAGATGCATGTCTGGCAAGGTGGAGACTCATCAATGCCGCATTTCACACTGTCAGATGCGTATTGCAGTAGCACGAACTATTACACGGCAACATTTGTCTTACATCACCTAAGTAATCGTCCTTCGGGTGAAATCCGTCTAAGATATAAAAAAAGCGATGATAACACATATACGGAAGTTCCATGGGAAAACGGAGATGAACTACAGATTCCGACGGTTCCCAATGCTGAATATAAATATGCGCTTGTGCTGAAAGACAGTAATCACGAAAATATTATGCCCGAAAAAACTTTCAAAACAGAAAATGTTTTTGAAGAACTCAGCGCATCTACTACAATAAATTCAGCCAATCTGCTTACACTTATCAAAGGAGATCACTCCATCATCAATAAAGTAAGTTTTGAGATCAGTCAAAACGATACAGACGAAACAGGCACGGCAATTGTAACAACGGTCGAAGGCACCCCTATAGACGAAATCGGCTTTGTAAAAGCTACTATTAGCAATCTTAAACCGATGACGATTTATTTCATGAGAGTTATATTAGAGACCAATCAGGGTACATTCTACAGTCAAAAACAAAGCTTTCGGACCCGTGGAAGCGGCTGCCTGGTTAAAACATTAGAACATGAGATCACCCAAACATCCATGACTTTCATTCATACAGTTTCAACAGACAATATGGACCCGTCGCTCATTCTCAAAGAGAGCGGCTGCTACTACATTCATCAAGACAGTATATCCAAATATCCGGAAAACTGGTCTTTAAAAGACAAATGGCTGAAAGCAGAGGGGAAACCCAGTGAATACAATGCAGAAAAGAATGTTTTCAAGACTCATTTCAACAATCTGATAGAAAACTGTACCTACTTTGTGGAACATTACATTATTACCGAAAATCAAAACGGCGAAGAACTGATGGAAAGCTGGCCGACAAGTTTTGCAGACATTTACCCCACACTGCCTGTCAGTGCATCCTGGGAACTGAAAAATGTAACACAAACAACGGCACAACTTGAATGTTCATTTGTCATCGGTGATGCAAACGTTATTGAGAAAGGATTAAATGTCAACGGACAGAACTATATCATACAAGATGGCATGGTTTTAAACTTGACCAATCTATATCCTAATTCCTATAACAGTGTATATGCTTATATAAGAACAACAAACGGCCTTTATAAATTTGACAACAAACCCTTCGACACGAAACCAATCTCAGTGGGCGGAAAAGTAGAAGAAATCGGACAAACATCCGCACTCATTTCCGTACAATCTAGTGCCGGTGACGCCCAAGTTTCCAAACAAGGTGTCGAATGGAAAGTGAACGGGCAAACATTTAAATCAGAGGGTTCTTCTTGCCGTATCACCAACCTGCCGGCAAATTCCAACGTATCATACCGCACTTTTGTCACCATACCTGTATATGACATTGAGTTAAATGTACTTGATTCTTATTATTATTCAGAGTGGCAGAGTCTCGTCACTAAAGACATCCAAGTAACTATAGACAAAGCTGATGCTTGTTCGAATACATCCGCCACCTTACATGCATTGACAGAATGTGACACATACAGCAACGCTAAGTTCGGATTCGAATGGAGAAAATATGATGCTCCCGAACTAGTGCCTTCGGAAGCAGTAATTGCGCAAACCCCAATAAACGGTAAACTGGCATTCAGTTTGCGTGGTTTGTCTCCAAATACCTATTACAAATACAGGGCATTTATCAAATATCAGGAGAAGGAATACTACAGCGAATGGATAGGCTTTGGAACAGCGGACTCATTTGTATTATTCCCACCGACAGTACAAACCATCACCATTACTTCTCCAGACAGTACGTCCGTAACTCTAATAGGATATGTGATAAGCGGTTCAGAGGAGATTCTACAAAAGGGATTCGAATATTGGGCTGAAAACTCTTTAATAAAAGGTTCTGAAAAACAAACGGTAATTGTTGAAGGTAATGAAATGAAGGCGGAAATACATAACCTTCAGCCAAACACAACATATAAATACAGAAGTTTTGCCAAAACCGCATCCGGTACTACTTATGGAGAAGAACAAAGTTTCACAACAGGCTCTGTTACAGCTATCAACAGCATCAATGAGAAAAATATAAAGATACGGTTGACAAACAATCCTGTTAAAGACCATTCAATCTTAGTGATAGACAATACCGAGCATGGTGTCATCGCATATCAAATCTATTCATTAACCGGCCAGTTAATTAAGCAAGAAACTGTAAACAGCGAAGAAGGAAAAACTCAAATAACGATATACGCCAAAGATTATCAGGCTGGAACTTATATTATAAGAGTAATTCATAATGAAAAGCCAATATCCATTAAAATGATTATTGAATAACTTGCCGCTGCCTTCGGCATACGCAGCATCCCTACATTATTGTTTATCCCGATGGAAGGCAATCCGCAAATGATCATGGGTGCACAACCTAAACCGGAATTGAACGCAATGATTACAAAATATCTTCTAAACAACATACAGGATACAATCAAAAAATAATACGTTAAAAGCAGCCTTATATTGTACCCTTTTTCAATCTCTATTAAAAAGATTAAACCTCCTTCTAATTTATGTATCAGACTGACAAAGTCCCAGATTCGGGATTTTGTCAGTCCTTACTTGATGAGGATAGTAAATCTAACATTTTCTTTTCTTCAGAAAGTTCTTCTATATTCTTTTGAGGTGAAACCAGCATGATACTTTTTATGAAATCGTTTTCTCTGCATGTATAATCATAAAAAGGTTGTAATTCTGTCGGAATCTCCTCTTTAGGTATCACATAGGTTTTTAATTGGGCAAACTCATCCAAAGAGATTTCATCTCCTTGACGTACCAATACAACTCTTCGCGCTATTGGATTCCGATTATAATCATGCGTCATATAAATACCTTTTATTAATGCGGGATGCTCAAGAACAGGCAACTGCAAATAAACCACTTTAAGGGTTACTTGAAGTCTCTTTTGTTCATTAAATAACAGATACCCCGTCTGAAAAGGTGAAAATATTCCTGTACCAACATAATATTCTCCATGCATATTCTGACAATATACACGCGGAGACAATTCTCCTTCGGTTAAAGCAGCTATCTGATAAGGCTCCACTTTTAATCCATCTGAAAATGAGGACCTGCTATAAGCAATATATAACCCGGTATATGCTCCAGCATGATGCACATATTGTGCCGCCTCTTTCTCCAAATCATGGATGACTGAACTCTCCTGACCTTTCTGAATAATTCCTTTCGGTTTAAGATATGCTATCTTTTCGAGTAAATCATCCAAACATCCCATCAATTTCCTTTTAGAGACGTTGTTTACCAATTGCAAAGCCTTATCCAAAGCCTCATCCGAGTCTTCACCGTCTGCAACCATGGCCACATAAGCAGGAAGCACAGATGAGTAAAGTGATGACAGTACACTGGATGCAATATCTGTTTCCTCGGATATGTCTTTTACCCTTACGCCAGATTCACGTATCTTTTTCAATTGTTCATAAAGAAATATCAGTTTATCCATAACCTCTAAACATGCTTTTTGACAAAGGTAATCTTTTTTGAGAAAACGAAACATGAAATACTCATTCTATGTATCATTTATCTGCCAACATTAACGAGATTATTACAAAGTTATGTCATAAACCACACATTAATATTTCATTATAAATACTGAATTTCAGCGACTTATAATAAATAATTAATTAATTTTTTTGATGCTTTTCCTCCTGTACATTTGCTTCAGAAAATAAAAACTGATAAAAAAATGATGAAACAAATTGCAAAAAACAAAAACATCTCAGAAATAATTCTGATTCTTTGGGCCGGCGGAGCAGCCTTGCTTTCTTATTCGTTAGTATATGCTCTCCGCAAACCATACACAGCAGCCTCGTTTCAAGGACTAGATTTTTTCGGAATAGATTATAAAGTAGCAGTAACCACCATACAGATTCTTGGGTATTTGGTTTCCAAGTTTTTTGGAATCAAACTTATTTCTGAATTAAAACGAGAAAAACGTTTCCATTTTTTTGTATCTTCTGCTATTATGGCCGAAGTAGCCTTGCTTTTCTTTGGGATATTAGACGCTCCTTATAATGCGTTTGCCATGTTTGTAAACGGACTGTCGCTAGGTTGTATGTGGGGAGTAATTTTCAGCTTTATTGAAGGACGTAAAATTACGGACATGCTGGCCAGTCTGCTAGGAGTAAGTATTGTATTCAGTTCCGGCCTGGCAAAAAGTTTTGGGTTATTTGTAATCAATGAACTTCAGATTGACCCTTTTTGGATGCCCGCACTTATTGGTATAGTAGCCCTACCTTTACTCATTTTTATGGGATATATGCTTAAACGGCTTCCTCATCCTACAGCTGAAGATATCCAATTACGAAACGAACGGGTAACTTTAAATCATAAAGCACGCATTGCTTTATTCAAGAAGTACGCTCCCATCTTATCCTTGTTATTTATCGGTAATTTCCTTTTACTCGTACTCCGAGATATTAAAGAAGATTTTTTGGTAAATATATTAGATATGTCGGGACAATCTTCATGGTTATTTGCACAAGTTGATACCGTTGTAACATTAATAATTCTTGGTATTTTCGGACTGTTTATTTTTTTCCGTAGCAATATTAAAGCTCTTATGTGTCTCATGATATTAGTCATCTCAGGCTGTCTTACTATGACCTACGTATCCGCTAACTATACCAGACTAAATTTATCACCCACCACATGGCTATTTATACAGAGCCTTTCCCTCTACATTGCCTATCTAACTTTTCAGACCATCTTTTTTGACCGCTTCATTGCCTGTTTCAAGATCAAAGGAAATGTAGGATTTTTCATTGCCATAATTGATTTTATTGGCTATGTAGGCACCGTATCTCTACTTTCTATCAAAGAAATGCTACAAATCAAACTAGAATGGTTTGCCTTATTCAATAAAATGGCTATGACCGTAGGTATTCTTGGTACTGTATTATTCAGCATTGCCTGTATCCAAATATTCAGACGGTATCAAATGACAAACGAAAAGAAACAAAATGCAGAATTGGAGGATTGCTCTATTGATTCTCAATACGGATTAATTTAATTCATTTACATTAATAAATTAAGAAAAGGATGAAAAACCAGTATGATATTATTATTATTGGAGGCGGACTGCTGGGATGTGCCACAGCCTACCAACTAGCCAAACGTAAAGCCGGAAATATTTTGTTGTTAGACGGAAATGACATTGCATCACAGGCATCGGCCCGTGCTGCCTGTCTGCTCACCCGTGCACGCACTAAACCAGCTTTAATGGAAATGGTACAGGAAACTTATGACTGTATTAATGAAATAGAAATATTGCTTGGCGAATCATTAGGACTGCAACAGTGTGGAAGCATCACTATCGCATCATCCGAGAGTTCCTTACGCGAAGTGGAAGCACTTGAGAAAGCCGCCAACAGTTTCGGTATTATCAATGAACGAATCGGCTACAAACGTATTCGTGAATTACTACCTTGGATAAACGAGGAAGCTGTTGAAGTTGCCTTATATATGCCAACAGACGCTTTTATCGATTCAGCCATGTTATGTAGCGGATATGCTAAAGCTGCTCAAAAGATGGGAGTTGAAATAAAGACCAATACACGAGTAAAGGAAATTTCAATATCACCAGCTCACTCGGTAGAAGGAGTCATTTTATACGACGGCACAAAAATAACAGCTCCGGTAGTAGTCAACGCAGCTGGAGCATGGGCAAATCTTTTAATGCGTCCATTAGGAATAGGATTACCTTTTACTCCAGTTAGAAGTCATTTCTGGATTTCAGACACAGATGCCAAGCGTTTTCCAACCAATCATCCTTTCACTGTTATTCCAGACGCACGAGCTTTTACCCGTTCTGATGTAGGTGCATTAATCATCGGATTACGTGAAAGCGAATGCCAACCATTTGATCCTCTGACATTAACTGAAAAACTAGAGGACTTTGACTTCCGGGCAGAAGCCAAATGGAATATACTGGATGAGTGTGCCCCTTTATTAAAACCTTATCTTAAAGACATAGACACATTAGGTATAGCTCATTATGTAGCAGGGCCATCATGCTATGTACCTGATGCTAAATTTGTTATCGGAAACTTCGAACAATACAAAGGACTCTTTACTGTTACCGGATGTTGCGGTGGTGGAGTTGCAGCCGGAGGTGGAATGGGACGCCTGGCTGCGGAAATGATTCTAGGAGAAGATACTTTTGTAGACCCAAATCTATTTGCTCCAAACCGTTTCGGAATAATCGATCCTTTTACAGCAGAATTTCAGAAAAGATGTGCAGACGCACGTTCTAACAAAAAAGGAGGATAAAAACAGCATAACTCAATAAATCAACTAAAACAATGAAAAAATATATCGTTTTTCTCAAACAAGTCCCTCTGTCAACAAAAGTGGACATCGATCCTGTAACAAAAACTTTAAAACGTTCTTCGGCGATGTGCCAAACAAATCCTGACGACCTATACGCCTTACAGGTTGCACTCAATCTCAGCCAACAAACCGGAGCTGAAGTCATAGCCGTAAGTATGGGACCAGCCTCAGCACAGATGGTATTACGTGATGCCTTACAACGCGGAGCACATAAAGCCATTTTACTCTCATCATCAGCATTTGCAGGAAGTGACACATGGTGTACCAGCCTAATACTAGCCCAAGCAGTACGTAAAATAGGTACTTATGATATGTTATTCTTTGGAAAAATGGCCATTGACGGCGATACAGCTCAAGTTGGTCCTGAAGTAGCTGGCCATCTAAATATTCCACAAGTTACATCTTTTAGTCATTTTGAATCAATAACGCCTCAAAGTATTTGTATATGCAAAAAGATTGAAGAAATTCAACAGATTCTACAGATTACACTTCCCTGTGCCATTATGGTAGGACGTGATACTGTTACACTGCAGAGTCCCACGCTACAAGGTTGGCGAAAAGCCATGCAACAAGAAATCATCACATGGAATGAGAAAGACCTTGGCTTGGAACCTCATAAAGTAGGCTTGATGGCCTCACCTACACGAGTAATAGCTACTCACATACCAAAATACAAAAAGAAAATTTCCTGGATAACCAATGGTGAACAATTTTCTTTTACTTTAAATGAAACTATAAATCCTTAATCCACAATAGCTCAATCATGAATTCCAACAAAACATTTTTTCCACTTCAAATAAATACGACACTTTGTACATCATGTGGCATCTGCGCAGAAACCTGCTTATATCAAGCCATACAAATAAACGATAGTCCCCAAATAAATCCCAATATATGCCGTTTATGCGGAAGCTGTATAGAAAATTGTCCTAGCAATGCTATATTTATTCAAGAAGATAAAAACAAACAAGACAAGAAGCAACAAACCAAAGCTGAAATCTGGATTATAGTAGAACATCACAACGGACAAATAGCCGAAATAACCTATGAGTTATTAGGAATTGCCCATAAACTGGCCCAACAATCAAATATGTCTGTTTCAGCATTGTTAATGGGATATCGTCTGGAGGGACTGACTGCCAATTTGTTTGCCTATGGTGCTGATACGGTACACATGGTTGACCGTATCGGTCTGGAACATTTCATTGAAGAAAATTATGCAAAAGTAGCCCATGACCTGATTCATGAAAGCCAACCAGACATTCTTTTAGTTGGAGCCACAACTCGCGGCAGAGGTTTATCTGCACGTTTAGCGGCCTTACTTAACACCGGTCTGACTGCAGACTGCACTGAATTACAAATAGATGCTGAAAACAAAATATTACAACAGATTCGTCCTGCATTTGGAGGTAATCTGATGGCTACTATCGTAACCCCACACAACCGTCCTCAAATGGCTTCTGTTCGTCCTGGAGTTATGCATGCCTTAGAAGCGGACAAATTACGTTGTGGTGAAATCATCCGACATGAGGATTATAAATTCACCCCAGATGAACGCGTGTCAATAATTCACGAAGACAAAAAAGAGGAATACACTTGTTCATTGAATCAAAGCAGGGTAATCATCGGAATAGGACGTGGCGTAAAAAATAAAAAAACAGTAGAAGAGATAGAATCGTGGGCGACACGAATTGGAGCTGCCGTAGCTGGTTCGCGAGCTGCCGTAGAAGCAAATCTGATTGATGCCTCTAAACAAGTAGGACAAACAGGTCATACCATTGCACCAGACTTATATGTGGCAATCGGTATTAGCGGCCAGATTCAACATACTGCAGCCATTACCGGAGCGAAAAAAATCATTGCAATCAATCCTGATATCAATGCTCCAATTTTTCGTATTGCAGACTATGGTTGGGTTGCTCCAGTCGAAGAGGCCTTACCTAAAATGATACAAACTTTAAATGACCTTGTGATATGAGAAAATTATGCTTATTCTTAGCATGTGGAGTAACATTAATATTACAAGCACAGGATTCGCTCAAACTGAGGTTTCGTTCCCGTGCTTTGCTTGATGCTTCTGTTACCTCTTTTCAAGAACAAAATGTGCAAGGTTATTATCGGTTAGAAGATTTCCGGGTAGGATTTAAAGCAGAATACCATAATATGGAAATAAAAGCAGATATTGGTTTAGGAAGTGGAAAAGTCGCCATCAAAGATTTATTATTACAAGCAACATGGAAAAACCACACATTAGCTATAGGAAATACCTATGACCCTTTCTCAATGGATATGTTAATCAGTACGGCAGATCTCCGCTTTCACCAATCTGCCACTTCTGTACTGGCATTTACCGACGGTCGTAAACTGGGTATTACCTGGCATTATCAGAAGCCGTCATTCTATGTAGCAAGTGGAATATATACATATAACGATATTAATAAAATAGGTACAAATCAGCGTAACTCTTTAGTCTCCACTTCACGAGCTGTATGGCGCAAGCAACAAACAACAGAACGACTGTTACATTTTGGTGGTGCATTCTCCTTTCGCACAGCTCCAGTGAATCAGAAAGATTACAATAAGGAGATTTCTGCAGCGGGAGTAACATCAATGCTTCCTGAACCTTTATTGGCTATAAATATCGGTAGGCCCCAAAAAGAATTCAAAGGAGTAATTGAGGCTTTAGTCACTGGTTCACATTATCTGATTCAAGGAGAATATTATTTAAACCGCTATCATATGTCCGGGCATAAGAACTATCAGCCTCATGGAGGTTATATACAAGCATCTTATCTGCTGAAAGGAAAAGGATTCAAATATGATACTACATGTGCTGTTCCAGGTAGACCACGAAGCAAACAAGCCTTGGAATTAAGCGTACGTTTCAATTACACAGACATGAATGATAAAGAAGCTGATATTTGGGGAGGAGAAGAAAAGGATTTATCTGTTGGACTTAACTTCTACCTAAATGAGTATATTGGATTTAAAATAAACGGAAGTTATACATGGATCGGGAAACACTGCAACCAAAACTATAAAAATAATTATTTTGTACCTCAAGCCAGAATACAATATATCTTCTGACCCCTAAATAATTCCGTTATTGTAATTCCAGTATTTTCTTCTCAATGACCAAATCCTCATCTGTCATACGGGGAGATGGAATTGTACACATACGGATAACATCTTCCGGACGACAAGTATATTCATAATATTTCTTTTCCTGCTCATTAAGTTCCTCAAAACGTTTCAGTTCTCCCTTTATTTGGGCAAACTCTTCAAGTGAGGTACTATCTGAGTACTTCACAAACAAGACACGCCGTGCTATCGGATTATAATTATAATCAAAACATGTATAGACTCCCTTCATAAACGGAGGACATTCATACATTGGAATCTTTAAACAAATATGAAATAAAGCCAGTTGCGGCGCATGCTGTTCATTAAAGAGCAGATACAGATGCGAGCTGCCATTCATTAGAGCCACTCCACGATGCGTACTACCATATGCATTATTATGCACGACCTCAACCCAATTTCCTTGTGAAGAAAGCGCAATAAGATAAGGTTCTATTTTCAATGATGGCGCTGAAGAAGACACACTATAACTTAAATAAATACCACTTAAATGATGAATCCGTTTACAAGCATCCTGAGAATTCTCGCGCAATGTACGAAACAAAGGACATTCTTTACCATCTGGGATTTCCGTATCCAGCAATTCCATAGACATCAAAGCTTCCTTTATTGACGTCATTGTGCTGAGCAACTTTTTCTTAGAAACATTATTTACCCAGACCACAGCATTGTCCAAAGCCTCCTGACTGTCCATTCCTTCTTTCACATATTTCAGATAGGCGGGAAGAACAGTGGAGTATAAGGCTGAAAATACACTCGAAGCCACCTGGGCCTTTTCTGCCATATCCTTCATCTTAACTCCTTTTTGGCGAAGAAAGGAAATTCTATCATATATGATTTTCAAATCATCCATATATCCGTCTATCTATTGATTAATTTGGATAAAGATACATCTTTTCAAGTAAACCATAAGCTTTTAAGCTTGTTTTTATGATCTATAAGTCATTTTAAAATTACGAATTGGTTACAAAAGAATGTTTTTTTTAAAACATGAATATTACTGAATTGTTTCCACTTCATTAATCATCAAGTATTCATTCTTTCTGTTTATGAGAGAAAATATCTTTGCTGCAAATAATAAAAACGAATATAAATGAATCAAAAAACATATCTGTTAAAACAACAAGTTTTCAGAAAAGAAAATATGCCGGACTGGATGTTTATAATATGGGCCGGAGGAACAGCATTATTATCCTATTCTTTAGTCTATGCTTTGCGTAAACCCTTTACAGCCGCAGAATTTACCAATCAGGATTTTTTCGGCATGGATTATAAAATAGCAGTCAGTATAGTACAACTATTGGGATATGTTCTAGCAAAAATGTTGGGTATCAAGTTTATTTCTGAACTTAAGCCCGAAAACCGTTTACATTTTATCATAGGCTCTGCTGCATTATCTGAATTCTCACTTTTGCTGTTTGCTTTATTACCTTCACCATATAATGTCGGTGCGCTATTTTTTAACGGTCTGTCATTAGGATGTATGTGGGGAGTAATATTCAGTTTTTTGGAAGGACGACGAACAACCGATTTCTTAGCAAGTATTATGGGAGTAAGTATGGCTCTTAGTTCCGGAGTTGCAAAATCCATCGGTCTTTATACTCTTCACACTCTTGGCATCAGTGAATTTTGGATGCCAGCCTGTATCGGTGCTATTGCCTTTCCTTTACTTTGCTTTCTAGGCTGGGTCATGACTTGTCTCCCAAATCCTAATTCTGCTGATATCGCAGCACGTTCGCCACGTTATACACTAAATGGCAAAGAACGTATAAAGTTATTTCAAAAATTTATGCCTTTGCTTATTTTACTTTTTTCAGCTAATCTTTTACTCACTGTGCAACGTGACATTAAAGAAGATTTTATTGTATGTATTATTGATATATCTACCATCTCATCATGGCTTTTTGCCCGCTTAGACGCTATTGCTACTTTAATAATGTTATCTATATTTGCTCTGTTAGGACGTATCAGAAATCATCAGAAAGTATTAGGAATATTGTTGCTGCTTTCTACTATCGGAATGGGAGCTTTAGTATTGATTGCCGGTTACCCAGAAGGCATATTTTCCACTACGACCTGGCTATTTATGCAGACCTTATGCCTAGATATTGCCTATCTGAGTTTCCAAACCATTTTCTTTGAACGTTTCATCGCCTGCTTCAAAATAAAAGGCAATGTCGGTTTTTTTATCATAACAATTGACTTTGTTGGCTATGTCGGTACACTTCTATTACTACTTTTCAAAGAGTTTTACGCCTCACAAATTGACTGGCATACGTTCTACAATAAAATGAGTATTTATATCGGTGCTTTTTGTTGCATAGCTTTTGTACTTTCATGGATTTGCATCCAGCACTATCGTCTGCAACAGAAAAACGCCAGAAAAGACATAGAAAGTTTCGAAAAAGAATATACCCCAGAAAAAATCAATATTAAATGTATCTAAAAATATAATGTATGAAGAAGATTGAGTGTGTAATTATGGATTGGGCTGGTACAGCTATTGATTATGGTTGTTTTGCACCAGTATCTGCTTTTTTGGAAAGTTTTCGCGCTATAAACATCGAAGTTACAGCTGAAGAGGCTCGCCGTCCTATGGGACTTACCAAAATAGATCATATTAGGGCACTTTTTGATATGCCTCGTATTGGAAAATGTTTTGAAACCTTATATAAACGTCCTTATAATGAAAAAGATGTACAAGAACGTTACGAAGAATTTCAGCGACTGTTATTCTCAACATTAAAAGAATATACTACACCTATACCTCATATAATTGAAACCTTAAACCAATTACGTGCCAAAGGCTTAAAAATAGGTTCAACAACCGGATATACCCGCGAAATGATGGATGTTGTTATTCCTGCTGCAGCCAGCCATGGTTACCAACCTGACAACTGCGTAACCTCCGACGGATTACCCGGTGGCCGTCCTTATCCTTATATGATTTATAAAAATATGTGCGATCTTGCAGTCCCTTCCAGAATGTCTGTTGTGAAATACGGAGATACTATTTCTGATATCAAAGAAGGTGTGAATGCCGGAGTATGGACTGTTGGAGTGATTATCGGCAGCAATGAAATGGGATTAACCGAAGAAGAATTCCTACGACTTGACGAACAGGAACGTAAAGAAAGAATGACAAAAGTTCGTCATAAGATGTATGCTGCCGGTGCCGATTATGTAGTAGATGATATTACGGAACTTCCTGCCTTAATTGAAGCAATAAACAAACGTATGAATTAATTCTATTGATATTTAGATAAAGATTAAAATATGAGACCTTATTTATTATTGACACCCGGCCCATTAACAACTACAGAAAGTGTAAAGAATGTCATGATGAGTGACTGGTGTACCTGGGACGAAGATTACAATTTAGGTATTGTTGAAGTCATCCGTAAAAAACTGGTAGAAATAGCGTCAAGCAAACCGGAAGAATATACAGCCGTATTAATGCAAGGCAGTGGTAGTTTTTGTGTTGAAGCAACACTCGGAACCGTAATCCGTCCGAAAGATCATTTACTTGTAATTGCCAACGGAGCTTATGGCAAGCGCATGGGTATAATTGCTGATTATTATCATTTGAATTACAATATACTGAATTTTGCCGAAACACAAGCTGTAAATCCATCACAGGTAGACGAATATCTAAAGAATCATCCTGAAGTAAGCCATGTATCAGTAGTACATTGTGAAACGACAACCGGTGTATTGAATCCATTATCTGAAATTGCTTCTGTTGTAAAGAAATACAATAAAATATTAATTGTAGATGCTATGAGTAGTTTTGGAGGTGTACCAATTGATATGGCCAAACTGGGAATAGACTTTATGATCAGTAGCGCTAATAAATGTATACAGGGAGTTCCTGGTTTTGGATTTATACTAGCTCGTCGTAGTCTATTGGAACAATGCAAAGGCATAGCTCGCTCCTTAGCACTCGATTTATACGATCAATGGGAAACAATGGAAAATGGACATGGCAAATGGCGTTTTACATCACCAACCCATGTTGTACGTGCCTTTATGCAAGCTTTAAATGAGTTGGAAGAAGAAGGAGGTGTGGAATCTCGCTTTGCCCGTTACACAAACAATCATCAGGTTCTGGTAGAAGGCATGCGTCACTTAGGATTCCAGACTTTACTTCCTGATAACGAACAGTCTCCAGTAATCACTTCTTTCTATTATCCAAACAAAGATTTTGATTTCAAGACCTTCTATCTGAAATTGAAAGAACGTGGATTTGTCATATATCCAGGAAAAATTTCTCAAGCAGATACTTTCCGCATCGGTAATATTGGAGATGTATTTCCGAAGGATTTTGAACGTTTGATAAACTGTATCCGTGAAATATTATAAAATCAATCTGTAAACATTCAACAACTCAATATAATAGTAAAAAGATTTATTTTTTAAGGCTGTCATTGGACAGCCTTATTTCTAATATAATAAGATCAGTGAAAATAGGAACTTATCTTTCATTCTCAATTAATGAGATAAGGTAATTATGCAAAAAAATCCTCACCTAAAATTAAATTCAATCCATAATTCATAAGATTCCCATTCCTTAAATATTACCCTCAAGAAAATTTATAATAACAGACTTATACTTATAAAAACGAGTAATCTCACAATATACTGCCCCTTATTTAAAGTTCCGACGTATAACTTTAAATAAGGGGCAGTATGTCGTGAGAAAATGTCAATCACAACCTTATTCCGGCATCATGATAACCTCAATACGGTTACCCTGTTTTACCAGACTTGAAATAAACGACTGCATTTCTTTCGGAGTAAGCTTCTCTATCATTTCCTTATAATTATTGACTTTATCCAAACCGTCAAGTACCCAAGAATTGATGGCGTCTACCCAGAATCCATTATCTTGCGTGCTTTGGATATACTGTTTAACCATAAATTCCTTCATCTTGTTAAGTTCAGTTTCAGGAATATTCTTTGCCAAATCCTCCAGACAAGCAATGGTCAGTTTCTCACTGATTTCTCGTTTATCCGGATTCAGGCCAAACATACTCTCAATAACAAATTTATCCTCATAAGTAGAGACTATGGCACCACCTGCATATGGACTGTATGCAGCACCTTCGTTCTCTCGCACACGATTCAACAGTTCATTAGACATCAACTGACCGGTAATACTGATTTTCGCACGGTTCTCCATTGTATTTTTAAGATTACCACTCCAGATCATGGCCAACATAGCCTGGTTGGTTTCTGTCTTACGCTTGAATGTATTGGTCACAATGCCTTTTGCATAAGTCTTACCGTCGTTAGCAACCTTCTCACGTCCTTTACTAGCAGGCAAAGTAGCAACATATTGCTCAACTAATGTACGCATCTTGTCCATATCAATGTTTCCACAGAACACAAATTCGAAATCAGCAGCATTAGCAAAGCGTTCCTTGTATATCTGATACATTCTGTCATAATCCATCTTTTCAGCCATATTCTTATTGAACATTTGAGCCTTAGGGTTATGACCGTAAATCGTGTTGTTAAGCGAATCTTTGAACACATACTGGGGATTCTGCGCAATATTTTCAAGATTTGCCATAATCATCTTACGAACCACTTCAAAAGACTGTTTATCATAACGTGGTGCCGTAAAATTAAGATACAACAGTTGCATTAACGTTTCCAAATCCTTTTGTGTAGACTTGCCGTTGATACCCTCTTCGTAATCGCCGACATACGGTGAACAGTCGACTTGTTTACCAGACAACATCTTCTCCAAATCGTTATATGTAAACTTGTCTACACCATTAAGTGACCACACGGAGGAAATAGGAGCTATATTGACATAATCAGCTGCCGGATAAAGTGACGCACCGCCCTTACTGGTCACGCTCATCAGAATCTCGTCATCCTTTAATGTTGTCGGTTTTAACAAAACACGTACTCCGTTTGAAAGCGTCCATTCCGTATAGCCAATTTTCGTATTTTCCTTTTCTGACACAATCTTTCCTTGTGCAGGTAACTGACTGATAAGCGGCTCATTGACCGTATTATCCTGATAGGCTTCAGTAGAAGTTGACTTAACCGCATCAACAATAGCTTTCATTTCTGCCACTGTAGGCAATACAACATCATCTTTCTCCGGGCAAGTGGAAATCACTACCATGTTCTTACCGTTAAACAGTTGTCCGGCCATCTGATTGACCATATCAACCGTAATCATCGGAGCAATCTGTTTAATCTTATTGTACTCATATTCAATACCAGGAATCGGCGTATTGTCTATAAAGTTATTGATATATTCCTGCGCATAATCATCGTTCTTACGTTTATTACGGTCATTATAAGCCGTTTCATACAGACTGAGATATTCAGCACGTGCACGGTCATATTCACCGGCTGTAAAACCATGATCGGCCACTCTTTTAACTTCAGTCAATGCAGCCTTCAAAGCCTCGGCGTTGCCATTTGAATTGGCAATGGTTTGTATGTTGAAGGCTTTCTTAGTGCTGGCTAACAGATAGATGTCATAAGACGCGCTGGCATTACCAAACGGAGCATTCGGTTTCAGTACCATCTCGGCAAAACGGCGGTTCAACATATCAACCATCACATTTTCCATATACGAATTTATCAGACTGGCATCTGTATTGCGCATCGGACGGGGCAGCTCATCGTACTTAATCATAATCCATGCCAGATTTGCGGACATCTCCTTATCTTTCTGTGAAATAAGTACCGGATCATCATTATCAGGCACATTGATATATTCGAATTTACCCGGTTTTTCCGGCATTTTGATCGGCCCGAATATTTCCTTTATTTTAGCCTCCATCTTGTCTACATCGATATCACCTACCACAACTATACCCTGCAAATCGGGTCTGTACCAGGTTTCGTAATAATCACGCAGCAATTTGGGCGGAAAGTTATCTATCACCTCCATTGTACCGATAGGCAAACGCAGACCATACTTACAGTTCGGATACAACTCATTATGATATTTCTCTATAATACGCGTCATGGCATTACTGCTGGTACGCCATTCTTCATGAATTACTCCTCTTTCCTTGTCTATTTCTTTTGTTTCCAGCAACAGGCCGTCAGCCCAATCGTGCAAAATAAGTAAACAAGAATCTACCGCACTTTCGCGTGTTGTCGGAATACAAGTAATGTCATAAACCGTTTTGTCAGGATAAGTAGCGGCATTCAGGTTCATACCGAATTTTACGCCAATGGTTTCCAACCAACTTACCAAAGTATTTCCTGGGAAATGTTCTGTACCATTGAAACACATATGCTCAAGGAAATGAGCCAGACCGCGCTGATTGTCCTCTTCCTGAACAGCTCCCACCTTCTGTGCAATGTGCATATCTACCTGGCCTTTCGGCAAATCATTGTGCCGGATGTAATAAGTCAATCCATTCTCCAATTTGCCCATCCTGACTTCTGCGTCTACCGGAAGTTGTGGCATTTGCTGTTGGGCAGATACACGGGCAACAGCCAACAACAAAAAGCAGGCTATCACCATTTTCATTTTCATTCTCATTTTTGTTTTGATTTATTTATTATCGTATCTGATATTCTATTTCAGTCGGCAAAGATAAAACTTTTTCAGCGAATAAATAAAGTATTGTCTGGTTATCAGAATAGAATTAACCAATCTAAAGATTAGGCAAAACAGCCTTTATCATCATTTTTTCTAATAAACAAAAAGGGCATGCCACCTTATATGGTAGCATGCCCCTATTTATACTTTTTCTCTTATTATACCATCAAAGCGGCAACTAAAGCCAAAATAGCATAGAATTCCGGCAAAGCGGCATAAATCATAGTATTGGTCTGCACATCATGACCTTGTGCGATACCGGCAATACCGTTAGCACAAACCTGTCCCTGACGGATACCAGAAATCATACATACCAGACCGACACCTAAACCGATACCTAACATCAACGGACCTTCAGTAGTAAAATCGCGACCCATAGACATCAGGAATGCCACGAAACCATAAAGTCCCTGTGTAGCAGGAAGCGCAGACAAAATCATGTAACTGGCAGATTTTGAAGGATTCTTCTTCAATGCTCCCTCAGCAGCATTACCTGCAATTGTTGTACCATAGCAACTTCCGATTCCGGACAAAGCCAACATTAATCCCAAACCGAGATAACCTAAAATTTCATTCATAATTCTAATTGATTTTATTTGTTATTTAATTGTTATTATTTTTAATCACAGCAAATGGTTTATAAGCTTCGCCCTTGCCTTCGTAACCTGAATTCTTGAAGTATTCCACAAACGTCAGACGTAACGGATGAACAAAAGCACTCAGACAGGACATCGCAATATTCAAGGTATGGCCGAATACAAGAATCAGGCCACAGCATATAATACCGATAACACCGCCGGCCGCATCCTGAACCATAAAAGCCAACTGATTGAATACTCCTCCAAGCATACCTCCAGCCAAACCTAAAGCATACAAACGGATATAGGAAAGCACATCACCCAACAGACCGGTAGCCATGTTATAGGTATCCCATAATCCGGCGCCGATATTGACAAAAACATTACGACGAATGTCATTAAGCAAATAAATGCCGATAGCCGAGATACTGCCTATGACAATAAAAGCAGTTGTAGTCACTTCCTCAGAAATGACTTTCATAAAAGACAATCCACCGGTACAGACGAAGCCTACCACCAAAAGAAGCCAGCCCCAATTACTGAGCGATTCCTTAAAACCATAACGCACAGTCGAACAGATAGCTTTAACCGTCATAGCAATGCAAATATGGATAACACCAATAATCAAAGCCAACAACATCTGCTTGTCATAACTGGTATCTCCTATCTTTCCTACAATCATAAATTGCTTAATGCTATCCGGTAAATTAATATCGAACAGACTCACGCCGAAGAATGTACCCAGAACAGCTCCGAATACAGTTGTTGCTATACCTAAGGTAATCACCAGATTCATCAGACCGGACAAAGACTTTGACAGTTTGTGCTTCAAGAAAAATCCTAGTGCAATCAAAACAAGACCGTAACCGGAATCTCCCATACAAAATGCAAAGAACAGCGTAAAGAACGGTGCAATGAGCGGTGTAGGATCAAATTCGCCATAATCCGGCATACCATACATGCCCGTCAACACCTCATACATGCGTGCGAAGGCGTTATTCTTAAGCAAAATAGGGGCATTGT
Organism: uncultured bacterium; assembly: GCA_905214795.1. Classification (GTDB taxonomy): domain Bacteria; phylum Bacteroidota; class Bacteroidia; order Bacteroidales; family Bacteroidaceae; genus Paraprevotella. Next base: position 42,521 of record CAJMNM010000021.1, read on the forward strand.
CAGCCTTGGTAGCCTTACGGCTCTCATAATATACATCCTTTCCGGCCAGAAAGGCAGACAACTGTGCTTCCTTCTCTTCCGGAATCCAGCCTTGCAAAACCATCAGTTTATCTCCTGCCGCATGGGCAGTTCCAAGAACCACTTCATCGAAAGCGATAGAAGAACGATATTCAGCTTCCAAAGCTTTTAAATCAGACAGATGTTCGTTTGCCAAGTCCACCAATGCGTCACGACACGTTTTGCAGGCATCTTCTTCTGTCTGAATCTGCTTACGGAGGTCACTTAAAGCAACCTGAGGACGACGCACCAATTCGGCATTGACATCAAGCACCTTACCTATAGGAGTCACTGTAACAAAATACAGACGTCCCTTAGCCTCGTTAACCGGAATGGCATTATACAGTTCTTCCCACTCCTTCTGATAATCTTTCGTCGGACAGATAAAGAAATTCATCTCATACCCAATCTGACGTAAGCCTTCAACCCGTGACGGCGAAAACTCGCCCCATGGTGACAATGCGTCTTCTTCTTTCCTGATTCTTTGAATATTCAGTTCATGTGTATGAATCTCATCATTCAGCTTATCTGCATCGGCTACATATTTACAGGCACCATTAGCTGTTCCCTCAGCCAGCCTGTCTGGACCAGCAAGTACTGAAAGCTGTTCAATCAAGGTATGCAAATGTTCTGTACTCCGCATTTTATTCTCCAAAGCCGGAGAAGACTCTATAAATCCCTCCTGCGCAGTCTCAACATGCAATACACCTATGTTCTGAATCTCTTTCAAGAAAGCCTCATATTCCTTATAATAAATAAGAAATGTCAGTTTTTTCATTTTAGCAATCATGCCTCGGCCTCCTTTCTTTTCTCTTGTATCGTCTTTAAAATCTTTTGAGAAGACTTAGACAGATTCTCTTCGTCTTCCATAAAGCGTTTGATTTTACGCAGTGCATCTTCATATCCCGGAATCTGCACCTTCTCAAAAAGGTTAACTTTCTGAGTGGTTTTCTTACGCGAAAATTCCAACAGGTTCAGTTTTGCCTGTGCAAATTCCTTTTCAATAGCAGTCTTGGCAAGTCCCTGAAGCAGGGCTATACCATCGTAAAACCATTTGGGACGATGGAACAAACTAAACGGACGAACTTCAAGTTCAACGCTGTCAAGCACCGGTACACGTACGCCTGCAATTTTCTTCACATTTAAATGGACATCCTTGACACCTACAATAGTAGGATCGAACTCACTCCATAATGCAAACATGGCATCGTAGGCTTGTATCTGGCTCTCCAACTTCCGTTCCAGCTCCGCTACTTCAGCCTTGCATTTTTTCACCTCCATACGTAACGCACTTTCCTTGTTCTTTATAATCGGCAAAGTACGTACACGCATTTTGAGCTGTTTCTCAAGCTGTTGTAACGACGTCTTATTATATTGGAATTTAATAGCCATTAGTTCTCATATTTATTTCTTCCAGTACTCGTCAACAAGTTCTTTCTTAATATTGACTTCCTCGGGTTTGAAGTACTTGCTGAACAGTCCCCAAGTCACATCGAGCATTTCCGTCGTATCCAAATTTACATCTATAGCCAATAACTTATCAGCATAGTCTTTTGCAAAAGACAAAGCACGCTCATCATAATCGGTCAGGTCAAAACCGTTTTCCATTTTAGTCTTGGCATTGGCAGCGTCTGCATACAAACGGACAGCCGCATTCATTACTTGCGGATGATCCTTACGTGTTTTCTTTCCTGCCACAAGCTGTTTCAGACGTGACAATGAACGGAACGGATCGACAATAACCTTACCGATATCGCTATCGCGACGAAGGAAGAGCTGACCTTCCGTAATATAACCCGTATTATCCGGTACAGCATGCGTAATATCACCACCACTCAATGTAGTAACGGCAATAATGGTAATAGAACCTCCTGAAGGGAACTGCACGGCTTTCTCATAAATCTTAGCCAAATCAGAATAAAGTGAACCCGGCATAGAATCCTTTGACGGAATCTGGTCCATACGGTTTGACACGATAGCTAATGAATCGGCATAAGAAGTCATATCAGTAAGCAGAACCAAAACCTTCTCATTCTTCTTAACCGCAAAATACTCGGCAGCCGTTAAGGCCATATCCGGAACCAGCAAACGCTCTACCGCAGGGTCTTCGGTAGTGTTCATGAAACTTACGATACGGTCAAGTGCACCTGCATTCGAGAATACATTCTTAAAATATAGATAGTCATCGTTGGTCATACCCATACCGCCAAGAATAATCTTATCGGTCTGCGCACGCAAAGCCACCATGGCCATAACCTGATTGAAAGGCTGGTCGGGGTCTGCAAAGAACGGAATCTTCTGTCCTGACACCAGTGTATTGTTCAGGTCAATACCGGCAATACCCGTTGCAATCAATTCTGAAGGCTGCTTACGACGAACCGGATTAACAGAAGGGCCACCGATCTCAACCTCCTCGCCTTCTATCTCCGGACCTCCGTCAATCGGATGTCCGTAAGCGTTGAAGAAACGTCCGGCCAACTGATCGCTGACTTTCAACGAAGGAGCCTTACCCATAAAAATCACCTCGGCATCAGTCGGAATACCGCCGGTTCCTTCAAAGACCTGAAGAGTGACTTCATCACCGGCTATCTTTACGACCTGTGCCAACTTACCGTCAACCGTAGCAAGTTCATCGGCTCCTACTCCGGTTGCCTTCAGCGTACAGGTTGCTTTTGTAATCTGACTGATTTTTGTATATATCTTTTGAAATGCTTTTGTTGCCATATTCTTTCGTTTTATTTATTTGCTCTCCGTTCCTCCATTAAAGCTCTGACCTGTTGCTTGTAATCCTCGAACTTTTCACTCTTAAACTCAGAATAGTTCATCTGTTTACAAAGGTTAATCATCTTCTTGAAATAATCCATCACTTCAAGGAAATTATCAAACTCATAATCCGCACGACAGATCTCAACAACCAGATTCAGAATATCCTCCTGGCGCTCGAGTGGAGTTACCGCATCAATTTCATCAAATGCATCCTGCTGAAGAATAACATAATCTATCACTTCTGATTTCCAGAAAATCACATGATAATCGACCGGCACACCGTCGTCTCCAAGAATATTAATCTGCTCCGCAATCTCCTTACCTCGAAGCAGACGAGTCTTTAACTCATTGACTTTAGAGGTCCACTCTCCATTAATGTGCTTGGAAATATATTCCTCAAATTCCGGATACTCAATATACTTTGAATAAGACTCAATCGGATTAACAGCCGGATAACGTTTCTTATCTGCACGGTCCTGCTCCAATGCATAGAAACAACGTGCAACCTTCTTGGTATTTTCTGTTACCGGTTCTTTCAGGTTACCACCTGCCGGTGATACCGTTCCGATAAAGGTAATGGAACCAACCTCACCGTTATTCAAACGGACATATCCCGCACGACCATAGAAATTGGAAATAATAGCCGACAAATCCATTGGAAACGCATCCGGTCCTGGCAATTCCTCCATACGGTTTGACATCTCACGTAAAGCCTGCGCCCAACGAGATGTAGAATCGGCCATCAATAATACGCGCAATCCCATTGAACGATAATATTCGGCAATAGTCATTGCTGTGTAAACAGAAGCCTCACGCGCTGCCACCGGCATATTTGAAGTATTCGCAATAATAATGGTACGCTCCATTAACTTACGTCCCGTATGCGGATCGACAAGCTCAGGGAACTCTGTAAAAATCTCCACAACCTCATTGGCACGCTCACCACACGCCGCAATAATCACGATATCAGCCTCGGCCTGTTTGGAAATGGCATGCTGAAGCACTGTTTTTCCAGTACCGAACGGACCAGGAATAAATCCTGTACCACCTTCCACAATCGGATTCATTGTATCAATGGTACGAACACCCGTTTCCAATAATTTGAAAGGACGCGGTTTTTCCTTATAGTTGGTCATAGCCACTTTTACCGGCCATTTCTGCACCATAGTAACATTGATATCCTTTCCTTTCTCATCAGTCAGTACAGCAATGGTATCTTCACAAAGATAATCACCCTCTGCCACAATCGATTTCACCGTTGCAATTCCTTCCATTGCAATAGGTGCCATCATCTTCAATGGCTGATAATTCTCTTCAACCTCACCCAACCAGGCAGAGGCCTCAACCTTATCACCGACTTTTACAATCGGTTTAAAATGCCATTTCTTATCTTTATCCAATGGATAGGTATATTGACCTCTTTTCAAAAATACACCTTCCATTTTGTCCAGGTCATTCTGCAATCCGTCATAATTCTTTGACAGCATACCCGGCCCTAAAGTTACTTCGAGCATGTGGCCGGTAAACTCAGCCTCGGCTCCGACTTTCATTCCGCGTGTACTTTCAAAAACCTGCACGTAAGCATTCTTTCCGGTGACCTTGATTACCTCGGCCATCAAACGGTCTCCACCTGTGGTGATATAACAGATTTCGTTCTGTGCCACAGGACCGTCCACCTCAATGGTCACAATGTTGGAAATTACTCCAACTACACTTCCTTTTGTTGCCATATTTTGTTTTCTTTTTATTTTTTATAATCTGCCGGTATTTCCACCTCATTTTTCAGCTTATCTATCAATCCGCGGAACACTTCACTTCCCTTTTCCTTATCTATAACCATCCAGCGTTCAACAATACTAAGCTTCACGAGGAAAGCAAATAAACGTTCTACTGAAAAATAATGGAAAAATGTTTGCTCGTCCAGCCAATCCCATTTCAAAAGATCTTGTTTACGCTCTTTCTCCATAGCATTATCCATCTCATTGATACGCATCAGTTCATCCATATATTCCAATTCAGAACCCAGTCCAAAATCACGCGCACCAGAAGTTGCCAACGCATCTACGATCTCGCCGTCACCAACCAAATACGGTGTTGCACCAAATCCATATTTACGCGCAGACAATGCCACCAATATATTATTCACATTTAAATTAAAGGCAAACCAGTTCTTTACAAAATGATTGCCACAAGACAGAGCATACTGATAATAAGCTGAAGCCAGAACGTCTTCAGGCAATTTGTCACTCTCTTCCTTCAAATCGGCGTAACGTGCGATAAAAGAATAAATATAAGAAGGCAGTTTACGCCCAAGTTCATCTCCGAGTTTGACTTTCTCTATAGCCTCCGCAAGTTCGTCCTGTGTAAACACACCTCTATCGTCAAATGTAGCGTCTTCTCCTTTTTCCAATATCTCCAATAAATTCTGATGGTCATATTGCAAAAAGAACAAACGCACCAATTTAGCGTCCTTCTCTGACAGCTCCGGCAGATAATTCGCTTTAAAATCCGATACAGAAAAACTCAATTTTGTATCGTCAGGCGATATATCCGGCATTCCGGCGACTAAGCAATAATAGTTTTTCATGTTCAAAACACTTAGAACAGCATTTCAACCAACTGAGGACGTAAGAAATCCTTAAAATAATTAGCAAATTCCTCATCACCGAAACTCACTTTATAAGAGCCGTCAGCCGGTGAAATTGTAAAATCGGTTGCCTTACCATTGATTTTTTCAATTTTGACACCTTTTTCCAAAAGTTCCTTTGCATTGGCCTTAAAATATTTTTTCAAGGCTTCTGCATCGGCTGCGGATATTACAGCAGGCTCATCAGCCGACCAGTTCTGTGCTAAAGCAACCATAAACTTACCCGGAAAATCTTTCATTGCTGACAAATCGGCTACTGCCGTTCCAACCAACTTATCTGAAATTACATTTACTGCTTCTGATTTTAAAGCATTCAAAGCCTGACCGGCATAAAGTTTAAGTTCTGATTTTGTGTTTGCATCCAACTCGCGAGCTTTCTTCTGTGCCTCTGCTAAAATCGCATCAGCCTGAGCCTTTGCATCGGCTAAAATTTTATCGGCACTTGCTTTTGCATCATCAACAAGACGCTTAGCTTCAGCTTCGCCTTTCTCTACTCCTTCACGATAAATTTTATCGGTCAGTTCCTGTATCTTTTCCATCGTATTAAAATTTTATAAGATTTTCTTTTGAGCGACTAAATTAAAAACATTTTCTTGGATAACAAAGTTTATGTTAGAAACATTTTTAACCTATTAGAGTATTTAATGGATTTTTCACGCCACAATGTCAATTTAGACCATTATTTTAGTCATTAGGTCCATCGTTTTGAAATTAAATTGTTATCTTAGCGCATCTAAAGAATTTTTAAAAAACGACAGCCATATGTCAGACCACCTCAATTATATTGCCACATGGTTCTACAAAGAATCTAAAGAAGAAGCCAGTTACTATCCACAAGTCGGCGGAAAAGGCGATTCTGAACTCGTCCATTCTATCTACATGAAGATTCAGGTGCCGTTTTTTACTACATTCAGGCACTATCATTCAGACGCCCACTTGCTGTTCTATACCAACTTACACGAAGCTGACCTGCCTCAATTTCTGAACGCGTTATTTCAACGTCTGCATGTAGAAATTGTCACTCTTCCCTATCAAAGCAAGCCACCAAAAGGCTGGCATAATGCATGGCAAAATCAATTTTATGTTTACGACATTCTGAAAGACATGGAACGCCGCATGCGTCCCACTGACACCATACTGATATGCGATGCAGACTGTTTGTGTCACAGGCCTCTCAATGATCTACTTAATCAGGTCTACCATGAAGGAAGTGCCTTATATGAATTAGCCACTCATCCACAACAATTGATTAATGGAACGACATTACAGCAGATGAATGAGTTCTATCGTCTGTGTTACCACAAAGAGCCGGAAGAACCTATTTATTATTATGGTGGAGAGTTTATCGCTTTGCGAGGTGACATCGTTAAGAAAATCAACGCAGCATTCCCCGCATTATGGGCTTTTAATATCGGATTAAAAGAAAACGAGCCACGTTTGCACGAAGAAGCTCATGTTTTAAGCATCCTGGCCGAACAGTTACATTTCCGTAATGCAAATGCCAACCGATACATTAAACGCATGTGGACTAATCCAAACTTTACAAATGTCATTAAAGGTGATGAGAATTTCAGTGTCTGGCATTTGCCTTATGAAAAAAAACGTGGACTCTATTATCTCTATAAACTACTTCAAAACAACAAAACATTTCCCAACGAAACCGAATTTTGGCAAAAAGCGGGCCTCTATTGCGGTATTCCCCAAAGAACACCTGGAAAAAAGCTGATGGACCTGTGGGAAACCATCCGTAACAAAATGCAGGGATTATGCCATTAATACAACAAAATAGCGTATCTTTGTCGCTGTTTTTATATTCCCTGTTCATACATGTCCGGTCAATCACTTAAAGAAAAAACAGCCAAAGGATTTATTTGGGCTGCATTCAATAATGGCGCGCAACAAGTTCTGAATCTGATTATAGGAATCTTCCTGGGAAGATTACTATCTCCAGCCGATTATGGTATGGCCGGATTGCTGCAAATTTTCACACTCATTGCATCAGCCCTGCAAGAAAGTGGTTTTATAGCCGGACTTGCCAACCGCAAAGAAGTACGTCATGAAGACTATAACGCAGTATTCTGGTTCAGTATCAGTATCAGTGCTGTAATATATGTCATTCTATTTTTTCTGGCTCCATATATCACCATTTTCTATGAGAAATCCGACCTGACCGGAATTAACGGTTTATCAGATCTTACCCCACTGGCACGATATACATTCCTCGGTTTTTTCATAGCCAGTTTCGGTATCGCCCACAGAGCACATCTTTTCAGGACCTTACAGGTCAAGAAACATGCTATTGTATCTATTGTCAGTCTGACTTTATCAGGTATAACCGGTATAACAATGGCTTATTTCGGATATGCCTATTGGGGTATAGCCACACAAGGCTTGGTTTTTGTGGCCAGCAATGACATCATGTTCTGGTGGATGTCTGGATGGCGCCCTTCTTTTAAGATTTCATTCAAACCGCTGAAAGAGATGTTCGGTTTCAGCAGTAAGTTACTTATTACAAACATTACCATACATATCAATAACAATATTCTTACCGTCATTTTAGGACGCTTTTACAGTATCCATGAAGTCGGACTGTACAATCAAGCCAACAAATGGAACAGCATGGGATATTCAACTGTTAACGGTATGGTAAGCGGAGTCGCCCAACCTGTACTCAGAAATGTCATTGACGATAAGGAACGTCAAAAACGTGTATTCAGAAAAATGCTACGTTTCACAGCCTTTGTCTGTTTCCCTGCAATGTTCGGATTATCCTTGGTTGCGACAGAACTGATTACCATTACAATCACAGAAAAATGGATTGAGAGTGCAAAGTTACTGCAAATGTTATGTATTGGCGGAGCATTCATCCCTTTACAGACTTTATTTACCAATTTAATCATCAGCGAAGGACGTTCTGACACCTTTTTATATAGTACTGCCACTTTAGGAATTTTACAGATTGTCACTGCGCTTTGTTGTCATTCATACGGTCTGCAGACGATGATCATCGCCTACGTATGCATCAATATCATTTGGCTTTTTGTATGGCATTACCTGGCTCATGCAAAAATACGACTAACATGGATTGAGACCATAAAAGATATTCTGCCGTTTGCTTTCATTGCAGCAGGAGTAATGCTCATCACAGCAATGATTGCATCCTATGTTCCAAACATCTGGATGCGTTTTATAACAAAAATAATTCTGGCTGTTACATTATACTGTGGACTGATGTGGTTGAGCGGTTCGTCCACATTCAACGAGAGCATGGAATATTTATTCAAGAAGAAAAAATAGCCCCATCATACAACCGAACTATTTTCCCTTCCTGTTAATAATTCAATTCCGATGTAGGATTTCCAAATAGAAATCAAATACCTTACGTGCCTGAAGCGCCTTATCATACAGGCAACAGACGGTATTCTGCGCATCCCGAATCATCTGAATATTCCGGTCTGACACATCATCATATTCCTTCAATTTACATATTAATTCTGATAAAGACTCATAACGTACCCCTATTTCTCTCCCCATCAGTTGTAAACCATTATCAAACTGTTCTTTTGTTCCGCCCGTATTACGTCCGATAACGAGAGTTCCGTTAAACATGGCTTCAGCTGTAATAAAACCAAATCCTTCGTTCCGGCTCGGAACGACCAGTAAGGCAGCATGAGACATCAATTCAAAAATATCATTACGTAACCCTAAAAAACGAATCATATCCTGCTGTTCCTCTTTAAGCAGATTCCTGCAAGCATCAATATAAGACTGACTGCCGTTTCCTGCCACATACAAGAAATGTTTACCACCCTGCTCCAGATAACTCCGGTATGCAACAATAAGATCTTTTAAACCTTTAGCATCTTCAAGACGTCCGGCAAAAAGAATGTAGTTCTGTTTCTCAGAAAGAATATCCTTCCGTTGATTTCTATCTATTACCCCGTCATATATCACCCTATCCTTTATAGGGTCGAGTTTGAAATGATTGAAAAGCCCCTTGGTAATACATATACAATGACTGTTTGTATCATGAATCATCTCAAGATAATGCCTCTGTGTCGGGAACGGATGCAAATTAAAGTCTTCTATCTGATATTCACGGATATGCCATACATGAGGCAGGTTATATCGTTTAGCAGCCTTATATCCTATATGAATAGGTCCTACGTTTGTATGAATGATATCCGGTTTGAAATCTTCTATGTAGCGGCATAAACGGACATAAGATGTACGACGTCTTACCATAAGCTGAAACAGTTTGCATGGGAACTTAATTCTGCTGCCCCAGTTCCCGGTATAAGGATACACCTCAAGCGGATTATGAAGAACACCATGCTTTATTCCCAAACGTGATAACTGTTTGGAGAAATCTCCGGTCTCCGGATAAAGCACCATCGGTTCTACACCGATTTTCTGCAATTCAGTCAGCAAATTTAGAATCGCAACCGTTGCGCCCCCCTTATTTATTGAATTTGTCTAGTCCTGGAATAGCGTTACAACAAAAAAGGTAACATTATGGAAAAGACAG
>CAJMNM010000022.1 GCA_905214795.1 uncultured bacterium
ATTCCCGGGGGCATAGACGCGCCATACATAATTAAATAAAGCACAATAGAAAAGCTCCAAAAGCAGAAATGCGAAAAAATATGCATCATAGCATACAGAATAACACTGGAAGCGGCCTTTGCAGCTCCTACATAAGGTGTCAATTCCATAATTCTATATGGCTCACCGCCTAACAGTCCGACAGGCGTTACATAATTAAGCGCATATCCACTGATAGTATATTTATATATCAATCTAAACGGTACAACAGGAGCTGCACCGTCATTCAATATCACCGACCATGATTTTGCATTGACAATATAAATAAAGATCCACAAACCTATTACAGCCGGGAACCAATATCCGGCACGCCGGATATTTTCCCATAATGCTGAATATGAAATCTCGGAAGTACACAACATCACGACAATAGCGACCAAGCCTATACCGAGAAAGATATTGCGATATATCGGCTTCATCCTATTTATCTTCCACTTTTATATCTTCGTCCTTATCTTTTCTAGACTCAACAACCTGCTTACGCAAAGGATTTGCATGAGCCTCATCATCTCTTCTACGATTGCGGAATATATCTATTGCTGTATAAACTGCTTGTCTCATTGAATTTTCATCAGCAAGTCCTTTACCTGCAATATCATATGCCGTACCGTGATCTGGAGAGGTTCGGATAACAGGAAGTCCCGCTGTATAATTAACCCCACTTGTCATCGCTAATGCTTTGAATGGTGCCAGACCCTGATCATGATACATAGCCAACACCCCATCATAATGATCATAAGCCGAAGTGCCGAAGAATCCATCTGCAGCAAATGGACCGAAACAATTAACGCCCTCATTACGCAACTGTTCAATAGCCGGTATAATAACTTCCTGTTCCTCGCTACCAAGCAAACCATCTTCACCTGCATGTGGATTAAGCGCCAACACAGCTAACCGTGGTTTCTGAACAGCAAAATCATGACTAAGCGCATCAGCAAAGATATGTGCTTTTTTAACAATAACTTCCTTTGTAATTGCAGCAGGCACATCCTTTATAGGAAGGTGTGTTGTCACAAGAGCCACTTTCAGATTTTCATTCATCAATATCATCAATGCCTCTTGCCCATTACCGGCCCGTTCCTGAATATATTCTGTATGACCGGGAAAATGGAACGTATCACTCTGAATGGCCGACTTACAAATAGGCGCTGTAATCAAAACGTCTATCAATCCTTTTTTATAATCATCAATAGCTCTTTCTAAAGCCGTTAAAGCTGCCTTCCCACTCTCTGGAGTCGCCTTACCAAAATCAATTTTAACATCGCCCTCAATGCAGTCTACAAGATTCAATGTTCCGTCACTGACATCCTCAGCCTGCTCGATCGTTACAAAATTTGTTGTCAACTCCATTGCCTTTCGGTGATAGGTTGCCACCTTAGGTGACCCATAGACAACCGGTGTACACAAATCCAACATCATGGGTTCACTAAACAACTTAAGAATTATTTCGTAACCTACGCCATTAATATCACCGTGGGTGATACCCACACGTATCTTTTCTGTTTTCATATTGAATAAAAATTATTTCTCAATTTTTTTTGCCGTCACTTCTACTTCCGGAATATTAATCTTAATCTGACGTGCCTGTTCACCCGGCAAACATAATGTATAAAGAGAACCTTCCACACGACGAATCAATCCACGCTTCATTTTTTCGGGTGCATAAACAAATCCTTCCACAACGACGACTTCATTCTTAGCTGTATCCACACGGGAATGGCTTACAAAAGGACCACCCATACCGTCGTTTTCCATTTCCCATAAGCCTCTGATTTCCATTGCATACTGTCCTCTCACCGTAATGGGACGTACAAAAGTACACATTGTATCTGTTGCCATATACATATGAGGCTTACTACCCGGAATATTTGCTTTCATCACTGAATCCCGCTTTGCCAGCACATATTGTTTATTAAACGTCTGAGGCCCTTCATACGGATAGGTATACATACAAATATTAACCATCGAAGTGGCTCCGTTTGAGGATGTCCAGAAGAAATTCTTTCCTTTCTTATAACTTTTAATTTCAGACGGTGCCCACAATTCGCATCCGAACAAGCTTTGAGCCAATTCGGCTGTAACTGTAGAATGCTTCTTCTCAAGTTCATTGATAAGCCTGTTCATCTCCACTTTTACAAAGAAATCAATAATGACTTGTGAATGAGCATCCACAAACTTCTTAAAATCCTCTTCATTTGGACTTTGAATAATCATAACTACCTGCGGACTGGAATATACATCACGCGCATATTTAAACTTAGTCTGGGTATATTGTTTCGGATCAATATCTACTTTTATAATATTCCGAAATATATTCAAGATTCTATTTAAACGTTGTGGAGAAGTCTGAGAAATGTGGAATGAACGTTCCGGCTGAGGTAACCCGGGTATATCTGTATCAAGTACATTAAACAAGGCTCTTCCTGCCGGACGCTGCCACATCTGATCATCTATTACAACCAAAACTTCATAAGGACGCCCACTGGAAGTAGGTGTCGTAAAACGGTTACATGATGGCAGAATCATAATGACAGCCAGCATGATGCAAGCTAAAAACATTTTCTTCATCATATCCATTATTTTTTTTCATCAATCATTTCATGTTCGGCATTCTGCAATTGCTTTGCGGTACTCAGCAATCCGCATGCTGCAAAAATATCTTGTCCACGCGATGCGCGAACCGTTGTAAACAGGCCATGTCCAGTCAGATAATCCCTGAATGCCATTACTCCCTTTTCACCTGTACCGGTCAAATCCACTCCGGGAACAGGGTGAAAACGAATCAGATTAACACGACACTCCAGCCCCTTAAGCAACTTCAACAGTTCACGGGCATGAGCTGTAGAATCATTAACACCTGCAAACATAATGTATTCAAATGAAAGACGTCGCTGATGTGTAAAATCATAAGAATGAAGCAACTCTACAATTTCTTGCAAAGAAAAAGCTTTTTCTGCCGGCATCAACGCAAGTCTCTGCTCATGAAACGGATTATGAAGACTTATGGCCAAATGACAGTCACTCTCATCCAGGAAGCGTTTCAACCCCTTACGAAGGCCAACCGTAGAAACGGTAATTCGTTTAGGACTCCACGCATATCCATAATCTGCCGTCAAGATTTCTGTTGCCCGCAACACATTATCCAGATTATCAAACGGTTCGCCTTGCCCCATGAAAACGACATTTGTCAGACTGTCACGTTCAGGAAGCGCATACAATTGATTCAGGATATCAGCAGTTGTCAGATTTCCTGAAAAGCCCTGTTTTCCAGTCATGCAGAATTTACAGTTCATCTTACAACCCACTTGCGATGACACACACAATGTCGCACGGTCACCGTCCGGAATATATACCGTTTCCACATACCCACCATTGACTGTCCGATAAAGATATTTCACGGTTCCATCAACAGAACGTTGACAGTCTACAGGAGCCGAGCAGCCAACTACATAATTCTCTTTCAGACGTTCACGATTCTTGACCGACAAGTTTGTCATCTCGTCAATACTGCCAACCTTACGTTTATAAAGCCAGTCAGAAATCTGCTTAGCCGCATAAGCCGGCATACCGTTATGAGCTGCCAGATTCTTCAGTTCCAACAAGGTCATTCCCAAAAGAGGTATTTTCGTTTCGTCTGCCATAACCTACATTCTTATTTTTCAGACAAAGTTAAGGAAAAAAGCGAAAACTTTATAGGTTTTGCTCATCTATTCGTATATTTGCAAGTAATATTACAATCAGTATTTCATGAAACTACGACAATCAACCCCTAAAATAGACTGTTTCATACCATATGTAACAGACACTCAATTTGCAGAAATCTGCAATACATTAAAAGAACAACCCGCCATACAGCATATTTATGGCATTACAACCACTTCTAGCACGAAATCAGAAGACAATTCCGATCTGCTCCATACAGACCATTTGAACAGTAGTTACACAATGCAAATGATTGCCGAACGATGCGAGGCAGATTATTGTTTGTTCTATCAGAAACCTTATCCTATAGAATTGGGATTTCACGCTCTGGACCGGTTGTTAAACATAGCAGAAGACACTCAGGCCAGTATGATTTACGCTGACCATTATACATTAGCGGAAGGACAACGTATCGCACATCCCGTTATCGATTATCAAAAGGGAAGCCTTCGTGATGATTTCGATTTCGGTTCACTGGTGCTAATTTCAAAAGCGATACTTAAAACATACGCAAAAATTGAAAATAAACCGAACTATAAATTTGCAGGATGGTATGACCTCAGACTTTTTTTAAGTCGTTATGGCGAGTTATTCCATCTTAACGAATATCTTTACACTGAGATAGAAACAGACTTACGAAAGAGCGGAGAAAAGAACTTTGATTATGTCAATCCCAAGAACCGTTCCGTACAACGCGAAATGGAGCAGGCATGCACAGACCATCTAAAGAAAATCGGTGCTTACTTGCCTCCCGAAGAATTTGATGATCTTAAATTCGATGCTTATCAATTTCCTCGTGAAATGTCTGTTATTATTCCGGTTCGCAACAGGGTACGTACAATAGAAGATGCTATTAAAAGCGTATTATCTCAGGAAACCGACTTCGAATTCAATCTGTTTGTCGTAGACAACCATTCTAACGACGGTACATCTGAAGTCATTGAACGATACACAAACGACAAAAGAGTCATTCATCTTATCCCTTCACGTGACGATTTAGGCATTGGCGGATGCTGGAACATGGCTGTACACCACCCTGAATGCGGACGTTTTATTGTTCAGCTGGATTCTGACGATTTATACAGTTCACCACAAACTCTGCGTAAAATCAGAGATTCATTTTATGCCGAAAATGCGGCTATGGTTATCGGTTCTTACCGCATGACAGATTTCAATCTGGAAACCTTACCCCCCGGACTCATCGACCATAAAGAATGGACACCAGGCAACGGACGTAACAATGCATTGCGTATAAACGGGCTTGGAGCTCCACGTGCGTTCTTTACTCCGATTCTCAGAAAATTACAGATTCCGAATACCAGTTATGGAGAAGACTATGCTCTCGGTCTATGCTTCTCCCGCTACTACCGCATCGGACGTATCTACGAAGAATTATATCTTTGCCGCCGCTGGGAAGGTAATTCTGACGCAGCTCTCAGCATTGAAAAAGTAAATGCCAACAATCTGTACAAGGACCGTTTGCGTACTATTGAAATTGACGCCCGAATGGCTCTTGTTCAAATGTGGAATCATCATGCCACAGCCGAAGAAATTTATCAGTTTATCAACAATCAGATTGCAAGCTGGCCTGCGGCACATGAAAGCCATGAGGCTTTAAAGGCGGTTAAGACAAAAGAACTATGTACAGACCCTTATACACTTAACGCACAATACAATCCTGCACGACTTGTCTCAACCAGTGCAAAAATCGATCGTGAGTCTGTAGAAAAGCGTCCTTGTTTCCTTTGCACCCGCAATCTTCCTGAAGCACAACAAGCACTATTAATGGAAGGACGTTATCAAATGCTTGTTAATCCATTCCCGATTTTACCGCAACACGTCACCATTCCGACGCGCCGTCACACCCCTCAGCATATCCTGCCCCATTTCACTACCATTCTGAAATTAGCATGGGAATGCCCCGATATGCTTTTCTTCTATAACGGTCCGGTTTGCGGTGCTTCTGCTCCAGACCACATGCATCTACAGGGGGGTAAACGCGGTGTTTTGCCTATCGAAAGGGATTGGAAAAACTACGAAATGGCAATGGAAAAGCTTTATCCACTCTCATCCGATCAGGAAGAACAGCTGGAAGATATTTTGGAACAAAACCCTCACTGCGGACTTTACTTACTGAAAAGTTATGCCTGCCCGGTATTTGTCATCCGCACAATACCGATAAACAAGCCATGCCACATATTCAAACATCTCTACGAAGCCCTGCCATTATATAATGAAGAATATGAACCACGCATGAACATCATCAGTTGGCGACAATCCTTTGTTACTGGCAGAGAAGATGAAATCATCACATTGATTTTCCCACGAAAAAAACATCGTCCTGAATGCTACCACGCTAACGACGAGAGCCAACTGCTCATCAGCCCGGGGGCAATTGACATGGGTGGATTGCTCATCACTCCACGTGAAGAAGACTACAATAAACTTACAGCTGAAAAAGCCATTAATATATTACAGGAAGTTACACTCTCGTATGAAGAATTAAAGCCTGTCATCAACCGTATCAAAGAAGAACCGGAAACGAAAGCAAATCATCAAACATCAAATCCTGAACCGGACCATTTCAACCTTGATAAAGAACCGGAAGTCAGTGTCGGAATTTTGAGCCGACAACATATCCGTTTTTCATTAAATGCCAACTATCTGGCAAAAGGAGAAATGGTTAGAGGAGAACAAGTCGTAGAATACAGCGAAGGCGGTATCCTTTGGAACGGCAACCTTTACCGTGAACTTACTTTTACGCCACAGGAAAAGAACGCATCTTTCTCTCTATATAATGTGACCATCGGTATTAAATTCCATTGGGAACGTCAGGAAACACAAATTTTCAGCGGTACATTAAAACTGGTTGTAGAAGAAGAAAAAATAGTTGCAATCAACCTCCTACCGGTCGAGAACTACCTTATCAGCGTTATTTCCAGCGAGATGAGTGCGTCTTCATCTTTAGAATTCTTAAAAGCCTCAGCTGTCATTAGCCGTAGCTGGCTTTATGCTCAAATGGAAAAACGGGCGCAGGCCGGCAATCACGATCGGGGATTCTTCTCATTCATCAAAAGCGAAAACGAAGTCATCCGCTGGTACGACCGCGACGACCATACTATTTTTGATGTATGCGCAGACGACCATTGCCAACGTTATCAAGGTATCACCCGTGCCAGCAATGAAACGGTTGTTGAAGCCATAAAAGCCACACGCGGACAGATTCTGACATACGGCGACGAAATCTGCGATGCCCGTTTCTCAAAATGCTGTGGCGGTATAACAGAAGAATTTGAATATTGTTGGGAAGACCAACATCACCCTTATCTGACGGCCGTCAGAGACGATTCAGAAGCACAAGCCACATTACCAGATCTGACATGCGAGGATGAAGCAGAAAAATGGATACGCAGCAATCCACCATCCTTCTGTAACACAAAAGATGCCAAGATTCTAAGTCAGGTCCTAAACGATTATGACCGTGAAACGAAAGACTTCTACCGTTGGCGTGTTGAATATACCCAAGAAGAAATAGCAGAACTTATACGAGAAAACATGAAATGCGATTACGGCCAGATTATTGACCTTGTTCCGGTTGAACGTGGAAAAGGCGGCCATCTGAGCAAACTGAAAATCGTAGGTACTCTTCACACTCTGACAATCGGCAAAGAACTTGAAATCCGCCGCGTACTAAGTGACACCCATCTATTCAGTTCTGCTTTTGTTGTCGACAAAGAAGACATCTGCAATGGCATTCCGGGCAAATTCATACTCATTGGTGCCGGATGGGGGCATGGTGTAGGAATGTGCCAGATCGGCGCTGCTGTCATGGGCTCAAAAGGCTATCATTACGACGAGATTCTGAAACACTACTACAAAGGTGCCAACATTAAAAAGGTATACAAATAAGCTATGACCATTAAAAAGAAACATACAGCTTCACGACGGAGTCCATGGGCATGGATTCCGTCTCTTTACTTTGCCGAAGCACTCCCCTATGTTGCCGTGATGTCCATCTCATGCATGATGTACAAACGACTTGACGTGTCCCACACAGACATCGCCCTTTATACAAGCTGGCTTTATCTGCCGTGGGTCATCAAACCGCTATGGAGTCCGTTCATAGACCTTGTAAAGACTAAGCGCTGGTGGGTTCTGACTATGGAACTACTCGTAGGCGCAGGACTGGCCGGCGTTGCATTTACTATTCCCGCACCACATTTTTTCCAAGCGTCTCTGGCTTTTTTCTGGCTGATGGCTTTCAGCAGCGCCACACATGACATCGCTGCCGACGGTTTTTATATGCTGGAGCTCTCTCCGCACGAACAAGCTTTATATGTTGGTATACGAAGTACATTCTACCGTATAGCCACCATAGCAGGCCAAGGACTTCTCATCATGCTTGCCGGCAATCTTGAGATTTTCACACGCCGCATTGCCTTTTCATGGAGCATCACATTCTATGTTCTTGCCGGTTTCTTCATCGGTTTGACTCTCTATCATTTTTTCTATCTGCCTCGTCCGGCCTGTGATGTAAAACGCGAGACAGTATCAGCCCAACAGCTTCTGAGCGATTTTTTCAGAACGTTTGTTCTCTTCTGTAAAAAGCCACAAGCTTGGGTCGCAATCATTTTCATGTTGTTTTACCGGTTACCAGAGGCCCTACTCATCAAGGTATCCAACTTCTTCCTTATCGATCAGCCCAGCGAAGGCGGATTGGGTTTGTCCACACAGGAAGTCGGGCTGGCACAGGGAACAGTCGGGGTACTAGGACTGACGCTTGGCGGTATCATTGGCGGAATTGCCGTATCTCGCGGCGGACTGAAAAAATGGCTTTGGCCTATGGTTTGGAGTATTACCATCCCAGACCTTGTCTATGTTTACCTGAGTTATTTCACCGGTCATAGTTTTTTCCTCATCAATGTTCTACTGTTTATTGAACAGTTCGGATATGGTTTTGGTTTTACGGCCTACATGTTATATATGATTTATTATTCACAAGGCGAACACCAAACTGCTCACTATGCCATCTGTACAGCATTTATGGCACTGTCCATGATGCTCCCGGGTATGATTGCCGGATGGTTGCAAGATCATGTCGGATATTTCCATTTCTTCCTGATAGTCATGGCTTGTTGTCTGGTGACGGTTCTTGTCGCCTCACTACTTAAAATTGACCCTGAATTCGGTAAAAAAGATAAAGACGAAATATCTCCTTCTGCAAACGGAAAACCATACCGTTTGGTTGCAGACAGTGGTTCCACTAAAACATCATGGTGCATGCTTTCATCTGACGGAACAGCAGAAAAATATATATCTACGCAAGGTATCAATCCCACCACTCAAGATGAAGAGCTCATACATCAGATCTTAGAAGAAGAACTTATCCCTCAAATTAGCAAAGAACTGGACAATACATCCTCGCTTGAAATTTTTTTCTATGGCGCAGGCTGCACTGCAACGGCAAGTCCACGTATGAAGACATTATTAGAAACAATTCATCCGCAAACTACCGCTGAAGTTTGTTCAGACATGCTTGGTGCAGCACGTGCACTTTGCGGTACATCCGAAGGTATCGTCTGCATACTCGGAACGGGGTCTAACTCCTGCTACTATGATGGAACGAAAATCAGTAAGAACACCCCTCCACTCGGTTATATTCTTGGAGATGAAGGCAGCGGCGCCGTATTGGGAAAAACACTGGTCGGCAATCTGCTGAAAGGCATCTATCCTCAATCTTTGAAAGAGGAATTTTTGGCGCGTTTTTCATTAACCGAAGCAGAAATCATAGAAAAGGTATACCGCCAACCAAATGCCAATCGTTTTCTGGCATCACTTACACCTTTTCTACACGAAAAACGTAATGACGAAAACATACAACGTCTGCTGATAGAATGCTTCGAGGCTTTCCTGATTCGTAATGTTGACACATACAACAGACAAGACTTACCAATAAATTTCGTTGGAAGCATAGCCTGGCATTTCGATAAAGAACTCACTAAAGCCGCACTTCTGACCGGACATAAAATTGGAAAAATCATTCAAAGTCCAATCGATAATATGGTAGAATTCCATCAGACATGGGCTCCCAAAACAGTATAAATAAGTAATTTTTAATATTTATCCATGTTTTTTTGGAAAGATGTTATAAAGCATAAGCTTTTACTTGCGAGGCGGTCAAAATGCCCTTATCTTTGCATCGTTATCCTGAAAACAATCTTTTTACCTTAAACAAAACTAATACCTAAAAAACTAAGGGAAATGGGACGCTGTGAAGCGTCCCATTTTTCGTTTTGCTTTAAAAGGCTCCATCACAACAGCTCTGCTATAAGGCAACACTACTTTGCCGGTTCACACCGTTCTGACTTTCCATCTATATCATATCTAATCAGTTTCTGACAGGTATACGCCATTTCTTCACCACACCTTTAACACCCGATAAATTATATAATACAGAGGATTCCCTGCGTTTTCTCTAATAAACGGAATTCTATATCACATCAGAAGACAGGAATAAAATCGCTTCTATTCAAACAGAGCAATTCACGCAGAATATCAACCATTTAAAGTTCACAAAAAAAGTCCTTCACCCCTTCACAACGTCTCCTAACATACTTATTTACTGAACAATACGTGTGAAGGGGTATCCTTCACATAGCGATTAAAATCCTTTTTTGCTCATTTCCGGGGAATGACCGGTCTGGAAAGTCAAAAAATCAGACCATACATTCCGTTTCTATCAAGAAATCCGGACAAAGAATCTGCAATCAAACCCGTAACCATGCAGAAAAACATTCCGGTACGGTTACGAGTTTCACCGTAACAATGCGGAAAATAATTCATAAAGTGCAGGATTAAATCCGTAACCGTACGAAAAAAAACTCGTAACCGTATGCGTTTCGAATAATTTCATCAGCTGTGAAGGACCGGTGAAGGAAATGTGAAGGATGCCCCTTCACACTTAACAGTCTGTCAGTCTGACTTTTGAATGGCATTGTGAAGGAGTAAGGCCAAAAAGTGAAAAAATACCTTTATAGGGAAAACGCATGGGCGCGTGCGTGCGCGATATTTTCTTTCTGAAACAAATAAAAACTTTTGTGAAACACCTTTCTGACAAAAAGCTTTCTATTACCTTTATTTGCTCTTTGTATAACCGGTTATCACCCAATGGCCTCCTCTTAGTCGTTTGGATGGCGTGCGAAGTGGCCTGCCATTTATTTGCCAATTCTCATACCCAAAAGGAGGAACAAACAACGCTTGGGTACCGGAAGGTACGTCCAACACGACAGTACAACCAGACGCATCACGATCGAGCACCATTCTGATTTCACGCCCGCCGGATAAAGGAACCACTGCACGGATATGATTTAAATGGGCCGGATGCGGTTCCACCTTAAAACATTTGAAAGCAGGCTCCATTGTCTCTATTCCGGCTATATACTGACTGAGAATAGTCAACGGGCCACCACTCCACGCGTGATTATAAGTTCCACCGCCAAAGCCTTCTGAGCCAATACCCCAACCTTCCCAAAGAGTAGTCAACGGACTGTCTATCATCTTCTCATAACGTAACTTCATACGATTAAGCGCATCCTCATAATACCCCATTTGGCATAATGCCTGCAACACATACTTTTCCATATAAGGACTGGCATGAAAAACCTTCCTAAAAAACGGACGGAGCACAGGATAAAGCGAATCGGGCAATGTACCGGACACTACGGCCAAAGCCTGAGCACGATCATCGGGATTATTCATACTGGCAGCCGAAGCATAACATGAACCGTTCCAGTAAGTCTCATGAAACACCCGACGCATAACCTCCGCTTTATTCTGTGCCCACAAGGCTTCATCCTTATCACCTACCAAAGTAGCCATTCTTGCATATCCGTCTAATGCAATAATGTACCATTGGTTAAATAACAATTCCATGTCTTTGTAATCTCCCCAGTCTCCCCAGGTCCAACCACCGCTTCGTGGAATTATCAACTGGTTTGAACCCGTTTTCCACACATGAATATACTTTTTCACCTTCGGATACACATATTCAATGGTCTGACGGTCGCCGCTTCCCGTATAATAAGTCCAGAAACCATAATAACCTACGCTGGCCAGCATCTGCATAGGCAACTCGTCTTTGTAATTACCAGAGGGGACCGGAGCATATATCGTACTGTCTGCACGCTGCCAATCCATCAATTCATGAATACCTTTCCGCGTCAGCAAATGGGCCTTTTCGTCTAAAGCGTAAAAAGCTTCTCCCAACTCATTAACAACATCACCCCACCATTGTGCACGTTCGCGGTCAGGACAATCCATATACGTATCACGCATTGTTAAGTACAAAGTACGCTGTGCCTTATTCCAAAGTGTATTTAACTTCTGGTCATCACAAACAAAACTACCGGCAAACCGCGTATCATACCCAGTCTCGCGGTATTGCACATCTAAGACCTCAACCCCATCAGAAATAATATAATAAACACAATGCCCGTTCGTCCACCCTTTGCACTCGAAATCCTGCTCTCCATCTGTAGTACGATACTCCGCAAAAACATTCGGAGCTGAACCACCTCTATAATCATCCGTCAAGATACGAACAGTTCTTCCTGCTGCGGATTTCAATCTGATATACGGTGTGACTTGCGCATTATAAGGCAGATAAGCTTTTAATGTATCACCACTATATTCTAAATGCTCATAATGCTTCAATCCATAATCTTTCCAAAACGGTATCGGCCTGTCAACCAAAACATGCCACCCAGCCTTTTCCAAGTCAAGCAGACGGGCTTCCGGCCATTTGGTATCATCAAACGAAGGTGAAATAAAATCTATATTTTTCTCCGCATCAAATCCTATATTTGATTCCGGTAAACGAAAATTCGGGCTTTCGCCTGAAGGGATATAAAATGCCGGATGAATCAATGTTCGCCATGGCCTGTCTACGGTCTGCGCTTTTCCATTGACAGACAAATCAAATGTCAACCCCGGAGTTGGCGAATTACGATGACTGAAACCATCCTTTCCAAAATACCAGACCAGTACAGCCACGGTATTGGTCCCTTTATCCCATATATCACTCCGCTCTATCACATCACAATAGGTATCTTTTGGATTAGGACCACGTTTCAATCCGCCTTCGTTCACCACAAGCCGCCCGTTTATCCACATCCAATATTTTGAATCTGCCGCAATACGTAACACGGCTTTGCGCGGATTATCAGGCAAAGATACAGTTGTACGGAAACAATACCAACTTCCCGGGAAAGCCTGTTCAACAGCCGGCGCAATCACTTGAGCCTGTAAAGAGAAAACAAGCATTACAAACAATCCAACAATACCTATACGTTTCATTTTATACCAATACTACTAGACTTAAGGATTAAAGTTTTTATCGATTACAAAGTTAAAAAAATCCTCTTAATTTATCTGCTGATTACTAAAACTTAAATTAAAAACGATTCTCTTCATCATGAAAAAAATAACGGTATCTTATGAACAAAGATACCGTCTTATCCTAATTCGATGAACCATAAATTCACATTTCGCCCCACGCAACAATCAGACGCAAAACATGGTCATCAATTCAATGCTTCATATTACTCTCCGGAAAAAGGATCATTTCCCCAATTTTCATTTCCAAATCCACCGGCACGGTTTCCTCTCGGCATTCGCTGTGAACGCCCTGAATTTCCTCCGGGCCGATTTATACCCGGCCGATGATTTCTTTCCAGCATCTGCGGAACAAAGACTTTATATAACTGTGCGGGAGTAAGAATCTTAGAGAATTCTTCATAATACTTTTTCTCCACATTAAGCGCATTATAAGAATTCACTATTTGCTGCGCTTCATTATCAAACTTTTTCTGTATAAGTGCCTTAATTTCATCTTCAGATAAATCCTCTATTTTCTCCGCATTCGTATCCGGCATACTGATACCTTGCATACGTGCATTAAACAGTTCCTGCAGATAAGCTGTATACTGTGTCTTGAAAGTTGTCTTGACTTCATCTTTCAAGCCAAATTCATTCGCCAATTTCTCTGCACGTTTCTCCATCATATCCTCTCGATTTCTGTTCTGGGCGGACAACGTAAGTACAAAACAAAGACTCACTGCCAACATCATTGTTATTCTTTTCATATCATTTTAATTTTAAATACGTTTATGTGACAGAAACGGAGACCAATGGTTTAATTACAATCAGATATAAACAAACATTTTATGCCAAACAAAAAGGTTTAAAACATATTTGTCTGGCATTTTAAGCACATAAATGTATATATCCTGTTCTCAGAACACACACTATAAGAAAATTAAATGGGATGAGAAACATATTCATTATAAAAGAACAAATATATTTATACAACTTTCGATATCAGGATAATGCGTCTATATGCTATTACAAGAAGCTTAATCCATAATTAAGTTTCTCACCAAACCTTAAAATATTTCTTTACAGATAAGATTCTTTCCTTACTCTAATTATCTGACTGTAATATGGAAACAGCCTTGTCTTACCTCATATTTTACATAACATAAACCATCTTCACGCACATCACGTAAGACTTCAGACAAGACCCACTTCAAGGAGTCATTTCTCACGGCTCTGCGCTCAGGACCATCAGGATGCTGCACTGTTTTATATCTGTTATAACAAATATCAAAAGTCGTACCAAAACGGTGACAGCTTTCAGCCGAAGCGTTACTATTAACCTTGCGCAAGCGACGAATATCCTCTTCAGTACGCAATACCGAAGTGACAATTAATGTATGAAGAGGGATACCTTTTATTGCTAAAGAGTCTAAAAAATTGCGACTTATTTTCTGTAATAAATCACTTGCACGAGGCACCAGATATGGTATTGAATGATTCATACGGCTATCCATTGAATAATAGGGATTACTGCCAACATAAACCAACTCGTCTTTACGGGCTTCAGCTTCCTGACGATTCTCTACCGGAGATACCCCCCATTGTCTGGCAGCCTCTATCTGTACATCCTGCAAATCGGGAAAGGTTTGTCTGAAACTTGGAACACTATAAATTCTATTCTTTACAGGTTGTCCGTCGGGGGTTTTAAATGTAGGCATAATATGTTCCACATGCAAACCCGGCTGACGTAAAGCCAGATCTACAGAAGAAGATTGTACGGCATCAGAGTTTACAGTTTCCACATTTATCGTATCTGGCGTTGAATGTTTATCATTCAATGTACTTGTCCGAGCCACATTCGGATTCGCACAACGTACAATGGCCAATACTCCAATTGCAGTATAAGCCAACCCCAAATATACTTTTTTCTTTAACCTTCTCAATTTTTTCTCATTTTTAGGCAGCACAAAGATAGCAAAAAGGTAGCGAAATCAAAACTTAATGATTAAATTTGCGGAAAATTATATAAATGATAGAAAAGCATATTGTTTTAGAGGATATCGATCCGGTTATGTTCTACGGCGTCAAGAACGTCAACATCCAAATGATAAAAGCTTTATACCCCAAACTACGCATCGTAGCACGGGGAAATGTCATCAGAGTGATGGGCGACGAAGAGGAAATGTGCGCATTTGAAGAACAAATCATCGCCTTGGAAAAACATTGCGCCAAATATAACAGTCTTACAGAAGAAGACATTATAAATATCGTAAAGGGAAACAAGACAAAAAACAGCGACCCCGAAGGTATCATTGTCTATAGTATTACGGGAAAACCAATCTGCGCACGTAGTGAGAACCAGCAGCGACTGGTTAAGGCTTACGAAAATAACGATATGTTATTTGCCATTGGTCCGGCCGGTTCCGGAAAAACTTATACCAGCATCGCATTGGCTGTAAGAGCACTCAAAAACAAAGAAATCAGAAAAATCATTCTCAGCCGTCCAGCTGTAGAAGCCGGTGAAAAACTGGGTTTTCTACCTGGTGACATGAAGGATAAGATTGACCCTTACCTGCAACCTCTTTATGATGCACTTCAAGACATGCTGCCCGCTGCGAAGCTTCAGGAAATGATAGAACAAAACGTCATTCAGATTGCCCCATTGGCATTTATGAGAGGACGAACTTTAAACGACGCAGTAGTTATTCTTGACGAAGCTCAAAACACTACTCCCGCCCAACTGAAAATGTTTCTTACCCGTATGGGTATGAATACAAAAATGATAGTTACAGGTGACATCACCCAAATTGACCTGCCACCATCACAGCGCTCAGGACTGGTTGAATCTCTTAAGATACTTAAAGGAATAAAAGGAATTGCTATCATTGAAATGACTCAGAAAGACATTGTACGTCATAAACTTGTTACTCGCATTGTAGAAGCTTATGCCCGTCATGACAAACAAGTAGCAACAGCTGTCAAAAAAACAAAGAACGAGCCAGAAGAGGAAACCATATTTCATCCTATGAGCGGATTAGGAGACAATTAAGAGCAAGAAACAAACGAATAAACATTTCAAATTTCATTTTTAATACATACAACAATGAAAGCTTTAACAAGAACCGATTTTAATTTTCCGGGACAAAAAAGTGTATATCATGGAAAAGTACGTGACGTGTATAACATCAATGATGACCTGTTAGTCATGGTTGCTACCGACCGTATTTCTGCATTTGACGTCATCCTTCCGAAAGGCATTCCCTTTAAAGGTCAGGTTTTGAACCAGATTGCAGCCAAATTCCTAGATGCTACAAGTGACATTGTACCAAACTGGAAACTGGCAACTCCAGACCCTATGGTAACAGTTGGTCTAAAATGTGAAGGTTTCCGTGTTGAAATGATTATCCGCGGTTATCTGACAGGTTCTGCATGGCGTGAATATCAAAAGGGATGTCGTGAACTTTGCGGTGTAAAATTACCTGAGGGTATGAAAGAGAACCAAAAATTCCCCCAACCCATCATTACTCCGACAACCAAAGCAGATGCCGGTCATGATGAAAACATTTCTAAAGAAGAAATTATTGCTCAAGGCATCGTAAGCAAAGAAGATTATGAACTCATGGAGAAATATACGTATGCTTTGTTCGAGCGCGGAACAGAAATGGCAGCCCAGAAAGGTTTAATCTTAGTTGACACGAAATACGAATTCGGTAAGAAAGACGGCAAAATATATCTGATTGACGAAATCCACACTCCGGACTCCAGCCGTTATTTCTATGCTGAAGGTTATCAGGAAAAATTTGAAAAGGGAGAAGCACAGAAACAGCTGTCAAAAGAATTTGTCCGTCAATGGCTGATTGACCATAATTTTATGGGACAGGCAGGACAGCAGGTTCCGGAAATGACTGACGAATATGTAAACAGTGTTTCTGACCGTTACATTGAACTTTACGAGGGTATTGTCGGTGAAAAATTCTGTAAAGCAGACGACCACGATGATCTTGCAGCCCGTATCGAAAAGAATGTGACAGAATACTTGAACAATCACAAGTAATCACACTGCTGTGTACGAACAAGAAAAAATAAAGCCATATAAAAGCGTCGGCCATAAGGGTGAGCAAGTAGAACAGATGTTCAACCATATTGCTCACTCTTATGACACGCTTAATCATTTTCTATCTCTTGGCATAGACAAAAACTGGCGTAGAACTGCGATAGATTCCTTACAGCCGTATTCTCCTCAAACCATTTTGGATATTGCTACCGGAACAGGAGATTTTGCCATTCTTTCCGCAAAACGTCTTCAACCTGAAACACTTATCGGCGCAGACATATCAGAAGGCATGATGCAAATAGGCCGCGAAAAGGTAAAATCGCTTGGACTTGACAAAATAATCTCTTTTAAACGCGAGGATTGTACTGCCCTATCATTTTCTGACAACAGTTTTGACGCAGTGACCGTAGCATACGGAGTACGTAACTTTGAAGATTTAGACAAAGGGCTGCAGGAAATGTACAGGGTTTTAAAACCCGGGGGACATTTGTTAATCGTAGAATTAAGTTCACCGAACAAATTCCCAATGAAACAGCTTTTCAGCCTTTATGCACGTATCGTTATGCCTACCGTTGGTAAATTAGTGTCAAAAGACGCCAGCGCTTACACCTATCTTCCGGCAACTATGGCTGCCTTTCCACAAGGAGAAGTCATGCAGAAAATTATTCAAAAAGCCGGATTCAACACGGTCTGGTTCAGACGCTTCACTTTTGGCATCTGTACCATGTATTTAGCGACCAAATAACTTTTACTATTATGGATACTTATGGTTTAGTCGGCTATCCTTTGAAGCATTCTTTTTCCATGGACTTCTTCAATGAGAAATTTCAAAATGAGAATATTGCCGCCGAATATCTTAACTTCGAAATCCCTTCTATCTCACTATTTCAAGACATCATCGCAGAAAATGCTACATTACGTGGATTAAATGTCACAATACCATATAAGGAGAAAGTTATTTCTTTCTTAGATGAAATAAGTGAAGAAGCCCGCAAAATAGGTGCCGTTAATGTGATCTGCGTAACACGAAGACATGGTGCACCTTTCCTCAAAGGTTATAATACTGATGTTATAGGTTTTATGCAATCCATAGAGCCACTCCTTGAATCACATCATAAAAAAGCATTAATATTAGGTACAGGAGGCGCATCAAAAGCAGTCAATTACGGTTTAAAAGAACTTGGCCTGGAAACCAAACTGGTTAGCCGTCGCGAACAAGCAGGCATGCTGACTTACGAACAACTTTCAGCCGAACTAATGGCTGAATACCATGTTATCGTAAATTGTACGCCAGTAGGAATGTTTCCGCACACTGAAGAATGTCCAGACATTCCATACGACCAAATCGGACCGGACCACCTCCTTTATGATTTAATATACAATCCGGATGAAACCTTATTCCTAAAAAAAGGAAAAGCTAATGGCGCCATTACTAAAAACGGACTTGAAATGCTCATTTTGCAGGCTTACGCAGGATGGGATTTATGGACTCATGAAAAATAAACCATGAAACAGACACGCAGACGTCAGTATATTCTTCTAACCACCACAATTATTCTGTCAGGTATTATCATTCTTATAAGCGCCGCATTCTATATGCAATGGTACGCCTTAGAAGCACAAGGCAATGAACGTGGAAAGAATCACGAAGACTCTTACAAATATATGTATGCCAAATACCCGATTCTTCATAACTGGGTAGACAGTCTGAATAAACATAAAGCACTGCGTGACACTTTTATTACAGCCGATGACCAGACACGGCTTCATGCCTTATATATTTATGCCGATAGTGTAACCCCAAACACGGCAGTTGTCGTACATGGATATACAGATAATGCAGTGCGAATGCTTCACATAGCTTATCTGTATAATCATGACTTACGCTATAATGTATTACTTCCCGAGCTTCGCTATTCCGGAACGAGTGAGGGTACACATATCCAGATGGGATGGCTGGACAGGAAAGATGTTATAAAATGGATGGATATTGCCAATCAAATATTTTCTGTCCCTGATTCAACTGGAGAAACAACGACTCAAATGGTTGTACATGGTATTTCCATGGGAGCTGCAACAACCATGTGTGTAAGTGGAGAACCACAGAAAAACTATGTCAACTGTTTTATTGAAGACTGTGGTTACACATCAGTATGGGATGAATACAGCAAAGAATTATATAACCAATTCTCATTACCTGAATTTCCACTACTCCACATTACAAGCTGGATAACACAATTGCGTTATGGCTGGAATTTCAAAGAAGCATCACCTTTAGAACAAATTAAGAAAAGTCATTATCCCATGCTTTTTATACATGGTGATGCTGATAATTTTGTGCCGACATGGATGGGAGACACTTTATATGCTAATTATAAAGGACCAAAGGAATATTGGCGTGTACCCGGTGTTGCTCATGCCGAATCTTACTTTAAATTTCCTAAAGAATACACGAACTATGTCAAAAAGTTCGTCAACAAATATAATCATTAAAAAGAATATCGTAATTTTCCAGGACCAAACAGATAAATTCATATTATGAGAACAATATTTCTCACCTTATTCATTTCCTTTTTTATCGTTTTTTTAAATCAAACGGATGCCGCAACTTATAATCCGGACAACCTGCCTATACCTTATCTTCAAGACAGAACCAAACATGTTATAAATCCAGACAATATACTTTCAACAGCAACCACAGCACAAATGGACTCCATGCTTTACCGTCTGGAAAAGGAGAAGGGTGTGCAATCATTAGCTATCGTTGTAGAAAGCATTGAAGGCGGTGACTGTTACGATTTTGCCATTACATTAGGAAATAAATATGGAATCGGGAACAAAGAAAACACCGGATTAATCATTTTACTTGCCACAAAAGACAGATGTTACCAGATATTAACAGGCGAAGGACTTGAAGGAACTCTTCCGGACGCTATCTGCCGACGAATTGAAAACCGGCGAATGGTTCCCTTCCTAAAAAAAAGCCTTTGGGATGAAGCTATGTTACATACAACTGAGGCTGTTTGTGGTATTATTCTTGATGACGCCTCACTTGTAAATACCCCCATAAAACAAAATTCAAAAAACAGAATTCCCGCAGTGTTTACTTTCTTTGGATTATTCTTGGGAATTATGATTCTTTCCTGGTATAAAAATAAGAAAAGGAATTCTTGCCCTTTCTGCGGTAAATCAAACATTTACAGAATAGACAGTCAAATCACCATTGACAAACTTCAATTTATAGAACATCATAAAGAAACATTCCGTTGCTCACATTGTGGCAAAACATTTACCCGTACACATGATGAACCTTGGGATAACGGCTCCGGATTCGGAGGCTTTCCACCAATAGCCGGGCCATTTCACAGAGGCTTTGGAAGTTCCTTCGGAGGAGGTTTCAATGGTGGTTCTTTTGGAGGAGGCAGTTTCGGTGGAGGAGGTTCAGGCGGACGATTCTGACAGATATCTGTTCACAAATCCTGACGGAATTATAATACTAACTTATAAAACTCAACAAAATGAAGAAAAAGACATGGATGGCCAGCATCATGGCACTATTTTTTATGTTGCTGCTGAACAGCTGCACATATAATACGATGGTGGAGAAAGACGAGGCCGTATCAACGGCTTGGAGCAATGTAGAAGCGCAATATCAGCGTAGAGCGGACCTCATCCCCAATTTAGTCAGTACAGTAAAAGGTTATGCCCAACACGAAAGCTCTACGCTTGAAGCCGTGGTAGAAGCAAGAAGCAAAGCTACTCAGATCACCGTCGATCCCGCCAACCTGACAGCTGACAAACTGAAAGAGTATCAGGAAGCACAAGGCGCAGTCAGTTCTGCACTCGGCAAGCTATTAGCCATTACTGAGAACTATCCGGAACTGCGCGCCAACGAAAACTTTTCTGAACTCCAAGCCCAGCTGGAAGGAACTGAAAACCGTATTACCGAAGCAAGAAAACGCTACAACGAAGCGGTTCAAGATTATAACGTGCTGATCAGGAAATTCCCCAACAATCTGTTCGCCGGCATGTTCGGATTCAGCAAGAAAGAAAAATTCGAAGCCTCTTCCGGAACGGAAGAAGCCCCCAAAGTGGAATTTTAAAAACTCTGTCCACTCCCATCCCGAACATATTTATACATATTGTCGGGATGGGAACTATTATCACAATGCATCTTTCATCCTTATAATCAAGTCAATGAAACCTATTTTCCTACTCGTTTCCCTGTTTTGCTATTTGGGCTTGCAGGCTCAAACAAAAAGCCAAGATTTCGATTTAAGAATACATTACACCATACACTCCGACAGCACTTGCAACCGCATACGCCTTAAAATCGTACTGCCGCAAAGCGTGTCTGGGTTTCAACATATTGAGGATATCGAATTCAACATAGAACCGGATTTTATTTATTTCAGCGAAACTGACAAGTATGCCTTATATGATTTTACCCCCTCGCCATCCAGACAACAACTCGTCATAAGAATCAAGGGAACAGTATATGCCCACGATTATGCAACATGCCGCAAACAACCGACAGCACACGACGAAGATTTATCAGCCTGGCTGAAAGCTGAAAACTACATCGACAGTGATTCGCCCTGGATAAGAGCTATAGCCGCAGAACTGAAAGGAGACACAGAAGCAGAAACGATAAAGAACATATTTTACTATACACAGAAAAACTTTACTTACACCCCGCGCGACTACAGTATCGGAGCCTTGGGGATGCTATCCCTTAAGCGGGGCGACTGCACAGAATACACCGACCTTTTCGTGGCACTGTGCCGAGCTTCCGGTATCCCGGCACGTCACACCTATGGTGTCTCGGTACAGACAAATAATAAAAAAGGAGCGGCGCATTCATGGGGCGAAGTATACATGAAAGACTGCGGATGGGTAGCTTTTGATCCCACTCCCGGCAACCGTGCCAACTTCACTACGTTAAACGACATGTACATTCAGTTCTCACAAATTAGGAACAGCACCGAATTGGGAGGCAAAGGGCTATTTTCCTTTTGGGAATATTGGGGACAAAGTCCGACAATAAACACAGACTACCTCATCAGACGATGAATTATTTTCTCCAACTCTCCATAATTTAGTCAAAAGAAGAGGGATTAATTCACTTTAAGATATACCAACTGACAGTCTTAAACACACTATTCTTCCGTTTTTCGTTGATTATTCCAAAGTTTTTCCGTATTTTTGTAACACAAAAACAATCAATCAAAAAGATTAAGAATATGAGCAACCAGCGCTATATGATGCGCGGTGTGTCGGCAGCCAAAGAAGACGTACACAACGCCATCAAGAACATTGACAAAGGTATTTTTCCCCAAGCTTTCTGTAAGATTATCCCTGACATTTTGGGAGGCGACCCGGAATACTGCAACATCATGCATGCTGACGGTGCCGGCACAAAATCGTCATTAGCCTACATGTACTGGAAAGAAACCGGTGATTTATCCGTATGGAAAGGTATTGCCCAGGACGCCCTGATTATGAACACAGACGACCTTCTCTGTGTAGGCGCTGTTGACAACATCCTTGTTTCATCCACCATTGGCCGTAATAAGATGCTGATACCAGGCGAGGTCATCAGCGCAATTATCAACGGAACAGACGAGCTTTTAGCAGATATGCGTAAAATGGGCATCGGTATCTATGCTACAGGCGGAGAAACTGCTGATGTTGGAGATTTGGTACGTACTATCATTGTCGATTCAACTGTAACTTGCCGCATGAAACGCAGCGATGTTATTAATAATGCCAACATACGTCCCGGCGATGTAATCGTAGGTTTGAGCAGCTGCGGACAAGCCACTTATGAAAAAGAATATAATGGCGGTATGGGCAGTAATGGTCTTACCAGCGCACGCCACGACGTATTTGCAAAATATCTCGCTGAAAAATATCCAGAAAGTTACGACAAAGCCGTACCCGAGGATCTTGTATACAGCGGCAGTTATAAATTAACCGATCCCGTAGAAGGCGCTCCGGTAAACGCAGGAAAACTTGTACTTTCTCCAACACGAACCTATGCACCTGTCATTAAAAAAATATTGGATGAACTGAGACCGGAAATCCATGGAATGGTGCATTGCACAGGCGGAGCACAAACAAAAGTATTGCATTTTGTAGGAGAAAACTGCAAAGTGATTAAAGATAACATGTTCCCAGTACCTCCTTTATTTAAAGCCATCGCTAAAGAAAGTGGAACTGATTGGGCTGAGATGTATAAGGTATTCAATATGGGACATCGCCTAGAGATTTATGTGGCACCGGAACAGGCTGATAAAATTATCGCCATAAGTAAAAGCTTCAATATAGACGCACAAGTTATCGGACACATTGAAGAAGGAGAACGTTCTCTTGTTATACGCAGCGAATTCGGAGAATTTAAATACTAAGAATTCAAGACTATTTAATGAGCCCGCATCTGACAATAAATAAAAACAGATGTGGGCTTTTTTATTTTAAATTCATGTTTTTATCAGAAAACAACCTCATACCTGCCATAAAATCACTATCTTTGCAGTCAGAAAAATTCAATTATGGCAGAAAATAATACACTCTTAGAGAAACTTGATGGTTTGGTCAGCAGATATGAAGAGGTATCTACACTCATTACGGATCCTCATGTCATCAGCGATCAAAAACGCTATGTAAAATTAACCAAAGAGTATAAGGATCTGAGCAACATCATGAAAGCCCGTAAATCCTATATGGACTGTCTGAACGCTCAACAAGAAGCAAAAGAAATGATTTCGACTGAAAGCGATCCTGAAATGAAAGAAATGGCTCGCGAAGAATTAGCCGAAACCGAAAAAAAGATTCCTCAACTTGAAGAAGAAATTAAACTATTACTTGTACCTGCGGACCCTGAAGACGACAAGAACGTGATTATGGAAATCCGTGGAGGAACCGGAGGTGACGAAGCTGCCCTATTTGCAGGAGACTTATTTCGCATGTATTCAAAGTACTGTGAAACAAAAGGCTGGAAAGTGGCTGTTTCCAGTTTTACAGAAGGAGCAGCAGGAGGATTTAAAGAAATCATCTTCAGTGTCACCGGCGAAAAGGTTTATGGCACTCTGAAATATGAATCGGGGGTACATCGTGTTCAACGCGTCCCCGCTACTGAAACCCAAGGACGTGTGCATACATCAGCTGCTACTGTTGCAGTGCTACCCGAGGCTCAAGAATTTGATGTTGAAATCAACGAAGGAGAAATAAAATGGGATACATTCCGCTCCAGTGGTGCCGGCGGACAGAATGTCAACAAAGTAGAATCCGGAGTACGTGCCAGATATATGTGGAAGAACCCGAACACAGGGGAAACAGAAGAGATTCTTATTGAATGTACAGAAACACGCGATCAACCTAAAAATAAAGAACGTGCATTAGCACGTTTGAGAACTTTCATATACGACAAAGAGCATCAGAAATATCTGGACGATATCGCAAGTAAGCGAAAAACAATGGTCTCAACTGGTGACCGTTCTGCTAAAATCAGAACATATAATTATCCACAAAGCCGTATAACCGACCATCGTATTGGCTATAATATGCAAAATCTGCCATCATTTATGGATGGAAATATTCAAGATTGCATAGACCAGTTAATTGTTGCCGAGAATGCAGAAAGATTAAAAGAAAGCGAACTTTAAAATATACAATTATGAACAGACAACAGCTATTTGAAAATATAAAGCAAAAAAAATCATTCCTCTGCGTAGGTTTGGATACAGACATCAAAAAGATTCCAGAGCATCTTCTTAACGAGGAAGACCCCATCTTCTCATTCAACAAAGCCATAATTGACGCTACAGCTCCTTATTGTATCGCATACAAGCCCAATTTAGCGTTCTATGAAAGTCAAGGCGTAAAAGGTTGGATTTCTTTTGAGAAGACTATTAAATATCTTAATGATTTCTATCCCGAACAATTTATCATTGCCGATGCAAAACGTGGAGATATAGGCAACACCTCTGCCATGTATGCACGTACATTTTTTGAGGAAATGCAATTAGACGCCCTTACTGTTGCTCCATACATGGGAGAAGACAGTGTTACACCATTTCTTAAATATGAAAATAAATGGGTTATTGTGCTCGCATTGACAAGCAATAAAGGTTCACACGACTTTCAGCTAACATCTGATAAAGAAGGCGAACGCTTATTCGAAAAAGTTCTAAAGAAAAGTCAAACTTGGGGTAACGCAGACAACATGATGTACGTTGTTGGTGCCACACAAGGTAAAATGTTTGAAGACATAAGAAAAATTGTACCAGACCATTTTCTCTTAGTACCAGGTATCGGTGCGCAAGGAGGCTCTCTTGAGGAAGTATGCAAATATGGCATGAACAAGCAATGTGGACTCATAGTCAATAGTAGCCGTGCTATTATTTATGCAGATCCAACCCCACTCTTTGCACAAACAGCTAGTGAAAAAGCCCATGAAGTGCAACAACAAATGGCCGAATTATTGAAAACGATTCTTTAACAGACAAACAGTTTATAAGAAAGCTCAGCTTATTTATAGCTACCCCTAATAATGTAATCAGCAAAAGCACTCTTTACTTTAAAGAAGGATTTTGCTGATTACTTTTTTTATTCAACTTAGAAAAGACACAAAAACAATCTGCAAATTATAACTGCATTACGCCATCAGCAACCTTTCTTTTCGCATCCAGAATCAACACTGTAAAATATGAAATAAGGCTAATTTTATTAATAAAAAATATAGTGTATATCATTTTTTTTTGCGAAATTTGCAAAATTAGTAATGACAAGTTATCAAATTATGGAATTTACCGCTAAGCAAATAGCTGAGTTCATTCAGGGAACAGTAGAAGGCAATGAAAATGCCACGGTCAATACTTTTGCGAAAATAGAAGAAGGACAACCTGGGGCCATTTCATTTCTGTCAAATCCCAAATACATTCATTACATTTATGAAACGAAGTCTAGCATCGTACTAATCGATGCAGCCTTACAATTGGAGAAAGCTGTTAATACAACATTGATCCGAGTTCCTAATGCCTATGAAGCCATAGCCAAACTTCTAACCTTGTATGAAATGAGCAAGCCGAAGAAAAAAGGTATTGATCCTTTGGCTTTTATTGCTCCGACTGCAACCGTTGAAGAAGATTGCTACATAGGACCATTTGCTTTTATCGGCGAAAATGTAAAAATCGGAAAAGGCACACAGATTTATCCACATACCACCATTGGAGACAACGCTTCTGTTGGCAGCAATAGTATTCTTTATGCTAATGTCTCTGTATATCATGACTGTAAAATCGGAAACAACGTTATTTTACATTCTGGCTGCGTAATCGGTGCTGATGGTTTTGGCTTTGCACCTGCAGAAAACGGCTACGAGAAGATTCCACAAATTGGTATCGTTACTATTGGAGATGGAGTCGAAATAGGTGCGAACTCTTGTGTTGACCGTTCTACCATGGGATCAACATATGTACACGACGGTGTAAAATTGGACAATTTGGTTCAGATCGCACATAATGTGGAAGTCGGAGAAAATACCGTAATGTCAGCACAAGTTGGAGTTGCAGGTTCGACAAAAATAGGAAAATGGTGTATGTTTGGCGGCCAGGTAGGTATTGCAGGACATGCAGTTATTGGAGATAAAGTATATTCCGGTGCGCAAGCAGGTATTGCAGGCAGTATTCGCAAAGGTAATGTAACAGTTCAAGGTTCACCGGCAATCGATGCGAAAAATTTTGCACGTTCTAGCGTTGTGTTTAAAAACTTACCAGACATGTACGCCACCGTTAACCGACTTACGAAGGAGGTTGAAGAACTTAAAGCTTTACTTAACCAGATGAATAAGTAACACGAAACACTATGCTAAAACAAAAAACACTTAAAGGCAGTTTTTCCCTGTGTGGAAAAGGATTACATACCGGTTTGAACTTAACCGTAACCTTTAATCCAGCTCCTGAAAATCACGGATACAAGATACAACGTATAGATTTAGACGGCATGCCTATTATTGATGCTGTCGCAGAAAATGTCGTTGAAACAACTAGAGGAACCGTCCTTGCAAGAGGAGAAGCTAAATGTAGTACTGTAGAACATGCATTAGCAGCTCTTTACGCAATGGGAGTTGATAACTGTCTGATTCAGGTTAATGGACCAGAAGTACCAATTCTAGACGGAAGTGCTGAAATCTATGTTGATCAGATAAAACGTGTAGGAATCGCAGAACAGAACGCTGTAAAAGACTACTATATTATTCGTAAGAAATTAGAAGTCAAAGACGAAGAAACCGGATCTTGCATCACGATTTTACCGGATGAAGAATTCAGCATTACCACAATGATTGCTTTCCAGTCAAAAGTATTATCCAGCCAATTTGCGACATTGGACAATATGGGTGATTTCGAGAAAGAAATAGCTCCAAGCCGTACATTTGTATTTGTACGTGAAGTAGAACAGCTTCATGCTGCAGGTCTGATAAAAGGCGGTGATTTAGATAATGCCATTGTGATATATGAGAATGAGATGTCACAAGAAAAACTGGATAAATTAGCCGATAACATTGGCGTGCCACATCATGACGCAACGGTTAAAGGTTATTTGAACCATAAGCCATTAGTCTGGGAGAATGAACCCGCACGTCATAAATTGCTCGATATCATTGGGGACATGGCATTAATAGGCAAGCCTATTAAAGGACGTATAATAGCAACACGCCCAGGACATACAATCAACAATAAATTTGCAAGACTAATACGTAAAGAGATACGTGCTCATGAAATACAATCACCAGGATATGACTGCAACGAAGCTCCAGTAATGGATATTAACCGTATCCGCCAATTACTGCCACATCGTTTTCCTATGCAATTGGTAGATAAAGTGATTGAATTAGGACCAACATCAATAGTTGCAATAAAAAATGTCACTGGTAATGAACCATTTTTTCAAGGACATTTTCCACAGGAACCCGTAATGCCAGGTGTTCTTCAAATAGAAGCAATGGCACAGGCAGGCGGATTGCTTGTCTTAAACTCTTTAGAAGAACCCGAACGTTGGAGCACATATTTCCTAAAAATAGATCAAGTCAAATTCCGTCAAAAAGTAGTACCAGGAGATACTTTGATCTTTAAAGTTGAAATATTAGCGCCATTACGTCACGGTATCTCTTCAATGAGAGGCTATGCTTTTGTCGGCGAGAACATTGTTACTGAAGCCACATTAACTGCGCAAATCGTTAAAAACAAATAGTTTATGAGCAAAATAAGTCCACTAGCCTATATTCATCCTGAAGCAAAGATAGGAGAAAACTGCGAAATCGGAGCATTCTGCTATATTGACAAGAATGTTGTTATTGGAGATAACAATGTACTGATGAACAGTGTTACCGTTTTATATGGTGCACGCATAGGAAACGAAAACATTATTTTCCCTGGTGCTGTCATTAGTGCTATCCCACAAGATTTAAAATTTAGAGGCGAGGACACTACTGCTATCATAGGAGACCGCAATAAAATCCGTGAAAATGTTACTATCAACCGCGGAACAGCAGCACAAGGCCGCACCTACGTTGGAAGTAATAACTTACTGATGGAAGGCATGCATGTTGCGCATGATGCATATGTTGGTAACGGATGTATCATAGGTAACAGTACAAAACTTGCCGGTGAAACCGTGATTGATGACAACGCTATTTTAAGTGCCGGTGTACTGATGCATCAGTTTTGCCGCGTAGGAGGTTATACAATGGTTGGCGGCGGGACAAGATTTAGCCAAGACGTTCCTCCTTTTACCATTTGTGCTCGAGATCCTGCTGCATATTGCGGACTCAACTTGGTAGGACTAAGAAGACGAAATTTCAGCAACGAGTTAATTGAAAATATTCACAACGCTTATCGTATCATCTACCAAAGCGGGCTACAGCTTAAAGACGCTCTTGAAAAGATACGCACAGAAATTCCGCAGTGTAAAGAAGTTGACTATATAGTCAATTTTATCGAAAATTCAAAACGAGGATTCGTTCATTAATCAAATGATTAAAAAGCTATGGTTTATCGCTTTACAGTTATTTCAAACGAAGTTGATGATTTTATCCGAGAAATTAAAATTGACGCAGATGCGACATTTTATGATTTTCAAGAAATCATTTTATCTTCATGTGGATATGATAACAGCCAGCTGACCAGTTTCTATATCTGCAATAATCATTGGGAACAAGAACAAGAAGTATTACTCGAAGATATGGGATTAAACCGCTCTGACGAAGACATTTATCTCATGAAAGAAACCCACCTCAGTGATTTGATAGAAGACGAAAAACAACGCTTGATATTTGTTTTTGATCCAGTTGAAGAACGTATGTTTTTCATTGAATTATCTGAGATTATATTTGGAAAGCCGCAAGAAAAACCAATTTGTAGTCGTCAACATGGGAATGCACCAAAACAGTATTTAGACTACGAAGAAACAGAAAAATCCGGTACAGAGAAAAAGCGTGAAGATCTTCAAGAAGATTTCTACGGAAGCGATGACTTCGACAGTGAAGAATTCGATCCTGACGGTTTTGAAATCAGCGATGGCAACCCTTATTCCTGATTAATGAAACATAAACTTATTGTATTAATAGGACCGACTGGTGTCGGTAAAACGGAACTCAGCCTATCTTTGGCTGAGTTTCTTCATACTTCAATCATTAATGCAGATTCCAGACAGATATTTAAAGACATACCTATTGGAACTGCAGCACCGACTCCTGAAGAACAACTTCGAATACAGCATTATTTTGTAGGAACTCTAAACCTAACCGATTACTATAGTGCAGCACAATTTGAAACTGACGTTATAGCATTACTTAAAAATTTATTTAAAACACAAAATTATGCATTAATGTCAGGAGGAAGCATGATGTATATTGATGCTGTCTGCAAAGGAATAGATGATATGCCCACGATTGACAATGAAATACGTGTACATATATTAGAACGATATAAACAAGAAGGTTTAGAAGTTATGTGCCAAGAGCTTAAACTCCTAGATCCAGATTACTATAAAATTGTTGATACAAAGAATCCCAAACGTGTTATCCACGCCTTAGAAGTTTGTTACATGACAGGCAAACCCTACTCTTCATTCAGAACTCGTCAAAACAAAAAACGCCCATTTGATATTATAAAAATAGGTCTCCAACGTGAACGTGAAGAACTATATGACAGAATCAATCAACGCGTTGAAGCAATGATAAAAAACGGACTGATTGATGAGGTTAAACGCGTTGCAGCATTCAGAAATTGCAATGCACTCAATACGGTCGGATACAAAGAAATATTCCAATATCTTGATGGGAATTGGCCTTATGAAACAGCAATTGAAAAAATCAAGCAAAACACTCGAATTTACTCACGTAAACAAATGACATGGTACAGAAAAGACCCTAAAATAAGATGGTTTCACCCAAACGATAAAGAATCTATCAAGAATTTTATCGAAAACGAACTAACCAAATAAAGTTTTTCTTATTTTTACGATAGATAAAACGAACAAATATGAAGCAGGACAAGCCTATATTCAATTATAATCAATTGAAAAACAAAATAAGATCTTGCGGTAAAAAGATCATAAGCCTGTATAAAGGCCCTTGGTATAAAAAAACTATCAGTTACACAGTAACATTTATATTAGCCATTATACTATTACTTGGTGCTGTAGATATTAATTTCTTATATCTATTTGGCAAATCACCTGGTATTGAAGAAATAAAGAATCCAATAACCAGCGAAGCATCAGAAATATATAGTTCTGACAGTATTTTGATTGGTAAGTTTTTTAATGAAAACCGTACTCCTGTAGAATATGAAGAAATATCCCCTATTATCATACAGACCCTAATTGATACTGAGGATGAACGTTTCTACCATCACCATGGTATAGATTTTAAAGGATTATTCGCAGCCGTCAAAGATATGGCAGGCGGACATGCACGTGGTGCCAGTACCATAACTCAACAATTAGCAAAGAATCTGTTTCGAGTACGTACTCAATATTCAACCGGACTTTTAGGAAAAATACCGGGAGTAAAGATTCTTGTGATGAAAGCAAAGGAATGGATTGTAGCTGTCAAACTTGAAATGCTGTTCAGTAAAGAAGAAATTCTAACGATGTATTTCAACACTGTTGATTTTGGCAGTAATTCATTCGGAATAAAAACAGCTTGTAAAACTTATTTCAATACAACACCCGACAATCTTACATATGAGCAAGCTGCAACATTAGTCGGTTTACTAAAAGCGACATCTAGCTATAATCCAAGGTTAAATCCAAAGAACAGTACTAAAAGACGCAACGTTGTTCTAACAAACTTATATGAACATGACCATCTGATCATCAATGGTAAAAAAGCAACTGCAGCACAACTTGACTCAATTAAAAATATCCCAATGATAGTCAGCTCAAAGGGAATGGAACGGAATTATGATGGTATTGCCCCTTATTTTCGTGCCGCATTAACAGAATATATCGATATGCTATGCGAAAAAGGGCTCATCGCCGGGTCCGGTCCAGACAATAAACTGGATTTATACGCAGACGGATTAAAAATTTATACGACGCTAGATACCAGAATGCAAAAATATGCAGAAGAGGCAGCACTCCAGCAAATGAAAATTATTCAAGAGCGTTTTAAAAATCATTGGGGAAATACTCCTCCATGGCAAAATGAACAGCACCAAGAAATTCCAAATTTCATAGAAGATCTTGCTAAAAAAACGACTGAATATAAATATCTGGTTAATAAATACCCAAACTCACCAGATTCCATTACATTTTATCTGAATCTTCCTCATGAAGTTACAGTTTTCGATTATAACGGGCCTAAAAAAGAAATGCTAAGTACAATGGATTCAATCCGTTATATGGTTAAATTCATGCATTGTGGCTTTATTGCAATGGAACCTGACACCCGTGAAGTAAAAGCATGGGTTGGTGATATCGATTTTGATTCATGGAAGTACGACAAAGTAACAGCAATGCGTCAGCCAGGCTCAACATTTAAACTATTTGTTTATACAGAAGCTATGAATCAAGGTCTCACACCGTGTGATTGTCGTGTTGATGAATGGCAACAATATCCAGATACAGTACACGGTGAAGTAAAAATGTGGACACCGCATAATGCAAATGGTCGATTCTCTGGTGCCAACATTCCTTTAAAATCAGCTTTCGCTCAAAGTATAAATAGTATAGCGGTCAAATTAGGTTATGAAATGGGGATACACAATGTTGCAAACACAGCTCACGCTATGGGTATAGTTTCCCCGTTACATGAAACACCATCACTCAGTTTAGGTGCATCAGATGTCAATCTACTTGAACTTGTCAATGGTTATTGTACAGTTATCAATGATGGAAAAGTTAATATGCCAATCATGGTAACCCGCATCCTTGATAGAGACGGTAATGAAATCTATTCTGCCAAACTCGATGAAACGCAAGCGATCCCTTATCGGTCCGCATTCTTCATGCAACAGCTTCTGAGAGGAGGGCTAACAGAACGAGGCGGAACTACAGCTGCATTATGGAGCTACATCCACCCCGTATTACAATGGTGCGATTTTGGTGGAAAAACAGGTACTTCTAACAATCATTCTGATGCGTGGTTTGTTGGCGTAACGCCCAAATTAGTCGGCGGAGCCTGGGTCGGCGGTGAATATCGCAGTATACATTTTAGGACTGGCGCTTTGGGACAAGGCAGTCGTACAGCACTTCCTATCTTCGGAAACTTTATACAAAAGGTACTCCTTGACGAAAGATTGGCAAAGTACAGAGTTAAATTTCCTACCTCACCGAAAGAGGACATAGATCGTAGCTGCTATGTTTGTAGCGGTTATTATGTAGATGAGAAGCCAGACTCTCTGAGTATATCTGCTGATTCTTTAAACCTGGAAACGCCAGTCGGAGAGAGCGAGCAAAATGAAGAAGAAGATATATTACCAGAAAACGAACCAACCGAAGCTACGTTGAATCAAGAACAACTCAGTGACGAATAATGATTTAGACATCAATAATCCAGAGTTTCAGAACACGCTGAAACTGATTCAGTTTACCCGTAGTTCAGTCTTTCTTACCGGTAAAGCAGGAACTGGTAAATCAACACTTCTGAAATATATCTGTGAACATACAAAGAAAAAACATGTTGTTTTAGCTCCTACAGGTATTGCCGCCATTAATGTTGGCGGCAATACTTTGCATAGTTTCTTCAAACTACCATTCCATCCACTTTTACCTGACGATCCGAGATTTAGTTTCAGGAAAATACGAGAATACCTGAAATATAACTCAACTCACAAAAAACTGATAGAAGAAGTTGAATTAATTATCATTGATGAAATCTCAATGGTGAGAGCAGACATTATAGACTTCATTGATAAAATATTAAGAGTTTACAGTCACCGCATGCGAGAACCATTTGGTGGAAAACAAATGTTATTTGTTGGAGATATTTTTCAACTTGAACCTGTTATCAAAAGCGAAGAACGCGACATTCTCAATCATTTCTATCCCAATCCGTATTTCTTTGCGGCCCATGTTTTCAGTGAAATCAAGCTAGTTTGCATTGAGTTGAAAAAGGTCTACAGGCAAAAAGATAAAGCTTTTATTGCCGTATTAGACCATATACGCCATAATACGGTAACTCCATCTGATCTACAATTACTCAACACACGTCATAAAAATATCGGAATATCTTCAAAGCTTTCTAATGACCTGAATATCACATTAGCAACGAGACGTGAGAATGTTGACTATATTAATCA
This sequence comes from uncultured bacterium, assembly GCA_905214795.1. Classification (GTDB taxonomy): domain Bacteria; phylum Bacteroidota; class Bacteroidia; order Bacteroidales; family Bacteroidaceae; genus Paraprevotella. Next base: position 33,979 of record CAJMNM010000022.1, read on the forward strand.
AAAAGAACTTTATGCCATCGAAGGAGAATCTAAAATATTTACTGGAGAAATCAAAGGTGAATTTCCTGAATCTTCTTTACCTACACAAATCTCTCTTGAACTAAAAGTTGGAGCACAAGTCATTTTTGTCAAGAATGACCCACAAAAACGATGGGTTAATGGCAGTCTTGGCATCATCTCATCAATAGACAATGATGGAGAACACCTCTGCGTTATTATGGAAAACGGCAACGAAGTTGATGTCATACGTGAAAGATGGAGCAATTTACGCTATACATATAATGAGCAAGAACATAAAATTGAGGAAGAGGAACTAGGCGTTTTCATCCAATTTCCAATTCGGTTAGCTTGGGCTATAACCATCCACAAAAGTCAAGGACTTACTTTCCGAAAAGTTACTATCGATTTCACTGGAGGAGTTTTTGCTGGTGGTCAAGCATACGTAGCTCTCAGCCGATGTACCTCTCTTGAAGGTATTTTTCTGAAAAAAGACATTAACAGATCGGATATTTTTGTAAAACCAGAAATCATCAGATTCTCTCAATTATTTAACGATGAAAAAGCAATTGCGCAAGCCATGAAAATAGCTCAAGCTGACATTGAATATATTGCCAGTATTAATGAATTCGATAAAGGTAATTTTACAGAATTCATCAACCATTTTTTCAAAGCCATTCACAGCCGTTACGATTTAGAAAAGCCTAATATTAAAAGATTTATCACGAGAAAATTACAAATAATCAACCGGCTACGTTCCGAAAACGAACAACTTAAATTACAACTTAAAGAAAATAAAGCAAAAATGGAACTATTAGCCACGGAATATTATGAAATGGGCAACATGTGCATCACACAAGCCAACAATCCACGTGCAGCACTTGCAAATTACGAGAAAGCCTTAAACCTTAAATCAGACTATTACGATGCATTGATAAGGAAAGGTATCACACTTCAAACTCTCGATGAAAAAACAGAAGCATTAAAATGTCTCAATCATGCTATAAGACTTCGCCCTTCCCAATTTAAAGGAATCTATCAGAGAGGTAAATATTATTTATCAAACAATATGCCGGAACTAGCTTCATTTGATTTTGACAAAGCTATTTCGATAAGACCTGATCATGCAAAATCACATGAATTATTCGGAAACGCTCTCTCACAGATAGGTAAAGAAGATGAAGCGGCTATACATTGGGCTATTGCTGAGTCATTAAGGAAGGGCAGGAATTAGTTAATAATATTTAATTGAAGGTTCTGTTTCTTAAATTAGACGTGTATTTTTAGTACTTTTGGACTGAACATTAACCTGATATACATAATCATGAGAAAAACTAATTTAAAAACTTTATTTTCAGCTGGCATGCTGGGTTTATTAATGTGCGCAAACGTAAACACGATGCATGCAAAAAAGAAAGCAGCCTATTTATTCACTTATTTTACTGGTAATGCTCCTCAAGAAGAGCAAATTCGTTATGCTATCAGTTATGACGGATTTAATTATACTCCCCTAAACGATGGTAATCCCATAGTTTCTTCTGATACAATTTCACTTAAAAAAGGGGTGAGAGACCCTCATATTTTAAGAGGAGAAGACGGATATTTTTATATGGTTGTAACAGATATGCGCGCCAGCGAAGGTTGGAGTTCTAACCGCGGTATGGTCCTAATGCGTAGTAAGGACATGATCAACTGGGCACATCATACTGTTCATTTTCCAGAAAAATATGCAGGCACTATGTTTGCAAATGTCACACGCGTATGGGCTCCCCAGACTATTTATGATAAAACAGCAAAGAAATACATGGTTTACTTCTCTATTCTGACAAATGATGGGAAATGTCCTTACGATAAAGTTTATTGGGCTTATGCCAATGAAGACTTTAGTGACTTAGAAGGTGAACCACAAGTTCTGTTTGATTTCAAGAATGCAGCAATTGATACAGATATTGTTGAAGATGAAAATGGTTACTATCATGTATTCTTTAAAACAGAAGGAGATCGCAAAAAAGGCATCCGCCAATTCATTACAAAAGACTTACACGATTTCTCCACATGGGAGTTACAAGAAGGAACTTGCGAAACAACTAATGAAGCTGTAGAAGGTGGAGGTGTATTTCGTCTGATTGATGGTGACTGGGTTCTGATGTATGACTGCTACATGAACGGACATTATCAGTTCTGCACAAGCAAAGACTTAAAAACATTTACATTCAAACAGAATACAGAAACCAAAGGTATGTTTACTCCTCGCCATGGTACTGTAATGTCTATTACCAAAAAAGAGTTGAAAAGATTACTCAAGGCTTTTCCTAACACTAAATAAGATATAAAAATACCATGAAGAATAGAATTTCAACAAGCATATTAATGGCTATATTATTCTGTAGCCAAGTTTTTGCCAAGAATGAAGTAACAACTGTCGAACAAGTGACAACAGCCATCACGCTTAGTGACGATATTGACTATACTATCACAAACGAGACAGAACCTTTCACAACAACCGGCAGCATCAATATTACCAACACGGAACACGCAGTTGTCATCCTGAAAAACATACGCCCCAGCAAAGCGATTGGATATCTCGGATACATCACAATCAACGGTGAAGCAGCTGTAAATGATGAAAACTGTCAAGTCCGAATGTATGCTGAAGGCGCTATTATTTTTCCATATAGCAAAGATATTAAACCTTTAACAGTATATTCCGAACAAAATTTTGGAGGTGAATCTGTAAACGATTTTGGTTTGGAAAATACTAGCGGATATATGAATACACTTACCACCAGTAAGTTGAACAATCGAATCCGCAGTTTCAAATTAAAAAGAGGGTATATGGTGACATTTGCCAACAATCCTTCCGGACGTGGTTATAGCAGATGTTTCATTGCAGCTGACGAAGATTTGGAATTTGCAGAGTTACCAATTGTACTAGACCAACATATTTCGTCGTACAGAATTTTTGAATGGTATAATTTCGCCAAAAAAGGTTTGGCTAGTGATACAAATCAGGAAGCCATTACTGCATTAAATGTAACTTGGTGCTATGACTGGGGTACAGGTATCGACCGCGGACCAGACTGCGAATGTGTCCCACATCATATATATGAAGACTATCCATCTGCTTCAGCGTGCGGTAGAGTAACATATTCTCCACATATGCAGACCAATAACGAACCGGGAAACAGCGCCGATGACAGCCCTCAATCCGTTGAGACCGTACTCAACAATTGGGAGAATCTAATGGCAACAGGTATGCGTCTTTGTTCTCCGTCATCACATGACGGCAGTCTTAACTGGCTACGTGAGTTCATGGATTCAATTGACGCCCGTGGGTGGCGTTGTGACATTCTTGATATGCACTGTTATTGGAATGAATGGAACTTGAATAATGCATTAGAAGGATGGTATAACACATATAAACGTCCTATCTGGGTTTCTGAATATGTATGGGGAGCCTCATGGGGATCTGATACCAATAATAAAGGTATCTTTGCTACAGATGGTTCTTTCTCTATCGAGAACCAACAAAAAAATTACGATGTAATGAATAAGGTTCTAACCAACTGGAACAGCTATCCTTATGTAGAACGTTATGCATATTGGAATGGTGAAGCTGATTGCTCCAAAATATTTAAATACAAAGATCCGAAGAATCCTTCACTTGGTGGTGATTTATCTATACTCGGTGATTTCTATTCTAAGATGAAAACAGGTATAGGCTACAAGAAAGATTATGAATTCATACCTAAAGTTGTATATAGAGCTCCATCTAATTTTACGGTAAATTTCAATGAAAAAACCAGGGAAATAGAAATAAAGTGGACTAATACTAATATGGAATTAACCGATTCCACCGAACTGCAATTGAAAATTGACGACGGTAAATGGACGGTGGTAGAGTTTTATCCAAGTTCGGAAGATAAATCATATATTTACAGCGAAATCTTCCCCGCTGATTTCCAAAAAGGAACTTATACATATCGCATACACAATTATGACAGCGATCGCAAGCAGCGCTACAGTGAGGAGATTTCGTTATCTCTTAGTGGAGCAGAAGGTACTGATAAGCTTCAGTACGGGCATATGGAAATAAGCGATACAGAAGAAAACCTGACTTATTTCAACCCGATAAATGGTGATGCAGCTGTTTTTGTCAGTCTTATCAGCAACAAAAACGCTACCGCAGCGTTAGTCAATGACTTACGCTCTATCAATCAAACAGCTAATACCTTCAATTTCAAATATTCACCATGGAGTTTGGGTGGTTATTCTACAACTATATCACGCAGTGAAGACACCGATTTTATGGTTATGAGCATTGGTACACATCAATACGGAGATATTACTATGGAAGTTGCCGAAGCAGAATCAAGAATAACAAGAGATTCAACATGGATCACATTCAAAACGCCGTTCCCAGAAGGTGTAACTCCAGTTGTAATTGGCAGCGTAAGAAACACATCCTCTAATAATTTCGTAGCAAAAATATGGAATATCACCAATGAAGGTTTTGCCGTAAAACTTTTACGTCAAGCACAGATTGAGGATGCATCTGCTACTTCCGGTAAAGCATACCTCTTCTATGTTGCCGCAACTCCTGGCTGTGCAGAAATCGAGAATGGTGAAAAATTACTGACTGTTGGCGTCAGTACAGATAAAATCGGCGGTAGTCTGGCACGCAATATAGAATTTAAGGATAATAACGATAATTATTATACAATTATCAATCCTTATATCCTTTGTGGTTCACAAACCAATAATTACAATTGCGCTTCTATTTATCGAATTATGTCTGCAATAACTTCATCAGAAGAAATTGAAGGCGAAGAACAAACCGTAACAACAGGACTTAAAGTTTTACGTCAGTCAGACAAGACTGCAACAAACATGCCAACAGACAATAATACAACATGTGGAGATAACATGGGTTGGATTATCGTTAGTGACAATCCTAAAGCAACAGCAATCACAGATATTTATGCAGAAAAGCCTTTAAATGTCAGTGTAGAAGGACGTAGAATCGTTGTCAACAGCAATGAGCCATATACTATTTATAATAGTAACGGTACAAAAATGGCGAATGATACAGAATTACCTCGAGGATTATATATTGTAAAAACTCAATCACAGGTAACAAAGGTTCTAATAAACCAATAGTAAATATACTATTAATAATATTATTTAGGATAAACATGTTACTCATTCATCTTGACTGAGTCGTTTTTATCTAGGCTCCGAAAGTACATACATTCCCCCTTAACTTTCGGAGCTATTTTTATATCTATCCATAAACAAACTCAATAGACACATATAAATAATCAATTCTAACATACATAGAAATTTCATGTATTATTCACTTCTTTGTAACATATATTATGTTCCTTTGCATTAGAGAATAAACACCATAAGTATGGAACAAAGACCACATTACCGAACAATCGTACTATCTGATATTCATTTGGGTACAACACACTCAAAAGTTAATGAAGTCAGCAATTTTTTAAGCACAGTAGATTGTGAATGCCTCATTTTAAACGGTGACATCATTGATGGATGGCATCTACAGAAATCGGGTACAAAAACATGGAAAGCAGAACATACCCGTTTTTTCAAGATTATCATGAAAATGATGGAAAATTGCGGTACACAGATTATCTATGTTCGTGGTAATCACGATGACTTTATCGACAATCTGGCTCCTCTACACATAGCCAATATCAGCATTGTAAAAGACTATATTCTTGAAAGCAACGGAAAACGTTATTTTGTAACCCACGGTGATATTTTCGATAAAGTTACATCTGAAATGAAATGGTTAGCACAATTAGGAGATATTGGTTATACCTTACTATTATGGTTGAACGGATTTTATAACAAATATCGCGCCAAAAGAGGTAAGCCTTATTTTTCTCTCTCTCAGGCTATCAAGCAAAAAGTCAAGACTGCAGTTTCGTATATATCAGACTTTGAAAAAGTGTTAGTCGAATTCGCTCGAATGCGTCAATGCGACGGTGTAATTTGCGGCCATATACATCATCCGGAAAACCGCATGATCGACAAAATACATTATCTAAACTCTGGAGACTGGGTTGAAACGATGTCTGCCTTAACCGAAGATGAAGGGCATAACTGGAACGTTATTTACTATTCTGAGATAGCAGCCCAACTAGATAATTCGAAAACTCTTCTCAAACCTATATCTGCTGCATCATGAAATTTTTGTTTATAGTTCAGGGAGAAGGACGTGGCCATCTTACCCAAGCCATAACATTAGAAAATGCTCTACGTCATAACGGTCATCAAGTCGTAGAAATATTGGTTGGAAAAAGCAAATCACGTGCTTTACCCGATTTTTTTAATAAAAACATTCAAGCACCAGTTCAACAGTTTGTCAGTCCAAACTTCCTGCCGACACCTGCTAATAAGCGGGTATGTCTGACAAGCAGTATTATTTATAATATTATCAAGACTCCTGCATACATAACCAGTATGCACTTTATCAACAAACGAATCAAAGAAACCGGTGCCGAGGTCGTAATTAATTTTTATGAATTACTGACAGGGCTGACTTATTTCTTCTATCGCCCCTCAGTGCCACAAATATGCATCGGACATCAATATCTTTTCCTTCACAAGGATTTTAAATTTCCCCAAAACCTCTCAGGCAACAAACTTATTCTTAAAATATTTACACAGCTTACAGCCATAGGAGCCAAAGAATATCTTGCTTTATCATTCCATTCCATGGATTATGACGAAAAGCATCACATTCGAGTTGTTCCACCTCTACTCAGGCGAGAGGTATTTGAACAAATACCGAAAAAAGGAAACTATATACACGGATACATGGTCAACTCCGGATTTTCCGAAAATATACTTGAATGGCATCAAAGTCATCCCAATATATCCTTACGTTTCTTTTGGGATCGACGTAACGAACCTAAAATAAAGAATATAGACCAGACTCTGTCATTCTACCAACTGGATGATAAGGAATTTCTTAAACAAATGGCCGGGTGCAAAGCATATGCCAGTACAGCGGGATTTGAATCTGTATGTGAAGCCATGTATCTCGGCAAACCCATCATGATGGTTCCCGCGCACATAGAGCAAGAATGCAACGCTTTTGACGCCGCCAATAACGGTGCGGGAATTGCTGACAATAATTTCGATTTAAGCCGACTTTTAGCATTTACATCAACTTATCAACCCAATCCGGAATTTGTAGAATGGGCAAAATCTGCTGAATATAAAATAGTTAATGCTTTAGAAACTCTGATTACCAAAGAAATTAAACCCAATATGTATTTTATAGAAGAATTGCTCTTAAAATCCGGTAAACATCTCAAAAAAATCTACAATACATAACCTCAAAACTTTAACACATTGTGTTATATGTCAGCTACGGTATAATGAATTTTCTACCATTACAGATATAAATCTTTTTTGAGCCGGAAGTTGCTGAGCGCATACATTCTACATTTGTCTGACCACACAAACGACCTGATAAATCATAAAGGAGAGTATGTGATTTACCTCCTTCTTCAGAAATCGGCAAAACATTAGTCACATCATTGAATATCAGTCGGATTGTAGTTTTATTCTGGAAAGCCGGCAAATAAAGATAAGCTCTGTAAGGCTCAATCCAACTACCTGGCTTCGTTCGTACAAATGAAGTTCCGTCAGTATTCAAAAAAAACATATCGGATTCATCATCGACCACATACATTGTTTGGCATACCGCATAAAAACCATCTGTAACCGATTCTTCCCCGTCTGTAACTACAGATACTGTAACATCATCAGCACAAAAACAAACATTTTCAACAGCGTCAACAGACCGCCACAAAAACGGAACGCCGGTTTTCCACTGATTATTATCTGTACTTAATCTGAAAACAACTCCTTCGTCAACAATACCCTCATATTGCAAAAGCTCATAATCAATTTCACAATCATCTGCAACATTTCTCACAGATTGAGGACTAAAAGGCAGCCACAATGTAGACCACCCACCATCGGTTGGAAAGTCCCGATACCATTTTATACCTTTTCCTGCTGCTGTCCGGAAGGCATATTTAGGAGGTAATCCTTTTCCATCATAAGCTACCATTGATGTTACTGCCAGACCGATTCCGTCCAATTCTGCAGAACATTCAACAACATTAGGCCATCCAAACGGTAACAATCCGGCTTCTCCACTACGTACATATGTCCAGACATGAGACAAAGGCATCTTTTCTGTAGGCATCTCATCCCATTTTTCGGGTAAAACTACTTTTGTAAAATCAATTCGTTCTGCTTCCGAAAAATCCAGATTACTTAGCGCTCCTACATTCCAGTCACCGGTAAAAGTCCAATCACCATCCAAACAGTCCAGATTAGGCTCATCAAGCTGACGATAAAGACACAATGGTGATTCATTAGTCACATCACAAAGTCGGAAACCTTTATCTCCGTAATTTCTAAAAACAATCCCCATACTAACCTGTCTGGTTGATGTCACTTGTATCTTTTCACTTGTCCAAATATAAGTTTTATCCGATGATTCTTTTATAAGAAAAGTTCTATGAAGCCCATTTTTTATATAATCTTCAGGATAAGTATAAAGCGAAGCCCAACTTGATGATTTCTTTTTTTCGGGATAAGCCAGCCATCTGTCATTCGCTATATCCCGAAATCCAATCAATCCTTTACCTAAATCCATCAATTCAAAAACAGCCAACGTTCCTCCAACTTGTTCCAGCTGCCCTTCAGCATTCAAGTTAACAGACTGTACGGGACGATAATCAAGCTCCAAATCATTTGGAGTCAAATTTACAGCAGCGAATACAGCCCCATCAGAATCTGGCGATGCAAATACATATTTCTTGCCAGGTATTAATTCATCTGTAGTCATTACAGCCTTGAAAACTTGGGCATCAAGACAATAAGGAAAACAGAAACAAACTAACACAATCCACAGAATCTGTCGAACCAATCTGCCATTGCTCATAGCGGTTCATTTTTTATGATTAACAACTCGTCCACCGGGTACTACATCACCTGAGGGATCCAACTTCAACGTATCTTTTCTAAGTGTTTCTTCCTCCGAATCTTCTGAAGAATCAGGCTCCTCTTCGGGTTCCTCCGGTAAATCCGGTCCTTCAGGATCCTTGTTATCTATCCATTTGAACATTTGAAGGTCACGAAGACCTGGCACATAAAAATAAGTTCTGGCAATTCCCATTATTGCCACCTGACATCCTAAATTTTCAGGATTGTCGTACAAACTCAGATTCTCACGATATTCTTCATCAGCCAATTCAACCGGCACACACCTATCCACATCCTTCTCATCTGCCTCTGAAGCTAACAAAATATTTGTACGAACAGCATCTGTTACTGAAAACACGGCATTTTTCATAGAACGTACCGTATATCCAACTATATATCCTTTTACTACACAGAGATTCTGATCATAATCTTCTGCACAGATAATATAATCGTCAACATCGAAACATGGCACACCTGACAAATCCTCATCATCAAACAACTCACCACTGTCACCTATGTCTACCGTTTCGTTTTCTTCATTATCATCAGACTGTCCCTCATCTGTATTTTCTTCTCCTGAATCAAGTCGTATTTCATCATCAGAAGGCAATTCAACCTTCTGACATGCAGTCAATCCACCAAACAGCAAAACGACCATCACAACCACTCCATACAAGGAGACAAGTCTTATACGCATCAATATTTTCAAAACTTTATTCTTCCGTAATTGCTGTTTTCAGGCTGCGCAGCTTATTTTTCACATTTTTCGAATAATACATCATATCTAAAACCAGCCACAGATATATTACTGCTACAAAAACAAACCAGCCAATTATAATACCTTGCCACATGCTATTCATGATAAAATCTTTTGATACAATTATTGTTACAAATATACTATTTTTCATTAAAGATACAACTTTACAAATTAAAAAAACTATCTTTGCATTAAAATAATTCTATTAGTCTATGGAAGTCATTACAACATCACTCGACGGTGTGGTTATCATCAAACCCCGATTATTTGAAGATGAACGTGGCTATTTCTTCGAATCATTCTCTCAACGCGATTTTGAAGCCCAAGTACGTCCCATTCAGTTTGTGCAAGACAACGAAAGCAAATCATCTTATGGAGTATTGCGTGGTCTGCATTTTCAAAAGCCTCCATTCGCTCAAAGTAAATTGGTGCGGGTTATAAAAGGAGCCGTTCTTGATGTGGCAGTCGACATCCGTAAAGGCTCACCCACTTTCGGACAACATGTAGCTGTTGAACTTACCGGAGAGAATCATCTGCAGTTCTTCATCCCACGCGGTTTTGCCCATGGCTTTAGTGTTTTGTCCGACGAGGTCGTATTCCAATACAAGTGCGATAATTTCTATGCTCCACAAAGTGAAGGCGCTTTGGCTTGGGACGATCCTGATCTAGGCATTGATTGGGAAATTCCTTCAGAAAAAGTAATACTATCCGAAAAAGATAAACACCATCCATGTTTAAAAGACGCAGATTGGCTGTTTAACTACAAAGACAAACTTTACTAACCAAAAATCAAAAGAAATGACAACATTCAAAAAAAACATCATCATAACCGGTGGCGCCGGATTTATCGGTAGTCATGTGGTACGCCTGTTCGTCAATAAATATCCTGATTATCATATTATCAATCTCGACAAACTGACATATGCAGGCAATCTGGCTAATCTGAAAGACATTGAAGACAAGCCCAATTATACATTTGTAAAAGCTGACATTTGCGACTTTGATACCATTCAGTCTCTTTTAAACCAATATCATGTAGACGGTATTATTCATCTGGCTGCAGAAAGCCATGTAGATCGCAGCATAAAAGACCCGTTCACCTTTGCTCGGACCAACGTTATGGGAACGCTTTCTCTGCTTCAAGCAGCAAAGATTTACTGGGAATCATGCCCTGAAGGATATGAAGGAAAACGTTTCTATCATATCTCTACCGATGAAGTTTACGGTGCATTGGAACTGACCCACCCAGAAGGCAAACACTCTGACATCTCTGCCCATGAAGTATATGGTGACGAATTCTTCAAAGAAACAACCAAATACAATCCGCACAGTCCGTACAGTGCCAGCAAGGCAAGCAGCGACCATTTTGTACGTGCATTTCATGACACATATGGCATGCCAACCATTGTGACCAACTGCTCAAACAATTATGGTCCTTACCAGTTTCCGGAAAAACTTATTCCTCTTTTCATAAACAACATACGACACCACAAACCACTGCCCGTGTATGGCAAAGGTGAAAATGTGCGCGACTGGCTTTATGTTGTTGACCATGCCCGTGCCATAGATATTATCTTCCATAATGGAAAAATAGCAGAAACCTATAACATAGGTGGTTTCAACGAATGGAAAAACATCGACATCATCAAAGTTGTCATCAAAACAGTTGACCGCCTGTTAGGCAATCCGGAAGGCTACTCACTTGATCTTATCACTTACGTAACCGACCGTAAAGGACACGACATGCGCTACGCAATCGACTCTACAAAACTGAAAAATGAATTAGGCTGGGAACCTAGTCTGCAGTTCGAAGAAGGAATCGAAAAAACCGTACAATGGTATCTTGACAATCAAGAATGGATGGATAATGTAACCTCCGGAGATTACCAAAAATATTATGAGAACATGTACGCCAACAGATGATATAATCTGTTGTTTTATCGGATAATCAATACAAGGATGTAGCTCTTCGGTTACATCCTTGTATTTTTATGGCTTTATCTTATTCATAAAAGTGAAAGAGAAGATATTCCAACTTCATCACGCAACAATATAATCATTTGAAATACAGAAAGATAAAAAGTTTCCAAAAAACTCCTTCACCCCTTCACATTGCTATATAACCATCTTATATACAACAAGTTATAGGTGAAGTATGCGAACTCTATTCCTTCACACAAAACATTCATGCTCTCATTGTTTTCCGCAAAGATAGATTTGTAAAAATTATATCACAAATGTGTTTTTCAGCACAAAACGGTTCCGTCATTCCTATCCGATTGTAAGGATGTATTACAAAAAATCCGGCCAAAATCTCTAAAATCAAATCGATACGGTCGTGAAGAAATCCGTAACCGTAGGAAAAAATATTTTGCTACGGTCATGAATTCACCCACAACCGTTCAGAAAAAAGTTCATAACAGTATGTGTTTACCTCCATAACCGTACCTGTCAAAACTCATAACCGTATGCGTTTTAAATCTAAAAAATAAAAATATATTACATACTGTTTTCTGTCGTGAAACTGTTGTGAAAGAAATGTGAACCACATCCTTCACATACAACATACTGACAAACAAGTCTTTATAATCGAAAATGAAGATGTGAAGGATAAAAACGAAAAATATTCTTTTTAGGGAAAAAGCCTGGGACTACCTTTATCCTATCTGTAAATATAAATCCATCTTTCTCTATAAATACTAAATTTTAAATTTTTCATCATAAAAGGATGAGCTATCTAATATAATAGTCAATAAAAAATAAACCTATAAAGCATTATTACTAATAACAGATGTTAAAAACAAACGATTAATTAAATTTTCCAATATCATTATTTGCTTTTTTAAAAGCTTAGATATAGATTTACCATCATCATTTCTAAATCTATAGAATTATGAAAAAACAAGGCACGTTAACAAAAGCAGAAATGCAAATCATGAATACACTATGGAGTCTTCCGTCACAAAAAGGAACCATAAACGAATTGTTAGAAAGGTTTAAAGATAAGAAACCGGCTTACACAACTGTGGCCACCTTCATGAAGATACTTCTCAATAAAGGCTATGTAGGATTCGAGAAAATGAAAGGCACTAAAACGCTGTGCTACTATCCCTTAATCAGTAAAGCCCAATACAGCCGTCTTGTACTCAGTGAAGTAAAAAATGACCTTTTCGGCGGCTCATTCTCATCCTTGGTACGTTTCTTCATTAAAGAAGAAGAAATCTCAGAAGAAGAATTAAAAGAATTACTCGACATTGTAGAACATCAGAAAATTTAAACAGCCTATGGGACTATTTTTTATTTATATCATAAAATCAGCTCTCTGTCTGGCAATACTTTATCTGCCCTATACATTGTTGCTGCGCAACGAAAGATTACATGCTCTGAACCGTGTAATCCTACTCAGCATACTGACTCTGTCATTGGCTATACCTTTAATTCCCGAAAGATGGTTTAACAAAAACGCCATCCCTGTTCAGACTACACAGTCGGAAAACACGTATACCACATTCATACATCAGGTTAAAGGCACGGAAATAATTATCCAAGGAAATCAATCTGAAAAAAAGAGTGAAACAGCACCATGGCCCATATTACTGATGTACTTTTATCTGTGTGGTCTGATCGGTTTATCACTCATCCGTTTATGGCAGTTTGTCAAAATGAATGTGTTCATATCCAGAGGATGTTTATGGAAAGAGCGACGAAACGACGGCGTCACACTTTATTGCCACGCTTCGGCAATTAATGCCTTTTCATGGATGCACAGTGTGGTTATATCTGAAACAGACTTTGAAAGTCCCGCCGGAAAAGCCATCTATACCCATGAAAAAGCACACGTTCTCTACCGCCACTCCTACGACACCCTACTGCTCATTATGGTACAAACTCTACAATGGTTTAACCCTTTTGTCTGGATGATGGAAACAGACTTACGTAATATTCACGAATACCAAGCTGACAGCTATGTTATCGGGCACGGTATTACCCCTAAAGATTATCAACTCTATTTAATAAAAAAAGCCGTCGGCTCAAAACTGCAATCCTTTGCCAACGGCTTGAATCAAAGCACACTTAAAAAACGTATTGCTATGATGTGTAACAAAAAGACAAACAAATGGGCAGCATTGAAGTATATGTATTTGCTGCCTGTGGGCGCCATCGCAACCATCACATTTGCACGCCCTGAAACCACAAGCCGCACAGACGGACAGTTTGAACAGCTTTCTGCCGTCAAAGTTACTAATTTTCAGGAAGAAGCAAAAGCTTCACCAACAGAAAAACAACTAAAAATTCCTTTAGAAAATGAGCAGAATAGGAAGTCGGAAACGGACTTACTGAATGACGCCGTAGCACAAAAGGCCACAACAAGACAGCAAGCTGATATCTCTAAGCCTATCGCACAAGACGAAAAGGTTTATGATAAACCTGAAGTCGATCCGGAATTTGAAGGAGGCTCCGTAAAACTTTTTGAATTTATAGCAAAAAACATAAAATATCCTCAATCAGCAGTTGACTCTGCATTTCAAGGACGTTGCTACTGTAATTTTATTGTTGAGAAAGACGGAAGCCTATCTAATATCAAGGTCATAAGACATGCACTTAATAATAAACCCTTCAACTCTCCCGGAATGCAGAAAGTCAAAGATGACATTGAAAAAGAAGTTATCCGTGTATTATCACTTATGCCCAAATGGGTTCCAGGAAAAGTAAAAGGTAAAACTGTCCGGTGCAACTATGCCCTTCCTGTCACCTTTAGATTGCAATAAACCCATAAGCTCAAAACAGGCAATCTTTATTCATGATAAATTTTGCCTGATGACTAGTCCTAAATAACCGTTACAGTTATTGGACAAAAATAAATTATTTATCA
>CAJMNM010000023.1 GCA_905214795.1 uncultured bacterium
TTGCAATGAAATCGTGTTGCTGGCCTATTATATAGCTGATGTGAACATAGAATCGGTGTTCCATGAGATAACTCGTCGTAAAACTTACCTGCCATATAGCGGAATCTGTCTGACTGATACCTTCCAGTTAGCAGAGAAAAAGCACAACGAGCTTTTCACGGAGTTCTTCCAGGACAATTCCAAACGGGTTAAGAAGCAAATGGCTACACACGTTAGGGTGATTGTAGGAAATCCACCATATTCTATCGGTCAGAAATCGGCTAATGACAATGCACAAAATACTGTATATCCAGCTATGGAAAAGAGACTGAGTGAAACTTATACAAAAAGAAGTTTAGCAGGACTTAGTAAATCAACTTACGACAGTTATGTGAAAGCATTTCGGTGGGCTTCTGACCGTATTCCACAAAATGAAGGAGGTATTGTAGCATTCATAAGCAATGGTGCATGGCTTGACGGTATCGGTCAGGATGGTATGCGCAGATGTATAGAGGAGGAATTTACCTCTGTTTATGTACTGAATTTGCGTGGAAATCAGCGCACTTCCGGAGAATTATCCCGTAAAGAGGGTGGCAAAATTTTTGGCAGCGGTTCTCGTACTCCTATCGCCATAACTTTCCTTGTAAAAAATCCGGCAAAGAAAGAGCAAAAGGCAGTTATCCATTATCATGACATAGGTGATTATCTCACTCGTGAGCAGAAGCTCAAACTGGTAAAAGATTTCCGTTCCATTTCTTCGCAGAAATTGGAATGGCAGATCATCACACCTAATGATAAGGCTGATTGGATAAATCAACGTGATGGAGTATTTGATAATCTAATACCGCTGTTTGATAAAAAAGGTGTTAGCGTTTTTAATCATAATGGACCAGCAGTAGCCACAGGTCGAGATGTTTGGGTTAATAATTTTTCTAATTCTCAATTGGACGACAATATTAATTACTTAATTAATAACTACAATGCTCAATGCCGCGAATTTCAAACAATTAAATCACAAGAAAAAGCGCTGTCTGTCGAATCATTCATAGATACTGATACAACTAAAGTAAGTTGGACTCGTTCATTAAGAAATTTCTTGTCGCGCGGAACTTTACTAAAGTTTGAAAGGGAAAGACTTATGGAATGTTCGTATAGGCCATTTTGTGTGACAAACTTATATTATTCTCCAAGTCTGATAGAAAGTCCAGGACAATGTAAAGATTTATTCCCTCAGAATACAGATAAAATCATTTTATGCGTAAATGGCAAAGGGTCTAATAAAGATGCCTCAGCCATAATTACCCATTATATTCCTGATTATCAATTACAATTTAATTGTCAGTTCTACCCATTATATTGGTACGAAGAAAACAAAAATCCACAGGGTTCACTTTTCGATGATGCAGAACCCAATCGCTATATTCGTCACGATGGCATCACAGACTGGATTTTGAAAGAAGTGCGGAATCGCTTTGGTGGTTTACGAGCTATTACCAAAGAACATATTTTCTACTATGTGTATGGGTTACTTCATTCCAAACAATACCGTGAGCGTTTCGCCGATGATTTGAAAAAGTCATTGCCACGCATTCCCATAGTAGATAATGTACAGGACTTCATGGCTTTTTATAAAGCAGGAAAGGAACTTTCCGACCTGCATCTGAACTACGAGCAAGGCATTAACGAGCAGATTACAGGCCAAGATGGTGATTATTCGTTTTATGCAAATATGCCGATGTTTGCGCATCGGTCTTTGGGGATAAAAGTTATTGGTGACATTGACATCTGGAAAAGTAAATGGACGGATGAAACATATCAATACTTTGCCGTGGAAAAGATGCATTTTGCCAAAGTGCGTAATAAGGACGGCAAACTCATAGCTGACAAGACATCCATTATTTACAACGGCCATATCATTATTGAGAATATTCCACTTAAAGCCTACGAATACATCGTAAATGGTAAGTCTGCTATCGATTGGATAATGGAACGTTATGCTGTAACTATCGACAAAGCATCACAAATCAAGAACGACCCCAACGACTGGAGCCGCGAACACAATCAGCCCCGGTATATCCTTGACTTGCTTTTGTCGGTCATCATCCTTTCTAATCAAACAGTGGATATAATAAACACTTTGCCGAAACTTAATATTTGACTGATATAAAACAAGTTGTGCTAATTTGCACAGCTTGTTTTTTGTAATCTATTTGACTTTTGAATGGATGGTATGTTTTTTATCCTCAAAGTATCAGATAACTGTATATTAATAGTGTTGGGCCATGTCGTCTTATTACTGATAATCGCTTGTTCAATTGTTTTTAGTTGTGCATTGTCCATCTTGTTTGGAGGTGCACATTGATCTACTAAAAATGGTGTTATTGCAGAAATAATCAATGCAGCAAAAGCTATTTTCAAAGAGCTGTTCGTTTTGTCTATTTGTTTTTCAAAATTCCTTTGTTCTATTGATTTATAATTGTTTGTTACTAAATCATCAAGCAGAGGGAGTGGATATATCACTTTATTCGCATATTTTTCCAAATAATCTACAAAATCAACATAAACTTTATGTTCTGCATTTATAGGAACTAAATAAGTTATATCGTTTTCCACTCCCCAAAATGTATCATCTGAAGGCTTGTATTTATATTTCTTCCTATCATATAATACTCTTTCTTCGTCAGTTTTAAGATCAAATGATAATGTCTGTATCCTTATAAAATGTTCTTGTTCAAGTTCTTCTATGAAGTATAGAAAATCTGCTATTTTAAAATAGTTTTTTCTTAAATTATCCCAATTTACATCGGCTATTGATGTGCCTTGAAGGGAATAAAAGAATAATGCTTTTTGCGGTTCTGATGTCCATCTTAAAGCAAAACATTCTAATTCCTTACGTAATAATCTTGCCACTTGAAGTTCTTCAAGTTTTGCGGATTGTTTTAGTTGGACAATTTTTTTTACTAATTGTTGCTCGCTACTTGTTAATTGTCTCATGTTTCTACCTCTGCTTATTAAATCTTTGCATTAAAAAATCTATTTGCATAATGTCATCGAATTCATAAATACCTTCATTACCTATTGCAGGTATTAGAATTTCCTTAGCTTGTTTATGCAAATAGGAAATACCATTAACCTTAAAAGCCATTGGAAATATTTCAAGATAAAAATGGTGCCCAATACACCAAAAAGGAAATAATCCAGAAAACATCATATCTTCTATAAGTTTGGCATTCATGGGCATATCTGGATGTTCTTGATTTTCTGGTGTCAATATAATATTATTAAAAACATAAAATACTTTTGGATTGCCTATGTCATATCTTGCAAACTTCCTTACCGAATCAAACATCGGATGATTCCCGTTTTTTGTTACGTAATGGTATTTTTGAAGAAAAATATAAAATAAACTTCGTTTGAACTGTCGAGTTATAGTTGATGTCTTAAAATTATTTTTAATTTTTATAAGATGTTTATTGTGATAATAATTGAAAAATGCTGAATGAAAATTCTTGTATGATTCAGAGTCCAAGTTTTGACTAAAGAAACGATATGCATTAAAAATTTCCTTAAACACAAAATCTAAGGATGGCTTACCCAATGTTGCTGTACCAAAAAATGCATTACAATCATCACATATATCAAAACCTATTTCTTCTCCACCAAGACTATGTGGTAAGATATGAGGCTTATTTTCAAATGCAACCTCTGGTTCTGTTCTTCCACACCAAATACACTGCCCTGTTTTTATGTATCTCATATTTTTTCACGAACAACTCATCCTACTATTTCTTATTAATGATTTCTTTATATATGTTATAGAATCCAATAGTAGAGTCATATATAATATATAAAAAGTAGAATACAGAAAAGAAAGTAATCATATTCACAAAAATTCGTGTTCCATATAAAATATAAGTACATTCTGATTTTGAAAATATGATATTAGCTATTAAGACTATAATAAAATCAAATGCTATAATTGCAAATTCAAAATATACATTTCGTTTTAATGCCTTAATGCATTCTTGAATATCTGCTCCAGTCAAATCTTTATAAAGCGTTAATTGATTGAGTATCAAATTTGATAAAGTTGTATAGAGGACAACGATTGTAATAAGCACTGGAATTAAATTTTTGCTAAACGCCCAAAGAAAGTCTCTTTCTTCATCTGCAAAGGAAGAAATTAAAGCCATTATCAATGACAATGTCAAATATCCTATATATTTTAGCAAACGTGTCATTTTCTAAGAAACTTATTGAGCTTTTCAATTAATGTCTCGAGACCTGATTCAAACAAATTACCCGATAAAGATGCTTCCAAATTATCGCATTCAAATCCTTTTGTTGTCTTGCCTGTTTTAAGATATGCTCTGATTCCTTTAGCTTTAATAGTTATTACATCACCACATTCAGCGGAATAAGCAGCCATATCAGCTATTTCCTGATTTTCTTCATTGATTTCCAAATATTCACCATCTGCAGCTTTTAATTCAAACGATGATTGCTTGCTATTTGTCGCTTTATTCGTTGCTGCAATGACTTGTTTTATGGATTTGTTGACATTAGGAAGATTAGGATAAGAAAAATGGAATCTAACCATTTCTATTTTTTGTTTATATGTATGAACTATATTCCAAAATTCCACTTTCTCATAATCTCTTTGAATAGTTATGTCCAAACCTTTGCTATTTAAATATCTTTTGAATGAAAAGAGTAAGATTTGTTTTACGGTATTAGTATCACTAAATGCTACTTTATCTTCTTCGATTGCTATACGTTGCACATCTTTCCTGTTGTCTATAATGATCAAACAACTCGGAGAATACTTATATTCTTGTTTGTGAAAAGACTCCTCCAAATAAAGTTTCTTATTATTAGCTAAACGAAAGACAATCACATTGTTTTCGTTCAATATGATTTTATGGTCGAATTTTTTATTCTGTTTTTTGAAAAGAGGAGTGAATGTTTCAAGAAAAAAAGCTCCGAATATATCTTGTTTTTGTTCCATCAGTTCATCTTGTGTAAGAACTTTCTTATTTTCGTCAAAGATATTATTTTCCTTCCTTTTCTGAAGAGGAGAAAATTGATACGTATATAAAATGTATTTCGACATGATAATTAAAATATTGTTTTCACAAAAATACGGAATTTATTCTATAATATAGACTATAATACAATAATTCAGTCCATACAACAAGTATTTCTACTTAATTCAGAAATATCTTTATTCTATTTGGTTTTGAAAGTTGGTAATTGGTAATTTGAATAAAAAATTAATTAGTTGTAATCTCAACCGAGGTGAAGCAAAAGCACAAGGCATCTGCTTGTATTTCAAAATAAAGCGTTACATTTGTGGAGTAATAGAAAATCAACTCTACAAGACACTGCAAAATATTGCAAGCTTCCAATGAAACAATAGAGGGAGATTACTTCTTTAGCTAAAAGATACCTCAAAGATATTCAGCCACTTATTATTAGATTACGATTCTTGGTGGAGTCAGTATATATTTAATTTTGATTATGATATGAAGAAAGCCAGAAAGATAAAAAATAAATACTCAATTAAGCGGCAGAAAAGTATGACCTTAAGTAAGATTAAAACACAAAGAAGCAAATCAATTAAGGAAACTAACAGAAAAAGATTTGCAATGATTGAAGATAAAGAAGGGTATACTTGTGTTGAAGCTAACAAAATTTTGTATGCAGAAGGAGACGATAAAACTTCAGTTGTCTATGCGTCTGAGCAAAGGACTTTCCCTTTAAGTATTCCTATCAAAAAAGCAATAAAACAACTAATGTCACTAAATAAGATGGTTACTATTAGCGAGAATTGTATTGTAAATGCAAACCATATAAGTGAATTAGGAGAAAATTATGTTGTAGTTAATGGTAAAAAATTGAAATTAGACAAAGATAGATTGAAGGATATACAAAATGAAGTTTGTATCATTAACATTTATATAAATTGTTAATCTTACATCTGTTGTTTCACGAGATTTTTTTTGGTATATTATTTGTTATAATAGAGAATTTAAGTATCTCTGATTATGAACTTTTATTTTATATAAAAGCAGGTTATTTGAAGAGTCTACTCGTTTCTAAACCATTATCCATCTAAAAAATAAATCTTTCATATGTTATTTTGCTATGATGGGGAAACTTGTTATTTTTGAAATAGGAAAAAGCATGCTTTGGATAGTACAAAAACAAGAATAGGATTTCACCTGTTATCAAATCATTACCTTTATTAAGCTTTAGTGAATAAGAAAAAATACATGTTTAACGGTATGGGCATAGTTCTATATCTATTATTTGGGTAAAACATACAAAAAAGCTATAGACGATTTTCATTAAGGTATTTCCTTTAGATAATGCTTTCAAGAAAGAATATTAAAAATTAAGAGTCGAGAACGAAATATAATTTTCATATGGAAACAAAAAGAAGAAAATTCAAGGAGATATTGGAAAAAGTGTCAATTCCAGAAACTATGTTGCAAGAAGAGCGAAAAGCTTTATTAAGTCCACTAGTTGAATATGTAAATAACATAACTCCATCACGATTGTTTCGTTATCGGCCATGTAATGAAATGCAATTTGATGCCTTTTATAACAATAAAATATATGCTGTTAATGCGCAAATGTTTAATGATCCATACGATTGTCTTACACAATACGATAAAAATTACTTATACAATTCAATCAAACATGGATTATCTATAGAAGCAATTAAACAGTTAAGAGATCTGTTGAATAATGGTGGACATTTACCTGAACTTTGGGAATCTCTATACGGTGAGGAACGAGCAAAAATGATTAAAGATATTATATGTAATACTACTGATGGAGATCTAGAACGGCAAGTACTTGCTTTTGAAGTGAATAAAAAAGACTTTTTCAATAATATAGATAAGATTCTTAAACAAGCAGAAGATTATCTTAGACGCAATACATTTATCGCATGTTTCAGTGAAACTGTAAAATCGATAACAATGTGGTCCCATTATGCAGATTCACATAAAGGTTTTGTTTTAGAGTATGACTTTAAAAATTTAAATTGTCAGTGTGATATATGTGACAAAAAAAGTACTTGTAATGATAGAGTTTTTTATAATATTTATCCTATAATATATGACTATAGAAGGTATAATGCAACATCGTTCGTCGAATATTATTTAGGTTTATCATTGGGGCTAAATGCCAAAATGAATGATACAATGTATTATACCAAGGCTGCTCTTTACAAGTCACCTCAATGGCAATATGAAAAAGAGTGGCGTTTATTTCTAAATAAAAATAATTCTATAGGATTATCCAGTTTAAACATCCAAATAAAACCAATTGCTGTTTATTACGGCAATGATATGTCTGCGATAAATAAGAAAATAATAAGCGATATAGCAAAGGAAAAAGGAATAAAAGAATACCAAATGTATATAGATACTCAATCAGATAGATATGCTATGAAGTATAGAAGAATATAATATTTTGTACACATCAATATTCGAATTAAGTTTCCACACCGAGGTGGAGCAAAAACACAAGGCATCTGCTTGTATTTCAAAATAAAGCATTACCTTTGTAGAATAATAGGAAATCGACTCCGCAAGACACAGCAAAATATAGCAAGCTTCTGGTGGAGCAATAGCGGGAGATTACGTCTTTAGCTAAAAGATACATCAAAGATATTCAGCCACTTATCGTTAGATTACGATTCCTGGTGGCACCACTTTTAAAACTTTAAAATCCTGATTCTTAACCGAATCGGGATTTTTTGTTTTATAGCATCTGGTAAACAAAGTGTTTTATATGTACCATTTAAGTAGGTGAATTCAATATTTGCTAATATTTATTAGCATCTTACAATCTTATGCATTACTAATAAATTAACAATAACTAAAATACTACCTAAAATGCCTAACAATAATACATGCGGCCATTCTAGGCTAAAAGTAGAAATTATAGAATATAAAAGAAAAGAGCAAGAAGGGATAAACACTAAACAGGAAACCATACCAGGAAAAAACTTTCGTATGATGAGAGATTGGATTAGATGTCCTATCAAATGAATATAGAAACCTAAAAATATAGCAATCCATAAATAATAATAATTCCAAATAAACATCAGATATGAGGTCAGAAGTAATAATGACTCCTCAAAAACAATTAGTGAAAATTTTTTAGTTGATATATTTGAGAATTTGCTTAAAATAGGGCTTCTTTGAAAGATGTCCTTATTTTTTTTAATCCAATCAGGAAGATAAAAAATTTCTTCTAACTCATGAATAACGAATATAATAAAAAAAGATACATATATATACATATTTTTGTACGATGATTCTGATTAACTATATTTGATTATAAATTGGATGATATTGTTGATAAAGATTTGTACTTGAAAATATGTCAAAACTATTTTCTTTTGGTGATTATTCTTTATTTATCAATGATTTGAGCATAACAAAGTTTGTAAGTTTCAGCTTATTGGCTTGGCATTTCTGTGTCTTTACTACTTTATATCCTTTCTTTTCAAAAAATGGTCGCGCTGTTAAGCTTACTTCTGAGGTTATTTCTGTCGCTCCATATTGCTTGGCAATACGCTCAACTTCAAAAAGGAGTTGTGTGGCGATACCTTTACCTTGCTGGTTTTTATGTACAAACAGTGAGTGTAAATAACCTTTTTCATTCATAGAAGAAAAACCAAGCATGTGCCCTTGTTCATCAAACGCTCCTATGAAATAATTTTGGGATAAAAGGTCCTTAAAATGTTCTACGCTATTACCACAGGATGCCCAGTCTTCTACTTCCTCTTTGGTATAGTCTTTAAGATTTATATTCAACACCGTGGAGCGAAACAAATCCCGCATTGCAGGAATATCTTTTTCTTCTAGTGGACAAATGGTAAATGTTGTTTCCATACTTTCCTGTTATTATGATATTTGGCTATAGATAATATGCCGGCTTTCTGATTAGTTTTCTTTGCACATTATATCTTATTCCTGTGTTTCAGACAGGTTATTAATCATTCTCTTTAAATTAGCTTCATTTTCTTGGTCCGAAAGTGACGGGTCCTTCATGAAGCGGGCGCAAGGCAGTTGAGGGCATCCGCCACAGTGCTTGCGGTTTTGTTCCTTGCAGCATTTCCAGATGGGACAAAGGTCGTAGTCTGTATACTGAAGCCAGAATGCCTTACCCTTTATTTTACGACATCCTTTGCAGGTTTTCGGAAAAGAAGGACATTCTACACATTTAGCGCCGCATGGAGAAGGATAAAAGTAATCGTCCTTCCAATACCACCATTTACTTTTATTGACATCAGGACTTTCTGTATTGATGTAATACTCCAATGCCCGATATAAGTAAAGTTGGCAGCGGTCTATGGCGCAGCCACGCAAATGGCATTCTTCCTGATACAAATCATCGGCCTTTTTCCCTTTTAGTGACTCTATTGAGGTATATCCCATGGCTAAAAGGTCATGCTCTGTTTGCTTACCTACATTAGGTAGTTTACTGAAAGGATGAATATTTTTTGTTTTAGCATGCTTTGCTTTCTTCTTTTTCTCTTTCGGATAGGGTAATACTTTGCTTAAAATCTTTACGGTTTCCAGTAAAGGATGTTTGTGTTCAACATCCAGAATGTAATGCTCCTTTGCGCCCTCATAAGGTATGCCGGTTTCTGCGTCTTGCATGATATCTGAGACGGAGGGATGTTGCTTTATGTATGCGATATCATTGCAAACAAGGATTACCGGCTTCTCGTCAAGATAAACCATATACTCGCCAAACATTTTTCTGTAGCGTACGGTTCCGGCTTCTTCGATTTGGGAACATATGAATTCTATAAAATCAAGACTGCTTGCCATATCACATCTTTTTATTTATGATTTTTCTGAATACGCATATCGGTGCGAACAATGTGCTTAGCACGACCAGAATCCACAGATTGCCGCTTAGCGGATTGTATGCCTGTAACAGCTCGTGCCAGCCGGCACCGGAGGATAGCCCGAAGTAAAACTCAAAACATACGGTCAGTATCATCCATATCAGTCCGGTTATGATACAGTCTTTTTTGGAAAGGTTCCTGACACGGGGCAGTAACAAGGCGGTTATCAACAGGATGAGTCCGCTTAATATGATGCCGCTTAAAGCCAGGGCAACCGTGGTTGGTAAGTATTTGTCCAGGATATAGTTACGAAAACCACCGTTGAGGATGGCTGCCGGTATAATGCAGAACCATATCAGTAAGATTTTAATCCATTTCATAAATCCGTTGTTTTCCGTAGGATAATCTCTGGTTGCTAATTTAGTGTTATAATTCCGACAGAACAAATAATGGCGGACTATTTCTCAATTTGGATTCGGATTGGAGTGATGGTATGCCGGTGAAAACTTAATGAGGTGTAGAATGACAGTGATTTATTATTGACACGATTTCTTGTGTTTGTAGGTAATAAATATTTATTTGTTTAGGATGAGGCTAATTGACGGCATTGGGCGAGACAGCAATCTGTTATAGAGAAAAACTCTTTTTTAAATATTGTATGAAGCATTTTTTTGAGTGAGATATGCTGTAATTGTGGATTCTGCTGTAATATCAAAATGTGTGTGTCTGATGAGAAATTTTTTATTAAAGTTTGTTTCTGATGGAACTTGTTTGCGTTATGTTTTGTTTTTGCATAAAATTGTATCTTTATGCTTGTTTATTGTTCCTCTGTTTTGAGTTTTTTCGTCTGATTTCTGCTGTGGTTCGAAAAATAAGAAATTTCAGAGGATAGCTGTATTTAGCTTAAATTTTATTGTAAGTGTCAGATTTATAAGAGATTAATTCTTTGTATTCCCCTCCCGCTGCTTGTTGGTGTTTTTGGGGAGCAGATAAATCCGTTATACCCGTTTGGTTTTTCTTCTTTTGATTGTAAAAATCAATTACTTTTGAATGTTGCGGGTATTACAATTTTCTGATTGCATACGGTTACGAGTTTCTCCGTAACCGTGCAGAAAAATATTTTGGTACGGTTATGGCTGTCACCGCAACCGTACAGAAAAAAGTTCATAACCGTACAGGATTGAATCCGTAACCGTTTACAAAAAAACTCGTAACCGTATGTGTTTTGAGTTATGAAATAGTGTAATAAATTGTGATTAATCACCGGATTTTTGAAACATGGTATAGTAATGACCATATATTCAATTGATTACGTTTTTAACAAGAAGAATATCTGCTTTTAAACTAAAAATATCTACGGTTGTGAAAAAATGGTAACCGTATCCAAATTATCGTTGTAGTGTTTTTTGAATTGTCCTAAGTTTTGAATTACAGGAAATTTGATGTAATGAATTTTCTTTCTTTAGATTGACGCCGGTTTTCTGTCTTATATTTGTGAGAAACAAATTCGAGGTGAATCATTTTTGAAGACGGTTTAAAAGTAGTTGGGTGGTCAGCACAAGGCAAATCAAATAGGATTTGGGATTTAATTCTTACAAAAAGAGGACTTTTCCATATTTTATCTGTGAATTTTTATTGCGTTTTTCTGGTGAATATATCACAAACGTCCCTATGGATAGGTCTATTATATGGGATTTCCGGTTTAGAAAGTGGGGGCTCAGGGGATTGAGATAAACATAGGGGCTACAATGTTTTCTATGTATTTTGCGTATTTTCAGGCTGAAAATCCTTAACTTTATGGAAAGTTTTTAATGATGGAACAGAAAGAAAGCGGTTTTTTGAACGAACGCGCGATTGTTATTCCGAAAGACATTCTGGACCGTAACGTACAGAATCCCATAATCAGTTTACTCTATCCTACGGATATCGGTTATTATCCCAAGGCGAGAGGACATTACCGTGAGCGTAAGGAAGGCTGCACGCAGCATATCCTGATATATTGCAGAGAGGGTGAGGGTTGGTATAATATCGGACGGGGGAGAAACGTGGTCAGGAAAAACTGCTTTTTTATTATCGAAGCCGGTACGCCGCATGTTTACGGTGCGTCTTCTCTTGATCCGTGGAGCATATACTGGATTCATTTTACCGGTGAGAAGAGCGCTCTGTTTTCTTCGTTGTTTAATAAGACGCATTCTATTACCGATGACCAGACGGCACGTTATGACGACAGAATACAAATGTTTAATGAGATTCTTGCAAATCTGGAGATGGGTTACAGTGTGGAGAATATGGAATACATCACGTTGTGTCTGTGGCATCTGCTGGGTTCTTTCCGTTATATACCACAGTTCCGTGAGATTAATAAACCTAAACCGCAAGATACTGTTCAGGACATCATCAATTATATGAAGGCCAATCTGCACCGTCAGCTGACGCTTCAGGAGATTGCGGACTATGCAAAATATTCGCCGGCTTATCTGAGCAATACCTTTACGCAGAAGTCGGGCATGTCGGTCATCAATTATTTCAATCTGCTCAAGATACAGGAGGCATGCCGGTTGCTCGACTTTACGGACTTAAAGATTAAGGAGATTGCCTACCGGCTTGCCTTTAACGACCCTTACTATTTTTCAAAGGTGTTTACCAAATACATGCATCTTTCGCCGCGTGAATACAAGGATAAGAAGAAGGGATAGGCGCATGCTGACAAAAAACGCTGCCGCTTTTACATTTTGGGGAAGAAATGCAGTAGCGGCAGCGGTAGAAAGTGAAAGTCGCTGATTATAAGTTCAGCGCTTCATGCCACATGATGTCGGCCGTCTGATGATTACAATCCAAATCTTTCACCTCTTTAAGGAACCGGAGCGCGTGCGTTTTGTCGCCCAGCCCCAGATAACCCAGTCCCATTACAAGATTGCAATGGATGCGGTTTCTGACGTTCAAATCGTCATCCCAAATCAGAAGGTCGGGCAACGATACGGCAAAATAGTCTATCTTCACGTGGTCGAACAAATGTTGTTCGCCGTGTTTGATGAGTTTGTTGAAACGGCTTCTGGCTTTGTCCTCACGTCCTAGTTTCCGCCATGCCAGTCCCTGATAGTAGATTTTGTCGGGTTGCTGGTCGTTGTAGAAAAATGCGATGGCCGGCTCGTCCGCGCCTTGGGTGGCCAGTGTGAAATAACGGCGTGCCTCTTCCTCGTTATGCAGTCCCTCGTAGGCACAACCCATGTAATAGTGCACATCATTCTCGTCTACGGTAGCCAGTTTGCCTTCGCCCAAATTCTCGGGATAATGTTCTGTAGCCTGCAGCAGTTGTAACGCTTCGGCATACCGTCCGTCCTTCAGCGCCTGTCTGGCCATCTCGAGGTGACAGCACAGGAACTGTCCGGTAATCTTTCCTTCGCCGCCTTCCCACGGGTGGAACTTGCGCGATTTAATCAGTCTGTCTGCTTCCTGATACCTGCCAAGCTGGTTGTACAGGGTGATGCGTTCTATACAGAGGTCGTCGCGCTGCTCCACCAGGCTGAGATGTTGCTCCAGAAATTCGAGCCGTTGCTTGTGCGGGTATTGCAGTTTCTTATACAGTTGGTCAAGTTCCATCAGAATTCTGGCGTCTGTGGGGGCCAGACCGAAAGCTTTTTCCAGCGCCTCTTTAGCTTTTCCGGCATCATGCCGCTTGTTGTAATAGGCCAGTGAGAGGTTTCTCCATACGGTTGGGAAACTGCTGTCTTTTGAAGCAGAGAGCTCCCAGCATGCGATGGCGTCATCGTATTGACGGGCGTTATACCAGAAGTTGCCCAGATAATAAGGGGCTTTTGCACCTTCGGGATGGTGGAGTATGGCATGTTGCAGGATGACCACCTCTTCAAGTCTGTTGGGGAAACAATAGTCGGGACGCATCAGCTCGGCCTTGTTGTAATAGGCTTCCGACAGCGCCGCGTTTCCGGTGGCTGAGGCCCAGTACCCCAAAGCATAATATACGATGGGGTAGATTGGAGAGGATGTGGTGTCCAGATAGAGCTGGAGGAGGCTCATGGCTTCGCTGTACAGACCAGCTGCGGCATAGTCGAAGGCGTATGCCAGATAGTTGTGCACGGCATCTCTCATCAGCGTGACAAACTCAGTCTTGCTGCCGGCTGAGGGGCTGCCGGTCTGTTGGTCGGTCAGATAAGCCTCGAAGCGGCAACCCATGTTGAAACGGTCTATTTCGAGCGAGTCGGCAATCAGTTTGCGTGCCTGTTCTTCCCGTCCCGTTTTGCGCAGGATGGTGACCTTGAGCTGACGGGCCTTGTGGTTGTGCCAGTTCCTGATGAGTGAGCGGTCGATGTGTTCAAGAGCCTGTTCCATCCGGCCGCGTGCCACACAGATTTGTGCCAGTCCAAGGTAGGCCGCATCCTGCCATGCCGCGTTCCATGTGGCTTTATAAAATGCGTCGTAAGCACCGTCCAGGTCGCCTTGCATCTTTTTGCACCATCCCAGGTTGTAATACGGCTCGCCGTCATAAGGATTAGGGTTACGTTCGGTCTGTGTGGCCACGGCACGCTCGAAATATTTCTGCGCGTCGCTGAATTTGCCTTTACGCATCAGCCATAATCCTACCGCATTGTTGCAGCGTATGTCTCCCTCGTCACGGCTCAGCGCTTCAAGATAATAGTCCATGGGAGAGTAGGTGGCATGACGGTATTGCTCAAGGTGTTGTCCGGTGAGGAACAGTTGCTCTATGCTTTGTATCTCTTTGGGGGCTTTTGCCGCTTTTGCCGCTTCGGGGAAAGGTTTCAGCTCAGGCTTTTCGGCCTGATAAGACACCAGCGTCCGTCCGTCGGCGTCTAATACGGTTAAGGTGAGTGCGTCAGCGTCAGAGGTGCCGCATGCTACCGGGTTGCTGATATACGGTTCGGCTGGCGAGGTGTTGACGATTTCGTCCAGACTGGTAGTTCCGGCTTTGGTCAGAATGACACGGGCGTTTTTCTGAATGGCGGTGGTGTAGAGTCTGACCTGCCAGCAACCGTTTTCCGTTCCGGTCAGTGAAACGGCAGCGTCGCGGGTGGCGTTCTTGACCATTCCCACTTTCTGATAAGGCATGAAATACTGTACCCACGATTTTTCTTCGTAAGGCTGAAGCCATGTAAAGTCAGGCTGATTGTCGCAATACATGCCCGTCATCAGTTCGATGTAAGGGCCGTCCTCGTCGGTCAGGTTACGGTCCCATGCCTGTCCGAAGTCTCCGTTACCCCAGGTCCACTGTTTCTTGCCGGCATTGATATGGTGGTCGGCCACGTGCAGGAGTCCGGCTTCGACGCTGTCGTCGTATCCGCCTATGAAGTCGTATTTTGAGTTGACTGCCATATACGATGTCGGAACCGGAATGTTTTTGTAGCGCGAGATGTCCACGCCTTCAGAGTAATCCCATTTGTAATAGGTTCCGGTAGCGATGGGAAAACTTGACACGTCACGTTTGCCGTGGTCGAATACGGCGTTGACATCGGGCGGGAACACCGAGTAATAGTCTTTGTTGACCGAAACGGCCGGATTGGCCCACCACAAAAAGGTTTGGGGCATGGGGGTGCGGTTGTAGACTTTGGCCTTTATCTCAATATAGGCTTTGCCCGGATAGAGTGTAAAACCGGCCATGCCTTTGGTTCCGTTCATACGCTCCACCTCGCTGCACCATACGGTTTTACTGCCGTCGGCAAATTCCTCGATGTAACAGTCGGTTGGCAGGAAGGTGCTTGGGCGGTGATGTTGCGGCCAGTTGAATTCAATGCCGCCGGATATCCACGGGCCGGTCAGTCCCACCAGGGCGGGCTTGACCACCTGGTTGTAATATACAAAGTGGCGTTGCTTCACTTTATCGTATGCCATGTGGATGCGTCCGCCCAGTTCGGGGAGAATCATTACCTTGATATATTCGTTTTCGATGAAGAAAGCCCGGTAAGCCTTGTCTTTTTTCTCATCGGAGATTTTCTCGACCACCGGATAAGGATATACGGCACCTGAACTTCCCTGATAGACGCGTTTTTCAAGGAAAATCGGATTCTTTTCTTCCTTTCCGATTTCGTAAGTCGGGAGCATTACCGTTTCCTCCCATGCACGGACTTCAGAGCTGTTTACCGTGCTTCGGATCAGATATTCAGTTATTTTTTCCATATCGTTTTACTGTTATTTGATTAAATCCTTTTCAATTTGTTCCAGTGTTTTTCCTTTGGTTTCGGGTATCTCACGCCGGATAAAGAGAAAGCCTGCAAGACAGATGACCGCATAAAGCAGGAAGGTGCCTCCGGTGTCCAGACCGCGGTTCAGGAACGGGAATGTGTAGGTCAGCAGGAAAGAGGCAATCCACAGGGCTGCCGTGCATACGGCCATGCCTGCACCACGTGCCTTGTTGGGGAATATCTCAGACAGCAGCACCCAGGTGACAGGGCCCAGCGACATGGCGTAGAATCCTATGGCGAGAACAACCAGAACCACCATCATCCAGCCTTTCAGTTCTCCGAAATAGCATAGTCCCAGTATGGTATAAATACCGGCCAGTCCGGCCGCGCCGGTCAGCATCAGAGCCTTACGTCCCAGTTTGTCTACCGTATGGATGGCTATGAACGTAAAGACCAGATTGGCGATGCCGGTTACGACGATATTCATCAGTACATCGGATATGCTGTAGCCTGCGGCCTGGAAAATCTCCTGTGCGTAGTTGAATATGACATTGGTTCCGCTCCATTGCTGGAACATGGCGATGACAATGCCAATGAGCAGGACTTTGCGCATCTTTTTTGAAAAGAGAAGTGACAAGCCCGATTCGTTTTCGAGTTGTGCGGCTGTGGCTTTGCGGTAGTCGGACAGTTCTGACTCGGCGTATGCTTTACCGCCTACACGCGACAGAATGTGTTCGGCCTCGGACAGCCGGTTACGGCTGTAGAGCCAGCGTGGACTTTCGGGAATGAACAGTGAGAAGATGAAGAAAATGCCCGATGGTACGCATACGGCCCAGAACATCCAGCGCCATCCGGTCTGACCGTTCCACGAATTAAGAATGTCTAAGGCTGTGTCGGTGGCCGAAACCGGTTCGGCAAGACAGGCGTTTACAATCTGCGCGCCAAGAATACCCAGTACGATGGTGAGTTGGTTTAAAGTCACCAGACGGCCCCGGATGCGTGCCGGTGCCACTTCGGCGATATACATGGGCGAAAGGTCGGCTGCCAGTCCGATGGCAATGCCTCCGGTGAGTCGGGCAATAAGGAATGCGGTAAACGAACCAGCCGCTCCGGTGCCCCATGACGAGAACAGAAAGACGAGGGCTGACAGAACAAGAAGTTTTTTCCGGCCATAACGGTCGGCCAGCATGCCGGCCGTGGTGGCTCCTATCAGGCAACCAAGCAGCGCAATGCTCATGGCCAGCGCCTGCATGCCGGCCTTGTCGGCTATGCCGAAGTAAATCTCATAAAAAGGTTTTGCGCCTCCGATAACTACCCAGTCATATCCGAATAGCAGACCGCCCATGGCCGAAACCAGGCAGATGAAATAGACAAAAAGAGAAGATGTTTTCATGGTTGTATATAGATTATATCAGTAAATGCCGTTAGCCGGTTGTTTCTTGTTTGTTCCGGTATATGTGAGGTATCTTTTAGATGTTACAAATGCAAAATTCCTCTATTTTCGGCAAAAAGAAAATAGAGGAATTTTGTATTAGATGTATTATTTTTAGGTTTTCTGTTCATGAGGCGGAAAATCGTTCCGGTATTCCTGCCTGTTTTATCATTTATTGATGACGGCTGTTCGGAACGGTAGTACGGGAAGGCCGGCCTCTGTGCGTAAACTGCCAATGGTGGCGTCGTCGAAGCAATAGTAAATCTGATATGGCGCTTTGAGCCCCTTAACGGATATTTTCAGATTTTTACCTGTGATACGTGCTTTGGCCGGATGCATTTGGCCATCGCCGTCAGAGATGGTCAATCCGGTTATCTCTTTAGTGACTGAAAGCAGACCGTTGTAATTGCCTCTGAAACTGAGCGTGATGTCTTTTTTACCGAGAATGGCCTGTTTCAGAATCGGACTTTCATAAGGTTGTGTAAACTGTCCATAATGCCTGTCCATGGCCATATAAGCCAGACGTTCGCCAATGGCACGCTTGTTGCGCGGATGGATGTCTTTGACGTTTTCGACCAAATCGGAAATGTTTATCATGCCGGTATTGGAAACATTATCCAGCATCCGGGCCTGCTGTTCTCTCAGTAACGCCGGAGTATTACCCTTTGACTGATAGGTATGCGGGGCAATCTGCACATAGTAGAAGGGGAAATCCTGTCCGAAACGTTCACGCCAGCTGTTAACCATCGTAGTCATCAGCAGCCCGTATGATGAGGCATTCTCGTGATTAGCCTCGCCCTGATACCAAATGCAGCCGGCAATGCGGTAAGGTATAACGGGATGAATCATCTGGTTGTATAGTACGCCGGGCTCGTTGGGCCACCATGGAGCAGGTGCAATCTTGTTGGCTGCCAGAATACTGTTGTTGTGGATAAGTTCTGCCGGAGTCCATACTTCTGCCGGTGTACCTCCCCATGCTGCTACGATAATGCCGACGGGTACCTGTAAATGTTCGGTCAGATAGCGGGCAAAGAAGTAAGCGGTGGCGCTGGTCTTGCGCATGCTTTGCGGTGATGAGATTTCCCAACGGGTGCGGCTGTCGGTCTGAGGAAAGTCTGCTCCTTGCTTAGGCTGATGGAAGATGCGCAGACTTGGACATGTTGCATTGGCTGCTTCGGTCTCACCGTTCATAATGCCGTTGTTGACAGACCATTCCATGTTGGACTGTCCGCTGCACAACCAGACTTCGCCCAGCATGACATCTTTTATTTTAAGACTCTCTTTTGGTGCTTTGATATTCATTTCGTATGGACCGCCGGCCTGTGTGGTCTCCATTTCCACTTTCCAGCATCCCTGATGGTCTACAACTGTATGGATCGTGTCGCTTTGTGGCCATGTGCCGTATACTGCGATTTTTTCGCTTGGCGCACCCCAGCCCCAGACGGTAACCTTACTTTTCTGTTGCAGAACCATGCCGTCGGTGAATATGGATGGCAATTGCAACTGTGCTTTCAGTTCGCATAGACTACAGCATGATATAATGAACAGTGTAGCCAGTAATTTTGTATTTTTCATGTGTGTTTAAGGATAATATGTTTTTGTATTATAATTCTGTTGTAAATGTACAAAACATCGTTTGATTTTAAATGTAATATTATTCTTTTATCCTATAATATTTTAAGATAGAGATGGTTTTACAGGGGTTTAATGTGTTTTTATAAACAGAGTATTTGACGGTGACAGAAAAAAGAGTAACTTTCAGAAGTAAATAAACAGAAGTGTTTTGCTGTTTGTTGTCTGTGAGAATGAATGTAATGATAATATAAATAAGTATATGATGAAAATCTACAATATTAATTTCAGTCCTACTGGGGGAACAAAAAAGGTGTCGGATCTGTTAAGTTCCCAATTATCGGAAAGCGTATCAAATGTGGACCTGACAGATTGTAAAACTGATTTCTCGGAGATTGAGTTGACTGAAGAAGATGTGGCAATAATAGCTGTTCCTTCATATAGCGGACGTGTGCCTGCACCGGCTGCTAGACGTGTTGCCGCTATTCAGGCTGGCGGTGCCAAGGCTGTGTTGGTCTGTGTATACGGCAATCGGGCATATGAAGATACGTTGGTAGAATTGTCGGATATAGCCCAAAGGGCCGGTTTCAGGGTGATGGCTGCAGTAGCCGCTGTTGCAGAACATTCCATTGCACGCCGTTTTGCAGCCGGTAGACCAGATGAGCAGGATATGGCACAATTGACAGAATTTGCCCTCCGGATTCGACAAAAGCTTTCTTTGGATAATATGAATGTACCGGAAATACCGGGACATCGTCCGTATAGAAAAGCCAAAGCTGTAGGCTTGATACCCAAACCTACAAAAGAATGTATTAATTGTGGAGTATGTGCGGTAAAATGTCCGGTCAGCGCAATAGATAAGAATCATATCAGACAAATAGACAAACAAACCTGTATTTCATGTATGCGTTGTGTGGCTGTTTGTCCACATTCGGCACGCAAGGTAAACCGTATACTTTTGTGGGTGGTTAACCGTATGTTGAAGAAGGTTTGTTCGCAACGGAAGGACAATGAACTATATTTATGATTGTTTGAACATATATTGTGGCATGATACCCGCAATAAAAAAGACGCCCTTATCAATCGCTATTGACAGGGCGTCAAACACAAAAACTAAACTAGACTTTAACTAAGCTATTTTTAAAGTTTCACAACTTTATCTTGGCATGAAAAATTCATCATTTCTGTATTGCAAAGGTAAACAATGGATTTTGAAAGCAAAACTTAAATCTACCAAGCAGGGATTTTTACCTACAAACCGGCAAATTTAAACTTTTAATTGTGTTGATGTGGTAATGAATTTGGCACCGTTTGTGGGGAAATCGTATTCTGTGACTGAGAAATCAGAAAAAGGTCCGGCTCACATTGTTCCTAGTGAGCCGGACCTTTTTATTGTGATTAAGATTGTATTTTGCGTTATAATGCCGATGGTGCATCCTTTATTAAATTAAAGATGCACGGTCTTGTTCATCAGATAATGGTCTAATACCGTCATGGCAGCCATAGCCTCGACAACCGGCACAGCTCTTGGCAGTACACATGCATCGTGGCGTCCACGTGCTTTCAGTGTGGTAGGTGTACCATCAAGTGTAACCGTTTCCTGTTCCATCAGAATGGTTGCAACCGGTTTGAACGCGACTCTGAAATAGATGTCCTGGCCGTTGGTTATGCCGCCCTGTATACCTCCGCTGCGGTTGGTACGGGTGGAAATCTGTCCGTTGCAGGAAATGAACACGTCGTTTTGTTCGCTGCCTCGCTGACAGACACCTGCAAATCCCTGACCATATTCAAAACCTTTCACCGCATTGATGCTGAGCATGGCATGTCCGAGAGAAGCATGAAGCTTATCGAAAGCAGGTTCGCCTAAACCGACCGGACAACCTTTGATGACACCTGTAATGATGCCGCCAATGGTGTCGCCCACGGCTTTTACCTCTTCTATGAGTTTTTGCATTTCAGATGCCTTTTTCTCGTCTGGACAGCGAACGGGGTTGCTTTCTATCAATGCCGGATCGTAAGCCGTATAATCCTTGTCAAGGGCAATAGAGCCGACTTGTGAGGTGTAGGCATAGACTTCGATGCCAAGTTGGCGGAGAGCCAGTTTCGCCAGTGCGCCACCTACACAACGTGAGATGGTTTCACGTGCGGATGAACGTCCGCCACCGCGATGGTCACGCAGACCATATTTTTGTGTGTAAGTGAAGTCGGCATGCGACGGTCTGAACAGATTACGGATATTGTCGTAATCGTTGGAATGCTGATTGGTGTTGCGTACCAAAAAACCAATGGGGCAACCAGTGGTTTTCCCTTCGAAGATGCCCGACAGAAATTCTACCTGATCAGCTTCTTTACGTGGCGTTGTAATGCTGCTCTGACCAGGGCGTCGGCGGTTCAACTCAGACTGAATAAAGTCCATGTCTACATTGATGCCGGCCGGGAAACCGTCAATCACGCCACCGACGCCCGGACCATGGCTTTCGCCGAAAGTGGTCAGACGGAAAATATGACCGAATGTATTGCTCATAAGGAGATTGGTGTTTAAGTTGTATGGATTAGTGGCAATGTCCACCGCCACAGCAACCACCTTCGTGGTGTCCGCCGCAACAGTCATCGTCGTCGTCACAACCACCGCCACAACAACCACCGCCACAGCCTCCGCAACCGCCTTCGCCGCTAAGCATGTTCAGTAGGTTCTGGATTTCTTCCTTGGTAGCGTCACGGTTTTCAGTAACTTCACCGATAAAATGAAGAGCCTTACCTGCCAACGGGTGGTTAAGATCTACGGTTACAGTGTCGTCTTTTATCTCTACGATAGTGCCGTTGAAGCGTGCGCCGTCGTTGTTCATCAAAGGAACTACGCTACCCGGATAGATATGTTCATTGTCGAATTTTCCGTTGATTTTGAAAATATCTTTGTTGAGTTCCAAAACACGTTCCTGTTCATATTCACCGTAGGCTTCTTCTACAGAAAGAGTGAAATCGAATTTTTCGCCTTTTTGCAGAGGCTTGATTTGTGCTTCGAAAGCATCTAACGTTGTACCCATATCAGAAATAAACTGGAAGGGGTGTTCAGCCGGTGCTTTTTCCACTAATTCGTTTTTACCGTTGTAATCGGTGTACAATTCGTAAGCTACAGTGATGTACTTGCTTGATGTCGTATCCATAATATGTTTTTTGTTAATAATATGCGTTTTAGCTGTGCAAAGATAGTATATTTTCCTGAATACAACAGTATTTACCTTATAGTTTTGATAAAACGTCTGAGGTGAAATCCGGTGTGTGGAATTTTATACAGATAAGGACGGGTAAGAGGGCAGGTACAGAGGGCGAAAATGATATATTTCTTACAAATTGTAGAATATATGTATGTTTTTGTGTTATTTTAGTCTAAAAACCCATTTCTTAATTATATTTTATAGTATATCTCTATTTTTATAGAACAAACTTTTGTTTGGTATAAAAAAAAACTTAAATTTGTGGGCTAAAATAGAAAAAATAAAAAAATATATAATGAAGAATAAATTACGTAGTGCACAAAGCACAGAAGGAAGACGTATGGCAGGTGCCCGCGCGCTGTGGGTTGCCAACGGAATGAAACGCGAACAATTTGGAAAACCGATTATAGCAATTGTTAATTCTTTTACTCAGTTTGTTCCCGGACATACACATTTGCACGAAGTGGGACAGATGGTAAAAGCTGAAATTGAAAAGTTAGGCTGTTATGCGGCCGAATTCAATACCATCGCGATTGATGACGGTATTGCGATGGGGCATGACGGTATGCTTTATTCATTACCATCACGTGATATCATTGCGGACAGTGTGGAATATATGGTGAATGCGCACAAAGCTGATGCAATGATTTGTATCTCTAACTGTGATAAGATTACTCCGGGAATGCTGATGGCCAGCATGAGACTGAATATTCCGACAGTGTTTGTTTCGGGTGGTCCGATGGAGGCACACAAAATCAACGGTGAGAATGCGGATTTGATTACAGCTATGATTAAGTCTGCTGATACCAGCGTGAGCGATGATGAGATAGCCAAGATAGAAGCCTGTGCCTGCCCTGGTTGTGGCAGCTGTTCGGGTATGTTTACGGCAAATAGTATGAACTGTCTGACAGAGGCTATCGGTTTGTCATTGCCGGGTAACGGTACAATCCTTGCCACTCATGCCAACCGCTTGCAGTTATTTAAGGATGCAGCAGCTTTGGTTGTAAAGAATGCTTATAAATATTATGAGGAAGGTGACGAAAGCGTATTGCCTAAGAGTATCGCTACCCGTCAGGCTTTCCTTAACGCTATGACCCTCGATATCGCCATGGGCGGATCTTCAAACACTGTGCTTCATTTGCTGGCAGTAGCCAATGAGGCCGGAGT
The DNA here is from genome assembly GCA_905214795.1 of uncultured bacterium. Lineage (GTDB taxonomy): Bacteria > Bacteroidota > Bacteroidia > Bacteroidales > Bacteroidaceae > Paraprevotella. The sequence continues at coordinate 23,398 of CAJMNM010000023.1, forward strand.
TGATTTTAAAATGGCTGATATTGACATGTTGAGCCGTCGGGTGCCTTGCTTATGTAAGCTTGCGCCTAATACGCAGAAATATTCTATTCAGGAGTGTAACCGTGCAGGCGGTATCTTGAATATATTGGGTGAACTGAATAAGGCCGGTTTGCTGGATACGACTTGTAAGCGTGTTAATGGCGCAACACTTGGAGAGGATATTGAAAAATATAGTATCATGAAGGCTGAGCTTGATCCTGAGGCAAAGCGTATATATACCAGTGCGCCGGGAGGGGTGTTCAGCACCCGGATGGGCTCACAGAATAAGACTTATGATAGCCTTGATACTGACCGCGCTACCGGATGTATCCGTGATGTGGCACATGCCTATAGTAAGGATGGCGGTCTGGCTATCCTGTTCGGTAACATCGCGCAGGACGGTTGTGTGGTAAAGACTGCCGGTGTGGATGAAAGTATCTGGCACTTCAGTGGCCCGGCTAAGGTGTTCGATTCACAGGAAGATGCTTGTGAAGGAATCCTCGGTGGAAAAGTTGTAAGCGGTGATGTTGTCGTGATTACTCATGAGGGACCGAAGGGAGGTCCCGGTATGCAGGAAATGCTTTATCCGACTTCTTATCTGAAGAGTCGCCATTTGGGTAAAGAATGTGCTTTAATAACCGATGGACGTTTCTCTGGAGGAACATCCGGTTTAAGTATTGGTCATATTTCTCCCGAGGCAGCAGCGGGTGGTAACATTGGAAAGATTGTAGACGGTGATATTATAGAAATTGATATTCCAAACCGTAGTATCAATGTTAAATTGAGTGATGAAGAATTGGCGGCGCGCCCGCAACGAGAAATGACCCGCCATCGTGTTGTTCCGAAATCATTGAAAGCTTATGCTTCTATGGTAAGTTCGGCTGACAAGGGTGGTGTGCGTATAATAGAATAAGAAAGGAACAAGAAAATGGGAAAGGAAAAAATATCAGGCGGCGAAGCTTTAATGCGTTCGCTTATCCATGAGGGAGTTACGACTTTGTTCGGATATCCCGGGGGAGCCATTATGCCTGTTTACGATTCTCTGTATGGTTATCGTTCAAAATTAAATCATATTTTGGTGCGCCATGAACAAGGTGCCGTCCATGCCGCGCAAGGGTATGCCCGTGTGTCTGGTAAAGTCGGTGTATGCCTTGTTACGAGCGGTCCGGGTGCAACCAATACCATTACGGGTATTGCGGATGCCATGATGGATAGTACACCAATTGTGGTGATTGCCGGACAGGTTGGTGCGTCAATGTTAGGTTCGGATGCTTTTCAGGAGTGCGACCTTGTTGGCGTGACGCAGCCAATCAGTAAATGGTCATATCAGATCCGTCGTCCGGAAGATGTGGCTTGGGCTGTCAGTCGTGCCTTTTATATCGCCAGAACCGGACGCCCGGGGCCTGTGGTTTTGGATTTCGCTAAGAATGCGCAGGTCGGTATGGTGGATTATGAGCCTGAACATATTGACTTTATACGAAGTTATGTACCGGTGCCAAAGACAGATGAAGCATCAGTCCGTGAGGCTGCTGATTTGATAAACGCTTCCAAACGTCCGTTTATACTTATTGGTCAGGGAGTGGAAATTGGCGGAGCACAGGATGAAGTACGTGAATTGATAGAGCGTGCGGATATACCGGCAGGTTGTACCTTGCTCGGCCTTTCCGCGTTGCCGTCTGACCATCCGCTTAACATGGGTATGCTTGGTATGCACGGTAGCTTGGCAAATAGTGTCAAGACGCAGGAATGTGATTTGCTGATAGCTGTGGGCATGCGTTTCGACGACAGAATTACCGGTAAATTGAGTACATATGCTACTCAAGCAAAAAAGATACATTTTGAAATAGACCCGAGTGAGGTGAATAAAAATGTTCCGGTTGATGTGGCTGTACTTGGTAATTGTAAGCAAACTCTTGCAGCAGTGCTTAAATTGGTGAAGAAGAATGAGCATGCCGCATGGAAAGAAAGCTTTAAGGAGCATCTTGACAAAGAAAGAGAAATAGTGATAGAACCGGAAATTCATCCTGCTGACGGCCCGATAAAAATGGGAGAGGTCGTTCGTAAGGTGACAGAGATGACGGATAATAAAGCGGTGCTTGTGACCGATGTAGGTCAAAACCAGATGTTATCTGCACGTTATTTCAAGTTTACTCAGAATAGAAGTATTGTGACCTCCGGAGGTATGGGAACGATGGGATTCGGATTGCCGGCAGCCATCGGCGCGACATTCGGAGCGCCGGACCGCTTGGTCTGTCTGTTTCTTGGTGACGGCGGTATGCAGATGACTATTCAGGAACTGGGCACTATAATGGAACAGCATAGTCCGGTAAAGATAATTTTGCTTAACAATAATTATCTGGGTAACGTGCGTCAGTGGCAGGAAATGTTTTTTGGCCGGCGTTATTCGTTTACGCCAATGATGAATCCGGATTATAATATGATAGCTTCCGCGTATAAAATACCGAATCAGACAGTCGTAAAACGCGAAGAACTGGAGGACGCTATACGTAAGATGATAAATACAGAAGGCCCTTATCTGTTACAGGTGGCTGTTATTGAAGAAGGTAAGGTGTTACCAATGTGTTGTCCGGGCAATGATGTGGATGATATGGTGTTGGATTACTAAAAAACATGCAGATGGAACAGGAAAAGAAATTTTATACCCTAATTGTTTTTTCTGAAAACTTTGCGGGACTTTTGAATCAGGTGACTGCGGTATTTACGCGGCGTCAGGTTAATATCGAGAGTCTGAATGTATCGGCGTCAAGTATCAAGGGGGTACATAAATATACCATTACATGCTGGAGTGATGAAGAACAGATTCAAATCATTACCAAGCAGATTGAGAAAAAGATAGATGTGCTTCAGGCTAATTACTTTACGGATGATGAGATCTTCATTCAAGAGGTGGCATTGTATAAACTGTCAACCCCTGTTGTGTTGGAGAATCCAGGTGTTTCTTCAGCCGTGCGTCATCACGGGGCACAAATAGTAGAAGTTAACCCGACTTATACCGTTGTGAGCAAACGAGGAATGACAGAGGATATCATGTCACTTTATTATGCGCTTAATGATTTTAACTGTGTGTTGCAGTATGTACGCTCCGGACGTATAGCCATTACTAAAAGCTGTACGGAATATTTGGATGAGTTTCTGGAAGAACGCAGAAAATCTTATGAGGCTTTGCAGAAGAAGTAAATTCAGTGTAGAATAATGAAAGCGAATAAAATAGGTACATATACCTTTGTGGCGGAACCGTTTCATGTAGATTTTACGGGAAAACTGTTTATGGGGGTATTGGGTAATCATTTGCTAAATAGTGCCGGGTTTCATGCTGAAGAACGTGGTTTCGGAATAGCCAGAATGAATGAGAGCAACTATACGTGGGTACTTTCGCGTCTGGCTATAGAAATGTTGGATATGCCATCCGAGTATGAGGCTTTTTCAGTAGACACATGGGTTGAAAACGTATACAGACTTTTTACAGATCGTAATTTTTCAATTTATGGCAAAGATGGCAAGGTTTATGGGTATGCCCGCTCTGTATGGGCTATGATAAATCTCGATACCCGAAAGCCTGCAGATTTGCTGGCACTCCATGGGCAAGAACTAATAGATTACATAGAAACCGATAAGCCTTGTCCGATAGATAAACCTGGGCGTATCAAGGTGACCCAGATGATGCCGGTACGTACTATAGATGTGTATTATAGTGATATTGATATCAATGGACATGTAAACAGTATCAAATATATTGAACATGTGCTTGATCTTTTCCCTAAGGATTGGTTTGCCGAGAAACGGATTTCGCGTTTTGAACTGGCTTATGTGGCTGAAAGTTATTATGGAGACACATTGAGTTTCTTCCGAGAAGAAGTCGGCGACGGAATTTATGATGTTGAGGTTCGTAAGAATGTGGGAGGAGATTTGCCGGAAGGTGAAGCTGTTTGCCGTATTAAGGTTAAATTTGATAACAAATAGCAATTTATTTTAGGTAGTTTCGAATAATTTTGTAACTTTGCCTTTGATTTTAATATTAAGTAGAAATTTTAATTAGAAACGCAGCGAGTGCTGCATAAAAAGAATATAGAACATGGCAGAAATGAATTTTGGCGGTGTAATTGAAAACGTAATGACCCGCGAAGAATTTCCATTGGAGAAAGCTCGTGAGATTTTAAAAAACGAGACTATTGCAGTTTTAGGTTATGGTGTTCAAGGTCCTGGTCAGGCATGTAATTTGCGTGACAATGGTTTCAACGTTATTGTGGGACAGCGTCAGGGTAAGACTTATGATAAGGCTGTGGCTGACGGATGGGTTCCGGGCGAAACTTTGTTCTCTTTGGAAGAGGCTGCTCAGAAAGGTACAATTATCTGTATGTTGTTGTCAGATGCAGCCCAGATTGCAGTATGGCCACAGATTAAGCAGTATCTGACTCCGGGCAAGGCTTTGTATTTCTCTCATGGCTTTGCAATTACATATAAGGAAAGAACTAATATTATTCCTCCTGCAGACATTGATGTCATCATGGTTGCTCCTAAGGGTTCAGGTACTTCTTTGCGTACAATGTTCCTTGAAGGTCGCGGTTTGAACAGTTCTTACGCTGTATATCAAGATGCAACAGGTAACGCATTGAATCGTACCTTGGCTTTTGGTATCGGTATCGGTTCAGGTTATTTGTTTGAGACCACATTTAAGCGTGAGGTTTATTCTGATCTTACCGGTGAGCGTGGTTCATTGATGGGAGCTATTCAGGGATTGCTTCTTGCCCAGTATGAAGTATTGCGTGAGAACGGTCATACTCCATCAGAAGCATTCAATGAGACTGTAGAAGAGTTGACACAGTCTTTGATGCCGTTGTTTGCTCAGAAAGGTATGGACTGGATGTATGCAAACTGCTCTACTACTGCTCAGCGTGGTGCTTTGGATTGGATGGGTCCGTTCCACGATGCTATTAAACCGGTTGTACAGAAGTTGTATGAATCTGTAAAGAGCGGTAACGAGGCTCAGATTTCTATCGATTCAAATTCTCAACCGGATTACCGTGAGAAGTTGAACAAGGAACTTCAGGCTTTGCATGAAAGTGAAATGTGGCGTACAGCTGAAACAGTGCGTAAATTGCGTCCGGAAAATAATTAATGAATAATATATAATTAATGAAAGAGGGGTATCCGTTTGGGGTATCCCTTTTTTTCTTCTTTGATTCAAAATAATAATCAGAAAATTATGCAAAATATCAGAAGGGCAACAGTGGATGATTGCTGTTTGATTCATGAGTTGGCTGCTGAGGCATTTCCACATACATATCAGCATATCCTGACATCAGAACAGATAGATTATATGATGCATTGGATGTATGACCCGGAGAATATCCGTAAGCAGATGGAGGAAGAGGGACATGTTTACTTTATTATCAGTCAGGATGGCGTGCCGGCCGGTTACGTGTCTGTTAGGCCTGATGGTGATGCTCTTTTTCATTTGGAAAAGATTTATGTGTTACCGCGTTTCCAAAAAAGTCATTGTGGCGGAGCGCTCTTCGCACATGTGAAAAATTATGTAAAATCGCTTTGTCCTCATAAATGTGCGATAGAATTGAATGTAAACAGGCATAATCCGGCTCTTGGTTTTTATCTTCATATGGGTATGCGGATAGATCGTCAGGGCGACTTTCCTATTGGCAACGGTTATTATATGAATGATTACATTATGCGTCTTGAATTATAAGTTGTTCAAGGATGTTACCCGGAGATTTGCAAGGCTTTAGTTCTCATTGACGCGGATTGTTAATATTTAAGGATACTTGAAAAAGTTTCTGGTTTTTGTTGCCTGTTTGATATAAAAATAGTAATTTTGCAAGCCGATTATTATCAAAAAGACTGTAAAAGTCTTTAAATCTGCGTGTTAATAGTATTTTCCTTTGGCCGGGAGTACGGTTAGTGAATCGCAGATAGGGAATTTAAAGTTTTTTTAGTAGTAACACAATTATTATTTTTAAAGAATGGATACTTTAAGTTACAAGACCGTTTCAGCCAACAAGGAGACCGCTAAGAAAGAGTGGGTCGTTGTAGACGCTACAGATCAGGTTCTGGGTCGTTTGGGTTCGAAAGTGGCAAAACTGTTAAGAGGTAAGTATAAACCTAATTATACTCCTCATGTAGATTGCGGCGATAATGTGATTATTATCAATGCCGACAAAGTGAAATTGACCGGTAAGAAATGGACAGACCGCGTTTATTTGCGTTATACCGGTTATCCCGGTGGTCAGCGTGAAATGACTCCGGCTCGCTTGATGGCACGTCCTAATGGCGCAGACAAGTTGATGAGAAAAGTAGTAAAGGGTATGTTGCCTAAGAATCGTTTGGCATCTCAGTTGCTTGGTAATCTTTATGTATATGCCGGCAATGAGCACAAGCATGAGGCTCAGAATCCTAAAATGATTGATATTAACCTGTATAAATAATAAGTATGGAAGTAGTTAATGCATTAGGCCGTCGTAAAAGCGCCGTTGCCCGTGTTTATGTGAGCGAAGGTACAGGAAAGATTACTATTAACAAGAGAGAGCTTGCACAGTACTTTCCATCAACAATTCTTCAGTATGTAGTGAAGCAGCCGTTGGCTACTTTGGGCGTTGAAGAAAAATATGATATTAAAGTTAATCTGTATGGTGGCGGTTTTACCGGTCAGTCTCAGGCTTTACGTTTAGCTATTGCCCGCGCATTGGTAAAGATCAATGCTGACGATAAGAAGGCTCTTCGTGCTGAAGGCTTCATGACACGTGATGCCCGTGAGGTTGAGCGTAAGAAACCGGGACGTCCAAAAGCACGTCGCAGATTCCAGTTCAGTAAACGTTAATATTCGGCCGTTTATCGAGCTGCATAATATACGTTTAGTATCTAAACTGTCGGGATTCGTAAAAGACTACCTGATGGTTGGTTGAGAAAACAAAAAAGAAAGTAAACGATTAAAAACAAAGACAATGTCTAGAACAAATTTTGATACATTATTAGAGGCTGGTTGCCATTTCGGTCACCTTAAGAGAAAGTGGAATCCCGCAATGGCTCCTTATATTTTCATGGAGCGCAATGGTATTCATATCATTGATCTTCATAAAACTGTTGCAAAGATCGACGATGCAGCCGAGGCTTTGAAGCAGATTGCAAAATCTGGTAAGAAGATTTTGTTTGTTGCTACTAAGAAACAAGCTAAGCAGGTAGTGGCTGAGAAGGCTGCTTCTGTTAACATGCCTTATGTAATCGAGCGTTGGCCGGGTGGTATGTTGACCAATTTCCCGACAATCCGTAAGGCTGTGAAGAAAATGGCCAATATCGACAAGTTGACTGCTGATGGTACGTATTCAAACTTGTCAAAGCGTGAGATTCTTCAGATTTCACGTCAGCGTGCTAAGTTGGAGAAGAACCTCGGTTCTATCGCTGACTTGACTCGTCTTCCGTCTGCACTTTTCGTAGTAGACGTACTCAAAGAGCAGATTGCTGTTCGTGAGGCTAACCGTTTGGGTATTCCTGTATTTGCAATTGTAGATACAAACTCAAATCCTGATAACATCGATTACGTTATCCCTGCAAACGATGATGCAAACAAGAGCGTAGAAGTAATTCTTGAAGCTTGTTGTGCAGCTATTGCAGAAGGTCTTGAAGAGCGTAAGGCTGAGAAAGTAGACATGGAAGCAGCAGGCGAAGGTGAAAACAAAGGTCGCAAGCGCAGTGCAAAGGCTCGTGTAGAAAAGAGTGAAGGTGAAGCTGAAGAGGCTGCACCGGCTGAAGCTCCTGCAGAAGAAGCTTAATTGAGTCATTATTAATTAATAACAATAATATATTATAGATTATGGCTGTAACAATGGCAGATATCACCAAGCTCCGCAAATTGTCAGGTGCTGGTATGATGGATTGCAAGAAGGCTTTGGAAGAAGCTAACAATGATATTGAAGCAGCAATGGAGATCATTCGTAAGAAAGGTCAGGCTGTTGCTGCCAAGCGTTCAGACCGTGAGGCTGCAGAAGGTTGCGTTGTAGCTAAGGCTGTAGACGGTTTTGGTGCAATCATTGCCTTGAAGTGTGAGACAGATTTCGTTGCTAAGAATGAAGATTTCGTAAAATTGGCAAATGAAATCCTAGATCTAGCTGTAGCAAACAAGTGTGCTACACTTGATGAGGTTAAGGCACTTCCGATGGGTAATGGTACTGTTGCTGATGCTGTAACTGACCGTAGTGGTATCACAGGTGAGAAGATGGAGCTTGATGGTTATATGACTGTTTGTGGTGAGCAAATTTCAGTATATAATCACCAGAACAAGAACCAGCTCTGTACTTTGGTCGCTTTAAATAAGAATGTAGATGAACAGTATGGTCATGCAGTAGCTATGCAGGTTGCTGCCATGAATCCACGTTCAATTGACGAAAACGATTATCCTGCAGACGTTCTTACTAAGGAAAAAGAAATCGCAGCAGATAAGGCTCGCGAGGAAGGTAAACCTGAGAATATGATTGAACGTATTGCTATGGGACGTTTGGCTAAGTTGTTCAAGGAAGAGTGCTTGTTGAAGCAGGCATTTATTCAGAATGACAAGCAGTCTGTTGCTGATTATCTGAAAGAAGCAGATAAGGATTGCACTGTAACAGCTTTCAAACGTTACACATTGCGTGCTGAATAATAGTTATTCAAATTCAATAAGCAAATGGCCGTATCCGAATGGGTACGGCTTTTTTGTATTGTATAGTTCGGAAGTTTGATTATGGGGTGATTCCAAAAAAAGAAACAGATTAATGTTTATATGTTTTTAAAGGGGGATTTTAAATAAATGTTTTTAATTTTGTATTTGAAATCGGAATATTGATAAATAATCTTACATATGAAAATATTAGCGGTTGGCATGAATTATGCCGAACACAATAAAGAACTTGATGGTACGTTATATAAACCAGAGGAACCTGTTATCTTTACGAAAGCAGATTCGGCGTTATTGAAAGATGGTAAACCTTTCTTTATTCCGGATTTTACTTCGCAGTGCGATTATGAAACAGAATTGGTTATTCGCATCTGTCGTTTAGGTAAGAATATTGCTCCACGTTTCGCTTATAGATATTATGATGCGGTGACAGTCGGAATTGATTTTACGGCACGAGATTTGCAGAAAAAACTTCGTGCAGAGGGAAAACCTTGGGAAATATGTAAGGGATTTGACAATTCGGCGGTGATAGGAGATTTTATTCCGAAAGAGGAGTTGCCGGACATTCAGCAGATTCAGTTCCATTTGGATATAGACGGACAGACAGTGCAGCAAGGTTACTCTGGAGATATGATTTTCCCCGTTGACGAGATTGTGTCCTATGTGAGCCGTTTCTTTACACTGAAGATTGGTGACCTTATTTATACAGGAACACCACCGGGTGTAGGAACGGTGCAAATCGGGCAACATCTAGAAGGGTATATTCAAGACCGTAAGGTGCTGGCCTTTAATGTAAGATGATAAGAATGAAAGTCTGGAAGATAATATTTTTTTTATTGTTATGTGTATGCAAAGTGACTTCATATGCCGAAAGCTTTACATACATAGATTGGAATGTGCTGAAGATAGACAGTGTATTAAAGTCTTATCATGAGGTAATACCATTGACTGATGATTATGCATCATATAATTATCAGGTTTTTATAGAGTATCCGGAATATGTCCGTTTGACAATAGATGAGACTCGATTTTTATCAGATCAGATTGACTCTCTTCCAGCTTCACCTGTCGTACATACAAATGTAGGAATTTCACGTCGTAAAGGATATCTTGACGTTTCTTTCCTTCCTATTGTTTACCGAGACGGTTGCTTTCAGAAAATGCTTAGTTTTAAAATGCGGATAGAACGGACACCAAAGCCGAGTGTACGAAGGATAGTGCGTACATCTGCAAGTGGTGTAACCCGTTATGCTGCAAATTCAGTACTAGCATCTGGACGCTGGGTAAAAATTAGTGTGACATCAGACGGTGTATATCGTATGACACCGGATTTTTTAAAACGTATAGGCTTTTCGGATCCTTCGAGAGTGAAACTTTATGGGTATGGTGGGCATGTTCAGGATGAAGTGATTGACGCTGATAATGATTTTGATGATTTGGAAGAGGTGCCATTGTATCGTGATGAGAAGGGCTTGTTGTTTTATGCCAATGGGCTGATTAAATGGACTGATTTGGAGTATAATTCTCAGGCATCAGGTTATGAAATGGGGCATCGTATTAACAATTATGCCCGTCAGGCATGCTATTTTCTGACAGAGGGTGATGGACCGGCAGTCATTCAGCAAATTGATAATTCTCATTTGGAACCGGAATATCATACCAGTTATTATTATGATGCCAGCTTGTATAAAAAGGAAGAATTTGCGTGGTATCAGGCCGGACGTAATTTGTATGAGAATTATAATTATGCAAACGGGAACAGCCGTACTTATAGTTTACCTATATATAATCCGCATAACAATTCTGCGGTATTGACAGTGTCGTTTACAGCGGCATCTTCTTCAGCCAGTACAGTGACTCCGCATGTTAACGGTGAGACTTTGACTCCGGTAACCATGAATGGACTCCCTCAGTATACCCGGGCTACGACAGGGAAACGTTCTTATCTGATAGAAAATATTTCGGGTAATACGTTGGATGTAACTTTGAATACGACATCTGGTGTAGATGCTCGTTTGGATTATTTGAAACTTACGTATTTGCGTAAGTTTGTAATGTCGGAATCTTGGTTGCCGGTTGGAGATGAGCATTCGGGAGTGGTTGAGTTTGCCGTTGATGTGCAGAATAGAGGACGGGTTGCATTATGGCGTTTAGGTCGTCGTGGGAAAGCACTCGTTGAAATATTACCAGTGGAAAAGTCGGGTAATAATTGGAATTATATTGTAGATAATCAATCACAAGATCGATATGTAGCAGTGGATTTGGATGCTGATTACCCGTCGCCGGTGTACATGGAAGATGTCGTAAATCAGAATTTGCATGCTTCTCCACAGGTAGATTTAGTGATTATTGTTCCCAAAAGTGGGAAGTTTTTAACCCAAGCCGAACGTCTGGCAGAAGCACACGAAAGAATTAATGGGTTACGTACGCTTGTTGTCCGTGCAGATCAGGTTTATAATGAATTTTCTTCGGGAACTCCTGATGTAACAGCATATCGTCGTTTTATGAAGATGTTTTATGATAGAGCTGAGACGGAAAACGATATGCCACGTTATTTGTTGCTGTTTGGTGACGGACGTTGGGATAACAGAATGTATACTTCTGTGTTGAAGAGTAAATCGCCAGACGATTATTTGTTGTGTTATGAGTCTGAGAACTCTGTAAGTGAGACAAACAGCTATGTAATGGAAGATTATCTGGGGCTATTGGATGATGGTGAGGGTGGTTCTTTGTTGAGTGAGAAAATAGATCTCGGTATCGGGCGTTTTCCGGTTTTAACAGAAACGGAAGCAAAGAATATGGTAGATAAAACCATAGATTATATGGAGAATAAGAATGCAGGCTCATGGCGTAATGTGGTATGTGTTCTTGGAGATGACGGTGATAACAATCTACATTTGGGAATGGCAGAAAAAGTTGCTGCTCAAGTGGAGGAGGAACATCCTGAAATGCAGGTAAATCGTATTTATTGGGATACCTATAAGATGGTTAGTACATCGACGCATATCTCTTATCCGGGTGCAAAAACGGATATAGACCGTCAGATGGAGGAAGGGTGTTTGATGATGAACTATACGGGGCATGGTAATCCCAGAACATTTTCGGATGAATATGTACTTCAGTTGACAGATTTTGAGAAATATTCGTCTCCGCGTGTGCCTGTTTGGGTTTCGGCAGGCTGTGATTTTGCTCCTTTTGACATGGAGGAAGATTGCATAGGTAAAACAGCAGTTTGTCAGCCTATAGGTTCAGCATTGGCTTTTTATGGTACAGCCCGTACAACTTATGCCCCGCAAAACAGTTCCATGAATGGATATTTTACAGGGTTTGTATTGGGATGTGATGAGGACGGACGGCGTTATACGTTAGGTGATGCAGTCAGATTGTCAAAAGTTAATTTGGTGACAGCGGGTGGTTCGACGGATTATACAGTGAATAAGTTTCATTATGTATTATTGGGAGATCCGGCTGTTAAGTTGGGAGTTCCTGAATATAAGATAGTAGTTGATAGTATTAATGGAAAGATTCTTGATACCGATGTATTACAAGAGTTCAAGGCCGGAAGTCTGGTGCGAGTTGCAGGGCATGTTGAAACCATGGCAGGAGAGCGTTTCCCAGCTTTTCAAGGAACTGTAAATATTACGGCTTATGACAGCAAAAGTGTTGTGACTTGTCTTAACAATTACGGGGACGCTACTGAGCCTTTTACGTTTGAGACGCGTGACAGAATATTGTATAATGGCAGAGATTCTGTACGTGGAGGGTGTTTTAATATGGAATTCCCCGTACCACTGGATATTAAATATTCCGGTGAATCCGGAAGAATGGTATTTTATGCCGTGTCGGACGATTTGTTGAAAGAGGCAAATGGATATACAGAACAGTTTGTTGTAGGAGGGACTAGTGAGGAATTGATGACAGATACCATAGGTCCGGCTATTGAAGCTTATTTAAATAGAGAGGATTTTACAAATGGGCTGACTGTAAACTCGTCACCTTATTTTGTTGCTCGTCTGGAAGATGAGAGCGGCATAAATACGACGTCTAACGGAATAGGACATGATTTGGAATTAATGATAGACAATGACCCTAATCAGACTTATATATTAAATAGTTATTATGTGAATGATTTTGGTGATTATAGTAGGGGAATGGTTGCATATTCAATACCAGAACTTTCGGACGGTCCGCATACACTTCGTTTCAGAGCTTGGGATGGAATGAATAATTCTTCTTCTGTCACATTGGATTTTAATGTCAGCAAATCAATAGCTCCCCAACTTATTGATGTAGCATGTACGCAAAATCCGGCTAAGACTCAAACGACATTTGTGGTGCATCATGATCGTCCCGGTACACCGGCTAATGTGAAGATTGAAGTTATGGATTATGCAGGAAGGATTGTATGGACGCATTCTGAGACTGTAACAAGCTCTGATGGAGTTAGTAATGTGACATGGGATTTAACGTCGTCATCCGGTATGCCACTTCAGACAGGAGTCTATTTGTATCGTGCTACAGCTTCAACCGCAGATAGTAAGTCGGCAAGTCGTGCTAATAAAATAATTATCTTGCGCAATAAATAAACGCGTGATGCGTTTTAAAATCATGTATAAAATGAATTTGAGACTAATGAAAAGATATTTATTATTCTGTATAGTATTTTTGTGCACAACTGGGGGTGTGTTGCATGCTCAAGACAAAAAGAATATGTTTAATGCTGAACAGTATAGTGTGCCGGCATTGATTATTGCACCGGATGCACGTGGCGGCTCTATGGGTGATATTGGTGCTGCAACAGAGGCTGATGCCAATTCGCAATATTGGAATCCGGCAAAATATCCGTTTTGTATTGGTCGTGCAGGAGTTGCTGTCAACTATACACCTTGGTTACGTAAGATTGTAAATGATATTAATTTGGCTTATGTAAGTGGTTTCTATCGTATTGGTGATTATCAAGCAGTAAGTGCTTCGTTGAATTATTTTTCAATGGGTGAGGTTTACACATCATACCAAGGTGATGACAATATGACAATCAGTCCATATGAAATGTCTATCGATGTGGCTTATTCACGTATGTTGAGTGAGAATTTCTCGGCAGCTGTTGCTTTGCGTTTTATTTATTCGGATATTACTTATGATTATTCGGATGATTCTTCCCCAGGAAAGGCTTTTGCGGCAGATATTGCTCTTTATTGGAATAAATATTTTATTGCAGGAAGTAGAGAGTGTAATTTTGCGCTAGGACTGAATCTAAGCAATATAGGTAGTAAAATTTCTTATGGAGGAGATGATAATTCTGAATTTATACCGACAAACATGCGTTTGGGTATGAATTTATTGGTACCGTTTAATGAATATAACAAACTGTCAATAGCAGCAGAAGCCAATAAGTTATTATTGCCAACTTATCCGAAACAACGGGATGGTGAGACTGATGTGGATTATACAGATCGAGTACAGCGAGAGTATTATGATATTTCGCCTATTACAGGTATATTTAAAAGTTTTAGCGATGCACCGAACGGATTTAAGGAGGAAATGCAGGAAATCCGATGGAGTGTAGGTTTGGAATATACGTATAATGATCGTTTTATGCTGCGCGGAGGTTATCATCACGAAAGCGAGAATAAAGGGAACCGAAAGTACTTAACTTTTGGTGCAGGTTTTAAGATGAGTGTCTTTTCTTTGGATTGTGGTTATTTGTTCTCAGTATCACAGAATAACCCGTTGGATCAAACCATGCGTTTTACTTTGGGATTTGATTTGGATGGAATGAAAGATCTTTTTGGCCGTCGTCGCCGTTAATTCAAAATGTAGATTTTATGGGAAAAATAAGAGTCGGATTTGGATTTGATGTTCATCGTCTTGTAGAAGGACGTGAACTGTGGTTGGGCGGTATTAAGCTAGAACATACAAAGGGGTTATTGGGGCATAGTGATGCGGATGTATTGATACATGCTATTTGTGATGCGTTACTTGGTGCTGCCAATATGCGTGATATTGGTTATCATTTTCCAGATACGAGTGAAGATTTTCATAATATAGACAGTAAGATTCTGTTACGTAAGACTGTTGATCTTATTGCGACAAAAGGTTATCGGGTTGGAAATATCGACGCGACGGTTTGTGCGGAACGTCCTAAACTTAAGAGTTGTATTCCGGCTATGCAAGAATGTCTGGCACATGTGATGGATGTTGATCCGGATGATGTGTCTATTAAAGCAACAACTACTGAAAAACTTGGATTTACAGGACGTGAAGAAGGCATTTCTGCATATGCAACAGTGCTTATTGAATGTTAATACATAGGTGAAACTGTTAAAATAGTGTATATTTAACAGTAAAATTAAATTTTTTCATATAGATAAATTGTGTATTTAGTACAGTTTATCTATATTTGTTTGTTCATGATAGCTTTCTTGGTGTGATACAATAACAAGTTTAATGGATGATTATGAGGAGACTTGTTTTGATTAGTATTGAGGCTATTAGCATGAATGTTAGGCCTATAGACTTTTATTAACCTAATTTTAATATATAAAAACTAATCTCATGAAAAGCCAAAGATTGAAAAATTTTTTGTTGTTAGCTTTGTTTATGATGGGAGCAGTAAGTATTTCTGGACAAACTGATGTTACTGATACCTATCTGAAAAATCCGAGTTTTGAGGATAATTTTACGAGTTGGACAAATGATGGGTTGGCAACTCAAAGTAATACTTCTTTTACGAAGAAAGAAGGTAGTATTTATGTAGAAAAATGGGTGTCAACAGGAAGTCATGTAGGGGATGCTTCTGTAAGTCAAACAGTAACAACATTGGATAATGGTGTATATAAGCTTACTGTTGCAGCGCAGAATATTCAGCAGAATTCAGCTTCTGTTCAGACCGGTGCTTACATCTTTGCCGATGATAATGAAGTATCAGTAGGAGCTGCAAATGATTATTCTGTAACATTTACAGTTATTGATGGAGAGGTTACTATTGGTTTTAAATCTGTTGGTGCGACTGGTAACTGGATTTCTTGTGATAATTTTCGTTTGTATTTAGTTAATCAGGATGTTTCTGCAATCCTTTCAGAACTACAAAATAGGATAGATATAGCTAAAGGGTTAGTCGGACAGAAAATGCAGACATCTTTGCTTAATCAGTTGAATGTCGCAATTGCTGATGCAGAGAAAGAAGTTGAAGCAGGTACGGGGGGCAATGTTGTAGCAGTAGCCAAAGCGTTACGTATAGCGATTGATGCATCTGAAATTTCTGTTAAGTCTTATGCAGAACTTCAAGCTGTAATAGATGAAGCAGAAGAAGCTTATGGGGATGGTGAACAGAATGGTGCAGATAGTTTTAATGAGGCAATTCAAAAGGCAAAATCTACAGTTGAGGCAGAGGAGTCTACATCTGAGGATTTAGCTTCGGCTGTAGTTGATTTGCAACAGGCTTTGTTAGCTTTCCGAATCTTAAATGCATCAGGAGAAATACCGGAGGTGGTTACGAATTCATTCATTGCGCGTGGATCTACGATGATGTTTGGACGTAGTACTGTAAAAGTACCGTCAGGAATAAAAATTCTTGAGCAAGGTTTTTGTTGGAGTAGTAATCAGGAACCCACTGTGTTAGATCACCGTACAACAGAATATCTGGATAATAACGGTCTGATATATGTCATGAGGAATGTTGAACCTTCAACGATATATTATGTAAGGGCTTACGCTATGACCGAAGGTTATGCCGTAGGGTATGGTGATGTAATAAAGGTTGTAACAATACCGAAAGGAGGTATTACATTTGATTATGATTATGGTGCGCCGGAAGATGCGAATAAACGTATTATGGATGCTTTGACATCAGCCGTCGGATATTGGAATAATTTAACCAGCATAAAAGGATTAAATATCAGCTGCCATTATGGTTCGGGAACACCAACTGCTGATTGTAGTTATGGAGGTTGGATGCGAGTTGGTCCTAATGCAAGTTATCAGCGTACGGGTACCATTTTACATGAAATGTTGCATGCTATGGGTGTCGGAACTCATGGAATTTGGTGGGGAACAGATCTGCGTTCTAATGGAATCTGGTTAGGTGATCGTGTGACACAGGTTTTGCGTTTTTGGGATAATAATCCGACAGCTGTGTTAATGGGAGATGGTATGCACATGTGGCCGTATGGTATTAATGGCGCCAATGAAGATAATGGTTCGGAGAGCCTTTATTTGATTAACGGGTTAATCACTCAGGCATTATGTGAGGACGGCTTGCCTCCAACCGGTGGCTTCTGTCTACCTACTTATGTTTTGGATCAGGAAAATGATAAGAAATATTATATAAAGACAGAATCAGAGGAGTATGGTCGTAATACTGCTTATTTGGTAATAAGTGGAACAACATTGAAGATGCAAGAAATGTCTGCAGAAGAAGCTAAAAATAATGATAATGCAGCGTGGTATATAACTTTTGATCCAAATACTTGTTATTATCAGTTACGTAATGTGGCTACAGGACGTTATATTACTTATTCAAGTTCTACTTTTAAAACAGTAGCAAAAGATGAACCTGCTTCAACAGAGAATTTCCATTTAATGCGTTCACGTGTAGATGCATTGTCTGATAATAATGGATTCTCAGTAAGAGGATATTGGATTATTCATCCGGAGAATGTGTTGAATCCGACTGCTTGTTTGTCTGCAACCACCCGGAATCGTATTAGTAAAGAAACTTTTGATTTGGGTAATACGGCAACAAGTCAGCGTTGGCTCATTCTTGATGCAGATGATTTGGGTAAATTTGAAGATACAGTAATAAAAGATTTAAAAGATAATGTATCTGGTCTATTGGACGATTATAAAAAGCTTTTAGAGGTTCCGCATACAGAGATTGAGGAAGGAGTGAATCAGGTTTTCTCAGAAAAAATACAGAATGTAGAGACTCAATTAGGTGAAGATGGAATAAGTGTAGTAGATGTAGAAACAATTTCATCAGATTTGAGAACTTCTGCAATGGATTTTCTCGGTAAAGTTACGGTGACAGATGAGAAAAATCCTTTTGATTTGACATTTCTGATGGCAGATCCAAGTTTGTCAACTGCAGAAGGGTGGTCAGGAAAACCAACTATATCTTTCTCCTGTGCAGAGTATTATGAAGTGGGATATGACTTTAATCAGACGATGGATGATATGCCGGCTGGCTTATATCGTTTTACAGGACAAGCTTTTCAACGTCCAGGAAAAGGAACAGATGTTTATAACGCTTATATTAAGGGAACCGATAATGTAAAAGCTTATATTTATGCTGGTGATTCTATAGCGTTGCTTAAAAATATTGCAGCAGAGGCACAGGATAAAAAGCTTGGTGGTGATGAATATGCAGTTGGAAGTGGATTGAATATTAAATATATGCCAAACAATCCAGAGGCTGCGAGTCTGTATTTTGCCAAAGGTCTTTATCAGAATGAGGTTGTTACAGAACTCAGCAGCAGACGTAGTCTGAAAGTTGGAATAAAGTCTTCATTGGCTGATAGTTATTGTTGGACGGTATTTGATAATTTCCATTTGTATTATTATGGTGATGCTCAAACAGTAGCTGTTTCTGAAATAAAGAATTCATCAGAGAATTTGAATGTAGATGTATATACTCTGACGGGAGTGAGATTAAAATCAGGAGTAAAAGTTGAAAATGCTTTAGATGGCTTGTCTAAAGGTATCTACATTGTGAATGGTCAGAAAGTACGTAAATAGAAATAAGAATAAAATATAACGGATTAATCTGATAATGGGGATAGCTGATGATAATAAGCTATCCCCTATTTTTTATTATGATTTATATCATAAATATGGAATGCTTATAGGACTTTAATTAAAGTACAGAGATTTGAATTTGAGATTCTTTTTTATAATTACGATATGCTACATAATCAATTTAAATATGATTTTGAGGAGCTTATAACTAAAAAAGCCTCAGTTGTTTGGCAACCGAGGCTTTTTCTAATTATTTTGTTATGAGGTTTATTTTGTTGCATCAAGTGCTTGTTTAATATCGTCAATAATATCATTGACATCTTCAATACCCACAGACAAGCGGATCAAGTCAGGAGCAATACCGGCTTCACGTAATTGTTCATCTGAGAGTTGACGATGAGTATGGCTTGCAGGGTGTAAAACACAAGTCCTGGCATCTGCTACATGTGTAACGATACAAATCATTTTCAGATGGTCCATGAAACGTATGGCATCTTCTTTGGTTCCTTTTAATCCAAAAGCAATAACACCGCAAGAACCATTTGGCAAGTATTTTTGTCCTAATTCATAATACTTGTTACTTTTAAGTCCGCAATAGTTAACCCACGCTACGCGCTCGTCTTTTTCGAGGAACTCTGCTACTGTTTGTGCGTTGTAACAGTGACGAGGAACACGTAAATGAAGCGTTTCTAAGCCAAGATTAAGTAGAAAGGCATTTTGGGGACTTTGAATGGAACCTAGGTCTCTCATCAATTGAGCTGTTGCTTTGGTGATATATGCCATTTTACCGAATGCAGTGGTGTAGGTTAGTCCGTGATAACTTTCGTCCGGTTCACATAATCCTGGGAATTTCTCAGCATGTGCACTCCAATCAAAATTACCACTATCAACAATAGCACCTCCAACAGCTGTTGCATGTCCGTCCATATATTTTGTTGTGGAGTGTGTTACGATGTCAGCTCCCCATTCAAAAGGTCGGCAATTAATAGGTGTTGCGAATGTATTGTCAATAATAAGAGGAACGCCATGTTTGTGGGCCATTTTAGCAAAACGTTCGATATCAAATACGTGGCAGCCTGGATTGGATATTGTTTCTCCAAAGAAACATTTTGTATTAGGGCGAAAGGCGGCTTCAATACGTTCATCGTCCCATTCGGGATCGATAAATGTACATTCTATACCAAGTTTTTTCATTGTGACACCGAACAGATTGTAAGTGCCTCCGTAAATGGTGTTTGAGGTAATGAAATGGTCGCCAGCTTGACAGATATTGAAAACAGCGTAAAAGTTTGCAGCCTGTCCAGATGAAGTAAGCATAGCTCCAACTCCGCCTTCAAGCTGAGCTATTTTTGAGGCTACTGCGTCATTTGTTGGGTTTTGTAGGCGGGTATAAAAATAGCCTGTAGCTTCGAGGTCGAAAAGGCGGGCCATTTGTTCACTATCATCATATTTAAAGGTCGTGCTTTGATAAATAGGTAAAACGCGTGGCTCTCCATTTTTAGGAGTCCAGCCAGCTTGTACACAAAGAGAGCCTGGTTTCAATTTCTTTTCCATTGTCTATTAGTCTTTTTTCTTGTTTATTTTCAATCGTTTTATTTTGTTTTTAGTTGGTTTCTTGTTCTCTAGATCTTTTTGTTGCCATACAACTTCAGGGTAAGTGGCAATATCTTGATATTCTAAATGCAATTCTGGAATTTCTTCTTTGTCATTTGAGCGGAATGGTATTCTAATAGGATGTATGGGGGTAATTTCTACTTGACAAAATCCTTGTCTTATAAATCCGAGTTCTTTTGCAGCAGCCTTTGATAAGTCAATAATATAACGACGTGAATATGGTCCTCTATCTGTTACTTTTACAATAACTTCTTTATTGTTTATGGGATTACGAACTTTAAGCAATGTTCCAAGTGGGTAATTTAAATGTGCGCACGTCATACTGTCACGGTGATATACTTCTCCGTTACTCATGGTACGTCCATGCAATTTATCAGAATAGTAGGATGCTTTTCCTTTAATATGATCTTGCGCGTGTAACAGTATGCACATTGATAGACAAAGAAATCCTGTCAAAAGTAGTCTGTATTGCATATTTTCTCTCTTGTATAGTTTAAAGTCTCTTATTGTTAAAGCAAAAATAGCATAGCATTTATCATTTATTGAAAAAGGTAAATGATGCTTTTTTAATTGCTAATAACGAATTTCTGACTTTTTAATTGGAACTGATAAGCAGTCAGGTCTCATCAGACTGGGATGTCTTTTCCAAAATGGCAGTGCAAATTACGGCTTTTTACCCGTTTTTGCAAATAATTTTCACTTTTTGTGACAGATGTGTACATTTGTTTTGATTTCAAGCTTTGTTCTTATATTTTTTTAAATAAACCATAATCATTGTGGGGTATGATGTATATAAATATCTCTTATTAGATCTTGTTTTTATTATGAGGCAAAATATCCTCTTTGCTTATATATACTTATCTATATAAGTACATTTTTGTTTTTGTGTGTGAAATAAGAAATGACCATGTGATAGTAATCCTGTTCAGTTTCGTTCCTAAATTAACAAAACGGGTGACTTTTTGTGTGATATAATGGTAGTTTTTCTAAAAAAATAATTTTTTTCGATTTTTTTTGCTGCGTTTCTTTAAAACTTAAAAACATGTTTTTCAACACATTGCTTGTATAATTAGTATAAAATATCTAATTTTGGAGAACATTTCGCCCGAAATTTTTTCTTGTAAAATTT
>CAJMNM010000024.1 GCA_905214795.1 uncultured bacterium
ACACAAGGATTTTCAGTCCTTTGCTCTACCAACTGAGCTATGGCACCGTTGTTTTTCGTTTGCGATTGCAAAGGTAGTGCATAATATTTTATTTTGCAAATAATCTGCTAATTTTTTTAAGAAAAAAACGTTTATAGTGAATTAAACATATAAAAACAGTATGTTGAGAAGGAAATATTAAGGAATAACACGATACAGGCTTCATTCATTGCCCAAGAATTTAAATATTCCACAGAAAAAGTCTATAAAAAGCATATTGGCATATTTACCTGTATCTTACAGCATTCAAAACCTATCTGAATTATTACAAGTAAACATGCCAATATTAATAATGTATGTATGGCAAGGAGCAATGCCTTCTCATTTCACAAACCAACTCATCGATGATTATTTGAGAGGATTCCAACCTTGTGCCTTTAATTCGAACTCGCTACCATCGCGACAAATCAGCATACGACCCAATTCGGGTTTAGTGATATGCCCTATCAACTTAACGCCCTCCATCTGACTGATTTTCTCATGATCGGCAATAGGAACTGTAAACAACAGTTCATAATCCTCACCGCCATTGAGCGCACAGGTGGTGACATTCATATTGAGTTCTTCGGCCATCACCGCTGTCTGATAATCCAACGGAATATGTTCTTCATAAACCCTACATCCAACTCCACTTTGCGTGCAGATGTGCATCAATTCGGAACTCAAGCCGTCAGAGATATCCATCATTGCCGTAGGTTTGATATTTGCTTTTGCCAGAGCCTCTATGATATCCCTTCTAGCCTCGGGCTTTAACTGACGCTCCAACAGATATTCTTTTCCGCTAAAATCGGGCTGCACCATCTGCAGTTCTTCTTCCATGCGGTTGTCTTTACGGCTTTGCGCCTCTTTTACTTGCTGGTTGTAAACAGCTTTCTCTCTCTCCAACAACTGCAAACCCATATAGGCCGCTCCAAGGTCGCCACTGACACAAATCAAATCTGTATCCTTCGCTCCATTACGATAGACCACACGGTCTTTATCGGCCTCGCCGATACAGGTTATGCTGATAGCCAGACCTGTAAGTGACGGTGTTGTATCACCACCGACAAGGTCTACGCCGTGAGCATCACAAGCCATTTGCAGGCCGGCATAGAAATCCTCCATATCTTCTACAGAGAAACGTTTGCTCAAGGCCAAAGACACGACAAGCTGCCTGGGCATTCCATTCATGGCATAAACATCTGAAAAGTTTACCATTGCCGACTTATATCCTAAATGTTTCAACGGCACATAAGTCAAATCGAAATGAATACCTTCCATCAACAAATCGCTTGTCACCAATATCTGTTTGCCTTCGGGATATTCCAATACGGCACAATCATCGCCCACCCCATAACGTGTGGATTTGTTTTTCAGTTTAATCTGCTCGGTAAGATGTTTTATCAGACCGAATTCACCCAATGTAGAAATTTCTGTTCTATTCTTTTCTTGCATATAATTACTGCTTTTTAAGCACGATTGATCATTTCACGCATAATCTCGGCCATCAACGGCTGCACCTTGTCGGCCGCTTTCTGCACCTCCTCATGGCTGACCTCTACTATTTTACCCTGTACACCCAAATCTGTAATGACACTGATGCCAAAACACTTCATTCCACAATGATTGGCTACAATCACCTCGGGCACGGTGGACATACCGACCGCATCTGCCCCCCATGAACGGAACATCGCGTATTCGGCCGGAGTCTCATAGGTTGGTCCCTGTGTAGCCAGATAAACGCCATGCTGCACCTTAATACCTTTCTCGGCCGCAATGTTATCCGCCAAAGCAATCAATGATGAGTCGTAAGCTTCGTGCATGTCGAGAAAACGTGGTCCCACCGGATAGTTTTTCCCACGAAGCGGATTCTCGGGCATGGCATTGATGTGATCTGTTATAATCATCAAATCGCCAATCTCGAAATCAGGATTCGTACCACCCGACGCGTTGCTGACAAACAGTGTTTTTATTCCCAACTCATACATGACACGGACAGGAAAGGTTACTTCTTTCATTGAATAACCTTCATAATAATGGAAACGCCCCTCCATAGCCATGACGTCTTTACGACCCAGTTTTCCGAAAATAAGTTTTCCACTATGTCCTTCTACAGTAGAAACCGGAAAATTTGGTATATCACTGTATGGAATGGAACGGACATCGGTTATTTCGGCCGCAAGCTTACCTAGACCTGTGCCCAGAATAATTGCCGTTTCCGGCCTTGTTTCCATTCTTTCTTTTAACCAGTGTGCTGTTTCTTGAATTTTTGAGTACATAACCTGTCATATTTTCATTAAACACATCCTGACGCCCCTGTAGGATTTCCACTTCCACAGGAAGCATATAAAGCGCACGCCGAACTTCATCACTCAACCCTTTCAACATTAAAAGACGCGCAGAATCTTTTTCCGTAGTTACTATAATTTTAGGAGAAGCAAGGTTTGCAAACGTTTCATTAATATGATTAACATCTGAGGCCGTAAAAAAATGATGGTCACGAAAAGACAACGGAGTGATATGAGCTGAATATTCCTGTAAATCCATCTTCATCTGTTCGGGCATGGCAATACCTGTAAGCAAAAGCACTTGTTCGTTTTCGGCCAGTTGGTCTAAAGTGCGCCGTGAAGCTTGTTTATCAAACAACGGTATCATTTCGCGATAACGGAATGTGGAGAAATACAGTTTCTGATAGGGGTAAAGATTGAGCGCTTTGCTGATTACTCTTATCCCCATGGGTTTGATATCATGCGGACATTTCGTCACAATCACAATATTAGCTCTGTTTTTGCCCTCTTTGGGTTCACGTAAACGACCGGCGGGAAGCAAACGGTCTTCGACAATCATTCGATGATAGTCAACAAGCAAAATATTCACTCCGGGTTTTACATAACGGTGCTGATATGCGTCATCAAGAATTATCACATCCAGGTCGGGAGCAACGGACTTATCGCACAACCGTTCTATGCCGTGACAGCGGTCTTTATCAACCGCGACATATATATCAGGAAACTTTCTCTTCATCTGAAATGGTTCGTCGCCAATCTGCTCAACAGGGGTATCCGGCGTGGCCAGAAGAAAACCTTTTGACTTACGTTTATATCCGCGACTCAGCACGGCTACTTTATATTTCTTGCTGAGCAAACGCACAAGGTACTCGGTATGAGGCGTCTTTCCGGTACCTCCTACCGTAATATTTCCAACGGATATCACGGGAATATCATAACTCTTTGATTTCAGCACTCCCATATCAAAGAGCTGATTCCGCAGTTTTACCCCCAGTCCATACAACCAGGAGAAAGGCAACAGCCATTCGTTGATTTTAATTAAGTCTCCCTCCATCGATTAATTCCAGTTTATCAGATTCAGCGCATAAGGTAAACGAGCCTGCAGCTGGTTGGAGCGCGCCACAGTGCGCCAATTCATCAATATACCATAATATTCGCCTATCGTTTCACGCGCATAACTGTCCAGATAATGTTTTTTCTGCTTATCCAGCAAATAACCGTACCAAGGTTCGGGTAACGGATAAGTCTCTACACTATAAGTCTGCAACTTGGCAAGAGCTGATGCTTTGGTTATTGCATCCTGTAAGGAACCGGTCTCGTCAACCAATCCGTGTGTCAAGGCTTGTTTTCCGGTCCACACTCTTCCCTGAGCTATACCGTCGACTTGTTTAACAGAAAGATTACGCCCTTCTGCCACACGACTCATAAACAAATTATAGCCTTTCTGCACATATCCCTGCATCAGACTACGTTCTTCAGCATTAAACGGGCGGGCGATGGTTCCAAAATCTGAATGGCGGTTTGTCTTCACCGCATCGAAAGTCAGCCCCAGTTTCTTACCCAGCAATTCACTACCATCCGGCACGAGACCGAAAATACCGATACTGCCAGTCAATGTAGTAGGCTGAGCATATATATAATTGGCCGCCGAAGCCAGATAATAGGCTCCCGAAGCCGCCATTCCACCCATGGAAACCACTACAGGCTTCACTTTAGAGAGTTCGCGTACCTCGTGCCAAATCTGTTCGGAAGCATAGGCACTACCACCACCCGAATTAAGACGCAATACGACAGCTTTTATGCTGTTGTCTTTCCGCAAGTCCTTTAAATCACGACACATGGATTTGCCATCAATGACATCTTCCACCCAGTCATCACTCTGATCTACGATATCACCATAAGCATAGTAAACGGCGACTTTATTCTTTTGGGTTTTCTTATTGACCGGCACCAACAACCAGTCGTCTACAGATATCATGCGATGGCTGCCACCATTCATACGGTCGAGCATATGCTCAACACCGTCCATATAACAAAGTGTATCGACCATTCCCTTTTTTACCAGCTCATCAGCAGAAACAAAAGCAAGCATCTCATCTGCATATCTGTTAAGCCGCAGCGTATCGACATGCCTTGACGCTGAGACATCGGATAAGATTTTCGTCCAGATATCGTTCAGATAAGACGAAACCTGACGCCGGTTCTCATCGCTCATCTGTGTCAATGTATATGGCTCTACGGCTGATTTATAGGCTCCTACTTTAAAGACCTGCATACGAACTCCGATTTTCTCGAGCAACTCTTTAAAGAATACAGGCTGCGCAGCCATACCACACCAGTCAAGTTGGCCTTGAGGATTTAAAGCCACACAATCGGCTACCGAACAGAGATAATAACAATTCTGAGAATAGTTATCACCATATGCCGCCACGAATTTACCTGATTTTTTAAATGATAACAAAGCATCTCGCAATTCCTCTGTCATAGCGGGTGATTCAACCAAAAAACTGCCTGCTTCGAGAAATATTCCGGATATGCGATTGTCTGTTTCCGCCGTTTTAATAGCAGACAGCAAAGATTTTAAACTTATTTCCTTATAACTGTCACCCAACAGTTCTGCCATAGGATTGTCAATCACGTCTTCTTTTAACTGACCACTCAAACTAATGTGAAGAACAGTTTGCGGTTGTACGCCCGGTGCTGTTTGCCCTCCAACCATCAATCCTGCAAACATCACTATACCTACTATTAAAAAAAACAAAAAAGAAAGCACTATCCCTGTTAAGGTCGCCAGGGTATATTTTACAAAATCTTTCATCTATCTTATCCTAAATCATGATGTTATGCAAAAATAAGTCTTTTATGCCCATTTTACAAATATTTTATGCATTTCGTCAAGGTTAGTCATATCCGTTTAAGTTATTTTTTGCAAAAACAACGCTTTTAATCATTAAAATCTTGCTAAAAATGCCTTTTATGACAACAAAAGTAGGTTTATCCCCCCATATAATAACAAAAAAACCTTTTAAGGTTAAGAGAAAAGATTTATCTTTGCGCCGTAAGATTCAGATTTGAATAAAGAACACGACTGGTTAAAGAGTTCAATATTGCATATGGAAAAGAAAAAAATTATTATCGCTGCGTCCATTTTGGCTGCCATTATTCTGATTGGCGGATTCGGCTATTTATATTACCGCCTGCGGCAAACCAATGCGCAAAACGAAGAAATGCTGAAATTGGCCGAAATGGACAAAAAGGAAATGGAAAACGAATATGCCCAGTTCGCCCACCAATACAGCGAGATGAAAACCCAGATAAACAATGACTCGCTTATTGCACAACTGGACAAAGAACAGCAACGCACAGAAGAACTTTTAGCTGAACTTAAACGGGTAAAATCAAGCGATGCCGCCGAAATCTCACGTTTGAAAAAAGAATTGGCTACAGTTCGTGCTATCATGAGAAACTATATTTTCGAGATAGACTCTCTTAACAGACTGAACCAGGAGCTGATGACAGAAAACCAGCAGGTAAAGGAACGTTATAGTCAAGCTACACAGACAATTACTACTCTGACAACCGAAAAGGAATCGCTAAGCGACAAAGTAGCTATCGCTTCGCAACTTGACGCGACCTCCATTTCTGTGGTAGGAGAAAACAAACGGGGAAAGAAAGCAAAGAAAATCAAAGATGTCAAGAAATTCGTTATCAGCTTTGTGATTGCCAAAAATATCACTGCTCAAGCAGGTAACCGCAGTATTTATGTACGCATTACCAAACCGACTAACGAAACGCTTACAAACGGCGGCACATTCCAATATGAAAACCGCACTTTAGAATATTCTATCAAGAAAGATATCGAATACAACGGAGAAGCAACGCCTATCACCGTTTATTGGGATGTTAACGAATTTCTCAGTGCCGGAACTTACAGAGTCAGCATATTTGCCGATGGACATAATATTGGAAACAGTTCTTTCAGCTACAAAAAATAAGCAGAAAACACTGAATAAAGTATAGAATCAACAATCGCTTTTTTGTAAAATCTATAACAACAAACACAAAATAGGTTAAATCCTTTGGGTTTAACCTATTTTACTTTATCTTTGTGTTGTTGTCTATGCAACAAAGATATTATAAATTACTGAAATAAAGAATTTGAGATGAAACGACTTACCGGAGTTATATTCCTTCTGAGCCTTTTTAGCGCAATGCATGCCCAACGCATTCTCAATCTGGACAGTTGCAGGAATCTGGCATTACAGAACAACAAAAGTCTGCGCATTTCAGAGGAGAAAATCAAAAAAGCACATTACGAGCAGAAAGCAGCTTTTACCAAATTCCTGCCAAGTATTTCTGCTTCGGGAACATACATGCGCTTCAGTGACGAAATCTCACTGCTAAACAACCAACAGAAAGCGTCGTTAGGGCAAATGGGTACGACATTCCAAAACGGACTCACCGAAGGACTTACGCCTATTATACAACAATTGGCACAGTCTGATCCTCAACTGGCCATGACCATTCAACAAATCGTCCAATCGGGAGGGCTTAACGGCGTTTCGGGAGCCTTAAATCAAATAGGACAGGAACTGACAAACGCCTTCCGGACAGATACGCGTAACGTTTGGGCCGGTGCCGTACTATTTACTCAACCTCTTTATATGGGCGGTAAAATAAGAGCCTATAATCAGATTACCAAAACAAGTGAACAGTTGGCGCATAACCAACACGAAACCGAGTTACAGGAAATCATACTTAACACGGATGAAGCCTATTGGACAACAGTTTCACTCTGTTATAAAAAGAAACTGGCAGAGAGTTTCCTCGCTCTGATCAACAAGTTGGATAAAGATATGGAAAGGCTGATTCAGGAAGGTGTGGCAACAAAAGCAGACGGGTTAACAGTCAAAGTAAAAATGAATGAAGCCGAAATGACGCTTACCAAAGTTGAAAACGGTTGCGCATTATCAAAAATGTTGTTATGTCAACTTTGCGGTCTGGACATGAATGCACCAATCGTACTTGCTGACGAAACAAATACAGACCTCAACACTCTTGTAGAGTCACGCCCTGACGCTGTTGAAACAGCCATAAACAATCGTCCGGAACTGAAGAGTCTTGCTCTTGCACAAAACATTTATGACAATAAAGTAAAAATAGCACGCTCTGAAATGCTTCCGACGCTGGCATTGACCGGAGGATATATGGTCTCCAATCCCTCACTGCTAAATGGCTTTGAAAATAAATTCAGAGGAATGTGGAATGTAGGTGTCATGCTTCAAATACCAATATTAAACTGGGGAGCCGGTTTTTATAAAGTAAAAGCGGCTCGGGCTGAAGCGCACATCTCAACACTGGAACTGAATGACGCACAAGAAAAGATAGAATTACAGGTCACCCAAAGTCAGTTCAAGGCCACAGAAGCCCAGCAACGGCTTGTCATGGCACTGAAAAATATGGAAAAAGCGCAAGAGAATCTCAACTACGCCAACAAAGGATTTAAAGAAGGAGTTATTCCCGTATCCAATGTCATGGAGGCTCAAACGGCATGGCTAGCCGCACAATCTGAAAAAATCGATGCGCAAATTGATATAAAAATGGCAGAAACATATCTACAGAGAGCCATCGGAACATTATCTCTTAAATAAAATCGCATAAAAAACAACAGTATATGGAACGCAAAAAGCAAAACAGTAGTATTATATGGGCTCTGATAGCACTTGTGGTCATCATCGCCGTTTTCGCATTCACAGGACTTTTCCTGTCCAACCGTAGCCCCGAATATATCCAGGGTCAGATGGAGGCTTCGGAATATCGTGTCTCAAGTAAAGTCCCCGGACGCATTCTTTATATTTATGTTAAAGAAGGCGATTATGTAAAAGCCGGCGACACACTGGCTATTCTCGAAGCCCCTGAAGTTACAGCCAAGCTGGAACAGGCTCAGGCTGCCGAGCAGGCTGCTACCGCAATAAAGGACAAAGCATATAGAGGGACCAGAGCAGAACAGCTTCAAGGCGCATATGAGATGTGGCAGAAAGCAAAAGCCGGTCTGGATATTGCAGAAAAATCCTATCAGCGTGTGAACCGCCTTTTTGAAGATGGTGTCATGAGCGCACAAAAAAGAGACGAAGCTTATGCTAACTATATGGCCATGCAAGCTACAGAAAAAGCCGCACATGCCCAATATACCATGGCTCGCAACGGTGCCCAACGTGAAGATAAAGAGGCAGCAGAGGCTCAGGTAACCCGTGCCAAAGGCGCTGTTGCCGAGGTTAAATCGTATATAAAAGAAACCATTCTTACCGCACAGATGGACGGAGAAGTATCTGAAATTTTTCCTAAAGTAGGTGAACTCGTAGGTACCGGTGCTCCCATTATGAACGTTACCATGCTCAACGACCGCTGGGCCACTTTCAATGTACGCGAAGATTTACTAGGCGATTTACAGATGGGTAAAGAATTTACAGCATTTGTACCGGCTTTCAATAAAGACATCAAACTGAAGGTTACTTATCTGAAAGATCGTGGCAGCTATGCGGCATGGAAAGCAACAAAAACTACCGGACAATTCGATCTTAAAACATTTGAAGTAAGAGCCATACCAATGGAGAATATGAACGGTTTACGTCCTGGTATGTCTGTAATCATAGAGAAATAATAAACAATCTGTTCAATGAATGGCACTCGCGGCTTTTACGGTATTCTAAAGCGTGAACTTCGAAGATCAATTTCCCGCCCACTCTACTTATTCTGTATGGTGGTGGCTCCTATTGCCTGTTGTCTGTTTTTCACCTCACTGATGAAAAGCGGACTACCGGAGAATCTTCCTGTGGGAGTAGTCGATCTGGACAACACAAAAACCACCCGTGAGATTCTGCGCAATCTTGACGCATTCTCTCAAACCGGCATCAAACAGAATTATGTTTCTGTCAGTGATGCCCGCGAGGCCATGCAACGGGGTGAAATATATGCGTTCTATTACATACCTGAGGGTACTACAGCACAACTGATTGCAGGACGTCAGCCCAAAGTCTCGTTTTATACAAACGGAAGCTATCTGATTGCCGGTTCACTGACTTATCGCGACATGCGTACCATGTCTGTACTGGCCAATGCTTCGGTCGGATTACAAACCATGCAAGCCAAAGGCATCAATGAACAAACAGCAAGAGAACTTTTACAGCCTATCGTGATAGATACCCATCCGCTGAACAATCCATGGTTAAACTACTCTGTCTATCTGAATAATACGATTCTCCCGGGAATCCTGATGCTGCTCATTTTTATGATAACAGCGTTTTCTATCGGCATTGAATTTAAGGATGGAACTGTTAAAGAATGGCTTGCGTTGGCAGACGGGCGTGTCTGGATAGCAGTTTTGGGAAAACTGCTTCCCCATACTGTTATCTTCTTTATTGTAGGTATTGCATATGACACATGGTTATATGGTGTACTTCACTTTCCCTGCCACAGCGGCATCCTTCCGTTACTGCTCGCAACATTCTTAATGGTTGTCGCCTCACAGGCTGTCGGCGTAACATTCTTCACACTTCTGCCCACCTTACGGCTGTCACTTAGCGCTTGTTCATTATGGGGTATGTTATCATTCTCCATCTCCGGATTCACGTATCCCGTTATGGCCATGCATCCGATGCTGCAATCCATCAGCAATTTATTTCCGCTTAGGCATTATTTCCTTATATATGTAAACCAGATGCTCAACGGATATCAAATGAGTGAGGTATGGACAGCTTATGCAGCGCTTTGTGCATTTATCCTGTTACCGGTCTTACTTTATAAAAGACTGAAAAACGCTCTGATAAACTTTGATTATATCCCTTAACCATTATGAAAGAAAATAAATCCAAATATCAAAATATACTTCAGGCCACCGAAGACATTTTTATAATCTGGTGGAACGAAGTACGCCGTGTTTTCCATGATCAAGGCGTATTGGTTTTCTTTATACTGGTACCTTTAATCTATCCGCTCATCTACGCCTTCATATATAATAACGAAACGGTACGTGAGGTTCCCGCTGTTGTTGTCGACGAATCACATTCTGCCCTCAGCCGTGATTTTATCAGACGTATAGACGCTTCGCCAGATGTTAAGATTGTCAGTTACTGCAGTGACCCGGAAGAAGCCCGCAAACTGATGAAACAACGGGAAGCATACGGTATGATACGCATCCCTTCTGATTTCAGTCTGTTGCTGAACCGTGGCGAACAAGCCACAATCAGCCTTTACTGCGATATGAGCGGATTACTATACTATAAAGCATTACTGGTTGCATGCACAGATGTTTCGCTCGACATGAACGAAGAAATACAGATTGAGCGTGCAGGCCTGACCACGGCTAAGCAAGAAGAAACTGCAGTTGCTCCATTGGAATACGAATATGTCACCATGTTCAACACTACAAACGGTTTTGCCAGTTTTCTTATTCCGGCCGTGCTGATTCTTGTCATTCAACAAACCCTTTTACTCGGCATCGGACTCATCAACGGCTCAGCCCGCGAACGTGGTACATTCCATACACATGCCATACACGGCGACAGTCATGGCACCTTCAGACTTATCATCGGTAAAGCATTGTGCTATCTGATGGTATATTCACTGATTACTTTATGGCTGATTATAGCGGTTCCACGCATATTCAGCCTCATTCAGATACCGCAGGCCTGGGATCTGCTAACTTTCATGATTCCATACATATTGGCTTGCATTTTCTTTGCCATGACAGTTTCCATCATCATTTTCCAACGCGAGACATGTATGCCGGTTATTGTATTCACCTCCCTGCCCTTGCTTTTCATCTCCGGTATTTCATGGCCGGGCGCAGCCATTCCTGAAGGTTGGAAAATCGTTTCCTGGATATTCCCATCAACTTTCGGCATAAACGGTTTTATACACATCAATTCATTAGGCGCCCTGCTGAAAGACGTCAAAACAGAATATCTTGCACTGTGGCTGCAAACAGGTATCTATTTCATGACAGCCTGCCTGACCTACTATTATCTGATGAGAGAAAGCCGCAAAAAAAATATTGCCCGTCAGAAAGCTGAACTGGAAAAGAATGCAAAGCTTGATGCCACACCCACAGAATCAGTCTGAAACTGTCAGTCGTGCCAGGTAGTCATAATGCGGGCCGGCCTTTATCAATTCTGCCTTAAAACCGTTTTCCGAGGCATAATAAGACAGCAAATCAAAATCAATATAAAGCCAGTCAAAAGTATTACCTTTTATCTGTTTATATTGCATCGTAAAATCAAGCTCACCGTAATAACCGGCATTTAAATCTAGATCCATCGCTCCATCTTCATCCTCATAGATATAACGTAAGTCACTGGAATCCATTAAAACGAAGCCATCCGGCGCCAGTAACTGTTTCATTTTCCGGAAGAATAAAGACAAACGTTCCAAACGTCCTACGATTCCAGAACCATTCATCAACATCAATACCGTATCATAACATCCCGTAAACGACTCATCGAACAGATTTGCCTCATAAACGTTTCTCAGTCCACGTCGTCTCATTACGTCAACAGACAATGGAGAAATATCTATAGCAGTCACATCCAATCCCCTGTTCTGCAAAACAAGACTGTGACATCCCGCTCCTGCCCCTACATCAAGAACCTTTCCGCGACATAACTCTAAAGCCTTACGTTCCAGCGCAGACATGTCTTTCTCTGTCCGAAACAATGTGGCGACAGGCATTTCATCCTCATCAAACTGAGAAGAAAACACCCGCAACTTCCCCGCACGTCCTGTTTCAAAATAATCCTTTATAGCCTGTCCCATCGGATCTGCACTATTTTCCAATAATCCGTTCATAAAATCCTATCATTTTTACCGAACAAAGATACAACAAATATTTCCGCTCCTAAACATGAAACCGGTATATTTAGAGAACCATGCGACACGCAACCTTGAAAAGTTCAATCCGAAAACAACCTTTTCATTTGTCACTGCGCGCATATTTCGCTATATTTGGATAATATAGGATGCGGTTCGGCATAAAAAACAAGCAAGTTTGTTTTATTCTGCGCTCACCTTTCGCTATATTTGGATAATATAGGATGCGGTTCGGCATAAAAAACAAGCAAGTTTGTTTTATTCTGCGCTCACCTTTCGCTATATTTGTAAATAATAAACACAGTTCGCTATTGCCAAATCGCAACAAAAGGGATTTCATTTACCACCATGCCCAATTATTAACACAAAAGGAAACATTGTGTTCTCATGGATACCACATACAACATATATATTAAGAATATGGTTTGCGACCGTTGCATCATGGTTGTCACAGACATATTAAAAAAGCTGAAGCTTAATCCGCTCCACGTTGTTCTCGGGCGTGCCGAACTTTCAGCTCCGCTCAACAACACCCAACGTCAGGAGCTCAAAACAACTCTAAATTCATTCGGTTTCGAACTGATTGAAGACAGTCGTACCCGCACCGTCGAACAAATCAAGAAACTCATCATAGAACTTATTTATACAAACAACAACCGTCTGCAAACCAATCTGTCACAATACCTTTCAGACACCTGTCATCATGACTACAGCACACTGAGCAAACTGTTTTCAGAAATACAGGGAACAACCATAGAAAAATATTTTATCGCACAAAAAATAGAACGCGCGAAAGAGTTACTTGAGTACGACGAACTTAACCTTAACGAGATAGCTCTCACCCTGAACTATTCCAGCGCGGCTCATCTCAGCGCACAGTTTAAGGCATATACAGGACTTACTCCACGACAATACAAACAGCAAAAGGCCGATTTACGCATTCCGTTAAACAAACTGTAACTATCCGGCTAAGCCTTCGGATATATAAAAAAGATATAAAAACGAACCATAATTCTATAAAAAGAACCATACTGAATCCATTAATTTTGTCCTTGGAAAAAACATAAGATTATGAAAGAAGGACATATCGAAAAAAAGACATTTCCCATACTAAACATGAGTTGCGCGGCCTGCGCCACCCGTGTTGACAAAACGCTCAACAAACAGCCGGGTGTACGTCTGGCTACGGTCAATTATGCAGCAGCTACGGCCACCATAGAATACGACACGGCTGCATGCAGCCTTGAGAATCTGAAATCCGCCCTGCAGGATGCCGGTTATGACCTTCTCATCGAGGGAGACAAAACCAAACTGGCCCAACAAGCACGCGACGAAAAATATCTCCGGCTACGCCGTCGTACAATATATGCCATATCACTATCCGTCCCTGTTGCCATTATCGGTATGTTCTTCATGAACTGGTCATACGCCAACCTCGTCATGTGGATACTGGCAACCCCCGTTGTATTCTGGTTCGGACGGGATTTCCACATCAATGCTCTGCGGCAACTTCGCCATGGCACTTCAAACATGGATACCCTGGTCTCTAACAGTACCCTCATTGCTTATCTGTTCAGTCTATTCAACATGCTTTTCCCCGACTTCTGGCTGAAACGCGGACTTGAGCCACACGTCTACTTCGAAGCGGCCAGTGTCATTATCGCATTTATTCTGCTTGGAAGAACGCTGGAAGAACGCGCCAAAGGGCAGACTTCTTCAGCCATCCGCAAATTAATGGGACTGCAACCTTCAACCGCCATACTTGTGGAATCGGACGGTACGAAAAAACCCATCAATATCAGCGACATACAGTCCGGACAGATTATTATGACCAGACCCGGAGAAAAAATAGCAGTCGACGGAACCGTTGTTTCCGGAGAATCTTACGTCGACGAAAGTCTGCTCAGCGGTGAGCCGGTTCCGGTTATCAAGCAAAAGGGGGCCGCCGTATATGCCGGAACCATCAATCAACGCGGTACACTTTGTTTCCGTGCCACCAACGTAGGTGCCGACACCATGCTGGCCCATATTATCCGTATGGTACAAGACGCGCAGGGCAGCAAAGCTCCCGTACAGAAACTGGTAGACCGCATTGCGGCCATTTTTGTTCCTACCATCATAAGCATCGCGTTACTTTCATTCATTCTGTGGTGGACACTGGCACCGGCAGAAGGATTTACCCACGGACTTTTAGCCCTGGTTACCGTACTGATTATCGCCTGCCCCTGCGCACTCGGACTGGCTACCCCCACAGCCATTATGGTAGGCATAGGAAAAGGAGCAGAAGAGGGTATTCTGATAAAAAACGCCGAATGTCTGGAAGCGGCACGCCGAATCGACCTTATCGTTCTGGACAAAACCGGCACAATCACCGAAGGCCACCCTATTGTCAACCACATGCAATGGGAAGAAGGCTGTCCTTCACAATATGCTGATATATTCTACAGCATGGAAAAGCGCTCTGAACACCCGTTGGCGGCAGCCATTGTCAGCCATCTTAACGGCACAGACCTCCCGTTAGTACAATTTGAGAGCCTAACGGGAAAGGGTGTCAAATCATTATATGATTCAACCATCTACTATGCCGGTAACCGCAAACTGATGGCAGACCATCACATAGTCATCAGTGACAAACTGGAAAAAACCGCGCGGGAAATGGAAGAAGCCGGACAGACGGTCATTTTCTTCAGCGACAGTCATCATGTTCAGGCCGTAACATCTGTCACAGACCGTATCAAGGAGAATTCACGTGAAGCCATCAACGAATTACAAAAAATGGGGATTGATGTCTATATGCTGACAGGCGACAACAAGGCTACAGCCGCCCGCATAGCCGCCGATACAGCCATACTCCACTATCAGGCCGAGGTCTCTCCGGCCGATAAAGCAGAGTTCATTCTCAAGATGCAACAGCAGGGCCACCACGTGGCAATGGTAGGCGACGGCATCAACGACAGTGCCGCATTGGCCCGTGCCAATCTGAGCATAGCCATGGGAAAAGGTAGTGACATTGCCATGGATGTCGCCCAAATGACAGTCATTTCGTCTGATTTGTCCAAAATACCCGATGCCATCAGACTGTCCGGGCGTACAGTACGTACCATTCATCAGAATCTGTTCTGGGCATTCATTTATAATACCGTCGGCATCCCCATCGCAGCCGGCATACTCTATCCCGTCTGCGGTTTCCTGCTCAACCCCATGATTGCAGGAGCAGCCATGGCCATGAGCAGCGTCAGTGTCGTCACCAACAGCCTGAGACTGAGGAAATTCAAAATACGTAAACAAAGAACCAATCATTATTCAACTCAAAAACTTCACAATATGAAAAAAACTTATAGAATTGAAGGCATGATGTGCAATCACTGCCGCATGCATGCCGAAAATGCCCTGAACAGCATCGAAGGTATCAAAGCAGTTGTCACTCTCGATCCTCCGGTAGCCGAAATTGAATTCGAGAACAGTGATTTACCCATAAAACGCCTGCAGGAAGCACTTGACAAAGAAGGATTTAAGATTCATACCATTTAAGACATAGTATTATGGAAATCAACAACATGAGCGTGGTTTATTATTCACCCACGTACACCTCACAGAAAATTGCGCGCGCCGTTGCCGACGGTTTGGGAATAGCACGCCGCACAGAGCATAATTTGACCACCGACCGCGAAACCGACATCATTCCAATAAAAGACAGCATCTGTGTTGTCGCCGCGCCGGTCTATGGTGGCCTGACAGCACCGGTCGCCCTCGAACGTTTCAAACGTCTGAAGGGTGAAAACAGTATTGCAATCCCTCTGGTAGTCTATGGCAACCGCGATTATGAAGACGCCCTTGTACAATTACGCGACCAGCTCCAGCAACAAGGTTTCACAGTGCTTTGCGGTGCGGCTTTCATTGGCGAACATTCTTTCAGCCGACCGGACATGCCAGTTGCAGAAGGACGTCCCGACGCTGACGACCAGCACAAGGCTGTTACGTTTGGTCAAAAGGCACTGCAATCACTTTGCAGCCAGCTGCATATTACTGAACAGCCCGACACCACCGCACGTCAGTTTGCACTGACCTATTCACAGTCGCTCAATACACTGGTCAGCACCCCATTTATGAAAGGCAATGTCCCATATAAAGAGGCAAAAACATCTGCACCGGCTGCTCCTGTTGTCAACGATCTATGCTATGGTTGTGGTGAATGCGAGACTCTCTGCCCTACAGGTGCCATTACAACCGTCGATGGTCGTTCAACGACAGACATCTCTTTATGCACAAAGTGTTGTGCCTGTGTAAAATACTGTCCGGTAGGTGCACGCGTATTTGATACACCGTTCACCGCTATGCTCCATCAAAACTTCAGTGCACGCAGAGAACCTGAATGCTTTTTATAAATCAAATCTGCAGAAATAAAACTGTCAAAAATCCTATCTTCAGTATTTTTTGACAGTTTTATGCAGTTTAGAGCAATCTTTGTTTGCGCTCACAATTATTTTAATTAACTTCGCACACGAAAAATAAAAAGCATTTTTAATACCAAGAAAAACGTATGGAAGCAGTATTCAGTTACATCATCGGCCTCGGCGCCGCTGTCATGATGCCTATTATCTTCACGATATTAGGTGTTTGCATCAAGATTAAATTCAGTAAGGCCCTTCAAAGCGGTCTCTATGTAGGTGTCGGTTTTGTCGGTCTGTCTGTCATCACCGCGCTCCTGACCACTAGTCTGAGCCCGGCCTTGTCTAAAGTAGTAGAAATTTACGACCTCAATCTGGCCGTATTCGATATGGGATGGCCTGCCGCTGCCGCCGTTGCTTATAATACATCTGTCGGCGCGTTTATCATTCCGGTATGTCTGGCTGTCAATATTGTCATGTTGCTGACCAAAACAACAAAAACTGTCAACATCGACTTATGGAATTACTGGCACTTTGCCTTCATCGGTGCAATGGTCTACTACACCATGGGAAACATAGCATGGGGATTCTTTGCCGCCATCATCTGCTACATACTGACATTAGTCCTAGCCGATTATACTGCCCCGAAATTTCAAAAGTTCTATGACAAGATGGACGGTATCTCTATCCCGCAACCATTCTGTCAGGGTTTTGTTCCGTTTGCTCTTATCATCAATAAAATACTCGATTTTATTCCGGGATTCGACAAACTTAACATCGATGCAGAAGGTATGAAAAAGAAATTCGGTCTGTTGGGCGAACCGTTATTCCTCGGTGTACTAGTAGGTTGCGGAATTGGCGCACTGGCCTGCAAGAACAGTCAGGAGTTGGTAGACGGTATTCCGGGTATTCTGAAACTCGGTATCAGCATGGGTGCCGTAATGGAACTTATTCCGCGCATCACCAGTTTGTTTATCGAAGGTTTACGTCCAATTTCCGATGCCACACGCGAGATTATCGCCAAAAAATTCGGTGAAAATGCAGGTCTGCACATAGGTATGAGTCCAGCACTGGTTATCGGTCATCCGGCCACATTAGTTGTTTCATTGCTTCTGATTCCCGTCACTCTGTTCCTTGCCGTTGTATTACCGGGCAATCAGTTCCTGCCATTGGCTTCACTGGCCGGTATGTTCTATGTATTCCCCATGATTCTTCCGATAACCAAAGGAAACGTTTTGAAAACTTTCATCATCGGTCTGGTCATGATGGTCATCGGATTGTACTTCGTTACAAACCTTGCTCCATACTTCACCAGTGCGGCAAAAGACGTGTATGCCATTACGCAGGACACCGCGGTTCAGATTCCGGCAGGTTTCGAAGGCGGTGCGCTCGACTTCGCATCCAGTCCGTTGGCATGGGTCATCTTCCACCTTACACACAGCATCCGCATCATCGGTCCGGCAGTATTAATCATCTGTACCCTCGGCCTGATGTTATGGAACAGACGTGCAATCAAGCGCAACAAATGGTAAACCGAGCATTTTATTGGTTCCATAATAGAATATTAATCTGATTTCAAAATACCTTTAAATTAAAAATGATATGAAAAAAATTGTTTTAGCCATGTGTTTAGGCCTGGCTGCCATCTCTGGCAACGCCCAGGTGAATTACAAGATGCAGACCGCATGCAATCCACTTGACGTCAAAACCTACGATACACAGCGCCTTCGCGACGCATTCGTAATGGAAAAAGTAATGGTTGCCGATGAAATCAACGTCACTTACTCTATGTACGACCGTTTCATCTTCGGCGGTGCCATGCCTGTAAACAAAACGCTCAAGTTGGAAACCATCGATCCATTGAAAGCGCCCTATTTCCTTTTCGCACGCGAATTAGGTGTCATCAATATCGGCGGTGACGGTATCGTCACAGTTGACGGCAAAGAGTACAAACTGAGTTTCAAGGATGCTTTATACGTAGGTAGCGGCAACAAAGAAGTTACATTCAAGAGTGCTGATCCTTCAAAGCCCGCAAAATTCTATCTCAACTCAGCCACTGCACACCGCAGCTATGCCACTCAACTGTTGAGCTGCAATCCCAACAATAAAAAGGCTACTCAGGCCAATCAGCTGAAAGCCGGAAAGATGGAAGAGAGCAATGACCGTGTCATCAATCAGCTGATGATTAAACCCGTTCTCGAGAAGGCTAAAAACGGCGGAACCTGCCAGTTGCAAATGGGACTGACTGAACTGAAACCGGGTAGCGTCTGGAACACCATGCCGGCTCATACTCACAGCCGTCGTATTGAGGCTTATTTCTATTTCAACGTGCCCGAAGGTAATGCCATCTGTCATCTGATGGGTGAACCGCAGGAAGAGCGTCTCGTTTGGTTACACAACGAGCAGGCCATCATGTCACCTGAATGGTCTATTCATGCAGCAGCCGGAACCAGCAACTACATGTTTATCTGGGGTATGGCTGGAGAAAACCTTGACTATGGAGATATGGATAAGGTCGAATACAAAGCCATGAAATAATCGCCCACACAACACAATTAGCATATAAAAAAGTCCCGGTCTGTTAAAGCCAGACCGGGACTTTTTTTCATACACTATACCAAATCAAAAACAGCGACATAAAAACCAGACACACTGTTTTTAATCTTTCTTTATAAAACTATCCGGACAGGAAACTTTCTGAATGACACTATCATTACGCAAACGAATCCATGTATCAAACCATTTACCATTTTCACGCCATTCTATCACTCTTGCGCCGTTAGACAAATGATTATACACTGTATTTCCACCAGAATAACGTCCGTATGCCAATAAAATATTATTCCAATACACCACATAATCATTGTCATGATCATGCCCCACAAAAACACCCTTTACATCTCCCATCTCCCGCATGGCGGTAAACAATCCTGAATTCATTTCCGGCGCGCATACCTTTTCCATACGTGTTCCCACCATAACAGCGTTCTCGTCTGTCACTGCCTGTCTATATTCCGGTAAAGGTATATGAAAAAAAGCCAAAGCCGGAAGGGGGCGCCCTTGATTCTGAGCTGTATATTCCCTGCTATGCTCTCTATACCAGGCTATCTGGTCAAAACGTATATAATCATATCCGGGAATATCGGACAGACAGGAATAACTGTTTGAATCCATGCAATACAACACACCTGACACTTTTCCGCCGTCTGCCGAATAAACAGGCAATACATAATTGGTTACACCATGAATACCGTCCTGGCATTCGGTAAGATTCCCGGGATAAGCAGATATAATGTCCAGCAACTCCTTTCTTGACAGGCCCTGTTCGTCGTCATGGTTTCCAAACACAACTCCAAACGGAATATGCCGTGAAGCCACAAGGTCCAAAATTGTTCTTAATCCCTTTGCAGCCGGCCGTCCATATATAAGGTCTCCTGTCAACAAGACCAAATCCGGCTTTTCGGCATCAAGCACCTCATTCAGACACAACAATACCACATTGGCACGCTTGTCACCATAAATATAATGAAGGTCTGTAAACTGTACAATCTTAAAAGACCCGTTTTCATGAAAACGTAAGTTCTCTGATGCTACCGTCAGAGAACCAGACAACAGAATAAACAATAAAAGCAATGTTTTTCCCATAATCATATCATATTTCAACGGTCCATCTTATAACGTATGAACCGAATCTCATTCACGTCACGCTCCCCTTGAGGATTCTTTTTTTCTATCACACTATTATCCGGCACCTGCGGGGCATTAATACCAAAGTCATCATCATTGGCCACACATATTATCGAATCACCAATCAACGCCAGACCCTCAGCTTTATCGTGATTATATAAAACAGAAGTCTTTGCTAAATCCATAACAAGTTCTTTCTTCAGGTCTATCAGCCCGTCCCCCTGCTGTTCTGGTAAATTCACCCGGTAAATCCGTTTTATGGTTTCTCCCTTTCCCGGAAAACGGCCGTCTCTTTCCAATACAAGCAACACACGGTCTGCTTGCCAGCAAAGCGCACTCACACCCTCGCTGCCTTGTTCAAGCGGATAAAGAAACTCATGCCATTCTTCATTTTCGATACAATATTCCCATAACGGCAAAACCCGTCTCTTCTCTGTCATCAGTGGCGATTGCATTATTCCGTACAAAACTTTGCCGTCACTGTCAGTACAAAGCCCCTCAAGACCCCTATTGGGTTTCCTGTCCGCATAATGGCGTGGCATTGTACCGTCAAAAGGTGAACAGACTTTCACACAGATGCCATCTTGAGAGAATTTCATCAGAAACGGTCCATACTCATCGCTTATCCAGAACGAACCGTCGGGCATTACAGCTAATCCTTCGGGATCGATGCCCGAAGATTGCTGACATTTTATCTGACGACCATCCAAACCATAAGCTTTCTCACCCGTTTTACCGTCGCCGTCAACATTTGGTAATCCGGTAAAAGCTCTCCCATCCGAGTTTTTTAACAGAATAGTGCGCACGGGCCTCATCTGTTCTCCATCCCAACGGAACACGCCCACTCTAGGCTGAAAATCCGGCGCCGGAAATATTTTCGTGTTTTTCTGCCGTCCCTCTACATTAGGCCCTCTGTCTGTCAGTAACCAGAACGTAGAATCAGCCGTATGAAAAACCAAATCCGAACCATAGCCGCCTATATAATATGGCACATCCATTCCGGCCACATCCATACGTTCAGAAGGAATACAACATTTTTCGGGCCAGTCTGTTAACTGAGCGAAACCATTCACTGAAAAACCTAAAAGGACAGCCCACATCAGGGCTGTCCGAATCATATTGTGTTTCATCACTGTATCACATTATTGCTTTATACTTTTACCGTTGTTACTTGCATTCTTGGAAACCTGTGTAAATACAACAATTTCTTTACCTCCGTCTGTCTTGCGCCCTGTACTGTAAATCTCGTTATCCTCGAAACTTCCGGTTGTAACCTCATCAACAACTACTTTCTGAGCATTGAATAAGAAAACCTTATCACCTCCTTTACCCAAACCAAAAGCCGGTCCGTTCGGATTATTCTTAATCACATCCAAGGTAAGGAAAGCATGCGCCTTGATTACTGTACCGGCAGGGAAAGTATAACGGTCTTCCTCATCCATTTTGTCATCAAGAAGACTGAAACCAGACAAATCCACATCCTTATCTGTCGCATTATACAATTCTATAAAATCCTTTGTATCATCCCATGACGAAACCTGCACATCCTGATCGTTGGTAAATACCTCATTGATATATACTCCCGATGTATTGACCACTTCCTGCTTTTCCGCCGCACCGTTATTGCTCACACCACGGGTCAATTCTACAAAAACGACCCATTCTGAAGCACCGTCGGTTTTTCTTCCATAAGTTTCATTCTCAGACAGGCTTGGTGTAGTCACCTCATCTATCACATTAAAATCGGCATCGGCCAACACGATAATCTCATCGTTCTTACTCAATCCCCATGACGGATAGTTAACAGGGTCTGCGTGCAAACCTTCCTTGTCACACTCTATCACAAGGAAACCATTTGCGGGAATCACCTTACCGGCCGGTATAGTCCAAGCCTCTTCCTGACCGCCGCCTTCCCATAATTTAAGTCCGCCGACTTCAACCTGCTGAGACGACGCGTTATACAACTCTATGTAGTCAAGGTCGTTAATGTTACTTTGGTCACTGAATGTATAAACTTCATTTATCATCACCACTCCTTTCAGTCCGGAGTCTTGCGCATTACCGTTGCTTGCCCCCTGCGTCGGATTGGCAACCACAGCCCAGGTCGGCGCACCGTCTGATACACGTGCATATGAGGTTCCGTCTTCCATTGCAGGAAGCTCAACCTTGTCAATGTTGTTTCCGTCCTTATCCAACAAGAACACCTTGTCGCCTTTTGAACTCAAACCAAACCCAAAACTTCCGCTGGAATTTCCCTCTTGAGCCTGAGTAAAGCATAAAAAGCCTTTCGGCGCAATACTTACTCCTTCAGGAATGACATATTGTTCAGATGCGCCTTTTTCGTCCTGAAGAATAAAGCCACTCATATCA
Organism: uncultured bacterium; assembly: GCA_905214795.1. Lineage (GTDB taxonomy): Bacteria > Bacteroidota > Bacteroidia > Bacteroidales > Bacteroidaceae > Paraprevotella. The sequence continues at coordinate 22,616 of CAJMNM010000024.1, forward strand.
ATAGCCTCTGTGCCTGGATTATAAATCTCTATAAAATCAAACTGTCCATCCAACGGTGCGCTCATCACTTCATTAATCAGCAGTTTAACCTCACTGTCTGTGCCCTCACCACTGTCGGGTTCAGAATCATTTCCACGTCCTTTTGTTCCGCCATCCGTTATACCCCACTGTGTGCCGGCATCGCTCAATCGGGCATAGGTCTGTCCGTCTTCCATTGCCGGTACAACCACATCGTCAATAACCTTATATGAAGCGTCCAATAATTTTATTTCATCTCCGTCGCCCGAAATACCAAAACTGAAATCTGCGTCTTTCTCCAGCACAAGATAAGATTTTGCTGCAATCTTCTTCTCTGCAGGAAATATATATTCCTCTTCCACTCCTTTATTATCCTGCAGTCGCATGCCCGACAACGTAATTTCACTGTCTGTACTGTTATACAATTCTATCCAATCTGTACCACTAGAGCAAACCTCATTAATACATAAACCGGTTACTCCAGAAGCACCCAAATTCAAATCACTTTCCGAATCATCCTTACAACTTGTTACCATAACAGCCGCCACTGTGGCCAACGCTGTCACCAAATAAGTTCTTTTATTCATAATTATTCTGTTTTGCTATGTTATTTCATTCCAGTAATCTGTAATTCTTCATATTAAAAAGAAAGCATCAATCTTAACTGCATGATATGGAAATCCAGCCCTTCGGTCATCGTCTCACTCAACGGTTTTCCGTTTTTTGTAATATGGCCCTTGTCGTCGGCATATTTGTCATTATCCATAAACGTATAGTTAAGCCCCAACATAATATTTGGAACCGGATACCAGTTTAAGTTGGCACTATAGGCATAAGCCGATCCGCCAGTCACAGGCGCAGACACATCATGAAAATCATTAAGATTAACATGACTCACTCTTCCCACTAATTCCAGATTCCCGCCTTTACGCCGTGAATATACGGGCGCAAACTCCGCATCGCTCGGCACATACCTCCTCTGCTGTCCTAAAAACATATAAGATGCCGTTGCATACCAGCCGTTAAACTCCGCATTCTTCAGGTCAATCTTGCGTTCGCCTTCTTTTCTATAACGTGAAAGGTCTGTAAACATATATTCTCCGTATGCCAGCAGTTTGTTCCAACGAACCGCCAGTTCCACACCATACGTCGCATAATGATTCACATTAGGAATCTCAGCCCTTACAAAACGACGACGGTCTGTACGGCTTTCAGGGAATGTACGGAACTCCACTAGTCGGTCTTCTGTTCCGCCACCGTCGGGAGTGCGATAAGTGGCATAACCGCCTACATGAAGCGTCCAGTCACCGGTATTAAACGGCGATACTGCCACACGTCCGGTAAAACCATAACCGTCGCTTCCACGGTTCTTTTCTTTTTGGATGATATCAACCTGTTGTCCGAATACACCGCCCGAAGCCCACCAGTATTTTCCCCAGGCCGTTACGGCTGTTCCTAAACGACGACCACCGGCAAACATTTCAACCGGCATGGGACGCTCGGTTGACATCAGATAACGCGAACTGGTGAGACGCTCCATGCTCATAGGCTCTTTAAAATGTCCGGCCTTCAACGACAAATGGTCATTAAACCGGTACCCTAAATACATATCCTTCACCTCCACCTCATTATATGCAAAATCTAAATCGAACTCAGCAAACCATTTTTCATATAAAGTGGCTTTAATGGCAAAACGAGCCCTACGTATACTCACCCCATTGTTAAACCGGAACTGCCCGTCGTCTTCTTCCAAATCCGAATTCGGTTTTGAAGCAAGTCCCTCTATAGAAGATACGGGACTATAAAAAGAAAGATCCGTATAGATTCTGTTATCCAACTGCAATCGAAAAGCATTATTTTTCGATTTAAAATTCAATTTACCTTTCTGAAAATACACTTCCGCTTGTTCTTTTTCGTCAGTTATCAACGAATCGGTTTGTGCATGGCCCGTCAAGCTTATTAAGCTGAGACTAAGGCATAACCCTAACTTAAATTTCATCTTGTTCTTTTAAAATTTCGCCGGCAAAGATATGAATGCGACATTTCATCATAATTGCAGCACGATTAACTTTTGGTTTCTGAGGTAACAAAACACCGCCTACATGTAATACCCAAGTAATATATCTCCACATCACAACCCAAGCCACACAATAATTAAACCTTACAATTACAGATTTTCAATCAATTAAGAACAACCGAAGCAGTAGTATTTATATGTTTTCAGCACAAAAGCAAAGAAAACCTACCGAAAGTGTCCCTCTTTCCTACCACCTTAAAACACGCTATCTATTTCTGGCTTGGTTACAACGTCCACTAACAGTTTACAGTATATAGGAAATATAAAAAATAAAGCGTTTTAGGTTTAGATATAAAAAATAAAATATTTACATCATTATAAATCTAAAATTAACGTTCAACAGATACATTTATTTCAATTTTCATATCTAAAACAGGATATTAAGAATAAAAATTAAAAATAATGTCACAGCTTTCTATAAAATATTTCCTATTTTTGCACTCATGAAATTTCTATATTATTTTATTCTGACACTCTTGTTCTGTACCCATTCATCTGTATTGCAGGCACAGAAACAAGCCAAACCCAAAGAGGGAGACGGTGTGACCACTTTCCTGCAACGTTACAATTGTAATACGCCTAAGCTGCGCAAGGAATTCATGCAGCTTAACAAGAACAAGTTCACCAAAGATGGCGGACTGATTCTTGGACGTACATACACCCTACCCAAAGGTGCCGGCACAACTGAAAGCAATGAAAGAGGAAGTAAACGCAAGAAAAAAAACACGAAAATATGCGAACCGTTGTTTGGCTCACGTTATGAAAACGTAACTGTCAGCTCACACGATCTTGAAGGCGCGTGCTTCTATCTTGTCAGCGGTCATGGCGGCCCCGATCCGGGTGCCATAGGCAAAGTGGGTAATAGAGAACTGCACGAAGATGAGTATGCTTATGACATCATACTTCGATTAGGACGCAGCCTGCTTCAACATGGCGCAAAGGTGTATTTCATCATTCAGGACGAAAAAGACGGCATACGCAATGACCGCTATTTGGACAACAGCAAACGTGAAACATGCATGGGCGACCCAATTCCACTGGACCAATTGGCACGATTACAGCAACGCTGCGACAAAATCAATAAACTGTATTACAGAGATAAATCAAAATATAAACGGGCTGTATTCATTCATGTAGACAGCCGCAGCAAGACCGACCAGGTGGACGTATTCTTCTATCATTGTGAGGGAAGCAGGTATGGTCAAAGGCTGGCAGAGCATATTCACGAAACATTCGGACGGAAATATGACAAGCATCAGCCCAACCGTGGCTTCAACGGAACAGTCAGTGCACGCAATCTGTATGTGCTTAAAAGATCTAATCCACCTGCCGTATTCCTTGAGCTGGGAAACATACAGAACGAAAAAGACCGTAAACGGCTGATTCTTGAAAGCAACCGTCAGGCACTGGCCGACTGGATATGCCAGGGCATCATAAAGGATTATAAAGACTGACGGTCAAACTCTTGAGCGTGTACAGGATACCACACTTCCGCAAAGTGTCAGTATACCGGCCAGAAGCATTGCGTCGTGTGACGCCGAATCGCCAAAAAAATGAAACAACAAAGCCACAAGAGCCGCTCCGGTAGTTTGTCCGACAAGACGTGCTGTTGCCTGCATACCACTGGCACCGCCACTGCGATAAGGCGGAGCAGATGTTAACAACAAATGATTATTGGGCGACTGAAACAGTCCAAAACCCAGTCCGCACAACATCAGCCGCCATACCATTCCCGAATAATCGGTATCAGTCGGGACATAAGCCAACAAAAAACACCCTATGCTCATAATGAACAAACCTACGGCTCCCAATATACCGGGATGAATCTTCGTGGCCAATAGACCGGCAACAGGCGCGGCAAACACAATAACAAGCGGCCATGAGGTCATGAGCAATCCGGTCTCGACAGCATCCATATGAAATGTCAGATGAAACATAAACGGCAAAGCAACCATAGCCAGCATCTGAGCCGCGAACGAAAGAATGCTGGTAACTACCGAAAGAGAAAAAACCGGTATGCGTAACAAATCGAACGGTAACATGGGATAAGTCTGGCGCAACTGCGTAATGACAAACCACGTGCCGATACCGACAAGAAACACAAAACCGCATGCTATCCATCCGATACCGATACCATGCGAAAACGCCTCAATACACCCTATCAGCAAACCAAAAGTGGCGGCATTAAGACATGCCGAACGGAAATCGAAATGCCTGCCTTCTATCTTTACCGGATTTTCAGGAAGATATTTGCGCGCCAATATAAATGTCACAATTCCGACAGGTAAATTCACAGCAAACAGCCACGGCCAGGAAGCAACAGAAAGAATTGCGGCTGAAAGCGTAGGACCGGTCACAGAGGCCAATGCCACAATCGTAGCATTGAGTCCGAAGCCTTTCGGAAGATGTTTCTTGGGATAGATGAGTCGCACCAATGACCCGTTTACACTCATCACCATAGCCGCGCCAATACCCTGCACCAGTCTGGAAGCCACAAGGCTGGGCAAAGACCATGACAGAGCGCAACACAACGAACCTAACGTAAAAAGTATCAGACCACACAGATAGGTTTTCTTAAAACCATATAATTCACCTATAGAAGAAAACGGCAGCAATGTCATAATAACAACCAACTGAAAGGCATTGATAATCCAGATGGAATCGGACGAAGACACCGCCAGCTCTTTAGCTATATTGGGCAATGCCACATTACATATCGTTCCGTCAATGACGGACAAGAACAAACCTGAAAAAATGGCCACTACAGCATAGTAAAGATGCCGCCCGTGGAGTCCGTCCCATTTCAGGTCGCCCACAATCTTACCGTCCTGTTCTACCTTGTTTTCTTGCATATACGTTTACACTGATTTATAAAATATTACCGGCATGGTATGAGAAACGGCCTTACACTGCCGCATCTTATACCGTACCGGTGTAATAATGATATACCCCGCAAAAAGCTGGTGTATTTTACTTCTTAACCTCTACAATATGAGTAGGTGCCTGTTCCGCATTGCGGCGATCGGTTTCCTCTACTACGCGACGGGCAAACTCCATAAACGCCTGTCCCATTACGCTGTCGTCGTTCAGTGCCTCGGGAGTACCTTTATCACCGTTCTCACAAATGCTTTGTACAATAGGAATCTGTCCCAGCAAAGGTACGTTCATCTCTTCAGCCAACTGCTTTACGCCCTCTTTACCAAACAGATAATATTTATTTTCGGGCAATTCGGCCGGTGTAAACCATGACATGTTCTCTACCAGTCCAAGAATAGGCACGTTGACCTTATCGTTCTGATACATGTTGATACCTTTACGCGCGTCGGCCAAAGCCACTTTCTGTGGTGTGCTGACAATAACCGCACCTGTGATAGGCAGCGTCTGCACCAGTGTCAAGTGAATGTCGCTCGTTCCGGGAGGGGTGTCGAGAATAAAATAATCCAAATCGCCCCAGTAAGCGTCGCCAATCAATTGTTTTAAGGCATTGCATGCCATGGCTCCACGCCACAGCGTAGCCTGATCGGGACTGACAAAGAACCCGATTGACAACATCTTGATGCCGTAGCTCTCAATAGGGATTATCAGGTCACGCCCTTCTATACGCTCCGCATAGGGATGGGCATCTTCAACATGGAACATCTTCGGCATACTCGGTCCGAAAATATCGGTATCGAGCAATCCTACTTTATAACCCAGTTTAGCCAAAGCTACAGCCAAATTGGCCGCGATGGTAGACTTTCCGACTCCACCCTTGCCCGATGAAACCGCAATAATGTTCTTTACCCCCGGCAACAGCTGACCAACCTCAGGACGGGGTGCCTGCAAGGTCTTGGTTTTGATTTCCACCTCTACTTCTTTACCTACATAAGCGTGAATGGCCGCCTCAGCCGCTTTCATGATTGACTTGAGGAAGGGGTCGGTAGGTTTATCGAAAATCAACGAAAAGCTGACGTGAAGACCGCTGATGCGTAAGTCGTCTTCCACCATACCGGCCTCGACAATATTCTTACCTGTACCCGGATAACGCACTGTAGCCAGCGCGTCCATAATCATTTTTGGATATAAAGTCATTATTATATATATTTTTTATTATGATTCGAATATTTATTTACTGGTTTTCAACCCACTGCGTTTACTACGGTTATAGCTACGGTAATCATCAAGTTCAATCTCAACATCGGGTTCTTCAAGGCTTCCGTCCTTAGGCAGTCTGAAACGCATGTATTTGATATTGAGCCCGCGATCTATCCATTGCTGTTCATAATAGGTCTGAATACCCAGAATGCGTGCCTCTTCGGTATCGGGATACTCGGCCAATACGCTGTGATAGAGGTCTGTAGTAGAGAACTCTAACGGCAAATGATTACGCTCTACCATATAGGCAGTGTAAGTAAAAAGGAAATTAGAGTCTGTCTTCAGGTGAATCAGTCCGCCATCGGTCAGAAACTGACGGTAACGGTCCATAAAATAAGTGGATGTCAGACGCTTTGTAGCTTTTTTCATCTGAGGGTCGCTGAACGTGAGCCATATCTCGCTGACCTCGCCGGGCGCAAAGAAACGTTCTATAATCTCAATGTTTGTACGCAGAAAGGCCACATTGGGCAGTCCTTCGCGCAATGCCTCTGTAGCACCGGTCCACATCCGTGCGCCTTTTATGTCTACACCGATAAAGTTTTTCTCCGGAAAAAGTCGGGCCAGCCCCACGGTATATTCCCCTCGCCCACAGCCCAGTTCCAGTACTATGGGATTATCATTCTTAAAAAAATCGGCATGCCAGCGTCCTTGCATCTCAAAAGGAACATGTTCGGCCACCGAATAAGGATATTCAAACACATGTGGATAACTTGCCATATCGGCAAACTTTGCTAATTTCCCTTTTCCCATATATACTGAAGGTATAATTCGTTTGTGCAAAAATACACATTTTTATCGGGAAATATTGGGTTTTAACACTCAAAAACATCCTGATGCCATTTCCTTATACACTCAATTGCAAACTATCGCTTCAATACGGAAACGGACCAATCACTGTTTATCTAAAGTTTGTATTTGTTTCTATTAATATTTATACCTAACTCTGACAAGCTTCAATAAAATGATTATCTTAAAATACGGACTACAAACAGTACAAGAACTCTTACAGATTATAAAAATAACGCATGGCAGAAGTTTTTCCAACTTACACCATGCGTTATCTAAATATGCAGTCAAAAACAAGTTATGCCAATTCAGCTTTCAGCTTATCTTGATACTCATTTTTTACATCTTCGTAAAAATGTGCCGTAGCGGTCTGCACGTACGGACCTAACCATAAGAAACCGATACCCAACGTCAGAATTGAAAGAAGCATCCAACCGATAAAGGTCAACTGCAAATAGAACAAATCGAATTTGTGGCCTTTCATCATCGCCATGCTTCGCTCTATCGCAGCATTGAACTTCATTTCGGGATTGTCGCGCATGACGTACATGGTCATGGCATACGAATAACCTTTGATTATACCGGGAACTATCAGCAACAATGTCCATAGGAAGATATAGACATACATCAGCAGAGTTGTTCCGAAAACCTTGCCATATTCTCTGAATCCGTCAAAAAGTTGCCCGACACGACAGCTCTCTCCGGTACGGATGCTGTCAAGAAAGGCTACTGTAAAGCCATAGTAAATGGGACAAAGAAGCAATTGAATAATATTGCCAATCTGATAAGATACAAACTCATTGGCTCCAATTGGTATAGCTCCCATAATCAAGCCATAGACCAACGTCAAGACAACTGCGTCTCCCCACTTTCCAGAAAGCGCAGCGCGGGCTGCGGCTCTATGTTCTTTTGCACTTCTAATCATGGTTCAGAATATTTAAGGTTTAAGTTTTCAAATTCGGCTCTGCATCATTCAATCACCACCGTGGTCCATCCGTGAATATCTGGCTCAATACCGTACTGGATGTTGCGCAGGTGATTATAAAGCTTGGTACAAACAGGTCCCGGCTTGCCGTCCTTACTGATGACATAACTCTTCTTGTTCTCCAAATCATCAATACGCTCTATCGGACTGATTACAGCAGCGGTTCCGCAAGCTCCTGCTTCCTCGAATGTAGACAATTCTTCTTCAGGTATCTGACGACGCTCTACTTTCATTCCCATATCCTCGGCCAGTTGCATCAAACTCTTATTGGTGATAGACGGCAAAATGGAAGTTGACTTTGGAGTAACATAGGTATTATTCTTGATACCGAAGAAATTAGCGGCACCACACTCATCAATATACTTCTTTTCCTTTGCGTCGAGATAGAACTCACAGGAATATCCCAAATCATGGGCCATTTTATTGGCACGCAGACTGGCCGCATAGTTTCCGCCGACTTTATAAATACCGGTTCCGAGCGGAGCTGAACGATCGTACTCACGGATAATCACGTAAGGATTGGTTGCGAAACCTCCTTTAAAATAAGGTCCTACCGGTGTAACAAATATCACGAACAGGTATTCGCTGGCCGGATGAACACCTACCTGGGCGCCAGTACCAATCAACAGCGGACGGATGTATAATGTCGCTCCACTCTCATACGGCGGAATGAAACGCTCGTTAAGGCGTACCACTTTCTTAACCATCTCTTCGAAACGTTCGGTCGGAAGTTCCGGCATAAGAATACCACGGCAAGTACTCTGCAAACGGGCTGCATTCTCGTCCATGCGGAATACACGCACCTTACCGTCAGGACAGCGATAAGCCTTTAAGCCTTCGAAGGCTTCCTGCCCATAATGCAGACAGGTAGCTGCCATATGAATATTGATAGTGGCTTCTGAACATACCTCAATTTCTCCCCACGCGCCGTTACGATAGTAACAACGTACATTATAGTCGGTCGGCATATAACCGAAGGACAAATTCGACCAGTCAATTTCTTTCATCACTATTATATTTTATATCTTACATTATGAAGACAAAATTATACAAAAAACAAACATCAAAACAAAAAATCTTAAAAAATATTTCAATTTATTACTCTTTTTCCACGTTTTGCAGGATTTTTTGTATTTCCTCATCCGTGGCATAAAGTCTTTCTTTGCAAAACGCAATCAGCTGTTGAGCCTCTTTGAGCTGAGCGGCGAGTTTGTCTATTCCCTGTTCGTTATTCTCGACCTGACGCACCAATTCCTCCAGACGGGCCATTGCTGTCTCATAAGTCAGTTTTTCCTTTGCCATATTCTATTCTTCTAAATCATTATTCTACTACAGAATGTATCTCTCCCTTTGCCAGGCGGGTAGTAATCTTATCACCGGCCTTCAGTTGTGTGACATCACGCACAAGTTCCGTCCCGTGAAACGTCATACTGTATCCACGTTTCAACAACAAGTCAGGATTGGCAGCCTCACAACGTTGTTCCAGAAGTTTGAGTTTAAACTGTTCACGTTCCAACACTACCGGCCATCGCGTTATCATTCTCTCCTGCATCATGTCCAGTTTATGTCTGTCACCGGCTACACGCTGCATGGCCGCGTGACGCAAACGTTGCGCCCAGACATCCAGACGATGGCACCCTTCTGATTTAAGACGTGAAAAAATTAAGGGTAAACGACTGACCTGACGCTCAAGCCGTTCATGCTCATGATCCATCAGATGATTGGCTCCGTGTAGAAGCAGACTCCGCAGTTCCTCGAGTCTTGATGCCGTCTCCAACTGATGGGATATCAAAAAAGCGGCTGCCGCCGTGGGTGTCTTTACCCGAGTATGGGACACCATATCCAACACTGTATCATCACGCTCGTGGCCAATTCCTGTAATCACAGGTATCGGAAACTGGGCACAGCTTGCCGCCAACAGATAAGTATCGAAACCGGACAAATCGCTGGTTGCCCCTCCACCACGGATAATAACAACCACATCCCAGGAATCCCGTTCCTCTAATATGTCATCGAGCGCCTTGAGTACGGTCGGTTCTACTCTGTCACCCTGCATGACAGCAGGAAACAATTTAACCCGGAATCTGAAATGATACTGATTATGGAGAAGTTGATTACAGAAATCGCCATAACCGGCCGCCGTAGCCGAGGAAATGACAGCCACACGATTGGCAAGAAGCGGCATACGGAGTTCCTTATTGTCGTTTAAAATACCTTCTTGCTCTAACTGCAACAGAATTTCTTTCCTACGACGCGCGATATCTCCAATTGTATAAGACGGATCGATGTCAACAACGGTCAATGAATAACCGTAAAGTTCATGAAAGCTCACATGCACATTTACCAGAACTTTGAGACCCGGCACCAGCATCTGGCCGGTTTCCCGTTCAAAATAAGGTTTCAGAAGTTTATAAGTGGAGTTCCATATCGTTCCGCGTGCTTTAGCAATAAGCTGACGCCCGGTACGGTCCTTTTCAACAAATTCCACATAGCAATGTCCATTATACCCTTCGCGCACCTCACTCAGTTCGGCCTGCAACCAGTAATCCTCAGTAAGTGTGGCCTCAAGTGTGCCACGCACCAGACTGTTCAATTCATATAAGGTCAGAGCATGTGCCATAAACTATTGAACCAAATAAGCAGACAATCCTTTTTGAGAAACAATCATGGCTCCTCCAACCATTTTATCGCCTACATAGAATACGGCCGACTGACCGGGAGTAACAGCAGAGGCAGGTTGTTTAAAATGCACCAGCAGACAATCGGAACTGCTAACTTCATCAGGAAACAGATTCTCGACACGTCGGACCGTACAGGGCAAAGGCATACTGCGATAGCGTATCCGCACAGTCAGTTCTTCGTCCATCAAGGCTTGCTCGTCGACAATCTGAGTAAAACCCACCAACATATCGCTTGTTTCCAATTGTACGGCATCGCCCAGCATCACAGTATTCTTAGCCGCATTAAGCCTCAACACGAATGCCGGTTTACCCAAAGCTATGCCAAGACCTTTTCGCTGACCAACGGTGTAATAAGGAAAGCCCTGATGGGTGCCGATAATCTTGCCTTTCGCATCTACAAACTTACCGGGACCTACCCGCCGGTCAAGATCGGGAACCTGCTCTTTCAGAAAGTCACGATAATCCTTATCTATAAAACAAACTTCCATAGACTCTCCCTGACGGGCTTTTATTTCAAAGCCTTTATCGGCAAGATATTGACGGACATCTGTTTTTTCCATACCACCGAGAGGAAAGAGACAGCGTTTGAGTACATCCTGACCGAGACGCCACAAAAAATAAGACTGGTCTTTATGCTTGTCTTTACCACAATACAGAAAATAACGACCATTTTCCTGCTTTACCTGTACATAGTGGCCTGTAGCTATATAAGCGCAATCGAGTTTGTCGGCCCATTCCTGCAACATACGGAATTTAAACAACGGATTGCACATCACACATGGATTGGGAGTGCGGCCGGCAAGATATTCATCTATAAAATTCTTCACGACAACCTGTTTGAACGCTTCACGCTCATCGGCCACATGATGTTCGATACCCAGTCTGTCGGCCAGACTGCGGGCCTCACATATAAAATCGGGCTGCTCCTGACTGTCATTACTGAACTGGCGTGGCAAGTCCCAGACCCGCATTGTGACACCCACCACTTCGTAGCCCTGCTCCTGTAACATCATACATACCGCAGAGCTATCTATACCTCCGGACATTCCGACCAATACACGTTTCTGATTCATTGTCATTCTGATTTTTTATAAATGCAAATATAAATATTAATTCTGGTTTTCCGTTTTCAGGTCCTCACCTTTTAAATAACCTTATCACAGAACTTACAGAGTATTAAAACCGATACGGCATAAAAATCTGTCTTCTTACGTTTTTTATTTCATTTGATTGGACTTACTATCCGAACTTATTAATTTTGCTCCTGCAAAAAGAAAAATTACTGGTAAAATCGCTATATACTATTATGAAAGGAAATACAGATAAAGAAATGAAATGGGAAATTCTACACAGCGAATATCTGATACAGCGCCCCTGGCTGACAGCACGGCGGGATCATATCAGAATGCCGGACGGAGTGGAAAATGACGAATATTATGTATTGGAATATCCTGACTGGATAAATGTCATCGCAATTACGCCTACCGGAGAATTTGTCATGGAGAAACAATACCGCCACGGTTTACAATGGACAGGGTATGAAATCTGTGCCGGAGTCTGCGAAAAAGGAGAAACGCCTCTTGAAGCGGCCAAGCGTGAGCTGATGGAGGAAACAGGCTACGGAAACGGCAACTGGACTCACCTCATGTCCATCTCGGCCAACGCCAGTACGATGAACAATCTGTGCCACTGTTTTCTGGCTACTGATGTGGTCAAGCTGTCTGACCAGCATCTTGAAGAAACAGAAGACATCAGTATTCATCTGCTCAGCGTAGACGAGGTACGTAATCTGCTAAAAGAAAATGCATTTAAGCAGGCAACCATGCTGGCTCCCCTTTGGAAATATTTTGCAGAACATCATCTGATTTAAAAAAGATTCTGTGCAGCAAAACAAAAAAACGTTTTCAATATCACAAAAAAATAACGCTGTCTCAAAGTAAAAGAATAATTCTATTTTGAGGCAGCGTTATTTTTTATTTTGCACTAAAATGTGTTAGCTTAAGAAGCCTAACAATACACCGGCAGCCACAGCTGAACCGATTACTCCGGCTACATTCGGCCCCATGGCGTGCATCAGCAAATAATTCTTGGAATCATATTCCAATCCTAGGTTCTGCGAAATACGGGCTGCCATAGGCACGGCTGACACACCGGCATTTCCAATCAGCGGATTGATTTTCTTATGCTGAGGCAAGAACAGGTTGAAGAACTTGACAAACAATACGCCTGACGCTGTGGCAATAATAAATGCCAAAGCTCCGAGGAAGAAAATCTTAATGGTATCCCAGGTGAGGAACTCACTGGCCTGAGTGGAACATCCCACTGTCAGTCCCAAAAGCATCACGATAATATCATTAAGTGCACTGCCGGCTGTTTTTGCCAGACGGGTTGTCTTGGTACTTTCCTTTAAAAGATTTCCGAAGAACAGCATACCCAGCAACGGAAGACCGGACGGCACGATAAAGGTTGTCAGCAACAGACCTACAATCGGGAAAATAATCTTCTCGGTCTGTGAAACCTGACGGGCAGGCTTCATGCGGATTAACCGTTCTTTCTTTGTTGTCAACAAACGCATCAACGGCGGCTGTATAACGGGCACAAGTGCCATATAAGAATAAGCGCAGACAGCAATCGCACCCATCAGATTAGGCGAGAGTTTGGATGACAAGAAAATGGCCGTCGGACCATCGGCACCACCGATTATAGCGATACCGGCAGCCTGATTGGGCTCAAATCCTAAAGCCAAAGCAATCATATAAGCGCCGAAAATACCAAACTGAGCGGCCGCACCGACCAACAAAAGTTTCGGGTTGGCAATAAGTGCGGAAAAGTCTGTCATCGCTCCAATACCAAGAAAGACAAGCGGCGGATACCATCCCGTCTTTACACCCTGATAAAAGATATTCAAAACAGAATTATCTTCATACAAACCAATTTCAAGCCCGACTGCCTTAAAGGGAATATTTCCAAGAATAATACCCAGTCCGATAGGAATCAGCAACAATGGCTCAAAATCTTTCTTAATGGCAAGCCATAAGAAAAATGCGCCTACCAGAATCATGACCCAGTTTCCGATCTCTGCATTGGCAAAGCCCGTATAGGTCAAGAAATCGGCAAACTTTGTTCCAATAAAATCAAATATCTCCATAATGCTTTTATCCTATTGTTACCAAAATTGCACCTTCACGAACAGAGTCACCCTTACTTACATGTATGGCTGTAACTTTTCCGTCGCATTCCGCAGTAATATTATTCTCCATTTTCATGGCCTCGAGTACAACCACCGGTTGTCCTTTCTTTACTTCCTGTCCTACTGTCACGTTAATCGCATTGATGGTACCAGGCAACGGTGCCCGTACAGCAACGCCCGGTCCGGCCTGCACTTCAGGTTGTGGGGCTGGTGCAGCTGCAACAGAAGGAGCATGATGAGGATGGGCTACAGGACGTACAACCGGTGTATGCATCACATTCATCGGACGATCCAGTTCCACCTCGAAAGGGATTCCGTTTACTTCCACTTTGGCAATATTGCCTTCTACTTCATTAATATTTACCGTATATTCGGCACCTTTTACTTTATATTTATACTCTTTCATAATGATTTTATACTGTTATTTGATTGATAAGATTATTTATTTCGGCCATTCACGCATCGCATTATCTTTGGCATTCCAATCGGTATGTTCTTCGGGATGCAGAGTCAGCACATTGCTTTCCACATCGTGTACATCCTCCTCGTATTCATGAAGAGCCATTGCGATTACCGCCATGTAGATCTTCATGTCAATACCCTTGGTTTCCATACCTTGTTTAGCCATAATCGTTGCACGCTCAGCCTTATCATGGATAGAACGGATGGCACGCACACGAGTCATCTTGCCCAGCAATGTCACGATATAACCAAAAAGACGGAAAAAAATATAAAGTAATAACAAACAACCGAACACTATGGCCATTGCCATAACGGACATGGCTATACCATACGGATCTTTTTCCTTGAATTCCGCAACCTTATCTTGAACCTTACCCTGCCCGACATTATCACTGCCCGGAGTAACCTCTTCTGCATTCAGCACTATCCATTCGTAATCTTCTTTATCGCTATTATATACGCGAGCATAAGACTGATTCTCAGCCAAAGGCGGAACAGTTACAGAATCCAGCAATGTTTTTCCATTTCCATCAAACAAAGCAATGAAATTAGAACCGTCCGGTCTTAACGTGAAATTGGTATGCAATGTCCCTAAATTGGTCTGACCGTCAGCAAAAAACACGATATGCTGTTTTGCGGTCAGATTTGTACGTGAATCGCCCTTCGGTATGAGCGACATCATTTTTACACGCTCGGGGACGGACAAGTTTTTATCCAACGCGGCAGGATTGGTTGTCAGATAACAGTTCCTGATATTATTGGTGCCCCATGAGGTATTGGATATCTCTATCCATGCGGAACGTTCTCCATATTCATCAACAAGTCCGCTTGTATTGGAAATAACCACCTCATTAATCTTAAAGCTGCGTGCGCCTTGAGCAAAAGCCCAGGAAACAGAACACAGCAATATCAAGATATTTAAAACTCTTTTATTCATATTCATCATACTGTGTAGTTAATCCAAATTTTACAACGGAATATTACCATGTTTCTTTACCGGATTGGTCAGTTTCTTACTACTTAACTGAGCCAATGCACGGATAACACGGAAACGTGTATTACGCGGCTCGATTACATCATCAATGTAACCGTATTTTGCGGCCTGATAAGGATTGGTAAACAACTTATTGTATTCAGCCTCCTTTTCTTCGAGGAATTTTTTAGGATCCTCTGCCTCTTTAGCATCTTTTGCATAAAGAACTGCCACTGCACCGGAAGCTCCCATCACCGCAATCTCAGCAGAAGGCCATGCATAATTAATATCTCCGCGCAATTGTTTACAGCTCATCACGATATGTGAACCGCCATAGCTCTTACGCAATGTCACGGTAACCTTTGGCACTGTTGCCTCTCCATAAGCATACAATAATTTCGCTCCATGCAAAATCACAGCATTGTATTCCTGACCTGTTCCAGGAAGGAATCCCGGCACATCGACAAGTGTGACCAATGGTATATTGAACGAATCGCAGAAACGCACAAAACGCGCACCCTTTCTGCTGGCATTGCAATCAAGTACTCCGGCATAGAACTTAGGCTGATTGGCAACGACACCTACACTTTGACCGTTAAAACGGGCAAAACCAACAATAATATTCTTTGCAAAATCAGGCTGCACCTCGAAAAACTCACCATTATCTACGATAGCTCCTATCACCTCGTACATATCATAAGCCTGATTCGGATTATCGGGAATAATCTCATTCAAAGAATCCGCCAGACGATTAATCGGATCGGTACACTCTACCCTCGGCGCTTCTTCCATATTATTCTGAGGGATATAACTGATTAAGGTACGAATCATCTGCATGGCCTCTTCTTCCGTCTCAGCCGTAAAATGTGTAACACCTGATTTGGTAGCATGCATGCTGGCACCACCAAGGTCTTCCTGAGAAACGTCTTCTCCGGTTACTGTTTTTACAACTTTAGGACCTGTAAGGAACATATATGATGTACCCTCCATCATTAAAATAAAATCTGTCAACGCCGGAGAATAAACGGCACCACCTGCACACGGTCCGAATATTCCGGAAATTTGCGGAATAACTCCGGATGCTTCAATATTACGCTGGAAAATATTGGCATAACCTCCCAATGCATTAATACCTTCCTGAATACGTGCGCCTCCCGAGTCGTTAATACCTATACATGGCGCACCCATTTTCATGGCCTGATCCATCACCTTACAAATCTTTTCGGCCATTGTCTCAGAAAGAGATCCTCCGTTGACTGTAAAGTCTTGTGCAAAGACATAAACCAGACGACCATCAATCGTACCGCTACCGGTTACGACACCATCGCCTAAATATTGTTTTTTCTCCATCCCGAAATTGGTACAACGATGGAGTTTAAACATATCCATTTCTTCAAAACTGCCTTCGTCAAGCAACATATCAATACGTTCACGAGCCGTATACTTTCCTCTCTGATGTTGCTTGTCGATAGCTTTTTCACCTCCGCCAAGACGAGCCTTGGCACGAAGTTCCACTAATTCTTTGATTCGTTCTAGTTGGTTACTCATTTTATTTTGATTTAAAGTCACGTATATTATAAAACATACCTGCTAACAGGCACTTACAAAGATAGTAAAAAAGCATTATCTCTCATCTTTTTTAGTATATTTTTCACCAGGATTCACATTTTAAGAATTATTGAGAAATCAGCCCGACTCATTTCCTTTTTTTTTGTAACTTTGTCTCCATTAAACAGTACTATAATTATTATGACAAGCAAGACTTCACCATTAGACCTTGGAACTTTGGAAATCAGCAAGCTGCTGGCACAATATGCGATACCTGCCATCATAGCCATGACTGCGTCTTCCTTATACAACATGGTTGACAGTATCTTTATAGGACATGGAGTCGGGCCGCTCGCCATATCCGGTCTGGCACTGACATTCCCGTTTATGAACCTTTCCGCCGCATTTGGTGCCATGGTTGGTGTTGGTGCCTCTACCCTAATCTCGGTAAAACTCGGACAGAAAGATTATGAAATCGCACAAAACATTTTTGGTAACGTTCTTACGTTATCACTTATTCTGGGCCTTGCGTTCGGCCTCGTCTGTCTTGTCTTTTTAGACCCCATTCTTTATTTCTTCGGTGCCAGTGAAGCGACCATACCTTATGCCAGAGACTACATGAGTATTATTCTGTTGGGTAATGTCGTCACACACACCTATTTATCTTTCAACGCCGTTCTCCGTTCTGCCGGCCATCCGAGAAGCGCCATGAACGCTACCATATTCACGGTGGTAATCAACACCATTTTGGACCCTATTTTCATTTACGGATTCCATTGGGGAATAAAAGGAGCCGCCTATGCAACAATTCTTGCTCAAATCTTAGCCTTAATCTGGCAAATTATCATCTTCAACAATCCAAAGGAGACTTTACATTTCAAAAAAGGCATCTATCGCCTAAAAAGGAAAATTGTGGAAGATACATTAGCCATCGGCTTATCTCCGTTTCTGATGAATACCTGCGCCTGCCTGGTTGTCATTATCATAAACCGCAGTCTGGGCGCTTATGGCGGTGATTTGGCTATTGGAGCATTTGGTATAGTAAACCGTTTTTCCTTTCTTTTCGTAATGATTGTCATCGGATTAAACCAAGGCATGCAACCCATAGCCGGATATAATTTCGGTGCCCAAAAATATAAACGTGTACTGAAAGTATTGAGATACACTCTCATTTGGGGAACAATCATTACCACTTTAGGATTTCTTGTAGGAGAAATTATCCCGGAACTCTGCGTACGGGCATTTACATCAGACCCCGAACTGATTGCCTTGTCTGAAAAGGGAATGCGCATAGTCGTAATGTTCTTCCCTTTCATCGGTATGCAGATGGTCACAACAAATTTCTTTCAAAGTATCGGACATGCGGGAAAAAGTATCTTTCTTTCATTAACAAGACAAATGTTATTCCTTATACCATTGACACTTATCCTTCCTTTATTTTGGGGAGTAGACGGTGTTTGGTATGCCATGCCCGCATCAGACATTATCGCGTGCTTTGTATCATCATGGATGCTTTACACAGAATATAAGAAATTTAAAACATTAGCTCTACGCCATGAATAAAAATCAGATTATAATTAATGTAGGACGACAATTAGGAAGTGGCGGCCGCTTCATTGGTGAACAGTTGTCAAAAGAATTCGGCCTTAAGTTTTATGATAAAGAGTTGCTCGACCTGGCTGCAAAAGAAAGTGGATTCAATAAGAAATTCTTTGAACGGAACGATGAACATAAAGGTTTCTTTAAATTACTGGTCAGTTCGTTTGCACCGATATTGGGCAGTGGCGGAGAGTATACATACAACAACCAACTGAGCGACGAATCCTTATTTAAATTTCAAAGTGACGCCATACGCAAAGCCGCAGAAGAAAATTCATGTGTATTTGTAGGACGATGTGCCGATTATATTCTTCGGGACAACCCCCGGTGTGTTAATATCTTTATCACCGGCGACATGGAAGACCGTATAAAAAGGGTAAGCGACCGGCTGAACATCTCACCGGAAGAGGCTAAAAAGAAAATCATCTCGGGTGACGAAAACAGAGCGTCCTATTATAATTATTTCAGCGCAAAGACGTGGGGACACGCCGCCTCTTATCATTTGTGCATCAACTCTTCGATACTTGGACTTGAGGGTACGACCGCTTTCATTAAATCTTTCGTCGTAAAAAAATTAGGATTGTGAAACGAATAGGCCTTCTCTCTGACACACATGCCTACTGGGATCCCAAATATCTGGACTATTTTAAGGAATGTGATGAAATCTGGCATGCCGGAGATATCGGCTCTTTGGAAGTAGCCCAGAAATTAGCCGCATTCAGACCATTTGTTGCTGTTTACGGAAACTGTGATGGCGGCGACCTCAGACGGATGTATTCAGAAAAGCTACGCTGGCGATGCGAGGACGCAGAAATCATGATGACACACATAGGAGGCTATCCCGGTAATTACTCTCCCGCAGTCAGGAAAAGCCTTTACGAGAACCCGCCTCATCTTTTCATCAGCGGACATTCGCATATTCTAAAGGTGCAATTTGACCATAAACTTCAATTATTGCATATCAATCCGGGAGCAGCAGGCTTGATGGGATGGCAAAAAGTACGCACCTTGGTACGCTTTACGGTTGACGGAAAAGCGTTCAAGGATCTTGAGGTTATAGAAATGCCGTTGCATCACAAAGAATAGCTCTTCAGACCATATTACAAACAACATCTTATCCGATTTTACATGCCGGCAGCCTTGTATAGTGACAGCACCTGCCGGCTCGCTACACAAGGCTGCCGCGCAGGCATCCACCTCCATACCGTTCCAAAGAATGCCTGGCGGACGATAGCGCCAGGAAAAACACATTATGGCATTCAAAGCCACCAAAATTATCCTCTTATTTTACATAATCATTTTACATTTCATCCTTACTGCTTTGTTTTTATAAGGATACTTTACTTTTATTCATTTCTTAAGCCGTGAGTGGAATCTGTCAAAATTCGGCACAAAAAAGGCCGTTTTCTTCTTAAATACCATACTTTTCTTCTCTGTTTTCGCTATTCTTCATCATCTTCCAATCTGTCAAAACGATATGTTTTTCTTTTATAAACCATTATTTTACCACAAAAAGCAACAGAATACCAATATTTACACACCAAAAACGGCATACAGATTTCTAAATAACAAATCCTGCTTTTACATTTTTACGCTTTTTCTGCCCAAGCCTGATACAGGTTACGAAAAAACGTATCGTTTATTGGTGTTACGGACTGCGAAATAATTCCAATGCTCCCAAGCAAACTTTACAGCATCTGATTTTCGAGATCCCTTAAATACGAAATATCTTTACTTCATAATTTAGTTTAACCGGAATATATCCGGTTCTCTACGGAATGCAAAAGAAGGATTCCAAAGTCAGAAACGCATACGGTTACGAATTTATCCGTAACCGTGCAAGAATTTATTTTGATACGGTTACGGGCGTCGCCGTAACCGTGCGGAAAAAAGTTCGTAACCGTACCGGATGGAATTCGTAACCGTAGACAATAAAACTCACAACCGTATGCGTTTTATCGTACAAAAGAACCTGTTTTATATTTGCGGATATACATTTACAAACATAACACATATTACACTGTTTATCAATATATAACAAAAAGAGAAAACTTATTTTATTTTACATCTCACACTTTCCGCCAAAGCATTGATTCCGCTTGTATTTTTCACGCATGGTTTTTAAACATCATTAATAACGTAAATAAAAATACGCCCTAAAAATCAGCGATAAAAATTAATGACATTTATTATTTGCACAGCAACAGAGAGGATTTTTTAAAAGGACAGAAAATTACGTAAAAACAGAGGTTTTAGAGAGAATATCTCAAACGTAAAAAGCTGAAAAGCACATAAAAGTACACTTTTCTGTTTTAAACCAAATTGTCATATTTTCAGAATTTCAAAAAACAGATACTGGACGGAAACAACATACAAAACATCCGTACAAACCATATCACAAAGACTGTATACGAACTTTATAAATAAAAAAAAGACTCTCAGTGATTGAGAGCCTTTTTCTATTTCTATGCTAAACTAAGCACTGCAAAGCAGTAACACTATCAACTGCGCTGTCAAAATTCTCAGGAACATTGTCAATGGATATACCGTTGAATAACCGACAGCGGGTGCATCACTACTGGAAGACTGATTCGCAAACGCCAAGGCTGGGGGATCAGTTGTACTTCCGGCAATCATACCCATTATTGTAAAATAGTTCAATTTAAAGCGCAATCTGGCAATCACACCAATTACCACAACCGGAATCACCGTAATAAGGAAACCAGTCCATACATATTTCAATCCGTCGCCGGCAATTACCGTATCCACAAAATGTTCACCTGCTTTAATACCCACACTGGCAAGGAACAAAGCCAAGCCAAACTCTCGAAGCATAAGATTAGCACTCGTGGAAACATAAGTCACTAAATGGAACTTATAGCCAAAACGACCGATTAAGATTGCAATAATCAATGGACCGCCCGCCAAACCTAATTTGACCGGTGTCGGCACTCCCGGGAAAGCAAACGGAATGCTTCCAAAAACGATACCGACCAGAATTCCCACAAAGATAGTCAGCAGATTAGGGTGATCCAAACGTTTTACAGAGTTACCCATCAAACCGGCAACGCGGTCTACCGCATCCTCGGGACCCACCACAACTATCTTATCACCTACTTGCATACGCAGATTACGATCTGCAAACAGATTCATACCTGAACGGGAAATACGCGTAACATTCACGCCATAAACAGAGCTGAAATGCAACTGTCCAAAAGTCTTTCCATTCATTTTGGGCTGAGTCACAAGAATGCTTTTTGAAACCATAGGCACGTCCTGTACTTCCCAATCCACCTGATCTTCCGGTCCGATAAATGCCTTTATCG
>CAJMNM010000025.1 GCA_905214795.1 uncultured bacterium
TCCAACTCTTTGGCAAGAGGCTTTGTTTTGTAAAGCGTTGCAAAGGTACGCTTTTTTTTGATATTTACCAATTAATTGCTGATTTTTTTCAATAATAATATGAAATATTTGCAACTTGATTTAGATAAGTCATATTTGTTCAGTGCTATAAGATTGAACTTTACATGTCTTTTAACTTCATTGTCTGGTATTTGTGAGGTGAAAAACCAACCGCAGCCTTAAAATATTTCCCAAAAAAGGAAGAATTGGGGAAGTTTAACTGGTCGCTGACCTGTTGTACGGTATATTGTCCGGTTAATAATAAGGCTTGCGCTTCAAGGATAACATAATCTTTTATCCATTCACCGCCATGTCGTCCGCTTACTTGATAGATAATTTGTGAAAGATATTTGGGTGTAATGCATAATATACTGGCATAATAATTGATTTGGCGGTGTTCGTGATAATGTAACTGCACTTCTTCAAGAAAACGGTAAAATATACGTTGGTATCTGTTTTGCGTGTAATTTTCATCTTTATCATAACGAGTGATATATTGATAAGCGTTACATATAAGAACCTGCAAATAGCCTGATAGTGCTTCTTTTTTTAATGAGAAATCAGATGATTCTAATTTATTACGCATCATTTGATAGATGGTCAGACATTCATTCATCTCAGCATCTTGTAAATGAATAACCGGTTGCTGCATATAATGATTCCTTATAGACATGGTTTGTTTGGTTATATGACTTATGGAGTCTTGAAATGTAGATGCGATGACAGCAACTTGACTTGTTGGGTTTATTTCCAGGCATTCGCCAAATGAGTTGGGAGGTATGATGATCATATCATTGTCATTAAGCGCGTATTCATTCAGATTGAGTCTGATACGTAATTTACCCCTTTTACAGAGTAGTATCATCGGAAATGTGGTTTTTACGGGGAAAGATGTTGTATATGATTGTATATTAGTAATTTGTGTGGTGCTTGAGTCGTATAAATTATCAGTAAGTATAAATTCGTTGTTAAGATTAAGCATTCGTCCAGAGTCTGGAATCATCATTATTGTATAATCTTTTATATTTGAATGGCGTTTCATGATGATATGTTATAATAAATGTAGCAAATATACGATATTTAGAACGTTATTTCTTCTTTGATTAATATATTAAATGAAAAGATTTATCCTTTAGAACGTTTTTATCGTCAATAAGATAGTAAAAGTAGTAAGGGAAAAGTAGAACTTTGCAACAAATCAAATTAAAGAGCGACACAATAATGAATAAGTTAATTGTTTTATGTGGATGCTTGTTTATGATGGCTTCTGTTGGCTGCCGTCGTGAAAAGCAGCATCAACCTTTTGTACGTAGTGTGGAACTGGTTAATCCTGTTAAAGTTGGGAATGAATCTATAAAAAAGTTCTCAGGTATAGTAAAAGAAGATGAGGAAATAAGCTTGTCATTTAAAACAGCTGGTCAGATTGAAAGAATTTATGTAAAGTCCGGTGATAAAGTGAAGAAAGGACAAATTATAGCCCGGTTGGATGTTGAAGATTATAAATTGGGGGTTGAGAATGCACAGGTTCAATATGAACAAATGGTGCGTGAGGTTGACAGAATGAAACAGTTATATGAACATAAAAATATATCTGGAAATGATTATGATAAAGCGGTTTCCGGATTGAAGCAGTTGAAGGTACAACTGAAAAACAATCAGAATAAATTATCATATACCATATTAAAGGCACCGGTTGATGGCATCATAGAGGATATTTATTTTGAACCGTCAGAATTGGTAAATGCAGGTACATCCATCGGGACCTTATTGAAGGTTTCCAATATGGCAGTAGAATTTGATATACCTGTGAACCAATACCTTCGTCTTAAGGATGTGGTAAAATACGAGTGTCGTATGCCTTTTGCACCGAACAGGTCCATTATTATGCATTTTATGAGTGTGATGCCGAAAGCTGATGGTAATCAGCTTTATCGTGTTCGGCTGGCTTTTGATGATGCAAAAGAAATGGCAATAGCAGCAGGTATGAATGTTGAGATTGATATGTTTTTTAAGGACGATAATGGTACCGGACAGTATACTTTGCCTTTACATGCAGTTTGTAAAAAAGGAGACAGTACTTATGTTTGGGTGATGGACAAGCAGCATAAAGTGCAAAAGCGTTATGTAGAGTTGGTGGGCCTGAGTGATAATGGTGATGCTTTGATTTCAGCTGGGCTGACTGGTTCTGAGCAAATAGTCAAAGCAGGAGTACATGTGTTACAGGAAAATGAGACCGTAAAGGTAATTGCGCCCTCATCAGATACGAATATAGGAGGATTACTGTGATGAGAATTACTGAATATTTTGTAAAGAGACCTGTGCTTTTCTGGTCTTTGATGGTTGGTATCATATTTGCAGGTACTATTTCATTTATACAAATGCCCAAATTAGAGGATCCGGCTGTCGCTGTTAAGCAAGCTATGGTAGTTATACCATATCCTGGAGCTAGTGCTCATGAAGTGGAGCTGAATGTGGCTCAATTGATGGAGGATGAGTTGAGGGCACTGCCAGATGTGAAAAGCATCAAGACGGAATGTCAGAATGGTTCGGCTATGTTGACAGTAGAATTTAAAATGACCGTATTAATGAAAGATCTTGAACAGCATTTTGATCTTTTACGACGTAAGGTTAACGATGCTGGTTCAAGGCTTCCGCAAGGTTGTTATCAGCCAATTGTTATTGATGATATGATGGATGTTTATGGAATTTTCTATGCCATGACATCTGATGGCTATGATTATCCGGAAATGAATCGTTACGCTAAGTTGATTCGTCGTGAGTTGCTGAATGTAAAAGGAGTAAAACGCATTAATATAGTAGGTAATCGTGATGAAGTTATTAATATAGTTTTATCAAAAGAGAAGATTTCCCGTAATGGTATTATTCCTACTCAAATTATGACTGCATTGCAAAATGCAGGAAAGACGGTGAATGCCGGGACCTATTTAAATGGTACTGATCGATTTCAGATTCGTGTAAATGATGCTGTTAAGAATGAGGATGACATTCGTAATCTGCTTATTACTACAACAAATGGCAAGCAACTCAAAATTGGTGATATAGCACAGGTAAAACGAGAATATTCAGAACCCCAACGCAATGGATTTTTCGTTAACGGAAAGCCAGCTCTGGCAATTTGTGTGGCAATGGAAAGCGATGCAATTGTACCCGATGTAGGTAAGGCTGTAGAAGAAAAACTGGCTTCATTAGAGACTAGATTACCGGTTGGCTTGAATATGGAAAAGATTTTTTTCCAACCGGAGAAAGTTGATGAAGCTATCAGTTCTTTTATGATAAATTTATTGGAATCGGTAGTAATTGTCATTCTGGTTCTGATATTTACAATGGGCTACCGTAGTGGATTGATTATAGGTTTTGGTCTTGTCTTGACTATTGCTGTTTCTTTTCCTATTCTTTTGACATGTGGCACTACTTTACAGCGTATTTCCTTAGGAGCTTTTATTGTAGCCATGGGAATGTTGGTTGATAATGCGATTGTTATTATGGACGGTATTCTGATTGATAAGAAAAGAGGTCTTCCAAAGGACATCTATTTATATCGTATCGGAAAGAATACGGCCATGCCCTTATTAGGTGCTACAATTATTGCTGCATCTACATTCATCAGTGTGTATTTGTCTCCTGATTCGGCCGGAGAATATGCTCATGATTTGTTTCTAGTATTATGTGTCAGTCTTTTGGCCAGTTGGGTATTGGCATTGGTTCAGGTTCCTGTATGTGCAAAAAGCTGGTTACCGGAAGAGGTGCGTAAAAACGATACTGAGGATAACAGAATAATGGATTCAGCGGTTCATCGTTTTGTGCGAAAAACTATTGTGTTCTTGATTGAACATAAAAAAACAACTATTATAGTTTCTGTATTTGCATTATTGTTGTCTGTTTACGGGATGACACGTGTTAAAAATCTTTTTTTCCCCGATTTTGATTATAAACAATTTGTTGTAGAATGTTATTTCCCCTCTCAGACAAACCCAAACGATGTGCGAGATGAATTATTGAGCATGAGCACATTATTACAGAAAAATGATAAGATAGAACGTGTGGCTGTCAGTATGGGAAGTGCGCCGGCACATTATTGTTTGGTTCGTCCTATGACTTCGGGAGGAGATTGTTATGGAGAATTAATGGTCGACTGTAAAGATTATGCCACAGTGACAGAACAGATTCCATTAATCAAGAAGCAATTAAGACAAGCCTATCCCGATGCGTATATCCGAATAAGGAAATACAATTTTTCAATAGCAACCTCACATACCGTTGAAGTTGAGT
Organism: uncultured bacterium; assembly: GCA_905214795.1. GTDB lineage: Bacteria > Bacteroidota > Bacteroidia > Bacteroidales > Bacteroidaceae > Paraprevotella. The sequence continues at coordinate 4,330 of CAJMNM010000025.1, forward strand.
TTACTGGTCCCGACCCGGTCGTGTTACGCCAACTCAGTAAACAGGCAGAAGATATTATGCGCCGTTGTCCTTATGTAGATCCTTATTCTGTGGAAAATAATTGGCATCCTAAAAGTAAGATCCTTGTTGCCGATTTTGTCCGTCAGGATGCACTTCGTGCCGGCATAGGCAGAGGCGACGTCGCTAATGCTTTAATGGCTGCAACTGACGGTCTGCCGGTTGGTATACTCACAAATCAGGATCGTAATGTTATTGTGAATCTTCAGATACGTCAGGAAGATGGTAATAAAATAAAAGATCTCAATAATATTCCCGTATGGACTATGATGAATATGAATTTAAGTGATGATGACGTAAGTCAGGCTGTAACCGGTGGAAAAAGTATTTCGGATATGCAGGATAAGATTTTTCGCAGTACTCCTCTTAACACTGTAACTAAGGGCATACGGTTGGATTGGGAAGATGATGTTGTTAAACGTGTTAATGGCTGTCGGGCGATAGAAGCAGAGTGCGATCCGGATTATGAACAATACGATGCGACGCCGGCGAAAGTTTTGGAGACCATTCGGGATGATATTGAAAGCATTCCATTACCTGATGGTTATCAGCGCCGATGGGTCGGAGAAATAGAACTTCAAAGCGATGCCATAGGTAATCTGATGAAATATACGCCTATTACGATTTTTCTTATATTGGGTATATTGTTGCTGCTATTTAATAATTGGAAGAAAGTGATACTTATTCTTATATGTTTTCCTTTCGTAATATGTGGTATTACACCGGCTTTACTGATATGCAATCAACCATTTACATTCATGGCAATAATTGGTTTAATGGGATTGATAGGAATGATGGTAAAGAATTCTATTGTTCTGGTAGATGAAATCAACCGTTTATACAGCGAGGAACATCAACATCCATATGATGCTGTGCTAAATGCCACAGTGTCGAGAGTTCGGCCTGTTATTATGGCTTCATTAACTACCATTGTAGGTATGATTCCTTTGGTTAATGATCCGATGTATGGTTCCATGGCAGTAACTATTATGGCAGGTCTGACAGTCGGTACTATAATAACGCTGATTCTTCTTCCTTTATTTTATACGGCATTTTTTCATGTCAGAAAACCTCTTGACTGACAAATATTAACATCAATGGAGAATAATTGAAAATGAAAAAAGAATTAATTATATTATGTATTGCAGTTGTTAATGTTTCAACGTTGTTTGCGCAACATCCGTTAAGCCTTTCACAACAGCAATGTCGCCAAATGGCCTTGGATTATAATGAAATGCTTAAGAAAGCCGATAACAAGGTGCGGCAAGCAGAACTGGATAAAGCAGTTGCTTTTGCTTCCTATCTTCCCAAATTTGAAGGAAGTCTGACCGGAACATACTTATTTCCCGATATGGATGTCATGGGGTCTGAGTTACAAATGCGTGGAATGTACATGGCTGGTATTTCCTTAATCCAACCTGTTTATTCCGGTGGAAAAATCAGAACGGCTAACAAGTTGGCAGAGATTGGTGAAGAATGCGCCAAAGAACAGCTGAGAAAGACGCGTATGGATGTAATCGCTGAAGCTGATAAAGCTTATTGGACATATGTTGCAGTGCTCGAGAAGGTTAAGATGTTGGATTCTTATGAGAAACAAATGTTGGCCTTATATGATATGGCCTCAGAAAGTGTTAATGCGGAATTGTCAACAGAGAATGATTTGTTACGAATTTCGGCTAAGCGCAGTGAAATCCAGTATCAGCTTCAGAAAGTAAGGAATGGGGCCGATTTGTGTCGTATTTCGTTATGTCATGTGATTGGTGCAGGTTTTGATACGATGATTGAACCGGTTGATACTGTATTGAAAATTAATGCACCATCTGAAATGTCAGAAGATATTTCATCGCGTCCGGAATTCAGATTACTGCAGAAACAGGTCGATGCCGGTCTGCAACAAGTTAAACTGGCAAGAGCAGACATACTTCCAACAATAGGCCTTTCTGCCGGATATGCTTATTATGGAAATGTCAAACTGAATGGGGTAGCGATGGATGCTCTAGGAAACGCACATCCTTATACCCAGAAATTTGACGATGGTTTTGGATTGGCAATGGCTTCCGTATCTATTCCGGTTTTCAGTTGGGGCGCAGGATTAAAAAAAATAAAGAAAGCACGAATAGAGGCAGAAAATGCTCGTCTTGATATGACACATAATGTAAAGTTAATGAATATTGAGGTCCGTCAGGCCGTGCAGAATGTAAAAGATGGATATCAATTGGTTCAGACTGCTACCATCGGTTTGCAGCTTGCAGAAAGAAATCTTCAGCAAATGACACAAAAATATGAAGTGTCAATGGCGACATTGACCGATTTGCTTGATGCTCAAAGTCAATGGCAGACGGCCAAAAGTAATTTTATTGAAGCTCAGACACAATATAAAATATATGAGACTGAATATCTAAAGAAAACAGGAAAGTTGTAAATAACAGAATATAAAAAAGCCGACAGAAAGTATTTTGATTTTCTGCCGGCTTTTGCAAAAGTATTAGTAACTTCTGCGCTGAGAGTTAATGCTTTTATGCCATTGAACCACTGACAATATCCAATAATTCATTTGTAATTACTTGCTGTCTGCTCTTGTTATATTGCAGAGTAAGATCCTGAAGTAAATCGTTTGCATTGTCTGTGGCAACCTGCATGGCCATTGTACGTGCGGCATGTTCAGAAGCATTAGCGTCGAGCAGTGCCGTAAAGAGTTGTGTACGCAAAACCTGAGGTAACAGCTGTTTCATGAAGATTTCAGCCGATGGTTCTATGATATAATCAGCATTATAATCCGTTTTATGTGAATCATTTTCATTTTGTCTGCTGATATCTATAGGTAGAAACGGCTTTAATGTCAGTATCTGAGTGGCTGTAGATTTAAAATGATTGTAAAGTAAATCTACGCTGTCAAAGTCTTCCTGCTCAAATCGTTTTGTCAGTTCGTCTGCCAGTTGATAGGCTTCTTCACGATTAGGCTTGTCTGCCATATGAATAAATTGGCCGGCTGGAGTAAAACCAGCTTTACATACAGCCTCTTCTATTTTACGTCCTATAGGATAAATGATAAGATTGTCACGGCCTAAGGACTCATGAGCTTCCACCCACTCGCGGAAGTGATGGATGACATTTGAATTGTATCCACCGCATAGACTGCCATTTGAAGCAAAAACCACCAATGCGGCTTTTTTTACCGGACGTGTAGTGGTGAGTAACGTATCCACTTCCGGATTCGACTCTAGAAAACTGTTTAGAATATATGACAGTTTTTCTTCGTATGGCAACATGCCCTCTATGCGTTCCTGCGCCTTGTGTAACTTGGCCGAAGCCACCATCTTCATGGCAGAGGTAATCTTGAGTGTACCATTTACTGACGCAATTCGTCCTTTTACTTCTTTTAGTGAGGCCATAACTGTCAGGATTTAAAAATTAAAGCTGTTTCAGCCGCTACCTGCTCAATAATTGCTGTGACGTTATCATCTATTTTTCCGGATGCAAGCACATCAAGCACATCATTCTGATGACTGGCACGAAGACTTTCCAGAAATTCTTTCTGAAAATCTCTTACCTTGTTTATAGGCACGTCTTTCATCAAACCGTGAGTGCCACAGTAGAGAATGGCAACCTGTTCACTTACCGGCATAGGTGAGTATTGAGGCTGTATAAGAAGCTCATTGTTCTTACGTCCACGGTCAAGGGTCATTGCGGTTACAGCGTCAATATCATTGTTGAATTTAGAAAAGGCTTCCAGTTCTCGGAATTGAGCCTGGTCTATTTTTAATGTACCGGCAACTTTCTTCATACACTTGATCTGTGCGCTACCACCGACACGCGATACAGAGATACCCACGTTGATGGCCGGACGGAATCCTTGGTTAAACAGATTTGTTTCAAGGAATATCTGACCGTCGGTAATAGAGATCACATTTGTCGGAATGTAAGCCGACACATCACCTGCCTGGGTTTCGATGATAGGCAGAGCTGTAAGTGAGCCGCCACATTTTACCTTACCTTTCAAACTTTCCGGCAAATCGTTCATTTGTTCAGCCACTTCTTGCTGATTGATAATTTTGGCGGCACGTTCCAACAAACGGGAATGAAGGTAAAAAATATCTCCCGGATAGGCTTCACGGCCTGACGGACGACGCAGAATCAAAGATACCTCACGATATGCGACGGCCTGTTTGGACAAATCATCATAAACCACTAATGCGTGGCGGCCCGTATCGCGGAAATATTCACCAATGGCAGCTCCTGCGAAAGGTGCAAAATATTGTAAGGCTGCCGGGTCGGCCGCTGTTGCGGCAACTACAACCGTATAGTCCATGGCACCCTTTTCACGTAGTGTGTTTACAATATTTGCTACAGTTGAACCTTTCTGACCCACTGCAACATAAATACAGTAAACAGGATTTCCGGCTTCGTAGTTTGCCCGTTGGTTAATGATTGTGTCAATGGCAATGGCTGTTTTTCCGGTTTGACGGTCGCCGATAATCAACTCACGCTGTCCGCGGCCGATAGGAATCATCGCATCAATTGCTTTCAGGCCGGTTTGTAACGGTTCTGATACAGGTTGACGGAATATGACTCCCGGAGCCTTTCGTTCAAGCGGCATTTCGCAAAGGTCGCCACCAATGACACCACGGCCGTCGAGTGGCATACCCAATGGGTCGATGACACGGCCAAGCATGTGTTCGCTGACTTTGATGGAAGCGATACGTTTGGTACGTTTTACAACCATACCTTCACGAATCTGGTCGGTAGGACCTAAAAGTACCGCACCGACATTGTCCTCTTCCAGATTCATGACAACTGCCATGATACCGTTTTCAAATTCCAACAGTTCGTTAGCTTCGGCTTTTTGTAATCCGTATATACGGGCTACGCCATCGCTAACCTGCAATACGGTTCCGATTTCGTCATATTGAACAGCCGCATTGATGCCTTTGAGTTGCTGAAGCAACACTTCAGACACTTCACTTGGTTTTATATTGTCAGACATATTTCTGTTCTAAAAAGAGGTTACACAATTCTTCTGTTTTTCTCAATAAATTGTTTCTTGACGCGTTTGAGCTGTCCCGCGATACTGGCATCTATACGGTTTGACCCCACCTGAAGAATAAATCCTCCGATGATCGAAGGGTCTACACTTGTTTCAAATTCCAGATGTTCGATATTGGCATTGTTACTGTATTCTCTGAGTGTTCGCAGACGTTTTTCAACTTCCGGAGCAACAGGTACGGCAGTAATCAGTTTGCCACGTCGGATATGTTTTACTTCGCGATACAGGTCAATGAAAGAAAAGCTGATGAAAATAAAAAGCTTTTCACGTTTTCTGTCGAGAACAAGATTAAAAAAGCGCATCAATTCGTTACATGTGTCCATCTGTCCGGCAGCCTCGTTAAGCAGGTTAAGTTTTTGCTCTTTAGACAGTGTCGGACTTTCAATGGCGTGACGTAAGCCATCAAGCTTCCGATATTGACGCACAAACGACTTTACTTGCTTGTATACTATGTCCTCAACTTTATTTTCAGAGGCATAGGCCAGTAATGCTTTGGCATAACGTTTTGAAATAGCACCAATGTTCATGACAGGTTACGCTTTAGGTTTCTCATTTATCATCATCTCATCAACCAGACGGTCAATCAGATCAAGATGTTCTTTTTCGCCGCTGAGGTCCTTGCGCAAGATTTTCTCAGCAACATCAACCGATAAGACAGCTACCTGACGACGAACGTCGTTGATGGCACTTTCTTTCTCAGCGATAATCTGCTGACGGGTTTCGTCCAAGGCTCTTCTGGCTTCGGCTTGTGCCCTTGCACGGGCTTCGCTGATAATACGGTCGCGTGCTGATACAGCTTCCTTAAGAATCTTCGCTTGTTCCTCGCGGGCTTGCGTCAAAAGACGGTCGCTTTCTGCTTTGATGTGCTCCAACTGGTCGTTGGCAGCCCGCGCGGCGTCAAGCGATTGGTCTATATATTTCTTCCGTTCGTCTATCATACCTATGATGGCCGGAAAAGCATATTTTGCAAGTATGATAAATACAACTGCAAAAATAAGGGTCATCCAGAATATGGTACCGGAACTTGGAATGAGCAGTCCCATAATTTTTTTATTATTAGATGAACAATGTTAAGAGACAAACGACTACGGCGATCAAGGCAACACCTTCTACCAAGGCTGCGGCAATAATCATGTTGGTTCGTATGTCGTTGGTGGCATTGGGCTGGCGTGCTATAGCGTCCATAGCAGAACCACCGATACGTCCGATACCGATACCTGCACCTAATACGGCGATACCTGCGCCAAGAGCTGCGCCTAACTTGCTTATTCCTACTCCCGCAATTGCTTGTAATAAAACTGTCAATAACATAATTTTCTGTTTTTAGAGGTTATACTTTTAAAATTATTTCTTTTTTTCTGTTGCTGGCTTTGCCTGTGCCAGTCCGATAAATACTGATGAAAGCATGGTAAATACGTAAGCCTGGATGAAGGCGACCAATATCTCCAGCGCATCCATGAATATACCGAAAATAATGGCCAGAAAACTCATACTTCCATTAATGATTGCACCCGATTTTACAGTAATGAAAATAATCGCTACCAGGCTTAATATGGCTGCATGTCCGGCCATGATATTGGCAAAAAGACGAATCATCAGTGCGAACGGTTTTGTGAAAACACCGATAAACTCTATGAAAGGCATCAGTGGAACCGGTACTTTCAACCATGAAGGCACGTCCGGCCAAAAAATGTCTTTCCAATATTCACGGCTGCCATATATGTTTGTAAGCAGAAATGTGCAGATGGCCAATACCATGGTTACAGCAATATTACCTGTTACGTTGGCTCCACCCGGGAAGAATGGAATCAGTCCCATGAGATTGTTAGTCAGAATGAAGAAAAAAGCTGTAAGAAGGTAGGGAGCAAACTTTTTGTAATTTTCACCCACACCGCTTTTTATCACGTCATCGTAAATCATGACCGTAAGTGCTTCAATAGCGCCTACACCGCCTCTCGGGACACTTTTATCTACCTCACGTTTCTTGTACCATGAAGCACATTTCAGCATGATAATCAGAAGAACAGCGCTGTTAATCAGCAAGGCAAGTACATTCTTGGTAATAGAGATATCCACAGGACGGATTTCATTGCCGTTGTTATCTCGTGTTACGATTTTGCCGCTGTTTGTTCCTTCTTTTGAGATATAGAATCCGTCGTATGTCGCACCATTTTCAACCCGTGAAGACATGAATGTATGCCATCCTCTTTCGTCATGTACAATGATGGGAAGCGGAATGCGTAAAGAGGTTTCTCCGATGTCGGTGATATGCCATTCATAGGCATCTTCAATATGCCCGAACACCATCTCATAGACATTCAGTTCGCCGCCTTTTTCTTCAGCGGCCTTTGCGGGCAATGCCGTGCTGCACAGTAAAGCAGTAATGAATATTATCAGTCCATACCGTTCACTTATGCCTTTTATTCCGCGACTGATCTTATGATATACTGTTTTTTTCATTTGGTGTCTTTGCTTAATGATTTTTCTAACCTGACAAGGCACAATGTTTCGAATAGCAGATAAACAATGTAGAATCCGATAAAGGTCAGGGCAAAAGCCGTTATATCGTTTCTTGAGATTAAGGCATGAATAACTACGAATAGCACACTTAGCAGCAGTTTGCCGAATTTCAGTGCAATGAATATACTTGTGTGAGGCAAGTTGCGTTTGTCGCTCCATTCCAGAACGGCATAGCCTACTATGCCGAATATGTAGAAAAAAGCGGTAGTTACCACAAGGCTTGCCATGGACAGACAATCTGCAAAATTGAGTAATGTCGCAGCAATTACACAGACAATTACTGTAAATACGGTCAGTGTCGCAATATATCGCCTACGGCATGTGTGCCATATATTCATACGTGTCTCGTTCATTGTTCTACACAGATTGAAACCTGATTGTCGTTGACCGATACATATCCCGATTTTACAGGAAGTTGGTGCGTCACACCTTCAGACTTGAATTTAATTTGCCCTTCAGTAAGCGAGGTCAGAAGTGGAGCATGGTCATATACGACCGAGAACGAACCGCTTGTGCCGGGCATCTGAACATAACGTACCATTCCTTCAAACAGAACTTTTTCGGGAGATACCACAGTCAGCTGAATATTATCCTTACCCATAAGTCAACTGTTATTTTTCTGCATTTTCCATTAACATCTTGGCCTTTGCTTTGGCATCTTCAATGGTACCTACGTTGAGGAATGCTTGTTCCGGAAGGTCATCTACCTCGCCGTCAAGTATCATTTTGAATCCGCGTATGGTATCCTCGATAGAAACCATCACACCGGGAACGCCGGTAAACTGTTCGGCTACCGCAAAAGGCTGTGAAAGGAAACGTTGTACACGGCGTGCACGATTTACGGTCAGACGGTCCTCGTCAGAAAGTTCGTCCATACCAAGTATGGAGATAATATCCTGTAATTCGCGGCTGCGTTGAAGAATCTGTTTGACGCGTTGCGCCGTTTCATAGTGTTCTTTACCTACAATAAGAGGGTCAAGAATACGTGAGGTTGATTCCAACGGGTCTACTGCAGGGTAGATGCCAAGTTCGGTTATTTTACGGCTTAACACCGTCGTAGCGTCCAGGTGAGTAAATGTTGTGGCAGGGGCAGGGTCGGTCAGGTCGTCTGCCGGTACGTAAACAGCCTGTACTGATGTGATTGAACCGTTCTTTGTTGATGTGATTCGTTCCTGCATCTGACCCATTTCAGAAGCCAGTGTCGGCTGATAACCTACTGCTGAAGGCATACGTCCCAGCAATGCTGAAACCTCAGAACCGGCCTGAGTGAATCGGAAAATATTGTCAATAAAGAACAATATGTCACGTGGTCCCTCTGCTTTAGGATTATCACGGAATGATTCGGCTAGCGTCAGTCCAGAAAGCGCTACAGAAGAACGTGCACCGGGCGGTTCGTTCATCTGACCGAACACCATGGCAACCTGTGATTTCTCAACTTCCTTATAATCTACTTTAGACAGATCCCAATGGCCTTCTTCCATACTCTTAAGGAATTCATCACCATATTTGATAACGCCCGATTCAATCATCTCACGTAGCAGGTCATTACCTTCACGTGTACGTTCGCCAACTCCGGCAAACACAGAGAAACCGTTGTGCTTTTTGGCAATGTTGTTGATTAATTCCTTGATAAGAACCGTTTTACCTACGCCGGCACCGCCAAACAGACCGATTTTACCACCTTTAAGATATGGTTCCAAAAGGTCAATTACTTTAATACCTGTATAAAGTACTTCCTGTGAGGTTGACAGATCCTCGAATTTTGGCGGGTCACGATGAATAGGGAACGCGCCTTCGCTGTCCAGTTCACGCATGCCGTCGATACATTCACCGACAACGTTCATCACACGTCCGCGGATTTGTGTTCCGACAGGCATTGTAATAGGTTCGCCGGTAGACACTACTTCCATACCGCGTTGCAGTCCGTCTGTACTGTCCATGGCTACTGTACGCACTGTATCTTCGCCGATGTGTTGCTGCACTTCTACAATAAGCGTTCTTCCGTCGTGACGTTTTATTTTCAAAGCGTCGTGAATACTGGGAAGTTTGTTTTCTTCGTCATGACTTAATTCGAAATGCACGTCTACCACCGGCCCGATAACTTGTGATATATGTCCGATTGTTTGTGCCATAATGTTTTTTCTTTGTGTTTATTTAACTCTTTTAATTGATATCCATTTTAAGCCTCTGAACAGATAATAAAGTACGAATAAGATTTGTCGTCATAAACAACAGGCACTCTGACTCCCGTTAGTAAACGAAGGAAGAACTATTCCGGAAAGCTATATTGATTATAATATGGCTTTACCGGATTTATATAGTTTCCTCCGGTCATATTCCTTTTACCTTTATACCTTTTCTGTTCCGTCCGGCCACACCTGAATTTTGTGTAGCCGTTAATTTTTCCATCGCAAATTTAGAGCTTTTTTCTCTTTTTGGTAAATTTGCAAAATTAATTGTTTTCATGATTATTATTGATAAAATTTATGGAACTTACTCCTCTTAAATATTTTTTGGCATTGGCTGATCAGTTGTCTTTTACCGAAGCGTCAAAGGCTTTGTACATTACACAAAGTACACTCTCATTAAGTATCAAACAATTGGAAAACGAATTGGGCACATCGCTTTTCGACCGGGTTGGTAAACGTATTTATCTGACAGATGCCGGTAGGGTATTTGCAGAGTATGCCCGGCGTGCGATTGTTGATGTGAATAATGGGGTAGAAGTGTTGAAAGAGATGCAACATATTTATGTCGGAAGGGTTCGCATAGGTGTAATCTACAGTTCGTCTGTTGTATTAAATGCCTGTATTTTAAAATTCACGCGGACTTATCCAAAAGTTCAGCTCAGTATTTTCTATTCTCATTCCATATTAGAACTGGTTGAACTGATAAATGCCAATAAGCTTGATTTTGCCGTAACGTATAAACCGGCTAATATTCCGCCGCTTATTGAGGTAAAGGAGTTTAGCTCACCGTCTTTATGTCTGGTTTGCCATCAGTCCCATCCGCTTGCGGTCAGGAAAACATTCGCGCTGGAAGATATCTGTGATTATCCATTGATATTGTTTCCGCAAGAAATCTATACCAGGCAGATTATCAATAAAATGTTGCAGCGGCACAAAGTGAATGTTACTCCTCAGCTTGAAATCAACAGTACGCCTGTAATATTGGATATGGTGCGCACCGGCCACTGGATATCTATTCTTTCAAAGGACATCACACGTAACAACCCCGATTTGAAAGCGATTCCTATTAAAGGAGAAAAAGAATGTATGCACACAGCCTTGCTTTTCTTGAAAGGGAAGAGGCAGTCTATATTGGCTGAGAAACTTCTGGAAATGATGAAACTGTATTCACAGGAAGTACATATGAATATGGAAGAATGACTTTTTCTTGAAATAAGATAAGGTATAATTCTTTTATATTGCGATAAATTTTGGATAATTAATGCCCTGCGACTTTGAAAACGTTGATTTTTTATTTAAATTTGAGTTTCTGCAAGGGTGATTTTTATTATGAGATGTAACAGATATAAGCAGCCCTTATGAGTCTTTACTGACGGTTAGAAAAAATATTTGCGATGGGAATTATTCCGTGTATCGTGATTGGTGACATTTAATACATTTGGAAATAGTTTAAAGAAAAATGATATGGAATTCTCTGAATTGATTTTAAAAAGGCAAAGCGACCGGAAATATCAGGATAAGCCGGTTGCACGCGAATTGATTATAAAATGTATAGAGGCAGCACGGGTGGCTCCGTCAGCATGTAACTCTCAGCCTTGGACGTTTGTAGTGGTGGACGAGCCTGAACTGTGTGCCGAAATGGCATCGGCAGCAGCCAGCATCGGGATGAATAAATTTGTGGCTCAGGCGCCTGTAATCGTTGCGGTGGTGCAGGAACGTATGAATCTTTCCGCACGTATCGGGTGTGCCATTAAGGATAAAGAGTATTCTTTGCTTGATATCGGTATAGCGGTTGAGCATTTTTGCTTGCAGGCTGCCGAACTTGGTTTGGGAACCTGTATCCTGGGGTGGTTTGACGAGAAAAAAGTCAGAAAATTGCTAGGCGTGAAAAAACGTCGCATTCCGTTACTTATTTCATTAGGTTATTCAAACTGTGAGACACGCAACAAGACTAGAAAACCGATAGATCGCATGAGTTGCTGGAACAAATATAATAAGGATGAATAAACCCATGCAACTGATGGTGTACTGATTCCGATATATAAAGCCTTCTTTTGGAGAAATCTTTTTTAGAACTGTTATAGCACATCATATTGATATAAAAGTTATGTAAAATAAAAATATAAGTCGTTTTTGTCTTAAATCATTACAAGATGAGTTGCCCGGCTGTTTGTCAGATTGGATTTGCCTCGTTCTGTAGGTATGCCCGACAGAGAGTCCTTATTTATTACTTTTTTGAGATGTGAGGTAATATCTCTAAAACAGATTGCCTACGGTTACCAAGAAGAATGCGTACGGACGCCATTGTCAAACTGCAAACCTGGTAGTTCTACAGATGTCAATATAATTTAAGTACGTAAACAAATCCGGAATGCTTAAATGGATTTGTTTACGTTGTTTTTTTAATCATTTTAACAATTATTTGTCCGTAAAAATAGGTGCTATATGAGAAGTCGTTTTGACGTGATATTGAGATGAAAATGATATTTATGGCTCTGATTTTTTGCTTTAATAAGCAATATTATTTTAATATAAAAGAAATAATATCATTATGTCAAGTAGATTTGCGTTAAATTCAGGCATTTTTGAGATACAGAATTTTGCACGTGAGAATTTTAAAAATATATGTGATATACTCCAAAAACTAGTCTTAACATAATTCGCAGATTATCAATCTGTTATTTGATATTTTGATAAATAAGCCAACTTTAAAGCACACTGTGTTATAAGAAAAGTGTTCTTTTAAAAGAGTATTATTTACCTATTTTGTGTAAATAATAATTACCTTTTGATATCGTCGGCATTTACTTTTTCTCCGAATGGATACAAGTATGTATTTTTTTAGTATCCGTATCGTAATTAAATTAGGTACGGTTACGGGCATAACCATAACCGTGCGGAAAAATATTTGTAAAGTGCAGGATGAAATTCGTAACCGTAGACAAAAAAACTCACAACCGTACGCGTTTTAAACTGGTAAAACACGTATTTCATGTTGGTAATGTCGTAAATATATACATGATTTGAAATAAAATATTAATACACAATTGATTATATATGTTTTAATATATACAATAATCCAGCCGGATTGCTGTTTTTGACATCCAACATACAGCTATGAAGAAAATGCAAAATCATTTAAAAGACAGTCACCATGCAGGCTGGTTCTGCTTGTAATGTAAATCTTTGCACTTTAAATTGTAATGTATTTTCAAGAATTAGTATCCGATGTCAGCTATAAAATCTCAGTAACTTGTGTTGCATCTCAAAATATGGAATTTATCATATAAATAATGTATAATACATCATATAAAAAGACTCAGATTTTATGAAAAAATAATATAATATTGACATTTATATGTGTATGTATTGGAAGAATATAAAGAAAAACTTATCGTTTCTTCATAGAACCAATTTCTATACGATAACATTTGTGGTTTTCACAATAGACAGTGACTGGAAAGAACTGATAAGTAGGATTTTCTAGCCGAGTAGTTGTTGGTCGGACTTAATGGAAGATAAGAGGGCACCTTTTTAATACGGTGCGGTAGTTTGGCATATAAACGATAGCTTCTTATTTTTAAATGTTAAAATTTGACAGCCCAAAACATTCCATTATCTTTGTAAATAAGACGATTAAAATTTTGATAAGACAGTATTAACTTATAAATATTACTGTTTTTTGGGGCAAATACTAAACTACATTTAAGATGCATGTATTATTTACATATGGGTTTCTTCTATTGCAGATGTCACCAGACATGCCTGGTAGAGGAATTTGGGCCTAATGACCAAATGAGATTTGTCGTCTTGCAGAAAATTATTGTCTTAAATAATAAAATAAACTGAATAATGAAAGATAAATCAGATATTAATTTTATCGCGATAGATTTTGAAACAGCAACCTCTAGACGTGATTCAATATGCGAAGTGGGTATCTGTGTTGTACGACACGGTGAGATTGCAGAAATCCGTTCTTGGCTAGTACGTCCGGAAGAGAACCGTTATCAGTATTGGAATATAAAAATACACGGTATTTGTCCGCAGGATACAGAAGATGCCCCGGATTTCCGTCAGGTATGGAACGAAATAGAACGGACTTATCTTGATGAGTTTGATACATTGGTTGCTCATAACGTACCTTTTGACAGAAGCTGTTTGCAACATTCAGCTGAACTTTACCGTATTCATTTACCCGAGCTTAAATGGGTATGTTCTTTGCAAACGGCACGGAAAATATATGATTTTGAATGTAATTCGTTGGATTATTTATGCGAACAACTGGGTATTGTGCAAGGTGTGCACCATCGTGCCGGTGACGATGCAGAAATGTGTGCAAGGCTTTATTTGAAGGAAATAGACGATATGACAATTAAAGAAAAAAATTATTGAATATAACAATGAACTAAATATTGGATAACAAATAATAAATTGCGTATGAGGATGTTTTGAAAATCATATTTATAATTTTATAACAACTTAAGATAACAGGTTTATGAATTTTAGATATTTACTTGGACAGTACGGTTTATAGGTATGGAAATAATATTTGGCGAAGATATATCAATAACGCCAAAAGAGTTTGCAGCCGGATTGTTATGGGAAATTACATATTATGGCAGTACAGAAGAAAGGTCAAATAAAAATAGGAACTGCAGATTCGCTATAATATAAATTTCTTATTTCTCCATTTTGTTTAAAGAGAGATTTTTAATAAAGAATGGGCTGATTTCAACCGAAATCAGCCCATTCTTATGTAGATATAAGAATTATATCGGATAGTAATATCTGTTATCTGATTATAATCTTGTGTTGATTTACGAGATAGATGCCTGATTTTAAGCTGATATCTTCGTGACCATTTACAGTAAGCTGTTTAATTAATTGGCCGCTAATCGTATAGATATTTACCTTTACGGGAGAAGCGTTTGTCGATTCGATGCAAAGTCTGCCGTTGTCAGACCATAGCTTTAAGTCATCGCCGGTGTCGGCTTTTACTTCTGAAATGTCAGTGGTAAAGTTGTCGATATAATAAAGACGGAAATTGTCTGCCTTATACCATGAATCGTTGCCTTTAATACCGATAGTCAGGGTGCCATCTTCAACTTCAATACTGTCAACAGTCACTTCTTGCAGATAGCGTGGGCCGAAATCGTCTCCGGTCATTACAGTCTGGTATGAGTTTGCATATAATGTGATGTCTTTGCCTTCTTCTGTACCAATCATGGCCGTCAGACGATATGTTCCAACAGGAAGATTGTTGATAGTTTGGCTGATTGTTACGCTGCCCTTGTCGGTAGTAGAGTAGGAATAGAATACGTTCTCTCCTTGTGCATGTGCTACGTAATCGTCAATATCACTTATGGTAAGAATCTTTTTAGACTGGCCGGTACTGCTTTCCACATCCCAGTCAGATGGGGTACGGGTACTTTCTTCAAATGACGGATTCGCTAAATACATGTCTGTATAGTCAATAGGAGTGCCATTGAATATTTCCTGCGTTTTAAGTGTATTGACTGCGTTTAACAAATCAGTTGTCATGGCTGTGATTTCAGCTTTTGACGGCTGTTGGGTAAAGACATTCTCTGCTTTTTCGAGGCAGTCTGTAAAGTCTTTATAATTTTGCTCGTTGACAAGACTTTCATATTTGATTGCTGCGAGGTGAGCTTCCTGTATACCTGCTCCCAGTTTATCTGTTTCTGTGTCTTTTGATGAGTAGCTGAAAATGCTGGTGCTTAAATCATTAGATGCCGTAATATAACCGCTGAAAGGTTCAATAGGCAGACTGGTAAGAGTAAATTTTTGCGGAGAAGCCAGATTCAGTACACGCTCGTCACCGGTTTTTTCTTTTGCAATGAATGTACATTTTATATTTTCATCGTTGCAGTCCGGTTGTGAGTTAACACTGACGGTTACATTGTTGGCAGTGAAACATATCTCATTGTTTTGGCATGTTTTAATGAGATATGGTGTACATTTCTTTATGCTAGTGTTGGCACTATCTGCCATGATGCTGGCTGTCGACACTTTAGTAATTTTTCTGGCCATACTTCCGGCTGGCATATCACAATCAAACGGTAATGCGACATAAGTCCACATGAAACCATTGTTGCCTATCTTTGCTTGTGCGTTGACAGCAGTAAAGTCTGTTGAAGGTTTGAAGTTATAGCCATTCTGAACTGACAGGTTTTCACATTTGTTGTCGGAAATAATGTTTATACCTTTTAATTTAGTATCAGCAGAAACGTAGAACAATGCGTTGGGATTGGCTGCAACAGGTTGGGTATTAACTGTTCCTGTTATTTCGCTGAGATCATAATTTGCGATAGTTTCATCCTGAGCCATTGTTTGGAATGTATTGTCGTTCCAATGCCCGGTGACCTTCATTGTATATTCATCTCCAGGGGTAAAAGTGAGGTCGCTGCCCGCCAGTCTAAAATAATATATAGTTGGTGTATCGCCGAATTTCATATCGTATACACTGCCAGCTTGGTAGGTGTCTGATATTTCTATTGCATAGAGATCTTGTGTGTTAAGTTCATCGAAGTTGTAAACGATGTCTTTTGTTTCTCCACTGTTGAAATAGTAATCAGAGATGCTGATTCGTTTTGTATTAATGAAACTTTGTTTGTCTGAATTATATGTCATCAGCTGGCAAGCAACAGACGGCATAACAAGCGAGGCGGAAGGGCTGTTGGTCAGATTTGCCGTAGCTGAGATCATATTCTCATTGTAAATCTTGTAAACAGTAATAGGAGTATCTGTTCCATCAATATTAACAGTCTCAATAGTGCTTTCGAGAGTATTGTTTAATATAAAACTGTTGGTTGTCAAATCAGGATTTGGATTTTGAACTTCTACAATTCTTTGATCTAATATTCTACAGTTCTTATCGGTAATATAGATATATTGAGTACCGGTTCTGGTCGGTTTGTAAGTTATTATGACCTCTCCGGTTGTTCCTGAAGCTATTTTGGTAGTTGTATTGCTTGCTGCGGCGTCGTTGATATCGCTTGGTTTTGTAGTACTGCTGGTTTCTGCGAAGAGATACAATCCGCTATATGCAGTAGTACCATTATTGGTCAGTTCAAAAGTGACAGGTGAATCCATTCTCTTATAAAATTCGCCCGACAGAATCTTTCCTTCCAGTTTAAGCGTTTTAGGGAATATGTCAAAAGTCATACCTTGTTGTCCGGAAAACCCGTTCATACCGTTTGTGTCGTTAACGGTATACCATCCGTCTCCCTGACCTCCCCAACCAAAATTGAAATGGAAAAGGTTGTCGGAAGAACGATATCCGTCCAAAATTACAGCATGTCCGCCGCTAGTAGGGTGTACACCGCTATAAACAATAGGCATGCCTTGAATTAAGTTATTATAAATAAGGTTCTCCCAGCTATCTTGTGAATATCCGCTTTTATACAGACATCTGCTGTTCAGGTTGAAATGGCGGTTGAGAGGGTCTACAAGTTTGCTTATTTGTCCTGAAGTGGAACTGCCATAAGTAAGATATGTAGAGGTGCCCACCACAACGTTTAAAACAGCTACTGCGTTTTTCATATCGTCGGGAGTATTGCTGCCATAGCTAAGCTGCATGAGTTCCCATTGTAAAGGTGTGCCTTCGGGAGTACTTTCTGTAACAGGCGCGGCACCATAGCCGTATGTAGGTGTGTCATAGCCTGTCCGTGTCGGAGTTTCTTTGTGCCAATAATATATGGCTTGTGCGGCAGCTGTGGCTACACAACCTGTAAGAGCACGGTTTGTTGTATTGGTAATAAATGGACAAAGATCATTATATGGTGAGCTTTGATGCCAATGGGTTTGTACTAGAGGGTCAACATCTTGTTTAAGACTGACAGCCCGGGTTTGTATACGTGCCGGAGCGTTAGCGGCTTGTGCGGCTGTAATCATCTCTTTGTAACCATCTAGCCAGTCTAATAGGGCGGGGGGCATCTCATCTGGAATGAAATCTCCACTTTCCGTATAACCTAATATTTCGGGCATACAGTTGTCTCCTGAGATAATTACAAATCCCTGGTTTTCTCCTCGGTTGAAAATGTAAAGTGGGGCATTACTGTTTGTTACTCGCAACGTTGGTGTTTGTACCAATTGTGGCGCTTGCCCGTCTTTCATGAAACGCTGGGCAATGGTCTTCGCTTTTTGCAAATCTACGGGATCTGCAAAAACAGATGTTGATGCCATTAGAATGGCAACAAGGCTAAAGTACAGTTTTTTCATTAAATAAAGTTATTGGTTAAATAATTAGTGTCTTCTTGTTTTTCATTCTGATTGCAAATATAGAATTTTTTTTTGCAGTTTTAGCAGGGTACAGTTAAAAAATAAATGTTTTTATGAGATATAATATTTTAGAATTGAAAGGTTTAACTTGTTTTTAGAATAAAAACCGTCTAATTGAGACTGATATTATATGAATTTGTAAAGTGTAGTATGTTGATAGCATATTCTATGTTGTTCTCATTATTAAGAGGGCATTATTTATAGTAAAAAGAATGTAGATTATTTCCTGATGAGAGCATAATGGTAAAGTCAAAATAAAATGATTGAATGTAACAAATGCATATAATGCGTACAGAAAAATAAAAATCGCAATAAATTTTAAACAAGCTCTTATTGCACTCTATATATTATTTATTATTTTTGCCTTAAAAATAAAACGATTTTTATATGCAGAAGAAGAATTATTATTTAGAGTCAGTTTTAGATTTGAATTCCAATAATATTTGGGGGGTTGATGCCCAGGAGATTATGGAATTATGGTTAAAAGACCTGAAAGAAGAAGGCTTTGCCAGTTCAGAGGATAAAGTGCTGAATGTTATAAGACTGGCTTTTGATATTTATCATTTTGATCAGAAAGACGAACGTGAGATGGCTAAATATAATGTGAATGACTTTACAATATTGCCTTGCGCGGATAAAAGAAAAGGTGCTGTGGCCATTCGCAAAAAGCAGATTAAGCAGATTACCGATTTGTCTTATGAGAATATCAGGCATATTTCGGCTTCTGTGTTGTTGGAACTTATAAATCGTAATTTTGGTGGAGGATGGGATTCAATATCTCTGACAATCAAAGATATAATTGAATCGTCTTTTGATATCAGCACTACGACGCTTCCCGCCTCACGTATTCATGCCAAAGGTGGAACACTGGAAAAGAAAGTTGCTGACGGCTATGAGGTCCTTGAAATTCAAAAGGGAACTTGGGTAGAAGCTATTTTCGCCAAGAAAAAAGAGCCTATGGAAAAGTTACATTTCTCATCTGAATCTGAATACGATGAAGATGGAAATCGCAAAGTGATAGATGACGACAGTGATGATGACGACCGTATGAGGGATGATGACATGGATGATGATACCAACAATGAGAATGATGAAACGTTTTATGGGAGCTACACACCCGAAGCAGATATTAAAGATGTAGAGGATGCTTTGGATGAAGATTGATGAAACGTAAAAACAAATTTAGTATGGTTCTTAATTTAAAGGGGGATGAAAATAGATAAATCTGAAAGAGACCGTATTGTTAAACTGGTTAAGGAACAGGTTGTTCCGGCAATAGGTTGTACGGAGCCTATTTGTGTGGCATTGTGTGTGGCTAAAGCAACAGAAACACTTGGTGAGAAACCGGAATCTGTACATGTTTTTTTAAGTGCCAATATATTGAAAAACGCCATGGGGGTCGGTATTCCCGGTACAGGAGGTATGGTGGGACTGCCCATTGCTGTTGCATTAGGTGCTTTGATTGGTAAATCATCTTATCAATTGGAAGTGTTGAAAGATGTGACACGCGAAGATGTGGAATGTGGAAAGGCATATATAGCAGAACGGAGAATCAAAATAGAATTAAAAGAGAATATTACCGAGAAACTTTATGTTGAGGTTAAAGTAACAGGTAATAATGGAAATGAAGCTGTTGCTGTGATAGCTGGAAATCATACACATTTTGTATATGTTGAACATAAGGGAGAGGTCCTTTTGGATGAAAGACACGCATCTTCCGGTGACAAACAAGAAGAATCGTATGATTTGAATCTTCGTAAAGTGTATGATTTTGCAATGGAGGCTCCATTAGAGGAAATTGAGTTTATCAGAGAGGCACGCACATTGAATGAAGCAGCATCTGCACAGGCTCTTAAAGGCTGTTACGGCCATGAGTTAGGTAAAACGTTAAGTCGTCCGTTGGGACGTGGTATATTGGGAGATACTATGTTTTCTCATATATTGTCAAGTACGTCTTGTGCATGTGATGCCAGAATGGCGGGTGCAATGATTCCCGTAATGAGTAACTCAGGAAGTGGAAATCAAGGTATTTGTGCAACTATGCCTGTAGTAATCTTTGCAGAGGAAAATCATAATACGGATGAGGAACTGATTCGTGCTTTAATGCTTAGTCATCTGACAGCTATATATATCAAACAAAGTCTTGGCGTCTTATCTGCATTATGCGGTTGTGTAGTTGCTTCTACTGGATCAAGTTGTGGTATAACATATCTGATGGGCGGAGGATATGAACAGATTTCTTATGCCGTGAAGAATATGATTGCTAATCTGACAGGAATGATATGTGACGGTGCAAAGCCTAGTTGTGCATTGAAACTGACTTCCGGAGTCTCTACAGCTGTTTTGTCTGCTATGTTGGCTATGCAACAAAAATGTGTAAGTAGCGTAGAAGGAATCATTGATGATGATGTGGATAGAAGTATTCATAATCTGACCAGCATTGGTGCTGACGCTATGAACGAGACAGATAAGATGGTGCTGAATATTATGACGCACAAAAGTTGCTGATAATAGATATTAATTAATATATAGATAAGGTCTGGTAGAGCATTTTCGTTCTGTCAGACCTATTTTGTATTATAGGTGTAAATAGTAGGGTAGCCGTATCTTCATTTTTCTTACATAAAAGATATTGTTTATGTTATTGAATGAATATTGATTCTTGTTAAAGAATATTTTTATGATAAACCTTTTTGTTTTCAATTTGTCATAAAAACAACGAACAATATTTAGATTAATTTTTAATACAGACAAAAATGAAGAAGATGTTTATTACAGCCTTTGTGGCTATGTTAATTAGTGGTAGTGTGTTTGCTCAAGTTCCAGAAGAACGTAAGAAACCTGAGATTAATATTGAAGCAATAGCGAAGAAGAAGGCTGCACAATTAATGCTCGACGATGCAACTGCTGCTAAATTTACTCCGCTTTATCAAGAATATCTGGAAGCAATGAAGGAGAATCGGAAATCAATGAGAGCTGTCAACAAAGATGAACGTAAAAAAAATGGGGAAAAAGTTCAGCTTTCTGATGAAGAATTGGATAAAATGATTATATCTCGTTTTGAGTGCCAGCAAAAATGTCTTGATACCCAAAAGAAGTATTACGATAAATTTAAGAAAATCTTGACGGTAAGACAAGCTGAGCAATTATTTAAGTTCGGCCAGCCCGGATTTCCTGGTCGTATGTCTCGCAATACACCCAAGGGGCCGCACATGAATAAGGCTTATGGTAAGAATCCTGCACAACGTCCACAGATTTGTCCACAACGGATGGAGCAACCTGAATAGTTTATATAGTCTGGCTTTATGAGGGAAGATATAAGCTATTCCACTGGTTTTACATTATGTACATTTTATAAAATAAAAGAGGTTGTACCAATTGGTACAACCTCAGATATACTAAATGTATATAAAGTATAGCTCGGCCGTTGCCAAGTAGTTAATCACCTCCGTGATTTTACTATATACATTAAATAAGGAAATACATATGTTAAAAATATTTCCTCATTCGCAAATATAAGTAATCTCAATTGCTAAAGCAACAGCTATACTTGATATTTAATATAAAAAATATTAAAATTTTATATAAGCATATGCTTATGCAAAATATATACGAAGGTTGACTGTTTGTTTATTGGTCTTCTACACAGAAATCATATGCTTTGAAGTCACCATATTGATTTACACTTTGTTGTGAAATGTCTACTAATATGTATTCACCGGGAAATAATGGCTTAATAGGAGTGACTTTGTAGCCCATTTCCGGTAAATTCTGAATATCGAAAATTCCGATTTCAACGCGCTGGTAATCACAATCCTTAAACTCGGCTGCAGGCATACGACGATAGCCACGTTTTTCTTTTAGGCGAATCAAAACATAATCATTAAGATGTTCTGTTTTGGGATAGATGGCAAAAGATGGCTGTTTGTCTGTTAACTGCTTGGCATGTGCTCCAGAAAAATAACGGATATTTTTCTTACCAACATTTATGCCTTGTATATCCCATCCTTTTTTCATTTCTGTTTGACTGGTTATTGCATTCATTGGCTGTTGTTGGTTATTGACATAAATGAATACAGTAGGAGCAGGTTGGTCCATCTGGGCTTGAACCTGCAAAAAGACCAGGCAAAGAGAGAAAAAAACAAAGATTTTCTTTAAATAATTAGTTCTGTTCATAATGTTGTGTTTGTATAAAGTTTAACGATGATTTTGGGCTTTTTACAGTTTTTCGTTGTTACCACAAAATGTTACATAAATATCCGTATACATCTGTATATATAAGGTTTCATAACTGCAAAGAGACATACCAATTGCTGTATGCTTATTTTAATCAGAATAGTGCTATTTGTCCGTTTTCTGTTTGAGCATATCTTTTTAGAAGTTCTAACATGAACGATGCACAAGACTGTACATTTTCTTTATTACCATCATATCCGTTTACGATTGCCAATAAATGTGTGGATGACAAATCAAGCTTTGTTCGTTCATTATCGCTTGTTGGTGTACCAATTCCACCGATTGCATCCCGATATACAGGTAGTCCTTCTATATTTAATGCTCCACGTCCAATTCCTTCATATGGTTCGCCGGCTTTACCAATACCAAGAACAAGCTCAGTTCCTTTTATTTTATCTATATCAAACCCGCCGATAGAATAACCAAATGAAATGGATGCCAAATTAATCAGATCAACGACAGTATTGATTTGATACAGTTCGTGTCCGTTTAGCAGGCGGCGAACTAAAGCTTCTCCTGATGGACGATACCTACTAGGATCTTTTCCACAACGTTTGTAAGCTGTGCGTGTGGCTTGAATGGACGGCATTAGTTTGATAGATTCTGTCGTATAAGTTTTTAAGTATGCTTGTCTGAAAATGTTGATTTCTTCCCACAGTTTATCAGAATAGGGTGTGTTGACAAATTTTGCCTCCAATGTGGCACATACAAACTGGGGACATACATTTTTAATCTCTTCTGAGATTGTGATTTTAATCATATTCCTATTGTCTTTTATTGCTTGGCATTAAAAAATGCTATGGTCAATACACACGTGCTACGTGTAGTGAATCGAGATTTATTTCCTCCTCGTTGGAGATTAATCTGTTGAAGTAAATAAAAGGGCGTCCTCTTAATCCATGATCAACTGTAAGATACAATGGTTTTTCATTAATGCCTACCGGTTCACGGTTAGCCCAAACAATACTGCCTTCATGCAATTCAAAAGCTTTTAGTATTTTTATGAGTTCACATTGATAGATTGGTGAATCTGGCTCTGAACATTCAGATTCATAATAATTTGTTGCTTCATCTTCTTCAAAAGCGGTGAAAGACGGTATAACAATATGTCCGTCACTGTTTTTACATACTATAATATAAATAGGTGTGCTGTTTTCTTCGTTCTTCATTACAATTGAGATTAACTGTTAGAGTTAGCACAAATATAAGAAAGAATTCTTATTCGGGATGGATTTATCAGTAAAAACAAATCAGAAACGCCAGTAAAGCTGTATTTCACCTACATTATAATGTTGGTCTCCCACATATGATTTATCATTAACGAATTGGTACTCGGCTTGCAGCTTGAAATTTTTATGGAAATAATAGTTTACTGCTGCCGCATAAATACTTTTCTGCTTATTAAAAGTTTTGTCATCTCTGTATACATCCCATTTTCCATAGATCTTGCAATGTGAGGTAGCTGGTGCACCAACCATCACATACCAACCGTCCGCGCGGTCATTACCGGATACAGTAATCTCATTACCATTTATATTGTAATCACTGATTTTATGTCCCTGGCTGGTTACATACTCACCGCGAACTGTCCATTTAGATTCATATTTTAATCCAAAGGCCATACGGTTACGGTCTACAGTAATATCTTTCCCGTCTACGGTTTTTGTATAATTACCAGCCCAACCGAAAGCGCCGATACAAAGGTCTTTAACGGGTGATACCCATATACCCCCGATAATATCTTTTGTATTGTTCTCATCTGCATGATTAATTCCTTGACCGTTATAAATACCTATTTGATAATGTAGAAAACTGTGTCCGTCTTTTTTAGATGTGAACAAATCTCCCTGAAGTTGCAGGCCAAGGTCACGTCCGCCGCTAGAATGTTCACCAACTCGATCACTCATGCCGGCTAATTTTGAAATGACTTGTGAGTTTGATGTAAATCCCACATCCCACGGATTCATTGGATTTTCAAAAGTAAAACCTCTTTTAAATTCACCAAATTTAATACTTGCAAATTTGTATTTACACCATTCTGTCCATGCATCAAT
Organism: uncultured bacterium; assembly: GCA_905214795.1. GTDB lineage: Bacteria > Bacteroidota > Bacteroidia > Bacteroidales > Bacteroidaceae > Paraprevotella. The sequence continues at coordinate 28,728 of CAJMNM010000025.1, forward strand.
AACTCTTGGTCCCTTCTCTGTACCGGTTCCTGCCACACCGTTCATTTCCATTTGGAGTCCGTATTTGAAGTCCCAAAGTTTTCCATTTACATAAGCACGGATTAAACGGATATCGAATGTGCTGTGAGTTTTGTTCTTACTATCCAAGTCTTGATCATTAAATGACGCCTTTCCTATAACATATCCTCCAAAGGTGGTACTTTGCTTGATATTTTCCCACCATTTCTTTTTTGTATCAGAATTTACTTCTGTATTGTTTTCTTGTGAAAAGGAATATGAATTTATCAAACTTAAAAGCGTAAATGTAAGTAGTATTTTTTTCATAATTCTTTTTTTTACGAGATGCAAAATTAGGGATTTTTAAGCAATTTATTCTTTATATGGGGATAAATTATGACTAATACTACATTTTTGTAACAAAATGGCCCTTATTTTATACCGAAAATGTCGATTGTAACAGGATTTTAACATCGTTGTTACATGTCTTACATATCATCCTAGTATTTTTGCACACAAATAATTATTAATTAATGTCAATATGGAGATTATTTATTTCAGTTTCATTCTGTTTCTGTTCGTGCTGGCTGTTGTCGACTTGAATGTTGGTGTCAGCAATGACGCGGTGAACTTTCTAAATTCGGCCATTGGAGCCAAGGTTGCACGTTTTCGTACGGTGTTAATTATAGCTTCGATAGGTGTGTTTGTGGGAGCGACAATGAGCAATGGTATGATGGATATTGCCCGCCATGGCATATTCCAGCCTCAAATGTTCAGTTTTAATGATTTGCTTTGCATCTTTCTGGCAGTCATGGTTACTGATGTCGTTTTGCTGGATGTGTTTAATACTTTAGGTATGCCGACATCAACTACAGTTTCAATGGTTTTTGAACTGTTAGGTGGTACGTTTATTCTTGCATTATTGAAAATTGCATCGGATGATACAGGTACACTGGGATTTGCTGAGTTAATGAATACAGATAAGGCCTTATCAGTCATATTAGGTATTTTCCTGTCTGTAGCTATTGCATTTGTTTTTGGTGTTGTTGTACAATGGATATCCCGTATGATATTTACCTTTAATTATAAAAAGCATTTGACATGGACTATCGGTGTTTTTGGTGGTATAGCTACAACAGCTATTTTATATTTTGCTTTATTGAAGGGATTAAAAGGTTCGTCTTTCATGACTCCTCAGATATCAGAATGGACAAATGCACATACTCTCCAATTGATAGGATGGTGTTTTGTTTGCAGCACAATCTTAATGCAGATACTACATTTCTGCAAAATAAATATTTTTAAGATCATCATTTTTATGGGTACTTTTGCATTAGCCATGGCTTTTGCCGGAAATGACTTGGTAAACTTTGTTGGTGTGCCCTTGGCTGCCTATTCTGCATACCAGGATTTTGCTGCAAATGGAGCAGGTCAGGCCGGTACGTATATGATGAGTTCATTATGTGAAAGTGCAAAAACTCCGTTTATATTTCTCTTCTTGTCTGGTGTTATAATGGTTTATTCGCTTGCGACTTCAAAAAAGGCTCAGAACGTGGTAAAAACATCTGTAGACTTGGCACGCCAGGATGAAGGCGAGGAAATGTTCGGTTCTTCTAAAGTAGCCAGAAGTATTGTTCGTGCTTCGAATAATGTTGCTGAGTTTTTAGCAAAATATACGCCTAAAAAAGTAGCAAATTGGATTGATTCTCGTTTTAATAAAGATGAGGTTATTCTTGAGAATGGCGCAGCTTTCGATTTAGTACGTGCATCTGTCAATTTGGTGCTTGCCGGTTTGTTGATAGTAATGGGTACATCGTTAAAGCTTCCGTTGTCAACAACATATGTTACCTTTATAGTTGCTATGGGTACTTCTTTAGCTGATAGAGCCTGGACTCGTGAAAGTGCGGTATTCCGCATTACAGGGGTGCTTAATGTGATTGGAGGTTGGTTCCTTACTGCTGGTATTGCATTTTCAATCTGCGCTATTGTAACCATTGCCATGTATTATGGTGGTGTAGTAATAATGGCTTTGTTTGTATTTGCAGCCATATTTATATTGATAAAGAGCAACTTCACTTCAAAGTCTAAAGACGAAGTTGATTCACAGGAACTTCTTTTCAGAAATATAATGGCTACAAAAGATCCTGATGAGTGCTGGAGATTGCTGAAAAAGCATGAGAGTATCTCTCAACAGAATTTATTGGATTTTACATGGAAAACATACGAAGATGTTGTCAATGGTTTTGTAAACGAAGATTTACGTACATTGCGCCGAACAATGAAACGGCTTGATGCAGAGAAATCACATCGAAAGAAACTTCGTCAGCGTGAATTGGTTGGTATGAGACGTATAGACAAAAGTTTGTCTTTAGAGAAAAATACCTGGTTCCATTTGGCGTCGAATAGTGGTGAACAGATATTTTATTGCCTTAAACGTATGACTGAACCTTGTAAGGAACATGTTGATAATAATTTTAATCCACTACCTAAAGAATGCATCGAACAGCTCTTGCCTGTAAAGAAAAAGATTGTGGACTATATCATGCGTAGTGAGCAGATTGTGGAAGACCATGATTATGACAAGATTGATACTCTTTTATCAGAAGAGGATGACTATAAGGCAACACTTTCTGCTATGAGAAAAGAACAGGAAGACCGTATGCAGATGGATCAGTCACAAGGTTTGAAAGTTTCGTTGGTTTATTTGAATATTTTACAGGAAACACAGGAACTTTTAAGTGGATTACGTCATTATTTGCGTGCATACAGACGCTTTCAGCAATAATTCGTAATGTTAATATAAATAAAAGATAACATTCAAATAAATTAAGTAATAAAAAACACCTCTTTCTCAGTTTATTTTTTATAAAATAGAATTGAGATAAGAGGTTTTTTCAATATATTTATCGAAATAAATACCGTAAAAGTATTTGGCGTAAAATCAAGTTAAGTTTATGAGTTCAAATCAAAATGTAAAACGCTCGCAGCTGATGATACCGCGTGACGTTAGTTGGATGTATTTTAACTATAGAATTTTACAGGAAGCACAAAATAAATCTGTGCCTTTACTTGAACGTCTTGGTTTCATGGGTATATACAGTAATAATCTGGATGAGTTTTTCCGGGTGCGTATGGCTACTTTAGCAAGACTGGCAGAGAGCAAACTCAAGCAGACTAAGAATCAAAGTGAAGAGGCACGAAAGGCAATGAAGGCCATTAATAAACTCAATTCTCAGTATAATAAAGAATTTGAATTTGTAATGGACTCATTAACAGAGGAACTGAAGAAAGAAAAACTCTGCATTGTTGATGATACTTGTTTGGATGAGAAGCAAAAACAGTTTATTCATCAATATTATCGGAATCAGCTGGCCGGATTTACCAATCCAGTATGGTTAACTCAGGTGGGATTATTGGCCAATGAGACAGATGACAGTATTTATCTAGCCATAAAAATGAGTAAATGGCATGATGGTTATAAAAAAGAAAAGAAAGATTATGCGCTATTACGTGTACCGGTAGAAAAATTTGGCCGTTTCTTACGTCTGCCGGATGAAGATGGATGTCATTACATCATGTATATGGATGATGTGATTCGTTTTTGTCTTCCAATGATTTTTGCCAGTGTAGATTTCAATCATTTTGAGGCTTATTCATTTAAGTTTACAAAAGATGCGGAAATGGAATTGGATAATGAATTGGATGCGGGCACGATGCAGAAAGTACAACGTGGTGTTAAAAGCCGTAAAAATGGACAGCCGATACGTGTCATCTATGATGCCAGCATGCCTAAAGATTTGTGCAAAAGAGTAATGCAGCATCTTTCGCTTGACAAGTTTGATACAACGTTATCAGGTGGACGTTATCATAATCATAAGGATTTGATGAAATTTCCGGATTGCGGACGAGCAGACTTGAAATATCCGGTATGGAAACCGCTGTTTAAACCGGAATTCCTCAGTGCTAAAAGCCTGATAGACCTTATCCGTGAGGAAGATCGTTTTTTGCATGTACCGTATCATTCATTTGATCATTATATTCAGTTACTCTGTGAAGCTGCTATCTCGCCGCGTGTCAAAGCGATTAAAACAACTCTTTACCGTTTGGCAAAAGACAGTAAAGTGGTAGAAGCGTTGATTGCAGCGGCTAAAAATGGTAAGAAAGTTACAGTTGTCATTGAATTGCTGGCACGTTTTGATGAAGCCAGCAATATCAAGTGGAGTAAACGAATGAAAGATGCGGGCATTAATGTTATTTTCGGAGTCGAAGGTCTGAAAGTGCATTCCAAACTGCTTTATATTGACATGACTGTTGGTCATAGTATTGCTTGTGTAGGTACAGGAAACTTTCATGAAGGAAATGCTAGAATTTATACGGACTGTCTTCTTATGACTGCCTCTCAACCTATTGTCAAGGATGTGGCTAATGTATTTAATTTCATAGAGAAACCATTCTTACCTGTGAAATTCAAAGAATTATTGGTATCTCCGAATTCCATGAAGAAGAATATTCTCAGTATGATTCAAACAGAGATCAAGAACAAGCAATTGGGACGTCCGGCATATATAAAAGTTAAGATTAACCATATTACAGACGAAGATGTTATAAAGAAATTGTATGAGGCTTCGGCTGCCGGTGTGCAGGTCGATTTGTTGGTTAGAGGTAACTGCTCGCTGGTTACAGGCGTTTCCGGTGTGAGTGACAATATTCGTATTCATGGCATTATAGACCGCTATCTGGAGCATAGTAGAATATTGATATTCTGTAATGGAGGTGACGAACGTTACTATATAGGCAGTGCAGATTGGATGCCAAGAAATCTCGATCATCGAATAGAGGTAATGACACCTGTTTATAATCCTACAATTAAGGAAGAGCTGAAACGTATTGTAGAGTGGGGTATGGCAGATACCTTGAAAGGACGTTTGGTAGATGGCACCGGAGATAATTTGTTGTTGGCCTTAGATTCAACACAGAAACCGTTCCGCTCACAGGAAGAACTTTATAAATATTATGAGAAACAAATTGCAGACTATCGCGCTGCACAAAACAACAAAAAGGAAGAATGACAGAAGGACAGAACTATGCGGCAATTGATATAGGAACCAATGCCGCTCGATTACTTATCAAAAACATTGATCACAATCCGTTGGGAGAAACAACCTTTCGTAAAGTGTTATTCATACGTTATCCGCTGCGCCTAGGACTGGATGTCTTTACCAAAGGAAAGATTGGAAAAGAGCGTGCCGACATGATGATGCGGATGATAAAAGGATTTAAGGCCATGATGCGCCTTTACGATGTGGTGGACTTCCGCGCCTGTGCCACGAGTGCCATGCGTGATGCCAAAAACGGTAAGGAGCTTATTAAGAAAATAGAAAAGAAGACAGGTGTTCATATCGACATTATTGACGGTAAAGAAGAAGCTGGCATCCTGTATAGCAATCACATTGAGAAGGTACCGGACAAAGAAGGTACATATATGTATGTAGACGTAGGTGGAGGAAGTACAGAGATTACTCTTATACATAAGGGAAATCTTGTCGGTTCGATGAGTTATAATGTGGGTACCATTCGTTGGTTGAACAGAGCTGTAAAAGAAGGCATCATTGACGGACTTAAGGCTGATATGGCAGGCATGCATGCCAATTATGGTCCGATTAATATTATTGGTAGTGGAGGTAATATTAATAAATTGTTCCGTTTGGCAGAGGAAAAGAACAAGAAGGAATTAAAAATGCCGGTTTCTTCATTGAAAGTGCTTCACAAAGAGTTATCTCCACTCTCTGTTGATGAACGTATGAACCGTTTCGGCCTTAAACCGGATCGTGCTGATGTTATTGTACCGGCAGCAGAGATTTTCCTGATTGTAGCAGAATGTGTACATGCTGAATACATTTATGTGCCAACAATCGGATTAGCCGATGGTATCATTGATTCGCTTTACAGTGCTGATGAACGTAAGCGCAGGGAACGTATCAAGAAAAATAAGATGTTACTTTCCGCAGAGTCTCAAGGACTTATTAATGCAGAAACTGTTGAAGCTGATAACTGAGATATGCTTTATCTTTAAAACTTCGTTCTTAAAGATTTGCATATTAGTATGCTTGTTTCGGGCGCTATAAATATTTCGCATAAACGTGAGATACGGAATTCAAATTATTTGTTGAGTTCCGTATCTTTTTATTCACATCCTATAGTGAGATTGGTTGAACGGATTAATATCAATAAGCAGGAAGTTGGCGGATTGCTCCGTCATATGTCTGTTGCTTGATTGTATTAACGGTATTCCATGATTTCATCCGATGGTGAGAAAATTTGATAAGGAAAAATTATGTTTACTGTAGTGATACATAAGGTAGATGAATAAAAAGAAGAAAGTCACAAATAATGAAAAAAATTTGCGATTTTCATTATCTGCAACCTTCTTATTTCTGTAAATGCTGGAGTATTTATACTCTTACATATTGCTTTTATAACAAAGTTTAGTAAGCAAAGATAGGATAATCAGCCATGATGGTGTTTACCTGATGACGAACCTCAGCAATGACATTTTCATCCTCAGGACTGTTAAGTACTTTCTCAATTAACTCTGCTATTACAACCATCAAATCTTCTTTTGCACCACGTGTTGTGATAGCCGGAGTTCCTAAACGGATACCTGAAGTCTGGAATGCACTACGAGAATCAAACGGAACCATGTTCTTGTTGACTGTGATGTCTGCTGCAACAAGAGCTTTCTCTGCAACCTTACCAGTAAGATCCGGATACTTGCTGCGCAGGTCAACCAACATAGAATGGTTGTCTGTTCCGCCACTTACAATGTTAAATCCGCGTTTCATCAGTTCGTCAGCCAGAACTTTGGCGTTCTTTTGAACTTGTGTTGCCCATTCTTTAAATTCCGGCTGAAGCGCTTCATTGAAGGCAACAGCTTTTGCTGCAATAACATGTTCTAACGGACCGCCTTGTATGCCAGGGAAAACAGCGCTGTTAAGCAGCTGGCTCATTTTCTTGATCTCACCCTTTGGAGTTTTTAATCCCCATGGATTATCAAAGTCTTTTCCCATTAATATAATACCACCACGTGGACCTCTAAGTGTCTTGTGAGTGGTTGACGTTACTATATGAGCATATTTAACTGGATTTTTCAGCAATCCAGCTGCAATAAGTCCGGCAGGATGAGCCATGTCAACCATAAATATGGCACCAACTTTGTCTGCGATTTCACGCATACGTTCGTAATCCCATTCACGGCTATAGGCAGAACCGCCACCGATAATCATTTTGGGCTTATGCTCAAGAGCTAGTTTCTCCATCTCGTCATAGTCCACACGGCCGGTTTCTTTATTAAGATTGTAGCCGATGGCATGATAAAGAATACCGGATGTATTTACAGGAGAACCGTGTGAAAGGTGACCGCCGTGGTCGAGATTTAGTCCCATGAAAGTATCACCGGCCTTTAAGCAGGCAAGGAACACTGCGGCATTGGCCTGTGCTCCGGAATGAGGCTGAACATTGGCATATTCGGCGTCAAACAGCTTACATACTCTTTCTATGGCCAGGCTTTCTACTTCGTCTACCACCTGACAACCTCCATAATATCGCTTGCCGGGATATCCTTCGGCATATTTGTTTGTCAGGCATGAACCCATGGCTTTCATTACTTCATCGCTGACAAAGTTCTCTGAGGCAATCAGTTCGATGCCTTTAAGTTGCCGCTGATGTTCTTTTTCGATTAAATCGAACAATGTATTGTCTGTTTTCATGTTATAAGTATTGGTATAATTATTTCTTTTTCTTCTCTACACTCCAGCCGAATTTACCGATTTTTTCACCTAAACCGTAATACCCCCCATGGAGGTAAACTAAAGGATTGCTGGCTTCGAGTGACCATTTTCCTGTCTCAGGGTCGAGGTAACGCTCATCAGCTTTTATGTTCAAAACATCGGCAATGAACATGTCGTGCGAGCCAAGCGAAACAATCTCCTTAACATGACATTCGATGCTTAACGGAGATTCTTCTATAATAGGGGCTGCCACCATACGGGCCTTTCCGGGAGTGAGTTTCATTTCTTCAAATTTATGATAATCTCTTCCTGAACGTACACCGCACCAGTCCGTAGCGTAGGCCATATCTTCTGTAGTGAGATTGATGACAAATTCCATGTTCTTTTTAATAAGTTCATAAGAATGTCTTTCGGGTCTGACAGAAATATAACACATCGGTGGATTGCTGCAAATAGTACCAGCCCATGCCACGGTCAGCAGATTGTAATCCTCCGGAGTACTGCCACAACTTACCAGTAAGGCAGGTAAGGGGTAAATCATGGTTCCCGGTTTCCAGTCTTGTTTCATCTGCTAATTATTTAAATCAGTTTAACATCGTCTAAATTGACTTCTTTATTGCAATAATGACATCTTAAAATGCCTTTTCCTGAATCAACCACATGGAAAATTGTTTTCATTGGTTCATTATTGGTGATACATTTAGGATTGGCACATTTTACGATACCTTTCAACTCAATCGGAAGCTTTACTTCTTTCTTTTCTACTACTTCGTAGTCTTTGATAATGCTTAATGTCACATTAGGACTGACAACAGCCAGTTGGTTTAACTCTTCATCAGAAAAGAACCTGCCTGCAATTTTGATGATACTTTTGTGTCCCATCTTTTTGCTTTTGAGGTTATATCCCACTGTGATAGAAGTCTTCATGTTTTCCAGATGTAACAAATTAATGACTTCAAATAATTTGCTGGAAGGAATATGGTCGATGACTGTGCCACTTTCGAGCGCAGCTACTAATAATTCTTGTCTTTTCATCTTACTACTGAAAATTGATCGTTAGTCTATAATGGTCTTGTCGTTGATAACATCATCTAACGTGATGCCAAGCGCATCGCAGATTAAAGCCTGGCGTGCGAAAAGTCCGTTATGTGCCTGTTCGAAATAATAGGCGTGCGGATCGTCATCGATGGCATATTCGATTTCATTAACACGAGGCAGTGGATGAAGAATGCGCATGTTATCTTTGACATTTTTAAGCATAGATAACTTAAGCAGATAAAGGTCTTTCACACGCTCATATTCCATTAGATCTGTGAAGCGTTCCTTTTGGACACGCGTCATATAAAGAATATCCGCATCTGCAATGGTTTGTGCTGTGAAATCAGTGTGTTCAACGAATTTGATGTTGTGGTCTTTACAATATTGTTTGTAAATGTCCGGCATCTTAAGTTCGTTAGGTGAAATAAAATGGAATGTAGGATTGAAATGACGCATAGCCATAATCAGCGAATGCACTGTACGACCATATTTCAGGTCTCCAACCATGTAAATCTGGAGATTATCCAAAGTACCCTGTGTCTTGTAAATTGAGTAAAGATCCAACATGGTTTGTGACGGATGTTGGTTTGCGCCGTCGCCCGCATTAATAATAGGGACAGGAGACACTTCCGATGCATAACGTGCTGCACCTTCCAGATAGTGGCGCATAACGATGATATCAGCATAATTGCTGACCATCATAATGGTATCTTTCAGTGTTTCGCCCTTGGTTGAACTGGTCACTTTGGGGTCGGTAAATCCGATAACACGTGCTCCCAAACGGTTGGCTGCTGTTTCAAAACTGAGCCTTGTCCGTGTAGACGGTTCAAAAAATAATGTTGCTACTACTTTACCATCCAGTAACTTACGGTTGGTATGCTTCTCAAACTCTTGAGCCATTCTGATAAGGTACATGATTTTTTCCTTAGAATGCTCTGCAATGGTCACCAAACTTCTGTTTTCCATTTTGGTATATCAATTATTCAATAAGTGAATAGAATTATGTTTCAAAGATAATAAAAAAAGCGCAACTGGAGTAATCAAAAAGCATATTTAGAAACTTTTTTGCAATAGTGCGGGCAAATACAAAGTTTATTTGTAATTTTGCATTTCATGGTCACGATGATTTATGTCATAATTTAGAATAATTTATGAGAAAAAAGTTCATGATCACACTCTGGATCCTCTTAATTTTGGGTCTGGGTTGTGTCGCAGGCGCTTTTTATGCTATCTGGCAAGGCTGGATAGGGTATATGCCTAATTTATATCAATTAGAGAATCCGGTAAACAAATATGCTTCACAGGCTCTGTCTGCCGATGGAAAACTGTTGGGAACATGGTCTTATAGTAGGGCAAACAGAATTTTTGTGGGATACGATGACTTGTCACCTTGGTTGGTTAAAGCGCTTGTAGCAACTGAAGATGAGCGTTTTTATCAGCATTCAGGAATAGATTACAGGGCTTTGGCGCGAGCCGTTGTGAAACGAGTGATTATGGGGCAGTCTAATGCCGGAGGCGGAAGTACAATTACTCAACAGCTGGCTAAACAGCTTTATTCTGATGTGGCTCAAAGTACGATGGAGCGTGCGCTGCAAAAACCCATCGAATGGGTAATAGCTGTTAAATTGGAACGATATTATACTAAGGAGGAAATCATTACAATGTATTTGAATTATTTTGATTTTCTTCATAATGCTGTGGGTATAAAGACAGCCGCAAAGACTTATTTTAACAAAGAACCGAAAAATCTTTCTGTTACAGAGGCTGCTACACTGATAGGTATGTGTAAGAATCCGTCATACTTTAATCCGGTGCGTAAACCAGACCGGTGTCGTGACCGCCGTAATGTGGTGCTCGAACAGATGGTAAAGACTGGTTATTTGTCAAAAGCAGATGCAGATGTGCATAAGCTGGAACCGTTGGCTTTACGTTTCCATCGTGTAGATCATAAGGAAGGTATTGCCACTTATTTGCGGGAGCGTCTACGTACGATGCTGATGGCTAAGAAGCCGGTCAGAAGTAATTATGCGTCATGGCAGGATCAGAAATTCTATGAAGACTCATTAGCATGGGAAACAGATCCGCTGTATGGTTGGTGTAACAAAAATCGAAAGAAAGACGGCACTCCTTATAATCTATATACGGATGGTTTGAAAATTTATACAACGATTGATTCACGTATGCAGCGTTATGCGGAAGATGCGGTTGAGAAACATGTAGCTGGTTATTTGCAGCCTATTTTTGATAAAGAAAAACGTCATCAGGCAACACGTCCGTTCTCCAATCAATTGTCAGAAAAGGAAGTTAAGCAGATTATGGACCGTTCAATGAAACAGAGTGAACGTTATCTTACCATGAAACAGAACCATGTTTCTGAATCTGAAATCTTAAAGTCATTTAATACACCTTGCGAAATGACCGTATTTTCATATCATGGTGATATTGATACGGTCATGACGCCGATGGATTCAATCCGATATTATAAAGGCTTTTTACGGGCTGGATTTATGTGTATGGATGCACGTACGGGAGCTGTGAAAGCTTATGTCGGCGGTCCGGATTACCGTTATTTCCAATATGATATGGCTGGTGTAGGTCGTCGTCAGGTGGGTTCTACAATCAAACCGTTCCTTTATACGTTGGCTATGGAGAATGGTATGTCTCCATGTGATTTGGCTCCCAATGTGCAGCAAACTTATATTGTAGCGGGCCAATCCTGGACGCCGCGTAATGGTAGCCGTTCGCGTTATGGTGAGATGGTTACATTAAAATGGGGACTGGCTCAGTCTAACAACTGGATTTCGGCTTATGTTATGAGTAAATTGAGCCCTGCTGCCCTTGTCCGTCTGATACATGAATTTGGTGTGTTAAATCGAGACATTCACCCTTCCATGGCGTTATGCTTGGGGCCTTGTGAGATTTCTGTATCAGAAATGGTCAGTGCATATACGGCATTTGCAAATAAGGGTATACGTTCGGCTCCAATGTATGTAACCAGGATTGAGGACAATGAGGGAAATGTTGTGGCCGAATTCCAGCCTAAAATGAACGAGGTGATAAGCGAGGAAAGTGCATATAAAATGATTGTCATGTTACAGGGCGTAATGAATGGCGGAACAGGTAGCCGTATGCGTTTCCGTTATAATGTAAATGCCGATATGGGTGGAAAAACCGGTACAACCAACCGAAATTCTGATGGTTGGTTTATGGGATTCACGCCATCTTTGGTTACAGGCTGCTGGGTTGGTGGAGAGGACCGTGACATACATTTCAATAGCATGACGTATGGACAAGGTGCTTCTTCCGCTCTTCCTATTAGCGCTTATTTCTTCCAGAATGTATTTAAAGATAAAAGTCTGGGTTATTCGGCTGATGAAAAATTTGATTTGCCGGAAGGTTTTGATCCGTGCGAATCTATAGTGGTAGATGAAACAGCCGTAGATGAAGTCGGAGGAATAGACGAAGTGTTTAATTAAAACAATTAAAGATTAAAAAGATATAGAAACGCCAAGGGGCCGCCGGTGTTAAATAAATGCCGGTGGCCCCTTGGCGTTCAGTATTGTGATAATCGTTTCAGGCCTTCAATAATATCGTGGCGTTGTAGTTCTTTGGTCTTAAGCTGTTTACCGTCATATATCAGCAAGTCAATATCTATTCTTACAATACCTGATTGTTTGTCTTCCGGTCTTCTCCCCAGTTTCTTTTCTGTTTGTTTTAGAATGGCTGTCATATCTTCAATACTGAGTAATGTTGAGCATCGTGCCGTCTGATTAAAAAATAACTTGTCATTAATAAAATCTACAGGAACAGTTCGTTGTATCCTATCGAAAACAATATCAGGGAAAAAGCTGCGCAATAGGGCTTGCGCTTTTAAAATATAACAATTGGTTGGTTCGTTGCTTCCTAAACCTAAAAAGCAAATCTTTCTCATGCTTTTTGATTACAAAATAAGTGTATTTGTCTGTTCTTACAAAATCTTTTTTGTATTTTTGTATGGCATTCAACTATAATTATATACAAAAATGAAATTTATCGGAATCATTCCGGCAAGATATGCTTCAACACGTTTTCCGGGAAAACCATTAGCAGTATTGGATGGCAAGACTGTTGTCCAAAGAGTTTATGAACAAGTTCAAGGTGTTGTAGATCGTGCTGTTGTGGCCACAGACGATCAGCGCATATTTGATCATGTCCGGTCATTTGGCGGTGAAGTGATAATGACTAGCGCGCAGCATAAAAGCGGTACGGACCGTTGTTATGAGGCGTATGTCAAGTCTGGCGAGACGTTTGATGTAATTATTAACATTCAAGGTGACGAGCCCTTTATTCAACCGTCTCAACTGGAAACCATTAAGGCTTGTTTTAATGACTCGGCTACTCATATCGCTACTCTTGTCAAACCGTTTACCGTAACTGACGGGTTCGCCGCCCTTGAGAATATAAACTCGCCCAAAGTTGTGGTCAATAAACAGATGCAGGCATTATATTTCAGTCGTTCAATTATTCCTTATCAGAGAAATAAGGATAAACAGGAGTGGCTGAAGGGGCACACATATTACAAACATATCGGCCTGTATGCATATAAAGCTGATGTGTTAAAAGAAATCACCTCTTTGCCACAGTCATCTTTGGAACTGGCTGAATCATTAGAGCAGTTACGCTGGTTGGAAAATGGCTATACAATCAAAGTCGGTGTAAGCGAGGTTGAGACTATTGGTATTGATACCCCAGAAGATTTGGAACACGCAAAAGAAGTACTTGAAAAAGCTTCTAAGTCATATAATTCTAACCAAAAATGATCAGATATGGAATTGTCGCGCTGTTTGCATGTATAAGCATGCAACTTGCAGCACAGGAAATAAAAATAGGTAATTATACATTCCGTGGAGGCGGAGAATATCAGGGCGAATTGTTTAAAGGCAAACCCTATGGAAAGGGAAAGACCACATTTCCGAACGGTGATACTTATGAAGGTGAATATGTAAAAGGAAAACGTCAGGGATATGGTGTATATACATTCTTTGACGGAGAAAAATATGAGGGTGAGTGGTTCCAGGACCAACAGCACGGACGTGGTATTTATTATTTTATGAACAATAATAAATATGACGGCTTGTGGTTTCGTGATTATCAGCAGGGTGAAGGCACCATGTACTACTACAATGGCGATGTTTATGTAGGGAACTGGAAAGAAGACAAACGTCAGGGATACGGTGAATATGTTTATGCTAACGGTGCCTCCTATAAAGGAGAGTGGGAATCAGATCAGAAATCCGGTAAGGGCGTTTTTGACTGGCATGACGGATCCGTATATGACGGTATGTGGAAAAATAATCAACGAAACGGAAAGGGGACATTTTACTATGCCGACGGAGATGTCTATACCGGAGAGTGGGTTGACGATATTCAGCATGGTAAAGGTATCTATAAATTTCATAATGGTGATGTCTATGAGGGTGATTATGTGCAAGGAGAACGAACCGGTGAAGGAATATTTACGTTTGCCAATGGAAATAAGTATGTAGGACATTTCCAGGGAGGTGAACAGAATGGTGAAGGTAAATTTACCTGGCATAACGGCGCCTCATATACAGGAAACTGGAAAGCCAATAAACGAGAAGGTTACGGAAAATATGAATGGAGTAACGGAGATGTTTATGAGGGATATTGGCACAATGGTCAGATGAACGGTGAAGGTATTCTTCGTCTGGTTGATGGAAGTAAATTTAAAGGCACATTCCGTAACGGCGAA